>JBJXFA010000036.1:0-159068 GCA_046153865.1 Sphingomonadaceae bacterium
CTTCAGCAAGCTCAAACACTTCCGCGCCATCGCAACCCGCTATGAAAAACACGCAGAAAACTATCTCGGCCTCATCAAGCTCGCCTCAGCAAAAATCTGGATGCGCTTTATGAGTCGGTGACCTAGATCGCAAGGCATGCCGATGGATGCCCCCCTCGATCTTGCGACGATGACGCTCACGCAGGTCGCAGCAGCCCTTGCCGAAAAGAAGCTGCCCCCGGTTGCGCTTTGGAACCCTGCGCATTGCGGCGACAGCCACATGCGGATCGCGCGCGGCGGGACATGGTTTCACGAGGGATCGCCGATCGGCCGCGAAGCGATGGTGCGCCTCTTTGCAACGATCCTGCGGCGTGAGAGCGATGGCAGCTATGTTCTTGTGACGCCCGCTGAAAAACTGAGCATCTCAGTTGAGGACGCCCCATTTGTCGCGGTGGAACTCAAGAGCGAGGGCACCGGCCGTGCGCGACGGCTCGCTTTCCGGCTCAATGTCGGCGAGGTCGTCGTAGCCGGACCCGGGCACGGCCTGCGCTTCGCAGAACAAGGCGAAGGCCCCGTGCCCTATCTGCACGTGCGCGGCGGCCTTGAGGCGCGCCTTGCCCGCAGCGTCTATTACGAGTTTGTCGATCTCGCACTCGACGAAGGTGCTGACCCACCCGGCTTGTGGAGTGATGGTGCCTTCCTCGCGATTGCCCCTGCGTGACGCTTCACCGAAAGCTCAAGGCTGCCCTTGATGCGACCGCCGACCTGCCTGCGCTGTTTGCAAGCGACATGCGGACGGAAGCGCGCGGCGTCGGCGTCCCAGCAGCCGTGCTGATCGCCGTGACCGACCGCGCCGCGCCGGGCCTGATCCTGACACAGCGCCCGGACACGATGCGACGCCACGCGGGGCAGGTTGCGCTTCCGGGCGGCCGAGTCGACCCCGATGATGCCGATGCCATCGCTGCGGCACTGCGCGAGGCCGAGGAGGAAGTGGCTCTCCCGCGCGACGCGGTTTTGGTCGTCACCGCGCTTGCGCCGTATCGAACGGTGACCGGTTTCGACATCGTGCCGGTCATCGGCGTCATCGCGCCCGATTTGCCGCTCGTTCCCCAGCCCGGTGAAGTCGCCGCAGTGTTCGAAGTGCCGCTTGCTTATGCGCTCGACCCCGCAAACCGCGCTGAAAAGACGATAATGGTCGATGGCGTCGAGCGGCACTACGTCGAAACCATGTGGGGTGAACGGCGGATCTGGGGAGCAACTGCGGCGATCCTCGCCAATCTGGCGCACCGGTTGCAATGGTAAGCGCTCCTCCGCCCAAGCTCGTGCTGCCGTTGCAGGCGGGACTAGCGGACTTGGTCGCCGCACTCGGCGGCGGGGAAACCACCCGCCTCATTGGCGGGGCCGTGCGCGACAGCTTGCTGGGTTTGCCCGTCAACGACATCGATATGGCAACGCGCCTCCTGCCCGACGCGGTGATTGCGTGCCTCGAGGCCGCGCAGATCAAGGCGGTGCCGACGGGGATCGCGCACGGCACCGTGACGGCGGTTACGGCAGGCGGCCCGGTCGAAGTGACGACGTTGCGCCGTGACATCGAGACCGACGGACGCCATGCCAGGGTGGCGTTCACCGACGATTGGGAAGCCGATGCCGCCCGCCGCGATTTCACGATCAACGCCTTGTCTGCCAATCCCGAGACCGGCGCGGTCCATGACTATTTCGGCGGAATCGACGATCTTGCCGCCGGACGCGTGCGGTTCATCGGCGCACCGCTCGCCCGGATTGCCGAGGATCGGCTCCGCATCCTGCGCTTTTTCCGCTTCCATGCGCGCTTCGGCAAAGGCGCGCCCGATCCCGCCGCCTATGACGCCTGCGCGGCGCGCGCGAACGACCTGATGGCGCTGTCCCGCGAGCGGATCGCAATGGAACTGCTCAAACTGCTTGGCACCGATGGCTGCGCCGACGCGATCGGCCTCATGGTGGCGCGAGACATTCTGAAACCGGTGCTGCCCGAAATCACGACCAGCGAACTGCTGGCGCGCCTCGTCATGCGCGAAGCCACTATGGGTATATCGGGTGATCCGGTGCGTCGGCTTGCCGCGCTCATCGGCCCCGATCCGGCGCTGGCGCATGACATTGCGATGCGCTTGCGCTTCTCGAAGGAGCAGACGCGACGGCTCGCTGCGGCGTGCGGGCGGACAGCATCTTCGACGGCGTTGGCGGCCATGGCATACAGGCTGGGTGCGATTGGCGCTATCGATCGGCTGCTGCTGGGCGATGGGAACGCCGACGACATTGCGGTGCTACGCAGCTGGGAGAAACCGGTTTTCCCGATTGGAGGTGGTGCCTTGGTCGCCCGCGGGCTCGATCAGGGCCCTGTTGTTGCAAGAACGCTCAGCGCGATCGAGTCGGCATGGATCGACAGCGGCTTTCCCGATGGCGACGTCTTTGAAGCCCTTGTCACCCGGGCGATTCAGGAAGCGAGCTAAATCCCGAGCGATTTACGGGCAAATGCAAGCGCTGCATCGGGGGCAAGCGGCACCGAATACAGATAGCCTTGCCCTTTGCTGCACCCAAGCTCGCGCAGGCGATCGGCTTGCGCCTTGCTCTCGATGCCTTCTGCCGTCGTCATCATGCCAAGCGCTGCGGCAAGCGACTGGATCGCCCCCACAATCGCAATCTTGTCGGGATCGTCGATCATTCCTGCGATGAAGCTGCGGTCGATCTTGAGCGTATCGATCGGCAGACGCTGCAGCGAGGCGAGGTTCGAATAACCGGTGCCGAAATCGTCCATCGCCACCATCACATCGCATGCCTTGA
The DNA here is from genome assembly GCA_046153865.1 of Sphingomonadaceae bacterium. Taxonomy (GTDB): domain Bacteria; phylum Pseudomonadota; class Alphaproteobacteria; order Sphingomonadales; family Sphingomonadaceae; genus Sphingomonas_O. The sequence continues at coordinate 2,797 of JBJXFA010000036.1, forward strand.
GGGCATTGAGCGTCTTGGTGGCGCGCGCCGGATCAGCCACGATGGCGCTTTCCGTCAGCTCGATGGTCAGGCGCGAACCAGCGATCTTGCGATACGCGAGCGTTTCGCGAACGAGCGCTGCAATATCGTCGCGCGCGACCTGGATCGGCGATAAATTGACGGCGCAGTGAAGCGGCAGCGTCACGCCGACGGTCGCGTCCCATTCCGCCAGCGTACGCAGCGCCCGGTCGAGCGCCCAGCGCCCAAGCGGCACGATCAATCCTGAGTCCTCGGCAACGGCAATGAACTCATTGGGCGAGACATGGCCGAGATCGAGGTGATCCCATCGGGCGAGCGCTTCAAAACCGCAAACCTTGCCCGTGCTCAGCGAAACCAGCGGCTGAAACGCCAATTCGAGACGATCCTGATCGATCGCTCGACGCAATTCGGTTTCGAGCGCGAAGCGGCGGCGCGCCACGGCGAGCGTTGCCGGTTGATAACACTCGACATTCCCTGATTGCTTTGCGCTTTTGAGCGCAACTTGCGCAAAGCGAAGCAATTGCTCGGGATCGTCGGCGTCAGGACCGACCAGCGCGCACCCGATCGCACACTCGATTTTGATTTCGAAATCGGACAGGCGGCACGGATTGTTCAGAACGGCTTCGACGCGTTCGATGATGTGGTCCAGCTCCTCGCGGCCATCGACCCGAACGACCATTGCAAATTCATTGGCACCTGTGCGCCCGAGCTGGTCATAGCCACGCAATGTCGACATCAACCGCCGCGCCACGGTTATGATCAACTCGTCGCCACCCATCGAGCCAATGCACTCGTTGATTCGCGAAAAGCGCGCGAGATCGACGACCACGATCCCGAAATGCTCAGCGGAGTCGCTGGCGAAGCGCTGTTCGACCCGATCGATGAATCCGCGCCGGTTCGGAAGGCCCGTCAGGCTGTCGGTGAGCATCTCGCTTCGCAGCGATTTCTCGGTGCGGACTTCGGTCGTCCGGTCGATCAGCGTGACCAGTACCAGCGGCTCGCTGTCGCTCATCGCAAAGCCGATCGGCGTCATCGACACCGCAAAATGGCGGGCATTGACCGTATTGCTTTCCCGCCAATGAAAGCTTTCGCCGGCCCAATTGCCATCGGTCGCCTTCGCAAAACGCTTGGCAAATTCGAAGTGCGCAATAACCCCAAGGGCCCCGTGCGTCGGGCACAGCGATTCGTAGGCCAGATTGCGCGCACGCAGCGTTGGTCGATCGCCATGAACGCAGACGACAGCGGCAGCGACCGGCAGCGCATCGAGATAAGCCTGGCGGCGGGCAACAAATGTCGCAGTGCTGTCAGCCGCGAAAAAGTCGGCCGCCGAACCCGGCAGGCGCGCATCGGTAGGGCTGGGGTCTCGCAACATTTTTTGACATTAGCAGGCACGAAGTTAACCGGGCCTCAATGCTCCTGCGGCGTTTCAAGGGCCAAAACTGTTGTCGCGCGGGAACCCGGTGGGCGGCATCCGGCCGGCGGCACCGCGCGCCGCGCGCCAGGGCGTGAGGTCGGGCTCCGAGCGCATTCGCCCGCTTTCACCGCCCATCGGCCAGCTCAGCCCGTCGGCGAGCGTCAGCGTGATCGCATCGGCAAGGCCGCCGTCGCGGAACCGCTGCAGCGTCACGCCCTGCCCGCGCCCCATCTCGGGCAATTCGGCAAGCGCAAACACGACGATGCGGCGATTGTCGCCGATCGTCGCCACGCTATCATGCGCAGGCGCGATCGGGCGGACGACATGCAGCTTTGCTCCGGGGCGCACATTGACAACCTGGCGTCCTTTGCGTGTCTCGGCGATCACATCGGCGACGCGCGCGACAAAACCGCGACCGTCGCTCGCCGCCAGCAACAGCCGCGTCTCGGCCTTCGCGGCAAGCAGCGTCACGATCCCCACGTCCCCCGGCAGGTCGATCATGAGGCGCACCGGCTCGCCAAACCCGCGCCCGCCGGGCAGCTTGTCTGCGGCCAACGTATAAAACCGCCCGTCGGCCGCCGCGAGGACGATCTTATCGGTCGTTTGCGCATGGATCGCGAAGGCGGGGCCGTCGCCTTCCTTGAATTTCATCGTGTCGGCGCTCGCCAGATCGGCATGGCCCTTCAGCGCGCGGACCCAGCCCTTGGCCGACAGGATGATCGTGAGCGGCTCGCGCTCGATCATCGCATCGAGCGGAATGTCGCGCGGGGGTGCCGCTTCCTCGATCGTCGTCCGGCGCTTGCCGAGAACGGTCTCGGGGCCATAACGGTCGCGCAGTTTGGCCAAGTCCTTTTTCAACCGGTTGCGCTGCTTGACCGGGCTTTCGATCAACGCAGCCAGGTCTTCGCGTTCCTTGTCGAGCTTGCCGCGCTCGGTCTTGATTTCCATCTCCTCCAGTCGCCGCAGCGAGCGCAGCCGCATGTTGAGGATGGCCTCGGCCTGACGGTCGTTCAGCGCAAATTCGGCGATCATAACGGGCTTGGGCTCGTCTTCGGTGCGGATGATTTCGATCACCCGGTCGAGATTGAGGTAGGCGATGAGATAGCCGTCGAGCAGTTCGATCCGGTCGTCGATCTTGCCGATCCGCGTCGTCGCGCGGCGCACGAGCACCGTGATCTGGTGCGCGAGCCAGCGCGTCAGCACGTCCTTCAATCCGAGCACGCGCGGCGTGCGATCGGCATCGAGGACGTTGAGATTGAGCGGGAACTTCACCTCAAGCTCGCTCATCCGGAAGAGCGATTCCATTAGCAACTGCGCATCGACGGCGCGGCTGCGCGGCTCGATGACAATGCGGATATCCTCGGCGCTCTCGTCGTTCACATCGGCGAGAATCGGCAGCTTCTTGTCGTTGACGATCGCCGCAAGCGCCTCGATCAGCTTGCCCTTTTGCACACCGTAAGGAATCTCGGTGACGACCGCGACCCACGTGCCGCGACCCAGATCCTCGACGTGCCAGCGCGCCCGCACGCGGAAGCTGCCGCGCCCGGTCTCATAAGCCTGCGCAATCGCTGCGGGACTATCGACGATCAGCGCGCCGCCAGGCAGATCGGGCCCCTTTACATGCTCGAGCAGCGCAGTGGTGTCGGCATGCGGATCGTCGATCAGCAGCATCGCAGCACCGAGAACTTCGGCGGCGTTGTGTGGCGGGATGCTCGTCGCCATGCCGACCGCGATCCCGCTCGCGCCATTGGCGAGCAGGTTGGGGAACAGCCCCGGCATGATCTCGGGCTCTTCGTCCTCGCCATTATACGTCGGCTTGTAGTCGACCGTCCCGTCGTCGAGCCCGGCCATGAGGTCGATCGCGACCGCCGTCAGCCGCGCTTCGGTGTAGCGATAGGCTGCCGGGTTATCGCCGTCGATATTGCCGAAATTGCCCTGCCCGTCGACGAGCGGATAGCGCAGCGAAAAGGTCTGTGCGAGGCGGACCATCGCGTCATAGACCGACTGGTCGCCGTGCGGATGATATTTGCCGATGACATCGCCGACAACGCGCGCGCATTTCTTGTAGCCCGACGCCGGATCCAGCCGCAGCAGCCGCATTGCCCAGAGCAGGCGACGATGCACGGGTTTAAGACCATCGCGCAGATCGGGGAGCGACCGCGCCGTGATCGTGGACAGCGCATAGACGAGGTAGCGATCGGAGAGCGCGGTATCGAAGGGCGCATCCACGACGAGGTCGAAGGGGTCGGCTGACGGGTCGATCGGATCGGGCATTCGCGCGGCGATAGGCGAAAGCGGCGGCCACACGCAACAACCTCACAATATGGCAAAGCAAGGCTTAATTGTGGCAAAATTAAGGCTTGCGCTTTCGGGCATGTAAATATACCCTCACTGAAATGGAGATTGGGAGACGGACAATGCGCTCGGCGATCGTACTTTCCTCCGTGGCGCTAGCGATTGCGCTTGCTGCCTGCGGCAGACCCGAGCCGTCGCAAAAGGAAAGTGCCGACTTGTTGCCACCACCGCCTCCGGCCGACCAGGCGGCGGAATCTCCGAGCATTGCAATCAGCTCGGCACCCGGCGTTGCCTTCAACTACGGCTACGCCTTTCGCGTGCCCAACGCGAAGATTTCTGCCGTGCAGGAAGAGCATGCGCAGTCTTGCGAAAAGCTGGGGCTCGACCGCTGCCGGATCACCGGCATGCGATACCGCTTGCTGGGCGACAACGAAGTCTCGGCGATGCTCGCCTTCAAGCTGGCACCCGAATTGGCGCGCGCGTTCGGCAAGGAGGGCATCGCTGCGGTCGGCAAGGCCGAGGGAATGCTCGTCGATAGCGAGATCAGCGGCATCGATGCCGGTGCCACGATCGACGGGACCAATCGGCAAGTGACCGCGCTGCGCGAGGAACTGGCAAAGATCGAGGAGCAGCTGAAAGGCGGCGGCCTTCCCGCAAGCGAGCGCGCCGAACTGCAGGCGCAGGCGAGCGCCCTGCGCGAGCAACTGCGCGCCGCCTCGGCGACCCGGCAGGATGCCCGCGCCAGCCTCGCGACCACCCCGATGGTGTTCGAATATGGATCGGGCGATTTCATCCCCGGTTTCGACGGCACATCGCCGCTGCGCGAAGCCTTGCGCACGGCGAGCGATTCGTTCCTGACGATGCTCGGCTTCCTGATCGTTGCGACGGCCACGTTGCTGCCTTGGGCGGCGATTGCAGCGCTCGGCTGGTGGCTGTGGCGACGTCTGCGCAAACCACTCGCTTTGTCAGTCGCAGCAACCGAACAGCCCTAACCCATCCTTAACCCGGTCTGGCGACCGGTCCTGAACGCTCGCGCCCTATCACGGCCCTGCAAAGGTCGCGGGGACGATCGACATGGCCATCAATTTCCGCCGCGTGCGTGCGGCAAGTGCAATGCTGCTCGCGCTCGCCGCACCGCTGCTGAGCGGCGCAATGAGCTTCCGCGACAACGCCGAGACGCGATGGCTCGCGACACACAACCGCGAGCGGGCCACCATCGGCCTCCCGCCGATGGCATGGGATACGGCTCTGGCGCGCGATGCTTTAGGCTGGGCGCAGCATCTGGCGAAAACGGGCACGTTCGATCATTCGCCCGACGATCCTGATGACGACCCCAACGCGCAAGGCGAGAACCTGTGGGGCGGCACGCGCGGCCATTATGCGCCCGAAGCGATGGTCGATCGGTGGATCGCCGAAAAAGTCAATTACCGCCCGGCGGCGATCCCCTACAGCAGCAAAACGGGAAATTTTGAAGACGTCGGCCACTATACGCAGGTCATGTGGCGCCACACGCGACACGTCGGCTGCGCGATGGCCACTGGTGCCGAGTTCGACATTCTGGTCTGCCGCTACCGTCAGGCTGGCAACGTCGAGGGCGAGCGCCCCTTCTGACCTCAGGAGACCGTCGAACCCGGCGCGGCCTTTTCGCCTTGGTGACGCTTCGACAAACGGATTGCGCCGCCGATCGCGCCAAAGCCGGCGATCATCTGCACCCAGGTCTGCGCCTCGGGCAATGGTGTCGGAATAAACGCCGGTGGCGTAAAGCCAATCAGACCCGGGCGAATATTCGGCACTCCCGGGCGCACATCCGCAAACGTGCCCAGATCGTCTGCAAGCCCCGGTGTATTCGCCACGAACGCCTGTGACGCATTGGGCACATCGAAGGGCACGTCGGTCAACAGAACCGGAACTGGATCGGGACAGAGGGGAGTGGAGGCCATCTGCAGCGGCGCTTTGCGGATGCGCGGCTTGGCGAACTGGCGCGGTTTGGCGGCTTTCGGCGGCGCGGTCACCCTGTGGACCGCCGTCCTGACCTTCGGAACCGACACGGTCACCACGGCAGTGCCGCCGACGGAACACGTTGCGAGAGCCGCTGCTTTCGCAGCCTTTGAAGAAGCAAGCACACCCAACATCGACGCGAACCCTTACGTATTTGTGACATTCGCCCTACCAGTTCCACAGCCAGCGATAAAGCAAAACTGAAGGTAAACGCGACGTGCCGATCGTGCCGGATCGGGAACGCGGCCTTGCCGCCACGGGTTGCTGCGCATCGATTGCGCCGCCGCCGTCCATTCGTTATACCTCGCGCAAAGCCCCGGCCCGCGTGTGACAAGCCCGCTTGCCGGGGCATTGCTCTTTAAGCCTGTCAGGACCTGCCGATGACCCGCCGCCGCCAGATTTACGAAGGCAAGGCCAAGATCCTTTACGAAGGCCCCGAGCCGGGCACCCTGATCCAGTATTTCAAGGACGACGCGACCGCGTTCAACGCCCAGAAAAAGGGCACGATCAACGGCAAGGGCGTACTCAACAACCGGATCAGCGAGCACATTTTCACGCTGCTCGGCAATATCGGCGTGCCACATCACTTCATGCGGCGGCTGAACATGCGCGAGCAGCTCATCCGCCAGGTCGAGATCGTGCCGATCGAGGTCGTCGTCCGCAATGTGGCCGCAGGCTCGCTGTCGACCCGCCTCGGCATCGAAGAAGGCACGCAACTGCCGCGCACGATCATCGAATATTATCTGAAAGACGATGCGCTCGGCGATCCGATGGTCACCGACGAGCATATCGCAGCCTTCGGCTGGGCCAGCCAGGACGAGATGCACGACATCGCCGACATGGCGATCCGCGTGAACGACTTCATGAGCGGGCTTTTTGCCGGCATCGGCATCAAGCTGGTCGATTTCAAGCTCGAATTCGGCCGCGTGTGGGACAATGACTATGCCCGCATCATCCTTGCCGACGAAATCAGCCCCGATGGTTGCCGCCTGTGGGACATGGCAACCAACGAAAAGCTCGACAAAGATCGCTTCCGCCGCGACCTTGGCGGCGAGGTCGAGGCGTATCAGGAAGTTGCCCGCCGGCTGGGTCTGCTGCCCGAGGACGGTAACAATGTGGTGCTTGATCTCGACGCGCAAAGAAAGAAGCGCGGGCGCTGAGCCTTATTTCGGTCCGCGTGTCGTCCAGCCGCAGATGATGCCGAACAGGAAGGTTGCGAAGATCGAAAGCTGGACCTTTCCATGCGGATCGGTCCAACCAATAAATTTCTGTCCGAACGCAAACAGCGTGACGAACATCATCAGCGCCAGTGCACCCATGTTATGCGACCCCGTAACAGCAGCGAACCGCGATCATCGGCCCGATTGGTAAGCAAAGCATGAACGCTTGCCCACGCATGCGACGAACGGCATAGAACCGCGATCATGAGAGTTCGCATTTTCGTCACCCTGAAGCCCGGGGTCCTCGATCCGCAGGGCAAAGCCATTCACCACGCGCTCGAAGCGCTCGGCTTTTCGGGCGTCAACGATGCCCGGCAAGGCAAGCTGATCGAACTCCACCTCGCCGATGGCATTGTCGACGCCGAAATCGATGCGATGTGCGCAAAGCTGCTCGCAAACCCGGTCATCGAGAATTACCGGTTCGAGCGCGCATGAAAGCGGCCGTGATCGTTTTCCCCGGGTCTAACTGCGATCGCGATCTGGCGGTCGCGTTCGAAGCCGTGACGGGCGAGAAACCGGCAATGATCTGGCACCGCGAGACCAAGCTGCCCGCTGCCCTCGACGTCATCGGCGTGCCCGGCGGCTTTTCCTATGGGGATTATCTGCGCTCGGGCGCGATGGCTGCGCGCTCGCCGATCATGCGTGCCGTGATCGATGCGGCGCGCGACGGGCGCACCGTGCTCGGCATCTGCAACGGCTTTCAGGTATTGACCGAGGCAGGATTGCTACCCGGCGCGCTGATGCGCAATGCCGCAATCCGTTTCGTTGGGCGCGATGTGAAGCTGTCCGTGGGCACCAGCCAAACAGCCTTTACCAGCTGCTACGAGCACGATGAGCCGCTGACTCTCCCGGTTGCCCATCATGACGGCAACTATTTTGCCGACGATGCCACGCTTGACCGGCTTGAGGGCGAGGGCCGCGTCGCCTTCCGCTATGCCGAACGCGTGAACGGCAGCGCGCGCGATATCGCCGGGATCGTCAACGACGCCGGCAACGTGCTCGGGCTGATGCCGCACCCCGAGCGCATGATCGAACCCGCACACGGCGGAAGTGACGGACGGCGCCTGTTCGAAGGACTGCTCGCCGCTTAGCGGCAATCCTCGACGACGCGGGCAAACTCGGGCGCGACCGGCAGGATCAAGTCCGGCGCGCCCTCAAGGCCGATCAGCATCCGCCCGCGGCTGAACGCCATCGCATCGAGCTGCGGATCGCGCGGATCGATCGCTGCGGCAAACGACGGCATGCCTTGCGTCGCCTGCGCATCATAGGCGCGCGCGCCAGTGGTGGCACGCAAAGTGAGCCGCCCAGCGCTCAGTCCACTGCGTGCGGCGAACACGCGACGGGCTGCCGTATCGCAGCGCAGCGTGAAGACGGCGTCGCCGCCCGAGACGCCATAGCGCGCGATGCTGCCCCGCCCGTCCTGCGCATAGGTCCAGATGCCCGCCACCGGCACGCGGTCCGCCCAATTCGCAATCGGCGCAGGTGGCGGTGACGGAGCCGGTGCCGGTGGCAGCGGAACCGGGACGCGCGGCGGCGGCGGCGGTGCTGATGGCGCGACGCAGGCACCAAGCGCGAGAGGGATGAGGAGCACACGGAAGGGAATCACCAATTCGACCTAGGCGACCTTCGCGCTGCCTTACAACCCGGCCCGCGCCAGCGATCGCATCCACCATGACAATTGCCGTTTTCTGCCGCACACGATGCACGGAACGGGAGAAGCCAATGGACACCAAGCGCCTGAAATCGATCGTCGCAGGCTCGGCGGGCAATCTGGTCGAATGGTATGACTGGTTCGCCTATGCGACGTTCAGCATCTATTTCGCGCCGTTGTTTTTCCCCAAGGGCGACCTGACCGCACAGTTGCTCAATACCGCCGCGATCTTCGCGGCCGGGTTCCTGATGCGCCCGATCGGCGCGTGGGCGATGGGCATTTACGGCGACCGGCATGGCCGCAAGGCAGGGCTGACGCTCTCGGTCATCATGATGGCGGCGGGATCGCTGCTGATCGCCTTTGCGCCGACTTATGCGCAGGTCGGCGTCGCCGCGCCTCTAATCCTTGTCGTCGCGCGCATGATCCAGGGGCTTTCGGTCGGCGGCGAATATGGCTCGAGTGCGACCTATCTCTCCGAAATGGCACCAGCGGCGAACCGCGGCTTCTGGTCGAGCTTCCAATATGCGACGCTCTCGGGCGGGCAATTGCTCGCGATCTTGACCGCGCTCGTGCTCCAGGCGGTGCTGACCGAGGCGCAATTGACCGACTGGGGCTGGCGCATCCCCTTCGTCATCGGCGCGGTGCTCGCCGTGCTCGTGTTCATGCTGCGCCGGACGATGACCGAGACGCGCTCGTTCGCCAGTATCGACCAGAAGCGCGAACAGTCGTCGCTCGGGCTCCTGTGGAAGCATCACCGGCGCGAATGCATCCTGGTCGCGGTCATGTCGGGCGGCGGCGGCCTCGCGTCCTATGCGTTCACGACTTACATGCTCAAATATCTGATCAACAGCGCGGGCTTCGAAAAGCAGACCGCGACGCTGATCATTGCCGCAGCACTGGTCTGGTCGTTCGCCCTGCAACCGATCGCGGGGATGCTCGCCGACCGCTTCGGGCGCAAGCCACTGCTCCTGATCGCGGGCGTCGGCGTCGCGCTCGTCGCAGTGCCGGTGTACACGCTCGTCGGGCAGACCAGCTCGCCGCTCGTCGCCTTCGCGCTGATCCTGATCCCGATCACGCTGCACGGCGGCTACACTGCGAACAACGCGATGGTGAAGGCCGAACTCTTCCCCGCGCATATCCGCGCGCTCGGCGTCGCGTTTCCCTATGCGGTCGGCAATACGCTGTTCGCCGGGACGCTCGAATATGTCGCTTTGTGGTTCAAGAGCGCGGGCAACGAGCAGGCGTTTTTCTGGTATGTAAGCGCGTGCGTGGGGGCAACGGTGGTCGCGTATCTGATGCTGCCCGAGACGAAGACGGCGGGGCTAATTCGCGAGGATTAGGACGTGGTGTCAGCTACCAGCCTGCGCCTGTGGTCGCTGAACTTCTCCCCGTCATAGGCTTGAGTGCGGATTCCATTGACCTTCCACGGCTTGCACATCTTGCACCCGGCGCGAGCGTTACGCGGACGATGGCGCTTGTGATGCATCACGCCGCTCGCGGGATGATGCGGTCCAGCTCGCCGTTCAACTTCCGCTTCGCTTCGAGCGTTTCATATGAATCTTGCAGCCGCAGAAAGAAGCCTTCGGACATACGAAAATAGCGCCCGAGCCGTAAGTCGAGCTCGCCGTTCATGCGGCTGCGCCCTTCGATGACAGCATCGAGGTGCGCGACAGGCACGTTGATCGCCTCGGCGAGCGCCGCAGCCGACAAGCTCAGTGGCTCCATGAACTCGCTGGCCAGCAACGTCCCGGCGTGCTCGTTGTCGATCCAGTCCGGATTAGTCGTGGTAGTCGACGAGTTCGACATCGTATGCGTCTCCATCCTTCCAGACGAAGCATATACGATATTGTTTGTTGATTGAAATTGAATGCTGACCGGCGCGATCCTTGGTGAGTGCATGCAATCGGTTGCCGGGAAGATTGCGCAGGTCGTCGAGCGTTTCAGCCGCTTCAAGCAGGAGCATCCGCCTGCGGGCATGCTTTTGTAAATCGACCGGGAAGCGACGGCTCTGGTCGCCATTCCAGATGCGTTCGGTGTCGGACGTGCCGAAGGAGGGGATCATAGGCGATCGTCCTCAAAAGCTGTTGCCGTTCCACGATCTAGCCGGTCAAGCTCCAGCAGCCGCAGATAGTAGTTTCGAAATTGCAGAAACGCCTCGTTCGGCAGTCCGTTGACGATCGGTGGTAAGGTTTCTCCTAACCTGCGAAATATTTCGGAACCGAGTGAACGCATATTGATCACTAAACTTATGATCGATTGGGGATCGTAAACTCCGATGTCCCATGCGCCATTTCTGTAACTAAATTGTGCAAGCTGATCTCCGTGGCTCAAAAATGATCGATAGAAGCCAAAGTTTCGAGTGAATGACGCTGCACGCCTCTCGGGCACATCGGCAATCCGGAGGGCAGAAAAGCCCGCTAAGTCAAAGACGTCTGCAACGCGATAATATCCCAGTTGCATAGCCGCGCGACCTTCCGGCCAGAGGTCGTTGCGGTCGATCCAGTTGTTCAAACGCCGAAGAGGCACTTCGATCAGCTCAGCAATATGAACTCGGGTGAAAGGCCACGCTTCAGCTGCTTCCGTAGAAATCTTCATAATGAAGATACTACCTTCAATGTGAAGGTAAGTCAACGAGATGAATCGCTATCGCTTCCCCCACTTCCGCTGCGTCTCCCCGAACCTGTCCTTGCGTGTCCCTGCCTTCCCCTCGTTGCTCCGCCCCATGATCGGCGCTTTCGGTTGTTCGTGCGCGGGCATGCCGAGTTCTTCGGCTTCGAGCGCGCGGATTTCGTCGCGCAGGCGGCCGGCTTCTTCGAATTCGAGATCGCCCGCGGCCTTGCGCATGCGTTTTTCGAGCTCTTCGATGTAGGCGCGCAGATTGTGGCCGACCATGTGCGGGCGGTCTTCATCGATCTCGACCGTCACCTGATCCTTCGAGGCGACATGCGCGATGATGTCGCCGATCTTGCGGCGGATCGTCTCGGGCGTGATGCCGTGCGCGGTGTTGTAGGCGACCTGCTTTTCGCGGCGGCGCGCGGTCTCGTTCATCGCCCGCTCCATGCTGCCGGTGATGCGGTCGGCATAGAGGATCACGCGGCCATCGACGTTGCGCGCGGCGCGGCCGATCGTCTGGATGAGCGAGGTTTCCGAGCGCAGGAAGCCTTCCTTGTCGGCGTCGAGGATGCAGACGAGCCCGCATTCGGGAATGTCGAGCCCTTCGCGCAGCAGGTTGATGCCGATGAGGACGTCATAGACGCCCAGCCGCAGATCGCGGATCAGTTCGATGCGTTCGAGCGTCTCGACGTCCGAATGCATATAGCGGACCTTGATGCCCGCCTCGTGCAGATACTCTGTCAGATCCTCGGCCATCCGCTTGGTCAGCGTGGTGACGAGCGTCCGATAGCCACGCTCGGTCGTCTTGCGGATCTCGTTGATGCAGTCATCGACCTGGTCCTCGACCGGCTTGATCTCGACCGGCGGATCGATGAGCCCGGTCGGGCGGATGACCTGTTCGGCGAAGATGCCGCCCGCCGCTTCCATCTCCCACGGGCCGGGCGTGGCCGAGACGCACACCGTCTGCGGCCGCATCGCGTCCCATTCGTTGAAGCGCAAGGGGCGGTTGTCGATCGCCGAGGGTAGGCGAAAGCCATATTCGGCAAGCGTAAGCTTCCTTCGATGATCGCCGCGCGACATGCCGTTGACCTGGCCAATCGTGACATGGCTTTCGTCGACGAAGAGCAGCGCGTTCTCGGGTAGATATTCGAACAAGGTCGGCGGCGGTTCGCCGGGCAGGCGACCGGTGAGGAAGCGCGAATAGTTCTCGATCCCTGCGCAACTGCCGGTCGCGGCGATCATTTCGAGGTCGAAATTCGTGCGCTGCTCAAGCCGCTGCGCTTCGAGGAGCTTTCCTTCGGCAACCAGCTCCTTCAGCCGCTCGACCAGCTCGAACTTGATCGCCTCCATCGCCTGTTTCATCGTGGGGCCGGGTGTGACGTAATGCGAGTTCGCATAGACCCGAACATAATCGAGCGTGGCCGATTTCTTGCCGGTCAGCGGATCGAACTCGACAATGCTCTCGATCTCGCTGCCGAAGAACGAAACGCGCCACGCGCTGTCTTCATAATGCGAAGGGAAAATCTCGAGATTGTCGCCGCGCACGCGGAAATTGCCGCGCTGGAAGGCGGCATCGTTGCGCTTGTATTGCAGCGCGACCAGCTTGCGGATGATCTCCGACTGCTCGACCGTCTGGCCCTTCTTGAGGTCGAAGATCATCGCCGAATAGGTTTCGACCGAGCCGATGCCGTAAAGACACGAGACCGAGGCAACGATGATCACATCGTCGCGCTCGAGCAACGAACGCGTCGCCGAATGCCGCATCCGGTCGATCGCCTCGTTAACCGAGCTTTCCTTTTCGATATAGGTATCCGAGCGCGGCACATAGGCCTCGGGCTGGTAATAGTCGTAATAGCTGACGAAATATTCGACCGCGTTGTCGGGGAAGAACGACTTCATCTCGCCATACAACTGCGCCGCGAGGATTTTGTTGGGCGCAAGGACCAGTGCAGGCCGCTGCAATTCCTCGATCACGCGCGCCATCGTGAAGGTCTTGCCCGAACCAGTCACGCCCAGCAGCACCTGGTTGCGCTCGCCGGTCAGCGCGGTCTCGACAAGTTCGGCGATCGCGGTCGGCTGGTCACCCGCCGCCTGATAGTCCGAGACGACCTTGAAGCGCTTACCGCCTTCGACTTTGGGGGGGCGCGCCGGGCGGTGGGGCACGAAATTCTGCGCGGTATCGGGTTCTTCGAGCGTCGTGCGGATCAGGATGGCCATGTGCGGGATATAGGGGTGGCGCGGGGAGGACGCCAATGGTCCGACGTTTACGAATCCTCACCCAAAGCCTGCTATCTTCCTTAGCATGCCACCCGAGATACTCGCGCTAATCGATAAGCCGCTGTCGCTCATAGCAGTGCTTTTTGTCGGCGCTTTGATGGGCATGTTCGTTGAGCAGGCTATTGCAAAACAACGTCGATCCGAATGGCGGAAGCGCAACGGCCGGCGCTGGGCGGGCGACCCTAAACATCGTTCGCCGCAGTCCGCCCCAAAGCCGGACCCGTTGCCGCTCGCGACGACACAACTCGAAACCGTAATGCGGGCCGAGTTTAAGCCAAGGGCCTTGCTCAATCGCAGCGAGCAGAGAGTGCTGCTGGCACTGGACAAGGCCGTTGAGGAGGCAGCGCCGCATTGGCGTGTGATGGCGCAGGTTTCGCTTGGCGAGATCCTGGCTTCGCCCTGCGAGGAAGCCTATCGCGCAGTCAATTCGAAGCGTGTTGATATGCTCCTTGTTGACGATGACTACCGCCCTGTTCACGCAATCGAGTTCCAGGGGCAGGGCCACCACCAGGGGAGTGCCGCCGCGCGCGACGCAATCAAGCGCGAAGCACTTCGGCGCGCAGGCATTGGCTATGTCGAGGTGAAATCCGGCGACACGCCTGCCGAATTGCGAAGAGTCATCACGAGATTGGCAGGGACCGCAAAAACCTCTGCATAAATCCATCCCAATAGCACCCTTCCCTTGGTGCCGCATTTCGCTATCCGGGCATCCGCAAGGAGTGTGGTGTGATAGAACCGATCGTGCGTTGGGTGGGGACCGGATTGCTGTTCCTCGTGGTCACGCTGTGCATCGCGATCACGGTGATCCCGCCGTTCCTAGACGATATTTACTACACCGGCCCGAAGAGCGATCACTTTGACGGGCAGCGCTTCTTCAATCCCGATGGCGAGGACACGCTGCGGCCACCCGGCGGGGGCAATCGCGGGAGCTTTATCTGGCGCTATCTGACCGGAAATGACGAACGGCCGGTGTGGCCGACCCGCGTCAACGTCAGCCCCGGCTATCCCCCTGCCGAAGCAACGCCCTGCCCGGTGATGCGCGCGCGCACGGCCGAAAACTGGAAGCGCTGCGTCGACACGCCCGATCCCAATCGCATGTTCGTGACGTGGATCGGCCATTCGACCTTTCTTATCCAAACACAGGGCCTCAATATCCTGACCGATCCGGTCTATGGCGATGTCGCCGGACCTTATGGCGTCGGGCCGCGCCGTGTCGCCGTGCCGGGGATTGCGTTTGACGATCTGCCGAAGATCGACCTGGTGATCGTCAGCCACAATCATTACGACCATTACGATATCGATACGCTCGAACGGCTTTGGAAGCGCGACCGGCCGAAAATTGTCGTGAGTCTTGGCAACGAAACGCTGATGAAACGTCGCGGCATCGAGGCCATCGCGCGCGACTGGGGCGGGCGCGTGCCGATCCGGCCCGGCGTCGATGCGATCGTCACACGCAATCACCACTGGGGCAGCCGCTGGTTCACCGATCGCAACCGCGCGCTCTGGTCGAGCTTCGTCATCACGCTGCCCGGCGGCAACATCTTTTTCGGCGGCGATACCGGCATGGGCGACGGGAAGTGGCCCGCCGAAGCGGCCGCACTCGGCCCGGTGCGGCTGGCGCTGATCCCGATCGGCGCGTTCCGCTTCGTGCCCGGGCAGATGGGCGTCGGCAGCCATATCGGCCCTGTCGATGCCGCCGAAGTGTTCGCGCGATTGGGCGCGACGCGCGGCATCGGGATGCACTGGGGGACGTTTCGGCTGAGCTATGAGGCGTGGGACACGCCGCCCAAGCTGCTCGCCGCCGTCATGAAATGCCGGGGGATGACCGGCTTCGGCACGGTCGCGATCGGTCGCCCCGCCGAGATCGCGCCCTATGCGCCGCCCGTAACCAAACGCCCGCTGGATCCGGAATGCCTTGATACCGATGCGGTAAGGGCGCTCAAGTGAAGCTGATTTTCGTCTACAATGCCAATGCGGGGCTGGCGGCGGGGATCATGGACAGCGTGCACAAGCTCGTCTCGCCTTCGACATACGCATGCGATCTGTGCGCAATTACCTATGGCCTGGTGCGCATGGACCCGAAATGGAAGGCATGGCTGAACGCACAGGCGTTCGAGGCGGTGTTCCATCACCGCCCCGATTTCCACGCCGCCTATCCAGCGCTTGCCGCCCTCGCGCTGCCAGCCATCCTCACGAACCGCGCCGGCACGCTCGAACCCGTGGTCACCGCCCCCGAATTCGCCGGGGTGACGAGCGTAAACGAGCTGATCGCGCTTATCGAGCAGCGCCTTGACATCAAGCAGCCAGACGGTGGCGAATATGGTCGAGCCGTGGGACGCTGATCGATCGTTCCGCCAGCAACGCCCGCTCCAGACTGCGCTCCCCGGCGTGCGACGCTGCCTTGATCAACGTGAGATCGATGATGTCACGCTGAGCGTGACTGCCACCAAAACGACTGGACCGGCTTCGCACATCACGCAGCAAGTCGGTCGCCACGCCGTATCGTTCCTCGCCAAAGGCGAGCAGCGCTTGCATCACCGGCAGGCCGACTTCGGCGACAAAGCCTGCATTGTCGCCGGGTCCATTCATGGCCGCCGTCTGCACCGCCAGCAGCTCGCGGGCCGCTTGCAACCGGCCGCTTCCGACAAGTGCCATCATGGCGTGGGCATCGTCAAAGGCATACGCACCCTTCGGCGCTTGGCTGCACAAGTCGCCAAGTTTCTGCCAGCGGCTCCCCGCATCGACACCTTGCAGATGCAGTCGCCACAACAGGGCCGCAGCGTCGATCAGATCGACAGCAAGGTCCGATCGCCCGCCATTGATCGGACCATCGTAGAGCGCCAGCGCCTCGTCCACCTCGCCAAGACCCAGATGGAAGAGCGCGAGATGCCACCAGTTGTGGACCTGGAAAAAGCTGTCCCTGCTCCAACTGTCGACGTCGGTCCGAAACCATGCAACGCCTTCGTTGCGTCGACCTTGCATCTCAAGCACATGCGCCACCGCATGACGCGCCCAGCCATTACGCGGCTGCAGATCGATCGCTTTGCGTCCCGCTGCCTCTGCCACACCATATTGCGCGTTTTCTTCAAGCCCGAACGCGAGCATGCCAAGCACGGCATGATAGTCGGGCATCCGGGCCGACCATGTCGGCAGAGCACGGGCGATCCGGTCGCGCAGCATGCGCGTATCGCCGATCGAGTAGTCGACAAGTTGACCAACCTGAAGGGCAAGACCATCGCGGGGGTTGTCGATAGCGACATCCTCAAGAACGCGTCCGGCGGCGCGCCATTCGCCGGCGATGAGGTGACCGATTGCCGCGACATGGCCGCGCTCCCGTTCGTTGCAAGGCAATGCGCGCGCCGCTTCGTACGCGAGACATCCCACGGTCTGAAGTTCGGCATTCGAGCCGATGAGCGTGAGATAGGCAGTCAACACATACCCCATCACAAAACCGGGGCTGTCGGCACATGCTGCCTCGAGCAGCGTCGCTGGATCCCCGGTATAGCAATGGTAGGCGTTCAGGGCCTCGCGGTAGTTGTCTGCGGCAAAGCGGCTCGCGCCGGATAGGGCTAAATCGTGATGGTCTCGGGTCGGCATGATGATCTCCTTGTTGTGGGCGCTAGTGTCGCTGCCGGGCGGTGTTCGATCTAGTGAGCGCGTGGTTTGTTCGAGCGCTTGCTGAGAAAGCGCGCTATACTGCCAGTCTCACGCGGCATGCTGGCAGAAAGGCGCGCGCATGACGGCTCAGGCAGCGGACAAAACCAGACTCAAGGTGCAGCCCGCAAATCCGACCAAGGGACAGCGGACGCGCGAACGCCTGCTGGACCTCGCCTATGGGGCGATGATTACCAAAGGTATCGCCGCGACGTCGGTCGAGGAGATTGTTTTCGACGCGGGCATCACCAAAAGCGGCTTCTTTTACCACTTTCGGGACAAGCACGACCTCGCCCGGCACGTGCTCCTGCGCTATCGCGAAAGCAATGAAGCACTGTTCGATCAGCTTTCGGCACGCGCGCGCGAGTTGAGCGATGATCCGCTTCATGGCTTCCTCATCTTCCTGAAGCTCTATGCAGAAGCTGTGACCGAGCATGTCGATCTAGCGCCGGGGTGTCTTGTAGCGACGATAGCGTTCCAAGAGCGTTCGGTGGCGCACGACGTTCGCGTCGCAAACGTCGAGATGGTCGCCGCCTGGCGCGCCAGGTTTCGCGATTGGCTGGATGAGATCGTGCGGGTCTATCGCCCGAACGTTGCGCTCGATCTTGAAGTGCTGGTCGATGCCGGCTGGTCGGCTGTTTTCGGTTCTTTCACCCTGGCGAAAACAACGGGAGCTTCGAGCGTGGTGGGGGTACAGGTCATGCTCTATCGAGAAACGATCGGCCGCATTTTTGCACAAGGCGTGCGCGCGGTGGAACCGCCGACAGCGTAATGCGCTTTGCTATCAAGCGGCGGTTTGACGCTTCCCCAGCAATTCCATGACCGCGACAGTCATCGCCGTCGCGCCTGTCACGACTGCGGCTTTCGGATCGACCTTGAACAGCCCCGAATGGTGCCCCGCGACCGCCGGTCCTCCCGCCTTTTCGGCATCAAACGCAGCCTGCGGGGTTCCGCCTACTGCGAAGTAGAAGCCGGGAACCTTCGTGTCGGCCGCGACGAAATAGGCGAAGTCCTCGGCACCCATGCTCGTCTGCTCCCAAGGGTGAACGGCAGCAGCGCCCAAGTCGCGTGCGAACGCCGCGTTGATCCGCCGGGCGAGCGCACCGTCGTTGATCGTCGTCGGCGTGCCGCCCATTTCCTTGACGATCGGCAGCAACGTTTCGGGCACCCCGTTCGCGCGGGCAATCCCTTCGGCGACACGCTTGATCGCCGCGATGAACTGCGCGCGCGTCGCCTCGTCGTTTGCGCGCACGGTCACTTTCAGATCGGCATGGTCCGAGATGATGTTCGGGCGATTGCCCGCATTGAACGCGCCGACGGTGATGACTCCGGCTTTCAGCGGCGCTTTCTCGCGGCTGATGATGGCTTGCAGGGCGGTGACGATCTGCGCGCCAATATAGACCGGATCCTTGCCGAGGTTCGGCGATGCCCCGTGCGTTGCCACGCCGCGAACCCTGATTTCCAGTGAATCGGATGACGAATACTGAATATCTTCGGACGCACTGACCTTGCCCGTCGGCAACGCGGCGGCAACGTGAAACGCCAACGCATAATCGGGCTTGGGGAACCGCGTGTAGAGGCCATCGGCGATCATCTTCATCGCGCCGCCGAGCGCTTCCTCCGCGGGCTGGACGACGAATACGATCGTGCCCGACCAGCGATCTTTCATCGCGGCGAGACGCCGCGCGGTTGCGATCATGTCCGTAATGTGCGTGTCATGCCCGCAGGCGTGCATGACCGGCGCTTCGACCCCGTCCGCCCCGACCTGCCGCGCCTTGGAGGCATAGACGAGACCGTTGGTCTCTTCGACCGGCAGCCCGTCCATGTCGGCGCGCACGAGCACGGTCGGCCCGGCACCATTCGCCATGACGCCGACAACGCCGGTTTGCCCGACCTTTTCGGTCACGACGATGCCGGGGATCGCGCGCAATTCCTTCGCCATGCGCGCCGCCGTGTTGACCTCGCGGAACGACAGTTCGGGATTGCGGTGAAAATGTTCGAACAGCGCGCCCAGCGACGCATCATAATCGGCACGGATGGCGGCTGCAAAATCGGGTTCGGCAGCTGCCGGAGTGGCCAGCAAAAGCGTGGCGATTGTCGCCAGCGCAACCCTCACTGCGCGGGCCCCATGCAGAAAACGGCAAGCTTGTGGCCCTCGGGATCACGGAAATACGCCGCGTAAAAGCCCATGTTCTCGTCGCCACGTAACCCCGGCGCGCCGTCGTCGCAGCCGCCCAGCTCGAGCGCCTTAGCGTAGAGCGCATCGACCTTGGCGCGACTGTCTTGCATCATCGCGATCATGTTGCCGTTGCCTGGCGTCGCGGTGCCCCCGTCATAGGGACCGGTGATGGCTATGCCCGGCTCGGTCATCGACGTGCCATACAGCGTGTAGCCGTTGTAATCGTCCATCTGCATCATCCGTTTGCAGCCGATGCTGCCGAGCAGCGCGTCGTAAAACGCCCGCGCCTTTTCGATATCGTTGGTTCCCAGCGTGACATAACCGATCATCGTCCCATCCCCTCTTGATCTTCCTTGCCCGTGCAAGCGCCGGTGCGTTTGGCATCCATCGACATCTTCATGCGCATCGCGCCCATCGGGTTGTTCGCAGCCGCAGTTCCGGTGGATGCGACGGTCATCTGGTAGCGATCGGCACTATAGGTGCCGTCCATCGTCATCGTGCGGCTCATGCCCTCGCCCGCGCATTTCATCACGCTGGCGATCTTGCCACCCGCCATCGTGAAACTTTCGTACCGGCAGGACTTGCTGCTCTCGCCCCCGAAAAAGCCTTCCTTCGGTTGCTTGACGTCTTCAGCGGTGAGGCACGACACCGAAGTCTGCGGCTCGCCCATCGCGCCTTTCATCTTTTCGGCCATGGCAGGCGGCATGTTCGGGATGCTGACCTCGTTGATCGTCATCGTCGCTTCCCAGCGACCCGGCGCGATGAATTGCCCGGCCGCCTGTGCCTCGGCAACCTTGGCGGCGACTTCGGCCGTCGAGGCATTTTGCGCCGTCACGTTCGGCCCCGAATTGCATGCGGCAAGCAACAGGGTCGCGCTCAGACCGACTCGCTTCATGGACCGTTCCTCCCGATTTGGCCGAACGCTACCATCCCTCATCGCATGCGCAAGCGCCGATGGCGCATTCGCGCCGCACCGATGGTATGATCGCGGATGCGAATCGAAATCGACGTCGTCCTCGACTATGATCTCCCCCAGCCGCACGACGTGCTGCTGCAGATCGAGGTCGCGCAGATGGCGGACCAGCGAATCGTCGGCGACCGGCTGACGGTGTCTTCGCCCGAAAAGCTGCGGCCGATCGAAGGCAATGAAAGCGTCGGGCAGCGCACCTGGGCAGCCGCGCAAGGGCGCTTTCTGGCGCAATATCAGGCGCTCGTCGAAGTCGATCGGATCGTCCTGCCCCTCGAGACGCTCACGACGGTCGATCCGCGCGCCTTGCCCGCGCTCGTCGTGCCCTATCTCTTGCCAAGTCGCTATTGCGCGAGTGACCATTTCGAACCGTTCGTGCAGCGCGAGTTCGGTGGGCTTGAGGGCGGTGCAAAGATCGCGGCGATGCGTGACTGGATCGCGGCGCAAGTCGATTATGTAAGCGGCGTTTCGACGTCAGACACCACCGCGTCCGATACGTTCGTGCAGCGGCAGGGCGTGTGCCGCGATTTTGCGCATCTGCTCGCCACCTTTGCGCGCGCCGCGATGATCCCGGCGCGTCTCGTTTCGGCCTATGCGCCGCGCGTGATGCCGCCCGATTTTCACGCGCTCGTCGAGGTCTGGCTGGACGATGGCTGGCATCTGGTTGACCCGACCGGCATGGCGAACGCCGACGAGGTCGTGCGTATCGCCGTCGGTCGCGATGCAACCGATATCGCGTTCATGACTGTTTTCGGAAGTGCAGTCCTTCGCGACCAGCGGGTCATCGTTTCGCGGAGCAGCGGCGGCGCGTGACGGTCCTTGAAGGACCATACTGAAACTTTAGTTTCGCTTTGATACTGGCCTCGCCTATATCCGATCAGCCAAGGAGACAGCGATGCCCCGCGCCGATACGCATGCCGCCAACCCACACTGGCTTCACCCGCGCAAAGGCTATGACGATGTCACGCATGTGCCGGGAACCGACGGTTGGCCGCTCGTCGGCACCACGCTGGCGCAGCTGACCGATCCGCCCGGTTTTGCGCACTCGATGGTGGCGAAATACGGCCACGTGTATCGCACGCACAGCTTTGGCGCGCGCTTCGTCCAGCTCGTCGGGCCCGAGGCCAATGAGCTGGTGCTGTTCGATCGCGACAAGGTCTTTTCGTCCGAGCAGGGTTGGGGGCCGATGCTCAACCAGTTGTTCCCGCGCGGCCTGATGCTGCTCGACGGCGAAAAGCACCGCACGGATCGCAAAGTGCTCTCGGTCGCATTCAAGCCGGAGCCGATGCGGCTCTATGCCGATGCGCTCAATGCCGGGATCAAGGCGCGCGTGGCGCAATGGTCGGGCCAGCCCATCAAATTCTACCCCGAAATCAAGGCGCTCACGCTGCAGCTGGCGGCGACATCGTTCCTCGGTATTCCGTTCGGCCCCGAGGCGGACCGCATCAACCGCGCCTTTGTCGACATGGTGCAAGCGACGATCACGCCGATCCGCAGCCCGATCCCCGGCACGCCGATGGCGCGCGGCGTGGCAGGGCGCAAATTTCTTGTCGAGTTCTTCGGCCGCGAAGTGCCCAAGCGGCGCGCGAGCCATGGCGACGACATGTTCAGCCAGATCTGTCGCACGAAGGATGACGACGGCAACTACCTCGCCGACGACGCCATCGTCGATCACATGAATTTCCTGATGATGGCCGCGCACGACACGATCACGTCCTCGGCCACGTCGATGGCGATGCTGCTCGGCCAGAATCCCGAATGGCAGGAAAAGCTGCGCGACGAGATGACCGGGCTTGGCGTGAATGGCGACGACCTGCCCTATGAGCGCCTGGGCGACCTTGTGCTGACCGACTATGCCTTCAAAGAATCGCTGCGGCTGATGGCGCCGGTGCCGGCAATAACGCGCCGCGCGACCAAGCCGTTCGCGTTCGGCGGCCATGATTTGCCTGCGGGAACCTATGTCGGCGTCAATCCGGCCTATGTCCATATGATGCCCGAGCACTGGCCGGACCCGAAACGGTTCGATCCGATGCGCTTTACGCCCGAGGCCTCGCGCGGCCGCCACAAATATGCGTGGGTGCCATTCGGCGGCGGCGCGCACATGTGCCTTGGGCTGCACTTTGCTTATATGCAGATCAAGATCCTGATGTGGCACATGCTGCGCGAACACCGGATCGCGCTCGCCCCCGACAGCGGGGCCAAGTGGCAGAGCTGGCCGATTCCGAAACCGCGCGACGGGCTGCCCCTTACGCTTTTGCGCGGCTGATTGCGGGCGATCCTTACGCTTTGTTCATGAATGGCGGCGTAATCGCGTGATGCCTTTCTGCGTGGAGCATGATCATGAGCGTTGCCCCGACAATCCGCGACGAACGCCGGTCCGAGCGGTTCGATGTCCGCCTTGGGGGAACGATCGTTGCTGCCGATGGCGGACGTCATAATGCAGTCGTCCGCAACCTGTCGTTTTACGGCTTTATGGCCGAATGCGCGCTCGAAGTGGTGCGCGGCGACGATGTCGTTGTGGAAATGAACAGCCGGCCGGCCGTGGCCGCCAAGATCGCCTGGGCGCGCGACGGCTATATGGGCGGTGCCTTCGAAGCCCCGCTGACCAGTGAAGAGCTCGTCAAGCTGCTCTAGTATTTCTGCGCAGCGTTCCGCACAGTTGCGCGATGCGCGCATCTGTTCTGCTTTTCCTGTCGCTCGCCGCGTGCGGAAGCGATCCCCGGGCCGCGCCGAACGAGACCGATCCGGCCATCCTTGAGGCCCTGGCCGATCCGATCATGGCAGATCCCCAACTGGCCGCGCAGGACGGCGGGAGCGTCTCGGTGACCGTGCCAGTCGGCGCGATGCCGAAAGCGGCGGACAACGCAATGACCTTGCGGCAGATCGCGACGCAGCTCAGGCGCACTCAGGCCTTTGCCGCATGCAACCCCGACATCGACCACGCCTACGCCTGGATGGGACGACTACCCCGCGAGCTCGCGCCGCCCGCCGCAGCCATGGTTATCGAAGCCGGGGGCAGCGACACGCCCGGCTGCAAGCTGCGGATTGTGCGCTACGGGATCGCCCAGGCTCCAGCCGAGGTCGCCCAGTCAATACGCGCGCAGGCGGCGAAGGCAGGCTTTGTGCTCTCGGGCGACGATGCCTCGCTGCGCGGCACCCGCTCCCGCGATGCGGCGGCGTTCTGGACGACGATTGCGCCGGTTGAATCGGGTGCTGCCGTCGATCTTGCCGTCAATCGCGGCGGATAGGGTGGCGGATAGGGTGGCGGCACGGGGACAACGCGGCTAGACCCGCGCTGTGACGTCTTTCATTCCTGTCAGGCTGGTGCGGGTGCGGCCATGAGCGATGCGGTCCGCCAGTTCACTGTCGCCCATGATGACGACGGCATCCGTCTTGATCGCTGGTTCAAGCGGCATCTGCCCGATGCCAGCTTCAACGTCGTTTCGCGCTGGGCGCGGACCGGCCAATTGCGTGTCGACGGCGCCCGCGCGACCCCCGGCGACCGCATCGCGGCAGGCCAGATTATCCGGGTGCCGCCCGCCGATCTCGAGACTGCAGCGGCTGCCCGGCCGCAGCGCATCGTGAACGCGCTCAGCGCAGCTGAGACCGATTTTGCCCAGAGCCTCGTCATTCACCGCGATGCCGCCGCGCTGGTCATCAACAAACCGCCGGGGCTCGCCACGCAGGGGGGGTCGGGCACGACCGAACATGTCGATGGGCTGCTCGATGCCCTGATCTTCGACCTCGAAAACCGCCCCAAGCTCGTTCACCGGCTCGACAAGGACACCAGCGGCGTCCTGCTCGTCGCGCGCTCGGCACGGGCGGCTGCGTTCTTTGCCAAAACCTTCGCCAGCCGCACGGCGCGCAAGGTGTATTGGGCGCTTGTCGTCGGCGTGCCCGATATTCACGAAGGGCTGATCGAGCTCCCTCTCGCCAAACAGCCCGGCTCGGGCGGCGAAAAAATGCACGTCGATCAAAAGGAAGGAGCGGCCGCGCGCACGCGCTACCGCGTCATCGACCGCGCGGGCAACAGCGCCGCCTGGCTCGAGCTCCAGCCGCTTACGGGCCGGACACATCAGTTGCGCGTGCATATGGCGGCCATCGGCCACCCGATCGTGGGCGACGGCAAATACGGCGGGAAAGCGGCGTTCCTGACCGGCACGATCAGTCGCAAGATGCACCTCCACGCCCGCCGCCTGAAGGTCGATCACCCGGACGGCGATGCGCTCGACATCCGCGCCGACCTGCCCGCACATTTCGCCGAAAGCCTCGCCGATCTGGGCTTTACCGAGGCCGATGGCGATGCGCTGCCGCTCGAAACGCCCAAGTACAGCGAAACCGCCGAGGGCAAGAAACGCGCCGTGATCGCGGCGGCAAAGTCCCGTCGCAGGGAACGCAAGGGCGAGCGGCGCAACAGGAGCAAATCTGCATGACCGAAGCCGACGCCAAACGGCGCTTTTTCATTCTCGGCGCGATCCGGCTGTTCGGGGTCGTGTCAGCGTTTCTCGGCATCGCGATCCTCGTCAAGCGGCTCATCGAGCCTGCCGAGATCATTGGCATGATCTTAATTGCAATCGGCATTTTCGACGTGATGATCCTGCCGCCGCTGCTCATCCGCAGCTGGAAACGCGGCGAGTGGTGAAGCGCTTCTGGAGCGAAGTGACGGTGGCCGATCGAGCCGTACGGCTCGACGGGCGACCGGTGCGCACACCGCTGCGGGCCGAACTGGTATTACCGAGTGCTGCACTGGCCGAGGCGGTGGCCGCCGAGTGGCGGAGTGTGTCAGGCGAGATCGATCCGCGTGCGATGCCGCTGACGGGGCTCGCCAATGCCGCCATCGATCGTCCGCCCGCGCCCGATGCACTCGCCAGCTACGGCGAGAGCGATGTGCTCTGCTACCGGGCCGAGGAGCCGCCGGAGCTGGCCGCGCGCGAAGCCGCCGCTTGGGATCCGCTGCTCGATTGGGCGCGTGTGCGCTTTGATGTTGCCCTCACGGTGACGACGGGGATCATCCATCGTGATCAGCCGCGCGAAACACGGGCGCGGTTGGCAGCAGCTGTCGGTGCGCTCGATCGCTGGCAGCGCGCCGGCCTCAATCCGCTGGTAACGATTGGCGGTTCGCTGGTCACGGCGCTCGCCGTTTTTGAGGGCGCTATCGACGCGAGTGCGGCGTTCGAAGCGACGCATCTCGACGAGCTCTGGCAGGCCGAACGCTGGGGCGAAGACTGGATGGCCACCGATGCACGCCTGGCGCGCCGCGGCGATTTCGAGGCAGCGGCGCGCTTTCTCGCGTTGTTATGAGGGCCTCGTCAGCCCCCGAATGAAGCCGATCAGGCTGGTCTGGCGGCTGCGCTTCAGGCGCTCGGCGGCAAGGATCGTGCGCACTTCGGCGAAGCAACGCTCGACGTCGTCGTTGACGAGCACATAGTCATAGCCGTCCCAATGGCCGATTTCGGATGCCGCCCGCGCCATCCGCGCTTCGATGACGTCGGGTGCGTCGGTCGCGCGATCTTCCAAGCGGCGGCGCAATTCGTCCATAGCGGGCGGCAGGATGAACACGCGGACGACATCGCCCCCGGCTTGTTGATAAAGCTGCTGCGCGCCCTGCCAGTCGATGTCGAACAGCACATCGCGCCCGCGCGCCAGAATTTCGTCAACGGGGGCCTTGGGAGTGCCATACCGATGCCCAAAGACATGCGCCCATTCGAGAAACTCGCCCGCCGCGACCATGGCGCGAAACCGTTCGAGTTCGACGAAATGATAATCGACGCCGTCGGTCTCGCCGGGGCGGATCGGCCGCGTGGTCGCCGAGACCGACATTTCGAGTCCGCCGTCCGCCGCGAGCAGCTTGCGCGCGATCGTCGATTTGCCCGCCCCGGAAGGCGATGACAGTACGAACAGGAGACCGCGGCGCGCGAGCGGAAAAGTGGCAGGCATGGTTGCCCATGCCGTGCGCACCGATATCCGTCAATCAGGCGCGGGTACGACGCCGGTCCAGCGAACGCTTGAGCATGTAAAGCCCGCCGAGCGCTAGCCCGAGCGGACCCATGCGCTTGATAAGGCCGGGAGCCAGTGCGCCAAGCGCTGCGCCTTTCAGGCCACCCTTGCCGTCACTCCGGTCGATCCCGCGCCCGATAATCGCGCCGATGACTGTTCCGATCATAATTGGTCCTCTCGATTGCCAAGCATCGCAGAGGGAACCACCAGACGGTCGAAAGTTTCCGCATCGACGAGATTCAGCCCCAGCGCCGCCGCGCGCAGCGTCAGCCCCTCGTGATGCGCATGCTTGGCGATCTTGGCGGCATTGTCATAGCCGATGGCCGGCGCGAGCGCGGTGACCAGCATCAGCGAGCGATCGACGAGTTCGGCGATCCGCGTCGTGTTTGCCGTCATGCCCTCGACGCAATGCTCGGCGAAGGTCGCCATGCCAATCGCCAGAAGATCGATCGAGCGCAGCACATTGGCGCCGATCAGCGGCTTGAACACATTGAGTTCGAAATGCCCCTGCATGCCCCCGATCGCGACCGCCTGGCTATTGCCCATGACCTGCGCGGCGACCATCGTCAGCATTTCGCACTGCGTGGGATTGACCTTGCCGGGCATGATCGAGCTGCCCGGTTCGTTTTCGGGAAGCGACAACTCGCCGATCCCCGCGCGCGGACCCGAACCCAGCAAGCGGATATCATTGGCGATCTTGGTGAGCGCGACCGCAAGCGTGGTCAGCGAACCCGCGAGCTGCACCAAGGCATCGTTGGCCGCGAGGGCTGCAAAGGGGTTCGGCGCTGGCCGGAACGGCAGCTTGGTCAGCGCCGCGATTTCACCCACGACCGCCGCGGCAAAGCCATCGGGCGCATTCAGACCGGTGCCGACCGCCGTGCCGCCCTGCGCAAGCTCGAACACGTCAGCCAGCGCCGCGTCGATCCGCGTCCGGCACGCCTGCAGCTGCGCGACATAGCCTGAAAACTCCTGCCCCAGCGTCAGCGGCGTCGCGTCCTGTAAGTGCGTGCGACCGATCTTGACGATATCGCTCCACGCGCGCGCCTTCTCCGCCAGCGCATCGCGCAACACATCGAGACCGGGCAGCAGCCGCTCGACAACGCCCTTGGCAACCGCGACATGCAGCGCGGTCGGGAAGCTGTCGTTCGACGATTGCGCCATGTTGACATGATCGTTCGGGTGCACCGGTGACTTGCCGCCGCGCGTGCCGCTCAGCGCCTCGTTGGCAATGCCGGCGATCACCTCGTTCACGTTCATGTTCGATTGCGTGCCGCTCCCCGTCTGCCAGATGACGAGCGGAAACTGATCGTCGTGGCTGCCGGCCAGAATGGCAGATGCGGCGACCTCGATCGCGTCGGCCAGCTTGGCGTCGAGACCATGCGAACGGTTCACCCGTGCCGCTGCCGCTTTGACCACCGCCAGGCCGTGAACAATGGCGAGCGGCATCCGCTCGCGCTCGCCGAACGGGAAATTGCCGATCGAACGCTGCGTCTGCGCACCCCAATAGGCATCGGCGGGCACGTCGATGGGACCGAAGCTGTCGGTTTCGGTGCGGGTGTTCATTTGAGTTCGATCATCCGTTCGCCAGCGTTGAGCAATCGTTCGACTTCCGGCCAACGTTGCGCCAGCCAGACTTCGAGCGCCGGATTTGTCGCGTTGCCGCAACGCATCCAGATAAGGCTGAAACGATCAGGCAATCGCAAACGGAGGAAATCGTCATCCTTCGTGATCCGGCAGCACTGGTCTGCTTCAGCAAGCGCGGCAATGTCGGCGTCTTGTGCGCTGCGCAAGCCCCGATCGAAAACATGGTGAGCCTTATGTCCGCGCGCGGCCAGCCAATCACAAAGAAAGGGCGGCAACTGCGCGTCGACCAAGAACTTCATTCAGCCGCGAGCACCACAGGGTGGTCCGCCATGGTTGCGGCATAGATCAAGCATGCCCGAACGTCGGCGGCTTCCAGATACGGAAAATCGCGCACGATATCGCTCTCGGTTGCCCCGCCCGCGAGCATCTCGAGAACATCGACAACGCGAACTCGCGTTCCTGCGACAATAGGTCGCCCCCCGCAGATGCCCAGATCAACCGCGATGCGATGAGGCAGCGCGCTCTGCATTACTTTTTCCGCTTGAAATCCACCGCGACCACGTTCGACCCGTCCTCGACCGGTTCGAACGGCGCATCGTTGCCTGCAGCGTCGTGGACGGCCAGGTCGTCACCGTCGGGTTGCACCTGAAATTGCAGCGCGAAGTTCACGGCAGGATCGACGAACCCGCTGATCGCCGCAAACGGCACATAAAGACGCGCCGGGATTGCATTGAAACTCAGACCCACTTCGAACGCGTCGTCATGGACTTTCAAATCCCAGAATTTGTTCTGGAGCACGATGGTCATTTCATCGGGGAAGCGCGCGATCAGATGCTGCGGGATATCGACGCCGGGGGCGGTCGTCTTGAAAGTGATATAGAAATGATGTTCGCCGGGCAGCGCGCCGGTCAGCGCAATCTGTCCGAGGACACGCCCGACGACCGCACGCAGTGCTTCCTGCACGATCTCGTCGTACGGGATGAGACTGTCAGGCGGGGCATCGGTCATTGCGTCGCATCTGGTGAACCGTTGCGCCGACACGGTCAAGACGCGTTGCGCCACAGCGCGATAGGCCTATAGGCCGCTCGTCATGCGCACAGGCACGGTTCACCGCAAGACCAGCGAAACGTCGATCGCGGTCGATCTCGATCTCGACGGCAGCGGTGTTTACACCGTCGCAACCGGCATCGGATTCCTCGATCATATGCTCGAGCAGCTGGCGCGGCATTCGCTGATGGATCTGAAGCTCGACGCCAAGGGCGACCTGCATATCGACCAGCATCATACCACCGAGGATTCGGCGCTCGCGCTGGGCGAAGCGCTGCGACAGGCGCTCGGCGACAAAGCCGGGATCGTCCGCTATGGCCACGCTTATGCGCCGATGGATGAAACACTGACACGGTGCGCACTCGACATTTCGGGACGCCCGTATCTCGTGTGGAAGGTCGCGCTCACCGGGCCGCGCCTCGGCGAATGGGACACCGAGCTGATCGAGCACTGGTTTCATTCGTTCGCGCAGACTGCGGGGATCACGCTCCACGTCGAATGCCTTTATGGCGCAAACAATCATCACATTGTCGAAAGCTGCTACAAGGCGCTGGCGCGGGCGTTGCGCCAGGCGATCGAGATCGATCCGCGCAAAGGTGGTGTTATCCCCTCGACCAAGGGCGTTTTGTGACCAGCCCCGCCCCGCTTGCGGGACGGGGACCCCGGTGAGTGGCGTCGCGCTGATCGATTATGGCGCAGGCAATCTTCAGTCGGTGTTGAATGCGCTGACGGCGGCAGGCGCGAGTGATATCGCCGTTACGGGCGACCCCGCTGAAGTCCTTGCCGCCAAGCGCATCGTGCTGCCCGGTGTCGGCGCGTTTGCGCATTGCATGGGCGCGCTTTCGGCCATCCCCGGCATGATGGAGGCGCTCAACACCACTGTTATCGAACGGGGACGCCCGTTCCTGGGAATTTGCGTTGGCATGCAGCTGATGGCCGACGAGGGCCGCGAGCATGGCATCACACCAGGCCTCGGCTGGATCACCGGGGCCGTTGCGGCCATCGATCCTTCCCCCGGCATCAAGGTCCCGCATATGGGCTGGAACGACGTCGTGCCGACCGAGCCCCACCCGGTCATGGCGGCGGGCGAGGCTTATTTCCTGCACGGCTATACCTTCGACGGTGACCATGTCATCGCGACCACTGACCATGGCGGAACGCGCACGGCAGCAATCGGGCGCGACACCATGATCGGCGTCCAGTTTCACCCCGAAAAGAGCCAGCGCTACGGGATCGAGACGCTGCAAAGGTTTCTCAAATGGCGGCCCTGATCGTCTTCCCCGCGATCGATCTGAAAGCGGGTCAGGTCGTGCGCCTCGCCGAGGGCGATATGGCGCGCGCGACGGTTTATGGGGCCGATCCGGTCGCGCAGGCGCTGGCCTTTGCTGAGGCGGGGGCGACGCACCTCCATGTTGTCGATCTCGACGGTGCTTTTGCCGGTGAGGCTGTCAATGGTGACGCGGTTGCCGCCATTGTCAGTGCGTTTCCCGGCGCAGTGCAGGTCGGCGGCGGCATCCGGACGATGGCGGCGGCCGAGGGCTGGTTCGCGCGCGGCGTTGCCCGCATCGTGATCGGCACTGCGGCACTGACCGATCCTGCGTTCGTCCGCGAGGCCGCGCGCGCCTTCCCCGGCGGGATCGTGGTCGGCGTCGATGCGCACGACGGGTTTGTTGCGACGCAGGGCTGGGCCGATGTGTCGGACGTCAGCGTGATCGACATGGGACGCCGGTTCGAGGATGCCGGTGTCGCGGCACTCCTGTTTACCGATATCGGTCGTGATGGGCTGCTTACTGGGTGCAACGTCGAGGCGACCGTTGATCTGGCGCGCGCGGTCGATCTGCCGGTCATCGCAAGCGGCGGCGTCAAGGGCATTGGCGATATCCGGATGCTGGCGATCCATGCCAAGGACGGCATCGAAGGCGTGATTACCGGTCGCGCGCTTTACGACGGCCGCCTCGATCTGGCGACGGCGCTGGCGGTGGCGGCAGCGTGACTGTGGGATCCCTTGAAACCTGTGCAGCGTTCTCGCTGCGCTCGAAAAAGCCCCTCGCTTCGCTCGGGAAAGCGGTCCTCGGAACAAAGTATCCGCTTGTTCGAGCGCCGCGAGAACCCCAGTCGAGCGCAGCGAGACTCCTTGCATGACCGTCCGCGTCCGGGTGATCCCGTGCCTCGACGTGGCCGATGGCCGGGTCGTAAAGGGCGTCAACTTTGTGAATTTGCGCGACGCGGGCGATCCGGTCGAGGCGGCGCGGGCCTATGACGCGGCCGGTGCTGACGAACTGTGCTTTCTTGATATCGGGGCCAGTCACGAAGGCCGCGCCACCATGCTCGACGTTGTGCGCCGCACGGCTGAAGTCTGCTTCATGCCACTAACGGTGGGCGGCGGTGTGCGAACGCATGAGGACGCGCGCGCGCTGCTTTTGGCGGGCGCTGACAAGGTAGCCGTCAATTCTGCCGCCGTTGCCCGCCCCGAGCTTGTTGCGGACATCGCCGCGCGGTTCGGCAGCCAATGCGTCGTCGCCTCGGTCGATGCGCGCAGCGTTGGCAACGGCTGGGAAATCTTCACCCACGGCGGGCGACGCGCGACGGGGATCGATGCGGTCGCCCATGCGCTGCGCCTTGCCGAACGCGGCGCAGGCGAGCTGCTCGTCACTAGCATGGACCGCGACGGGACGCGCGACGGCTATGACCTTGCGCTCACCCGCGCGATCGCCGATTCGGTCGATATCCCGGTCATCGCTTCGGGCGGCGTGGGTACGGTTGCACATCTGGTTGAAGGCGTGCGCGACGGTCATGCCAGCGCCATACTCGCCGCCTCAATTTTCCATTTCGGCGCTGCAACAATCGCCGACGCTCACCGTGCACTGGCATCGGCAAACATTCCAGTTCGGACCGTCACTGTCCCGAAATGGAATAATGGTAGCTAACAAATCGTTAGGCGACTCACGCGGGGGCGTGCATTGGCATGAGCATGCATCGGGGGATGGCATTTTTCGCGCTTCTGGCGCTTTCCGCGCCTGCGTTCGCGCAGTCGAGCGTGGCGATTCCAGAACCGACCGATCTTGCGCTCTTCGCGCTGGCCGTTGTCGGACTGATCGTCGGTCGTCAATCGAGCCGGAATGCACCGCGCGATCCGGACGACAAGGGCTGACGGCAGGGCTTGACCGGAGCCGCTACGCACCGCTTTAGCCAGTGTATGAGCGATATTCTTAACGCCCTCCAGTCCACGATCCGTGAACGGCACAGCGCTGATCCCGCTCGCTCTTACGTGGCCAAACTTCAGGCGGGAGGCGTCTCGAATATCGCGCGCAAACTGGGCGAAGAGGCCGTCGAGACGATCATTGCCGCACTGAGCGCAGACGATGCTGCCCTGACCAGCGAAGCCGCCGATCTCGTCTTTCATCTTCTGGTTCTGCTCGACGGGCGCGATATTGCCTTCGCCGATGTCGAAGCCGAACTGGTGCGGCGCGAGGGAGTTTCGGGACTCACCGAAAAAGCCAGCCGAACGGAGTAAGCCGATGCCGATCGATGCGACTGCCCCTTACGTCGATTACAATATCTTTGCGCGCATTTTGCGCGGCGAACTGCCGTGCAGCAAGGTGCTCGAAACCGAACATTCGCTCGCGTTTCACGATATCAATCCGCTTGCGCCGACGCATATCCTCGTCATTCCCAAAGGCCCCTACGTCTCGTGGGACGATTTCACGGCGAAAGCCTCCGACGCCGAGATCGTCGATTTCGTCCGCGCCGTAGGAACCGTGGCGCGCGACGCTGGGCTGGTCGAGCCGGGCTATCGGCTTCTGGCGAATATCGGCCAGCACGGCCATCAGGAATTGCCACACCTGCATGTCCATATCTTCGGTGGTCGACAGCTGGGCGCGATGCTGCCGCGTGAGTGACTCGGGCCGCTGGGCCGCGCTCGTTCCCGAACTGTCGTGCTCCGATCTTGCAGCCAGTGTCAGCTTCTATTGTGACATGCTCGGTTTCGCGCGGCGAATCGAGCGGCCCGGCTTCACTTATATCTCGCATGGCGGCGCCGAGATCATGCTGGAAGCGCAGGAGGACGGATGGGCGACAGCGGCGCTCGAAAAGCCCTACGGACGCGGCATCAACCTGCAGATCGAAGTCGATAATGCCGCATCGCTCAGCGCGCGGGTAACGGCGGCAGGCATCCCCCTTTTCCGGCCACTTGCCGATCGCTGGTATGCCGATGGGGACCGCGAACACGGCCAGCGCGAGTTTCTCGTTCAAGACCCCGACGGCTATCTGTTGCGATTTGCCGAACCACTCGGCACCCGGGTCGTTTAACGACTTGCGCGCGTCACAAAGCGGTTTAGGTTTGCGTCCAAAGATAAGCCTTAGGGGACGTCCATGATTTTCGACCGCGTCAAGCCGCTCGACGCCATTTTGGCGACTGCTGAAAAAAAGTCGCTGACCCGAACGCTCGGGGCCTTTCAGCTGACGATGCTCGGCATCGGTGCCATCATCGGCACGGGCATCTTCGTGCTTACCGCCGAGGCCGCCAACAAGGCCGGCCCGGCAATGATGATCAGCTTCGTGATCGCCGCCGTGGTCTGCGCGCTCGCGGCACTCTGCTATGCCGAACTCGCCGCAATGGTCCCGGTCTCGGGCTCGGCCTATACCTACAGCTACGCGACGTTCGGCGAGATCACTGCCTGGGTGGTCGGCTGGGCGCTCGTGCTTGAATATGCGATTGCCGCATCGGCGGTTTCGGTCGGCTGGTCGGGCTATATGGTCAGCCTGGCGAAGGAAATCTTCGACGTGACCATACCGGTGACCTTCACCAAGGGGCCGTTTGACGACACGCCGGGGTTCATCAACCTGCCTGCCATGCTGATCGGGCTGGTCTGCATGGTGCTGCTCATCGTCGGCACAAAGGAAAGCGCACGCTTCAATGCCATCCTCGTGGCAATCAAGGTCGCGGCGCTACTGCTGTTCCTCGCGCTTGCGCTGCCCGCCATCAATGCCGCGAACTTCGAGCCGTTCAGCCCCAACGGCTTCTTCGCCAAGGAAGTGATGGATCCGATCACGAACAACATGGTGACGGTGGGCGTGGCCGCTGCATCGGCGTCGATCTTCTTTGCCTATGTCGGCTTCGACGCCGTATCGACGGCAGCGGAGGAAACGATCAATCCGCAGCGCAACATCCCGATCGGCCTCATCGGCTCGCTTGCGATCTGCACCATCATCTACCTGCTCGTGGCCGCCGGTGCGATCGGCACGATCGGCGCGCAGCCGGGTGGCTCGCTCTCGCAATCGGATGATGCGCTTGCCTTTGTTCTGCGCGAAATCGGACAGGGCTGGGCCGGCGATCTCGTCGCGATCGCGGCGGGCGTCGCGCTACCGTCGGTCGTTCTCATGATGATGTTCGGCCAGACGCGCATCTTCTTCGTGATGGCGCGCGACGGCCTGCTGCCCGACGTTTTCTCCAAGCTGCACCCGAAATATGGCACGCCGCACGTCGTTACGATCTGCACCGGGCTTTTCGTTGCACTTTTTGCGGCACTGTTCCCGGTCGGCAAGCTGGCCGACATTTCCAATTCGGGCACGCTGTTTGCGTTTTTCACCGTGGCGGTCGGCGTGATGATCCTGCGGCGCACCGATCCGGCGCGACACCGTCCGTTCCGCACGCCGCTGTTCTGGGTGGTCTGTCCGCTGGCGGCCGCCGGTTGCGTGTTCCTGTTCTTCCAGCTTTCAGGCGCAACCGAGCTGATGTTCCTTGGCTGGGCGATGATCGGGCTCGTCGTTTATTTCTCTTACAGCCGGGGCAAGAGCCACGTCGGACGGGGGCTCAACGAGGTGCATGAGCTCGATGCCGATCTCCCGCCGAGTTCGGTGCCGCCGATCCGATAGGTTGGATAGGGTCAGCCCAGGCGCGCGGCCACCAGCGCCCTGAGGTCCGCCTCGGGGCGCGGGCCATAGTGGGAAATCACTTCGGCGGCGCAGACCGCGCCCATCGTCAGGCTGTCGGCGAGCGAGCGGCCCCCGGCCTGTCCGGCGAGGAAGCCGGCGGCGAAGAGATCGCCAGCACCGGTGGTATCGACGA
The DNA here is from genome assembly GCA_046153865.1 of Sphingomonadaceae bacterium. GTDB lineage: Bacteria > Pseudomonadota > Alphaproteobacteria > Sphingomonadales > Sphingomonadaceae > Sphingomonas_O. The sequence goes on from JBJXFA010000036.1 coordinate 37,778, forward strand.
CTTTCGCCACCGGCTCGGCGGGAACGCGTGCGTGTTCGCCACCCGCATGTGCTTCGGCCCCGTCAGCCCCGTGGGTCACGACGAGCGTTGGCACTTTGGCGGCCAGCGCCGTGACGGCTCCGGCGACATCTTCGGTGCCCATCAGCGCATGAACCTCGCTGTCGTTGGCGAACAGGATGTCGATCAGGCTGCCATCGATCAGCGCCCGGAAATCGTCGCCGTGGCGGTCGATCACAAATGCGTCCGAGAGCGTGAACGCGACCTTGCGACCGGCGGCGCGCGCGATGTCGATCGCGGCGCGCATCGCGGCGCGCGGTTCCTCGGGGTCCCAGAGATAGCCTTCGAGATAGAGCACTGCGCTGTTCTCGATCAGATCGCGATCGATCGCTGCGGCGGGCAGGAACTGCGAGGCACCGAGAAAGGTATTCATGGTCCGCTGGCCATCGGGCGTGACGAGAATCAGGCAGCGCGCCGTCGGCGGCTCGGCCGTGCGGGCAGGCGTGTCGAACGCGACACCGATCGCATGAATGTCGTGCGCGAAGACGTCGCCGAGCTGGTCGCGCGCCACCTGCCCGATAAAGCCGCATGACCGGCCGAGCGCCGCGAGCCCTGCGATGGTGTTTGCCGCCGAACCGCCTGAAATCTCCCGCGCTGGGCCCATTCGGTCATAGAGTTCGGTCGCGCGTTCGGCGTCGATCAGTTGCATGGATCCGCGCGCCAGATTTTCGCTCACTATGAAATCGTCGGTCGTGCTTGCGATGACATCGACGATGGCATTGCCGATCGCGGTCACGTCATATGTCGGAGTGCTCATCGGTGCCCGCCTACCCTGCGCTTGTTGACGCGCTGCCCTTTACTTCGAACCGCGCAAAGGGGAAGAGCAAGTCTCACAAACGCTCAGTCCGGATGGTTCCTATGCGCGTCTTGTTCGCGAGTGCGGCCTTGGTTCTGCCAGCCTGCAGCACGACCCCGGTGCCCCGGCCAACGCCGGTTGCGACCATCAGCCTGCCGATGCGCCCGGTCGGGCTTGAGCGCGTGCTCGGGGCCAATGGCGGTGCGCTCGTGGCGCTGTTTGGCGCGCCCGATCAGGACGTGCGCGAAGCGACGGCGCGGCGCCTCCAGTTTGCCGGACCGTTCTGCATTCTCGATGCCTATCTCTACCCACCTGCACGCGGCGGCGAGGCGCTGGTCACCTATGTCGATGCGCGCCAGCCCGATGGGAAGGACATCGACCGCGCGTCATGCGTCGCCGCGCTCGTCCGGCGCAAAGAGGCGCGCTGAGGCCCATTGCGCCGCTTCGGCGACGACCGGATCGGGATCGGCATGAAGCGCACCGAGCGCGCCGAGAAGGCGCACATCGCGACTGTTTCCAGCGGCAATACAGGCATTGCGGACCATCCGGTTGCGCCCGATCCGCTTGATCGGCGATCCGGCAAACACTGTGCGAAAGCCCGCATCATCGAGCGCGAGCAGATCGGCAAGCGCGGGAGCTGCCAGTTCGGCGCGCGCGGCAAAGGCCAGATTGGCGGCGGCGGCGTCGGCAAACTTGTTCCAAGGGCACACCGCAAGGCAATCGTCGCAGCCATAGATGCGGTTGCCCATCGCGCGCCGGAATTCGAGCGGAATCGGCCCCTTGTGCTCGATCGTCAGATACGAAATGCAGCGGCGCGCATCTAGCCGGTAGGGCGCGGGAAAGGCATCGGTCGGGCAGGCGCGCTGGCACGCATCGCAGCGCCCGCAGCGATCTTCATGCGGCGCGTCAGGCTCCAGATCGAGTGTCGTCATGATCGCACCCAAGAACAGCCAGCTGCCATGATCGCGGCTGACGAGGTTAGTATGCTTGCCCTGCCAGCCCAGCCCCGCCGCCTGCCCCAGCGGCTTTTCCATAACCGGCGCGGTATCGACGAACACTTTCAGCGCGCCACCTGCCCGCTCGACCAGCCAGCGCGCGAGCGCTTTCAGCGCGCGCTTGACGATATCGTGATAGTCACCGCCCTGCGCATAAACCGAGATGCGCCCGACGCCGCCTTCGTTCGCCAACCGCAGCGGATCGTCCTTCGACGCATAGCTCATACCGAGCGCGATCACGCTGCATGCCTCGGGCCACAGCGCCTGCGGAGCCGCCCGCTGATCGGCGCGGGCCGCCATCCAGTCCATGGTGCCGTGATGACCCGCCTCGAGCCAAGCCGAAAGCGCCGCGCGCCCATTGATGGCATCAGCCTTGGTTATGCCACACGCCGCAAAACCGAGCCGCGCGGCCTCTTCCTTTAAGGCTTTGGTCAAACCGGCTGGACTATCCACGCGATCACCTTATCCGGAAAGGCAGTTGCTTGTCGAAGGCGTGGACCCCAGTTGTGCAGACCGAATTTGCAATCGAGGCGCACGCGCTGGTCAAGACGTTTGGGGGCACCCGCGCGGTCGATGGCATCGATCTCGCGGTTCCGGCAGGCAGTATTTATGGGGTGCTCGGCCCCAATGGCGCGGGCAAGACCACGACGCTGCGCATGCTGCTGGGCATTATCGACCCCGATTCGGGCCACCGCCACGTGCTGGGCCATGATCGGCCGATCGATGCGGCACCGCTGATCGGCTATTTACCCGAAGAGCGCGGGCTATACCCGTCCATGCCGTCGCGCGACGCCATCGCTTTCATGGGTGCGCTGCGCGGCTTGCCGTTGAAGGAAGGCCGTCGCCGCGCCGATCGCCTGCTCGAAGAGCACGGCCTCGGCCACGCCGCCAAGCGCCCGATCCGAACGCTTTCGAAAGGCATGGCGCAGACCGTGCAGCTGCTCGGTTGCATCCTTCACGATCCGCGCGTGCTCGTGCTCGACGAGCCGTTCTCGGGCCTCGATGCGCTCAACCAGGGGCGGCTCGAAACGCTGATCCGCACTCAGGCGACCAACGGTGCCACCATCCTGTTTTCCACGCATGTGATCGCCCATGCCGAGCGGCTGTGCGAGCGGATCGCGATCATCGCGGGCGGCAAGGTGCGCTTCGAAGGCAAGGTCGATGAAGCGCGCGACCGGCTGCGTCCGCAGGTGCGCCTGCGGACAAGGCTGACCGAAGGCGCATGGCGCGCCGCGATCCCGGCCGATGCCCGGCTCGACGGACGCGAATGGCGCTTCGAGCTGCCGCCTTCGGGCATCGAACCGCTCTTGCAAGCGCTGGTCGATGGCAATGCGGGCATCGAGAGCCTGTCGATCGAGCGACCGGGGCTGCACGATGCCTTTGTGGCGATTGCGGGCGCGCAGGCTGCCGCGGCCATGGACGAACCCACTCAGCTCGAGGTCGCAGCATGAAACGAATCCTTGCGTCAGCGATGGTGATCGCCCGCCGCGACTATATCGCGACAGTCTGGTCGCGCTCGTTCCTCCTTTTCCTGCTCGGGCCGATCGTGGCCGGGCTGTTCGGTGGTCTGCTCGGCGGCATCGGCGGCAAAGTCGATGAGGCCGTGCTGCGGCCAAGCGTCGCGGTGATCGCCAGCGCCCGCGCCACCGCCCCCATCGACGCCGCCTACAAACGCCTCGAACGCAACATCGCCGCGCTGCCCGAACTGCGGACGGTCGAACCGAAGGGGCCACCCGAGGCGCAGGCGCGCGCGCTGCTCGGTGCGGCGAACAAGAGTGCCAGCGTCGTCATCACCGGCTGGCCCGATGCGCCGCGCATGGTCGGGCCGCAGGGTCAGATCGATGCACTGACACCGCAAGTGCGCTTGCTCTTCGACGAAGTTGCGACTGCCGGAGCACTGCAGAGCCGCGGAGTCCCCCGCACCGAAATTACCTTCACCACGCTGGTTACCGATCCGGTCCATGCCAACACGTCGGTGAGCCGCCATATCGTCGCCCGCCTCGGGCAAGTGGTGCTCTTCATCCTCACGATCATGCTCGCGGGCATGCTGCTGTCGAACCTCGTCGAGGAAAAATCGAACAAGGTCATCGAGGTGCTCGCCGCCGCCGTGCCCGTGGATGCGATCTTCCTCGGCAAGCTGATCGCGATGCTGTCGGTCTCGCTCACCGGCATCGCTGTTTGGGGCGTCATGCTGGCCGGCGGGATCGTGGCGACGCTCGAGCAGGGGGCGATCCCTGCGCCTGCAGTCGGCTGGCCGGTCTATGCCGTGCTCGGCATCATCTATTTCGTCATGAACTATATGATCCTGGGCGGGCTGTTTCTCGGCATCGGCGCGCAAGCCTCCACCGTGCGCGAAGTGCAAACGCTGTCGATGCCGATCACCATGGCGCAGCTGGGCATCTTTGCGCTCGGCTCGGCGGTGGTCGCCGATCTCGATACGACGCTCGGCCTGTCCGCCGCGCTGTTTCCGCTCTCATCGCCGATCGTGATGATTGCGCGCGGGGCGCAAGAGGCGACGCTATGGCCACATCTGCTCGCGTTCGTCTGGCAGGGCCTGTGGGTCGCGATCATCATCCGCTTTGCGGCCGGGCGTTTCCGCGTCGGCGTGCTGAAATCGGGTGGTCCGCGACGGGCTTTCTGGCGCAGGAAAGCGACCGCCTGACCAACCGGCATTGACATTGCGCGCGACAAAGTTGCAGCCTGCAACGAAATAGGACCGCAGGAGAGACTCGCCATGGCGACCGCAGCGATCGAGCCCACTACGACGGCGCACAGCGGCACGCCACTGCCAATGGCCGATGCCGATCCGCTCGATGTCACGCAGCCCGAGCTGTTTGCGGAGCATCGCTGGCATGAACCGTTCGCCAAATTGCGCGCCGAGAATCCGGTTTATCATTGCGAACGCGGGCGCTTCGGACCCTATTGGTCGCTCAGCACCTATAAGCCCATCGTCCATGTCGAGGCGCTGCCGAAGGTTTTTTCCTCGTCGTGGGAAGTCGGCGGAATCACCGTTGTCGGCGACCCGGTCGAGCTCGTGGAAGCCGAAGTGCGCATGCCGATGTTCATCGCGATGGACCCGCCGCACCATACCGCGCAGCGCCGGACGGTCGCGCCCGCCTTCACGCCCAGCCAAATCGAGATCATGCGCATCGAGACGGTGGCGCGCACCGGCGCGGTGCTCGACGCGCTGCCGATCGGCGCACCGTTCGACTGGGTGCAGCGCGTCTCGATCGAGCTGACGACGGGCATGCTTGCCAAGCTCTTCGACTATCCGTGGGAGACCCGCCACGATCTAACGCGCTGGTCCGACGTGCTGGGCGACGTCGAACTGTTCGATACCGTGCCGCGCCGCCAGTTCCGCCTGGCAACGGCGTTCGAGATGGGTGCTGCGTTCAATGCGCTGTGGGAAAGCAAAAAGGGTCAGCCGCCCGCGAATGATCTCATCTCGATCATGCTCCATTCGGATGCGATGAGCCACATGTCCGAAACCGAGTTCATGGGGAACCTCATCCTGCTGATCGTCGGCGGCAACGACACGACGCGCAATTCGATGACCGCGCTGGCCCATGGCCTCGACAAATTCCCCGGCGAACGCGCCAAGCTCGAGGCCAATCCGGCGCTGGCGACGAATACCGCGAGTGAGATCATCCGCTGGCAAACGCCGCTGGCGCACATGCGCCGCACCGCGCTCGAAGACACCGAGATCGACGGCCACAAGATCCGGAAGCACGACAAGATAGCGCTGTGGTATATTTCTGCCAATCGTGACGAGAGCGTGTTCGGCGCGGACGCGAACGATATCCGCATCGAGCGCGAGAATGCGCGGCGGCACCTGAGTTTTGGTTATGGTATCCACCGCTGTGTCGGCGCCCGCGTTGCCGAGTTACAGTTGCAGGTGCTGATGGAGGAAATGGCCAAGCGACGTCTGCGCGCCAATGTGGTTGCTGAGCCCACGCGAGTGCCCGCATGCTTCGTCAACGGCTACACGTCGCTGATGGTCGAGCTGAGCACCTATTGAGCCGCAACCTTTCGCCCGGTCCGCACGTATCTCCGCCAGCCCACGGAGTTACTGCCATGACCTTTGACCGCCGTTCCTTCCTGACTACCGCGAGCGCCGCCGTCATCGCAAGCGCTGTGGCCACCAGCGCCTGCGCAAAGCCCAAGCCCGGCGAGCGCTTCGAGATCATGCTGACCGACGCCGAATGGAAGAAGCGCCTCAGCCCCGCGCAATTTGCCACGCTGCGTCGCGAAGCGACCGACCGGCCCGGCAACAGTCCTTTCCTCAACGAAAAGCGGAGCGGCCTCTATAGCTGCGCAGGCTGCAATCTCCCGCTCTATTCGTCGAAAGCAAAGTACGACAGCGGCACCGGCTGGCCGAGTTTCTGGGCAGCATTGCCCAATGCCGTGCGCAACCGCAGCGACACGACGCTCGGCTTCACCCGGATCGAGGAACATTGCCGCCGCTGTGGCGGGCATCTGGGGCATGTGTTCGACGACGGCCCTGCGCCCACCGGCAAGCGCCACTGCATTAACGGCACAGCGCTGAAGTTTACGCCCGGCCGCGCCTGACGCGGAGGCTTACAGGCTGGCGTTGACCGAAATCGGCGTCGCAAGCTCCGTGCGCGACAGCACGCCGCTGGCTCCGTAAATCGCGCTGCGCATCCCTGACAGGCGACGCGCCTCGGTAGCAACCGTGGCCATCATCTCGATCGACAGATCGATCTGGCGTTCGAGAACGCGGGCGTTTGCGGCGGCGGCCGTTTCGAGATTGCGGATCGCGGCGGCCAGCTCGTCACGTGCATCGGCGTCGAGGCTGTCCAGCCACGCGTCCTGCGTCCGGGCATGTTCGGCCGTTTTAAGCTCGAGCGCGGCAGCGAGCTTGATCTTGGCGGCGGCCATTTCGGCGAAGTCGCCGTGTTGCCCCGGCGCAAGTAATCGCGCGGTTTCCTCTTCCATGATCGTCGCCAGCGATGTGACGATGTCGATGAAGTCACTCGCCACTGCCCGGCTCCCCCTGCATTTTGATGATCTGCGCCATTACGGCGGGGGCAATGCCGATGCCGCCCCTGCTCGCCATTGCATTGCCGAGTTTTTCGGCCAGCACGCCGCGAAACATGTCTTCGCCATGCCCGCCTGAAAATTCGTCGCCCATCTCCACGCTTTCCATCATCAGCTGGGTCATCTGACCGAGGAATACGGCTTCGAACTGCTCGGCCGTTGCTTTTGCATCGGCCTTTGCCGCTGGCACTGGCACGCCTATCGCAAGCGGAGTGACCGGAGCGGTCACTGGACAACGATCTCGGCCTGGAGCGCGCCTGCGCTTTTGACCGCCTGGAGAATGGTGATCAGATCGCGCGGACTGACGCCCAGAGTGTTGAGACCGCTCACCAGCGACTGGAGCGAGGTTCCGCCGCGGAGCAGCGCAAGTGATTTGCCATTGCCGTCGTCAACGTCGATCTGCGTCCGCGGCAACACCTGTGTGGTCCCGCCCGAAAGCGGGGCCGGTTGCGAGGCGACCGGCGTTTCGGTCACACTGATCGTGAGTCCGCCCTGCGCAATGGCCACGGGGCTGATCCGCACGTCGCTGCCCATCACGACCGTGCCCGAGGCTTCGTTAATCACGATCCGCGCCGGTTGATCGACGGCAACCTCGAGGTTTTCGATTGCCGAAACCATGCTGATCAGCGAGCCGCTGAAACCGCCACGTGCGGCAATCTCGACCGTGGCCGGATCAAGCACTTCGGCGGCAGCGGGATAGACCCGGTTGATCGCCGCCGCGACATGCTGTGCCGTTGTGAAATCAGGGTTTTTGAGCGCGAGCTTCAGGCTTCTCGCGGAATTGAACGCGAAGTTCACCTCGCGCTCGATGATCGCGCCGCCCGCGATCCGCGCCGAGGTCGAGACGCCGCGCGTGACGCTGGCCCCCGCCCCTTGCGCCTTGAAGCCCGAAAGCGCGACCGGCCCTTGGGCGACAGCATAGATCTCGCCATCGAGCGCGCGCAGCGAGGAAACCAGAAGCGTTCCGCCCTGGAGGCTGCTTGCGTCTCCGAGCGAGGAAATCTGCACGTCGATCTGCGATCCGGCACGTGCATAGGGCGGCATCGTCGCGGAAATCGCAACGGCAGCGACGTTTTGCGTCTGCATTTGCGCACCGCGGACGCTCACCCCCATGCGTTCGAGCATGGCGAGCATCGATTCCTCAGTGAACGGCGCATTGCGCATCCGGTCTCCAGTACCGGCGAGCCCGACGACGAGACCATAGCCGACAAGTTGGTTGGGGCGGACATTTTCGATGTCGACAATGTCCTTGATCCGTTGACCGGCACGCGCTGTGTCCGGCGCGAATGCCATGGGCGACGCGATCGCAAGCAGCAGAACGAGGCGAAGGATGATCATCGATTTCCCATAGGTTCGTGGACATTTCCCGATAAGTTTCTTATAGGATAATTAGCGCCTTACCCGCGCTGCGGAGAGAAATTCCTTGCGCATCACCGGCCTTGCCGCACCGATCCAGCAGATGCTGCTTGCAGCGCTGCCGAAGGTACCGGTGTTCGAGGCACCGGAGCCGCCCGTGCCGACCAGCCCGCAGACGACCCCGGGCAGCCAGCCGGTCAGCGTTGAAATGCTTGTCGCGCTCGCCGCTTCGGAGTCGCCCATCGACCGTCGCAGGCGTGTGGCAGTGCGGGCGGATCAGGCGCTGACCGTGCTCGAACGCCTCAATGCCGAACTGCTGGCGGGGCTTCCCGTAGTCGAGCGGCTGCAGGAGGTGGCGGCATGGACGAAAGCGGTTGACGATGACCCGACCGATCCCGCGCTTGCCAAGCTCTTCAAGGACATCGAGCTGCGCATGCGCGTCGAACTGACCAAGCACGACATCATCGTCTGATCCGCCTCAGGCGCGCCGCTTTGCCAGCCGCATGACATAGCCGATGATCTCGGCAACCGCCTTGAAATGCTCGGTCGGGATCGGCCGATCGAGCGCGGCCCCGGCATAAAGCGCACGCGCAAGTGGCGGACTTTCCACGATCGGCACGCCGTTTTCCTTAGCGATTTGGCGAATGCGGAGTGCGACCTCGTCCACACCCTTGGCGACCACCACGGGCGCGGCCATGTCGCCGTGATCATATTTCAGCGCGACAGCGTAGTGCGTCGGGTTCGTGATGATAACGCTCGCCTTGGGCACAGCGGCCATCATCCGCCGCTTCGCCCGCTGGATGCCGATCGCGCGGATGCGGGCCTTGATCTGCGGATCGCCCTCACTCTCCTTGTGCTCGTCTTTCACTTCCTGGAGCGACATCTTCATCCGCTGGAAATAGGAATAGCGCTGATAGAGGAAATCGAGGGCGGCGATGCAGCCGACGAGGATCGCAACCGCCTCGATCATGCGCCGGACCAGCCCGCCTGCCATTTGCGCAATGGCGTGCGGTGCGGCATCGATAAGCTGATCGAGCCCGACCATCTGCGGCGCGATCACGACTGCGGCGATCGCGATGACAACAGCGCATTTGGCGAGCGTCTTCAGAAACTCGATCAGTGCGCGTCCGCCAAAAATCCGGCCGAATCCCGCAACCGGAGAGACCTTCGACCATTTGGGCGCAACGCGTGACCATGACAGCGACGGCCGCCCCTGGACGAACAGGATCAGCAGCGCGCTGCCGAACAACAGCCCGAGGATCGGCCCCAATGTGCTTGCAAGACTGACCATGATGCCGCTTGCAAAAGCCTGGGCGCCTTCGGGCTCCAGCGGATAGTCATCGGCGTTGCCCCAAAGCGTCACGAGCATCGGTCCGGCCTGCGCTAGCGTCCAGCTGCCAAGCCCGCCCATCACCACAAGTGCCGCTGCAAACATCACGGCATGGCGCATCTCGGTCGCGGTGGCGATGTCGCCCTTCGCGCGCGCGTCGCTCAGTTTCTTCTCGGTTGGGTCCTGAGTCTTCTGGTCCTTGTCGTCGGCCATCACTCAGGCCCAGCCCGTCTGCAGCCAATCGATCATCGCAGTTGAAAACGCCGTGAGAATGCTGCCAAGCACGCTGGCAAACAGTGCAATGCCAAGCAGCAGGTTCAGCGGCTGCATAACGAAGAAGACCTGAATGGCAGGGGCCAGCCGCGTCGAGAGGCCGAGCGCCATGTTGAAGACGATGCCATAGACCAGCAGTGGCGCGGAAAGGCTGATGGCGAGGCTCATCGCCTTGCCGATTGTGAGAATTGCAAGCTGTGCGAAATCGGCGGCGGGCGGCAACCCGCCGACCGGAAACATGGCATAAGACTGCACGATGGCCGCGATCCACAAATGATGCAGCCCCATGCCCATGCACACGACGGCGGCCGCAACACTGACGAATTTCGAAAGCGCCGGGGCCTGACCGCCTTGCCCAGGATCAAACAGCAGTGCGGCCGACAATCCGATCTGCAGGCTGATGATCGAGCCAGCCATGGCCGCGGCCATGAACATGATCTTGATGATCGTGCCCATTGCCAGTCCGGTCAGGATTTCGCCGATCAGGACGGCGGGAAGCGCACCGCTATTTTGGGCGAATGGCAGAATCCGCGCGCCGAGCAACCCCCACAGACCAGCGCTCATCGCCAGCGCGACCATCAGGCGGATACGCGCGGGGACGGCATCTTCGCCGAAAACCGGGAGCAGCATGAGGACGGCCCCGACGCGGGCGAAAAGAATGAGGAAGGCGGTGGCCTGTTCGGGGATGAGGTCCAAGCGCTCAGCCCTTGACGATCTGATCGCTGATCACGCTCATGAAATTGGCCAGCGCATCGCCGATCATCGGCAGGCAGAGCAGCATCACGACCCCGATCGCCAGCAATTTGGGAACGAAGGTCAGCGTCATTTCCTGAACTTGCGTCAGCGCCTGAAACAAGCCGATGACAACCCCGACGACGAGCGAAGTAATCAACATGGGCCCAGCAACGGTCAACATCAGGATCATCGCCGCCTTGGCGATTTCCATAGCAGCGAACGGCGACATCGCTCAGATCTGCATGCGCATGATTTCGGAATAGGCGTTCACCATCCGGTCGCGCACCGCGACGACGGTATCGAGCGCGGTCTCGGCAGCGCCCACCGCCGTCACGACGTCGATCAGATCACCTTTTCCGGCGACCTGCCGCGCGCTGGCGGCTTCGGCGCTGCGGAGGCTTGTCGCAGCTTCGCTGACGAGCTGTTCGACCATCGTGCCAAAGCCGCCTGCGCTTTCGGCGCTCCCCGCCGCTTCGGCCATCGCAGGTGCTCTGGCAGTGCCGAGTACGCGGCCATAGGCCGTGACGGCATCAAATGCTCCGATCGACATTGTAAGGTTCCTTATTTCAAGAGATCGATGGTGCGCATCGTCAGGCTCTTGGCGGCCTCGATCGCGCTGAGATTGGCTTCATAGGAGCGCTGCGCCGCTTTCATGTCGGCCGACTCGATCAGCGAATTGACATTGGGCCGCTTTACATAGCCGTCAGCGTCCGCAGCGGGACTCCCGGGCTGATAGACGCGCTGAAACGCGCTCCGGTCGGTGCGGATCGCGTCGATGGCGACCCCAGTTGCGCCCGACATGCGATCGACTTCGGACCGGAAGCTGGGCAGCCGCCGCCGATAAGGATCGCCGCCCGCCGTGCGCGACACAGAATCGGCATTGGCGAGGTTTTCGGCGATCACCCGCATCCGCAGCGACTGCGCGCGCAGGCCTGACGCCGATACCATCAGCGATGTCTTCAAATCCATGGTTCGCCTCCGCCGGCCTGAGCGGCCGTCCTCAGCGTTATAGGCAAAACCTGCCTAGCGCGGACCGAATGCGGAAATTTTTTCCTATAATTGACGCAAAGGAGACGGCCCGATGAGCGTGCTCGACGATATTGTAGTGGATGTTTCGATCGTTCTGGGTTCCGCGCAGGTGCCGATCCGTCAGATCCTCAAAATGGGTCGCGGCGCGATGATCCCGCTCGATTGCGGCCATGACGATCCGACGCTGGTTTATGTGAACGGCGCGCTGGTGGCCAAAGGCCGCGTGCTTGTCGATGGCGACCAAATGTCGCTGGAAGTCAGCGAAATCGTCGCGCGGGCACGCGTCTGATGGACCCTGTGTCGATCATGCGAACGCTCGGCGGGCTGGCCGTGGTGCTCGGCATTCTTGCCGGAGCGCTCTGGGTTGTGCGCCGCTACGACCTTCGCCTGCCCGGTCGCGCCGTCCGCGCGATCGACCGGCGCCTGGAACTCGTCGAGACGCTGACGCTGGACCCGCGCCGGTCCGTCGCGCTGGTTCGCCGCGACGGGCGCGAACACGTTATACTTATTGCGCCCGAAGGCCATGTCGTCCTCGAAAGCGCAATCGTCCGCGAGCCTGATGAACTGGCGGCGGAGCATATGCGCGATGCAGCACGTGCGGACGCGGATCGCGCGCGGAACGAAAAGCAGGCGTGGCGCAAACAGCTGCGTGCAGCGGCTGTTGCAGCGCAAGTCCAACGCTTTGCTTCGTGGCTGACATGCAGCCGCAAGCGCACTGCTCGTGCATTAGCTGCCGTCTCAAAAGGTGCTGATCTGGTTCGTTTGAGTGCTCTTCGGTGGTCAACCGCACGCCTCACGCATGAAAAAAGATCGCAGTTGCGTGCACACATGTCCGACGTAGCAGAACGCTGTCGTGCAGTGCGCGATCGGCTTCAGAGCTTTGGTTGCACCAGTCTGGTTACACTGCAACAAGCGCTTTCACCACAGTTCTTAGCCTTGGTCAGGCCGACGAGCGGGGCAAATCCTCGCTATCGCGCGACCCGGCCACCCGATCCGGGTCCGGCCAAGATAGCGAAACCGAACCCGGTATTATTCGCCTACGGCGCGGTCTCGCACCCGCGGGCCTCGGGTCACTATCCACCGGTGCCTACCAGCCCGATGACGAAGCGCGCGCGCCGCAGACGGCGGGCGCTCCGGGAGACACGCGTTGCGTAAACCTTGCCTGCTGCTGATCGCGCTCGGCGTTGCCTTGCCGGGCGTCGCGTTTGCCCAGTCCGCCGCGGTCGATCTCGGCAGCGGATCGGTCTCCAGTCGCGCCATCATGCTGGTGATGATGCTGACAGTGCTGAGCCTTGCACCCGGCATCTTGATGACCGTCACGTCGTTTACCCGCATCGTCGTCGCGCTGTCGCTCCTGCGAACGGGGATAGGCGCGCCGGGCGTGCCACCGAATCCGGTGATCATCAGCCTTGCGCTGTTCCTGTCATTCTTCGTGATGGCCCCCACGTTTCAGCAGGCGTGGGAGGCGGGCGTCAATCCCTACACCGCCGGGAAGCTGACCGAGGAACAGGCTTTCTTGAAGACCGCCGAACCTTTTCGTCAGTTCATGCTGAAGCACGTCCGCAACGACGATCTCGCGCTGTTCGTCGAATTGTCGGGCAAAACACCGGTCGAAAGTGCCGATGTGCCGCTGACGACGCTGATGCCCGCGTTCATGATTTCCGAATTGCGCCGCGCTTTCGAGATCGGCTTCCTGCTGCTCTTGCCGTTCCTGATCATTGATCTGGCGGTGGCGGCGGTGCTGATGGCGATGGGCATGATGATGCTACCGCCACCGACGATCGCCTTGCCGATGAAGATCATCTTTTTCGTGCTGGTCGACGGCTGGGCACTCGTCGCCGGCTCGCTGATCAGGAGCTTTGGGGGGCCTGGCTGACGCTTGACTGGGTTGCCGGTCCGAAACGATCGGGGCCCGCAAGCCATTCGGCAAGCTCCTTGAAGCGCAGCTTCTCGATGAACCCGAGCCCGATCACATTGTCCTTGGCCCACCGGACGACGGCCATGCGCACGTCGAGCCCCGGAATGGCCACGACGACATCATCATCGAGCCGGAGCCGCTCGGCAGCGCGCACTTGTGCGCCGCCCTGCGAGATATTGATGAGATCGGCCGGAAGGGCGCGGCCATTCTGGCGCAGCTCGACCGGACATTGCGCGCTCAGGCGCGGCGACCGCATCGTCCGTTCGCCAGCGGCGGCGCGCGTTTTCCCGGCGGGAGCAAGCACTTCGGCGATATCCACCGGCGCTTCGAACCGGACGCCTGCCGCCGCATCGCGAACCCACATGACTTCAGCGCGCACCGAAACACCATTCTTGAGTTCGACATCGATTGCCTGGCCCACTTCAACGGAGGCCAGCGTTTCGATCCGCATCCCGCCCACCGAGATGTTGCGCACGCGGCACAGATCGTCCCGCTGACCGATCGACATTCTGGCAACGAGCAAAATCGTCGTCAGGCGTGCCGCACGCGGTTTGTGGTCGCCCACATCCAGGTCCGTTGCTGCCGCGTTCATTTCTGAAGCTCCTGTTTGCAAACCGGTCGTTGGGGAATTTGCGCAGCGCTCGCTTTTCATTACGCTGGCACCGCCTGAGTCACAACAACGCGTCGCACGATTCGCGGGCCAAACGCCTCGGTTGCGGCCTCCGAGACAAGAATACGAAAAACGTCGAGCTTGGGAAGCGCGCCGTCAGGGCCGCTTGCCAGAGGTGCGCGGAATGTTCGCATGTTGATGGCGTTGAGAAGCAGTGGCAGCCGCAGCGTCACGAACCCGACATCGGCCTCGGCGGTCTCGAGCTGAACCTCGAAATTGACGTAACCGGAGAGGCGTCCATCAGGAAAGACCAATGGCGCGAGGATTTTGCCAGTCGGCGTGAAGGCGGTCTCGACAACCGGCGGCGTGTGCGGCGTCTCTGCCGGTCTGGCGGGCAGCAAAACGGCGACCGCATAGGCCGATGCGCCGCCGATACCGAGACCGGTCAGAAGCAGAAGCGGCATGAGAATGAGCGGTTTCATGCTAAAACCTGAAACTGACGTCGGAAGGGAGCGTGGGAGCCTCGCCGAGCGCGAGAATGCTGATGCGGCGGTTTTCCGGTCGCGTCGGCTCGCTGGGATACACGGGTCGCGTTCCCGCCATTGCGACCACTTCGGCAAAGCGGTCCGGGGTCAGGCCTGCCGCGATCATCGCTGAACGGGCCGCCAACGCGCGCTCGCTCGAAAGCCGCCAGTTCATGTCACTCTGGCCGCCGGTTGCATCAGTGTGCCCCTCGATCGCGATCTGTGCGCCGGTTTTGGCAAGCTTGCGCGTGACGTCGCTGATCATGGCGCGGGCGAACGCATTCAGCGTTGCGGTGGCACCAACGAACATCGATCGGCCTTCGGTATCCATCAGCGTAATGCGCACGCCGTCACGATCGGGTTCGACACGGATATTGCCTTTGGTCGACTCCCCGGCTTCCAGCGCAATCCGCATCTCTTCGGCCATGACGCGCATCGAAGCGTCGGGCACGTTCGCCGTGCCGCCCCGCGCACTCCCGCGCGTGGCCGCTTCCGACGTCGGCTGACCCGTCGACGTTTTGCTATCGGCTTGCGCGCGACGCGTACGCCCGCCGAGGCCAGGCTGATCGCCGGGGTTGGTCGTCAGCGTCGTCGACGTCGAAGCATTGGGCGCTTCAGGCGAGAAATACTCGGCCAGTCCCTTCAGCCGCTGCTTATCCGGATTAGCCAACAGCCACAGCAACATGAAAAACGCCATCATGGCCGTCACGAAATCGGCATAGGCGACTTTCCACGCACCGCCATGATGCGCGGCGTGCCCGCCTTTCTTGACCTTGCGGATGACGATGGGCCGCAGATCGTTTTTGGGTGCAAGCGCCATGGGTGCTCAAGCCGCTTCGGCTGCGGGGTCAGGCTGTTGCGGCATTAAGGTCACTTTTCGCCGCGTCGAGCGTGGCCTCGAGCTGTTGGAAGGATGGGGCATAGCTTGACGGAACCATCCGCCGTGCGATCTCAATGGCCACCTGCGTGGCAAGGCCGTGGGCATGGCCGAGGATCGCAGTCTTCACGATCACGAAAGGCTTGCCGTCGTCCTCGACGATCGACAGCAGCTTCGAGGCGAGAGGGCCGACGAGGCAGTAGGCCAGCAGCACGCCGAGGAACGTGCCAACCAGCGCGCCACCGATCATCCCGCCGAGCACCTCGACCGGCTGATCGATCGAAGCCATCGTCTTGATCACCCCGAGCACGGCGGCGACGATCCCGATTGCCGGCAGGCCGTCGGCCATCGTCTGCAGAGCCGCCTGCGGGAGAAGCTCTTCGGCATGATGCTTTTCGAGATCATTCTCCATCGCCTCGGCAAGCTGGTGCGGGTCCTCGAAGTTGATCGTCATCATCCGGAGATAGTCACAGATGAAATCGATGAGATGGTGATCGGCGAGCAGGCGCGGATAAGGCGAAAACAACTTGCTGGATTTGGGGTCGTCGAGATGCGGCTCGATCCCCGTCGCGCCACCTTTTTTGAAGGTGGTGAGCAGGCCGAACATCAGCGTCAGCAGGTCGCGATAGTCCGATTCCTTCCAGCGCGATCCCTTGAAGGATCGAACGATGCCTTTCCCCGCATTCTTCACGGTCGCCATCGAATTACTGACGACGAATGCGCCGATCGACGCCCCGCCGATCGCCATCATCTCATGCGGCAGCGCATGCAAGATGACGTCCATCTTGCCGCCCGCCATCAGGAAGCTGCCGAAGACGCATCCCAGAATGAGGAGAAATCCGACACCGTTCAACATGACGCGCTTTAAGTCTCCGGGAGAAATGAGGACTATTCATTATAGGAACGCCCGCACTAGCGACGGGCGATCTCGGTTAAACTCCGCACGCAACTGACGTCATGGTGCGTCGGCAGCGTCCTGGAATTCGATCACCTTCAGATAGTTCAACAGCCGGTTGCGCTCGAGCGTCGCGATCAGCCGGTTATCGTGAAACGGCGTGACCTGCATGGCGACGTCTCCGCTCCAATCGGCATCGACGTCGAACACGATGCCCAGCCCAAAAACTGCCGGAACATGCGCGAACGCCAGCGTCCGCCCGGTTTCGCGCATGTCGGCAATAAAGTCTTCGACCGCAGTCAGCACACCATTGCGCGGCCCGCCGGACCGCTGCGCCATTGCCCAGTTCGATCCGCCACGAAAGCCACGCCCCGGAACGAGCTCGTCCCGATCGAGCATCACGCCGGCGTTGAACCGATGCGGCAGGCGAAACGCGGGCGGGATGCGCTCGGGCGCGTAATACATGTCGCGGCGCCCTGTCGGCCAGCTGACATCGTTGAGGAACGCCAGCAGTGGTCTGCCGTCGCGCCCGCTCACCTCGTCGGCGGCCTTCAGCTCGTGATAGACCGTGTAGTAATTGTGATCGCCGTCGATGATCCAGGCATCGACATCGGAAAGCGTTTCGATCGCTACAAGGCTCGGTGCCGCGATGTGCGTGACGACGGGCGACTGCGCGGCCCACGCGATGAACTCGGGCTTGGGAGCCGGATCGACGCTGGTCAGATGACCGCCGTGTGCCTCCACATGCTCGGCAAGCAACTGCGACATGCCACCGAATTCGGCCCCGATTTCGACGACATGGCGCGCGCCCGCACGTTCGAGGACGGGAAAGATCAGATCGGCGAACTCGGCCATCGAATGGATCAGCAAATCGGTCATTGCACATGGTCCTGAAGCACCGGGATCGATAGCGCGACCGAGGCCGCAGCCTGCGTGCGCGCCACAATCGGGCGGAAGACGACCGCCAACATCATCGCGCGCGCATCGCGCCGGGCGGGTGGCGGAATCATCACGAACGCCGCTTCATCGTCGCATCGGAACAGGCGGGGCGCGGTCTGCTCCATCCCTTCGAGCGTCGGCATCGCTTCGACCTCCTCGGCACCGGCGCGCTGATGCTCGCTCAAAAAACGATCGACCGGCATGAACACCGCGCTTTCGATCTGTAGCCATTCGTAAAGGCGTCCGAATTGTAGGCCGATTGCATAGCGGCAATCGGCGATCGGGATCGGCACCATGAAATAGCCGTCATGCGTCGGCGTTGCGGTAATCGTGGCGGTATCGACAGTGTGTCCGTCGGCGATGAGCACCGGCAGGGTAATCGTCTGATCGATAAAATCGGCGTTTTTCAGAGCCAGTCCGAAGCGCTTGTGCGCCAGCAATGTGAGCTTGACGGCAAGTCCTTCGCCGTGAAGCTCGGCGGGCAGATACATCCGCTCGGCACCACGCATGTAGAAAAGGCCGCGCTGGCGCAGCCCGCGCCGCGCAATCGCCGGGTCGAACAGGGCAACGGTGTCGCCAACGCCCAAATTCACGTCATGCTGAAACTGGTCGAGGACGGCGAGTTCTTCCTTCATCGGCAAGAACATGAACCGCGCAAGCACCGAAGCGGCGGACCGTTGCCGCGCGACCGGGTCGGTCACCGGTATCGACCGGACGATTGCCTGCCCCGCTGTCCGGGCATAGGCGACGACGCCGCGCTGAATAGCGTCGCGCACGTCGCACTGCCGACCCTTGATTGCGCTGGCCGCGCGCACAGGCTCGCCCTCGGGTGAATAATCGATCACGGACCCATGCGCGATCGTGCACAACTGCTCGAGAACCGAGACATTGCTGCACAGCGCCTCGAGCGTTTCGGCGTCATAATCACGCGCGTCAATGAACCCCGCCTTGTCGAGGCCGGTCAGCTCCTGTTCGCGCAGCAGCAGGTATCGACCCGCAACATTCACGCCGAGGATCCGCCGCAGGAGCAGCTCGATCTGGTTCTGGACGGAGCCATTATAGCCGAGATCGACCAGCATGACCGTGTCGCCCGCAGCGGGTGCGACTGTCTTGCGAATATAGCCGGTCAGTCGTTCGGCGAACTGGCGCGACCGCGCGAGCACGCGCTTCATCCGCGGCTCTGATGTGACCGCGCGGACCAGCGCGGCGTGTGCGTCTTGCGCGGGCAGCATCCGCTCGATCACAGCTGCCTCCTGCGGCGCAAAAAGCAGCTGCTTGAGGATCACATGCGCAGGTGTCCCTGGCTCGCTTTCCAGATACCGCAGGACAGCGGCTTCATCGATGAAGGTGGCAGCGGTCGCTGTGAACCGGCTGATTTCGGTGGCATAGGTTGGCGCACCGGGATTAAGCGCCATAAAAACCTCGCGCGGAAGATGCCCGTCGCGCATCAAATACAGCGTATGAACCTGACCGCCGCCGGCACTGCGCAGCGCGTTCGCTTCGCACTTCACCCAGTCGGCAAAGCCATGCAGGACCGGCCCCAGCGTTGTGAAACCCAATCGTTCCGCCGGACATGCAAGCGCGGGTTCGCCAAATGCGAGCGGCGCACGGTGCGGCTGACTGTTCATGTTGGCGGGCGCGTGGCCGGTGTGCACCATCGCGCTCGTTGCGGCTTCGAGGCGCAGGCGCTGCTCGGTCGTGGCCGTGAATTGCTTTAGGTGCAGCGCGCGGACTCCGGCCTTCTGCCCGGCGACGAGGTCGGCCGCACGATTGTCACCGACATGCAGGATGGCATCGGGGCGGACGCGCAACTCTTTGACGACTCTGCCGATCAAACCCTCGCCCTTCGAAATGCCATAGACCGACGAACAGAAAATCCGGTCGATCAGCGCACGAACATCGTTCCCCGCCGCTTTAGCGATGAGTTCCCCGAGCTGTTCGGCATCCAGATAAGTGTCGCTGATAATGACCACGCCGATACCGCGCTCATTGGCGGTCCGCATCAGGTCAATCGTAGGCGCGAAACCGAAGCACGCGCGCGCCTCGGCGGCGAGCTCGGCGGCGATCATGTTTTCGCGATCGGCAGGCGATGCATTGGGCAAGAGCTGTGCGTAAATGTCGGCAAGGCCGACTTCATTGCGGCGGTGCCGGATCGCCGACGCAGCGCGCGCGCGCTGTTCGGCCCAAACGCGCTGCTGCACCGTGGGGCTGCCAAGCCCGCGAAACACATCGCTCGGCGCATGCGTATCGCGCCAAAGCAATGTGTCGAAGCAGTCGAGCGACAGGACCTTAACATCGGTCTGCGTATCGAGCGCATGCGGCAAGGCGGTGGGCAAGATGACATCGGTCATGCAGGGCATCCCTGATTTGGCGGTAACCACGAAAATCACCTGTTTCGTTCATTATAGGACGAGATCATCGCATCCGGTTCGAACCGCTGCGCCAAAGAATCGTCTAAAATGGGGAGGTCAGCCAAAGGAACGCCCATGTCGCTCGCCGCTTATCAACGCACCCGCAGCATCATCGAAACGCCGCGTCAGACCGAGCGCCGCCTGATCTGCGAGATTACGGGAGAAATGATCCAAGCCCGCGACGCCGGGCATGCGCGCGGCGCGCTTATCCCGCCGCTTCACCGCAACCGCGAACTGTGGAACACCCTGTCTGCGGCCTGCGGAACCGTGGGCAATGAATTGCCCGCCGGATTGCGCGCCAGCATCATTTCGCTGGCGCTATGGGTCGATCAGTTCACCAGCGATGTCGTGGCGGGGCGCGAGTCCATCGACGACCTCATCGACGTCAATCGCGACATGATCGACGGCTTGTCGGGAACCGGCCCGAACTGATCGGGCGCTTCCGTCAATCCGACGCACCGTTTCGAACGCCTGCGTCCATTGTAGAGGCCTCAGACATAGATTGCCGCGATCACGGCATGCACGTCCGCCGGATCGAGCGCGTCGATATCCGCCTCGAAGTCCGGGACCACGCTATAGCCTTTGGTCGCGCCCGTCCGGTCGAACGTGATTGTCAGGATGCGATAACCGTCGGCGTAACGGACGACCGCGAGGCTGCCCGCAGTCGGCCTGCGATCGGGATCGACGATAACGATCGCGTTCGCCGGCAGCCCCGCCCCAAGAGTCGCGCGGCAGACGCGCAATGCAAACGCTCGCGGGCCGACCGTCATCGGGGGCGTGACTGACGCATCGGTCTGTGTAGGAGCGATCAGCCCGCCCGACAGGGGCGACCCCAGCACGCGAAGGTCGCGCCGCTGCTCGGGGGACGGCATGGATGGGACGATCGGCATTGCTGGTTCCGGGACCGTCGGCAGCGGAGCCTTTGCGCGCACCGCGCGCGCAGCAGCGGCGTTGTTCGATGGCTGTATCGAAGCCAGTTCGGCGCGCAGAGCCATGTTGACATGGCGAGTCCGCGCAATTCGTGCGCTGGGATCCGCAATCGTTCCTATGCTGCGATCGAGATCGCCGCAGCGGTAAAGAGTGATCACGAGTTTTCGGAGCGCGCTTTCATCGGCAACCCCGAAAACCTTGCACACGGCAACAACAGTCGCGGGATTCCAGCGATCGAACGTCTTGTAAGCGTTTTCGAGGCGCGAGAGGATGACCGGCGGGAGGCCAAATTTCTTGTCCAGCGCCGTGATCGTCAGACTGGCGTCGGCAGCACGCACCTTGCGAAGAGCGGCCGCCATCATCACGGCAAATCGTTCCTCGTCTTCTGCCGGAAAGCGACTGTCGTGAAAGGGCTGCGCCCAAGTCGCGATATCGAAATCCGGATGCGTGACGTCGATCAACAGGTCAGTCGGGGCGACAGCCAGCACTTTTCCAATCTGCTCCAACTCGCCCGCGCGCGCAATCACCTCACCGCGCTCGATCTTGGAAAGCCGGATATAGGGAATTTCAGGAATATGCGCGCTGAGTGCCATCAGTTTCGGAAAGCCGCGTGCGCGGCGCACTTCGCGGATACGGTTTGGAAATACGAACGCGCGATATCGGTCATAAACGACCGGGGCAGGACTGCCGACGCTGACACCGGGCAGCGGCGCACCTTCAATGGCAAGTGTCGTGGCACCAGCCTGCGGCTTTGCCGAAAGTCGCGTAGTTCGCATCCCATTCCTCGCCCCTCTGGCCGGGCGGCTTTCGCGCCTGATCGCCAGAAGAACGGTCCATATAGGATGAAGTATGAAAACTCAATTGCGGGCTAATGGACGCGTGCGTTCCCTGCCGACGCCGTCAGCAACATCCAGGCCCCGTTCGCCGCGAACGGCAAGAGAGTCGTGGGCGTGCATAGCCCCTGCTGATGAAGCGCGAGCCAATCCTGCCGAAGCGGCGACGGATGATCCGATGACAGGACGACGCCACCACCATCAGTGACAATCCCGAGCGCGGGCGGCGCAGCGTAACTCGGCCAGCGCCGTGCCAGTTCGGCAATCAGCCGTGCGGCCGCAATCTCGACGCTGGCGAGGGATCGACGCACGTGACGTCCGGCAGGGCCAAGCGCAAACCTCAGGCTCACCGCTTCGGCTGGCCCGTTCCAACATCTGACGATTGGCGACGGCTGGCCGCGAATGACGGTAAACGACAGCAACATCGCATTGCTTGCCGCCAGCAAGGGCCGCGCCTGAGCTGCGACTGGTCGCGCGAGCGCCTGCAGGCGCGCATCATTGACGGCAAGCGAAGCGTTGCTGTCTGCGACCTCTCGTCCGACGAGATTCATGAACGCTGGCCTTTCCTGACCAAAACACACAGGTGAGCGCGCACCGCCGATCGGCAACGGCCACCTTCTCAATGGCGGGCCACACTCCCCAATGCATTGCCACATCCGTCGGGCAGCTCGGCCGTGACGAGAATCGGATCGAACGCTTCGGGTTCGCCGACGTCCTCGGCTGGAGACTTGCAGAGTCCGCGGGTCGCGCGGGCATCGATCGCCACGAGCCGGGACAGCGTGTTGTGCAGCTGGCCGATCGGCGGCAAGATCGGCGCATCCGGAATGACGAGCGCAGGCGCGCGGCCGCGTGACGCAGGGGTGTGCGGGCGGCGATAGTCGGCCATCATGGCAAAGCGCGGGTGGCTTGCAGCCAGTTCGGCAAGCGTGCGCGCGGCACGCTTGGTGATCTGCCGGACCCGCTCCTTGGTGACACCGGTCTCGGTGCCGACCTCGTCGAGCGCGCTATCGTCGAACACCCGGCGTTCGACGATCTCCCGGTCGCGCGCCAGCTTGGCTTCGAGTTTTTCGAGCTCCGCCGGACAGATGCCGTGTCCGCGCGGCCTTTGCGGCGCAACGTCGCTGCCGGCGATGTGCTCGGCACGCAGTCCGCGCTTCGGGCGTGGGCGCTTCTGCAGTTGCGCGATGGCCAGGCTGCGCTGCTGATCGACATATTCCTTCACCAGCGACCGCGTTGCCGCCCGGGCCAGATAGTCAGACGCCCCAGCCTCGGTGCGGGCCAGCGCACCGCTGTCCTCCAGCATGGTCTCCAGCGTCGATTCCTCACCTTCGCCACCCGCTGTCAGGGCATGCAACGAGACTGTCGTGGCCTCGACCTTCTTGGCCGAAGGACGCTGATCGGTCATCACGCGAAAACGCAGGCTCTGAAGCTCGCCGCGGATCTGCCAATTGACGAAGGTCGTGAACTGTGCCTTTGCCGGGTCATAGCCCGATATGGCGCGATGGACGGCAATCGCGCAGCACTGCTCGGCGTCCTCCCAATGCGAAACCAGGCCATATTGGCGGATGAAATGACGGATGCGGGGCGCGATCAGCTTGAGGATCGCATGAAACGCCTTGTCGACCGTGGCGCGCTGACGGGCGCTGGCCGCCCCGTCTTTTGGCGTGTTTTCGATGACGGCAGCAACGGCCGCTTCCAATGCGATGGTGGTCTTTGACATGTGGCGTTCCCCAAAACATCGGCGAAGGACCCGCTGCCCACCGCCGCTCACATGTTTCTTTTGGGATCATTCCAATAATATTTGGTAAACGATATTGTCCTCAATGTTTTTCCCATAGTTATCCTATGTTTTTGAAGCCGCTATCGGTCGGTAAATCGGGCCGGTTTGATATGCCGATCCACGAACGCAAGCAGCCACGCGCGGTGCGCGCTCGTGGCATCGCCCGTTCGCGCGATCCGTTGCTCGGTGGCAGCACTGCCGATCTGCGCGTCAAGCAACCGCCGCGCGCGACTGTCGGAAAGGCCGCCGGTCAGAAACCGCACCGCGTCTCCGGTTCCCAAATGATGGCCGAGATAGGCCGTGCGAGCGAGCGTCGTCACATCTTCGCCCACGGGAACGCCCGCGCGTTTGAGAAGCGTCACGCTGCGCTGTGCATAGTCCGCCGTAGCCTGGATCGCCGCGTCGCCGTCATAGCGCAGCGCGAGTAGCGTGGCGCGCGCGGCTGGCAAGACGCGACCGTCAGCGCCCAGCCAGCCCTGGCTCCGCGCGGTTTCATTCAGCCAAGTGCCTGCGCGTTCGGCCTCGCTTTGCCATGTCCCCGCCAGAAACTGGCCGAGACCAGCAGCGCTCGATCGCGGATTGCGCGAAGTCGTCCTCCAGCCGCCATCGCGACCCTTGGCCGCTTCGGCATCGACGATCGCCGCCAATGCCGCCGCCGGAATACTCGTGCGCGTCGCCGCGGCGGAAAGCGTCGGGGCGAAGCGCGCATTCGGTCCGAGCCCCGATCCCAAATGGACGGCGGCATCGACCGGGCCAGGCGACGATAGCGCGATGCCATGGGTCTCCCTGACAGGAACCCTGAAGGACGCGCGGGGCTCTGTCAGAATGGGCGCATCGGTCTTGGTAATCATCGCCAGCAATGAATCGAGGCCGGATGCGGCGGGTTCGAACGAGGACACCGAAGCACTGGCAGCCTCACCGCTCGCGCCGCTGCCCAGCGCCGCGCGCCACAGCCGGGCCGCAAAGTCGCTTCGCGCCTGTGCATAGATGACCGCCGCGCGCTCGCTCGGGGCCAGCCGATTGAAGTCGCTTGCTACGATCATGCGGCCTCGGCATCGCGCAGGCGGCGCGCGGCCGCGACGGCGCGCGTGAAGCGGGCCGCCGAGAAATCGTCGATCTGGCTTTGCTCGGCAAGGCGCTCGACGCGCTGTCGCGCCTCACGGAAACGGTCGGCCGCCGCAGTCATCGCGCCGAGCGTGCCAAAGGCCTCGACCGCCGCGTCACGCAGGGCGGCGAGCCGCGTCTCGGCTCCTGCACGTTCTAAGCAAAGTCTTTCGCGCTGAAGCCCCATGCGCGCGGCAAAGGCGTCTGCCGAAATGCCATGATTGCGGCTGGCAATTTCCCGTTCTGCCCGCACGGCGACGTCGATCGCCGCGCATTCCGCATCAAGCGCCGCAATGCCGTCGAGCTCATGGCGGATCGCGCGACGCAGGTCGTCGATGTCACGCTGGCGCAGGCGGAGCGCGGCATCAAAGGGGGTGTTCACGCGCCCGGCTCGTGCAGGAGGCTGGCCAATGCGGCAAAGCTGTCCGCAGGATCACTGCGATCATGCTTGTTCTGCGTCAGCAGCGCCTCAATCTGCGGTGCCAGCCGGATGGCGCGATCGACTTCGGGGTTGGCACCGGACTTATAGGCACCCAGCCGGACGATCTCCTCCATGTCGCCATAGGTCGAAAGCACGGCGCGCGCCGCCAGCCGCACCGCGTTCTGATCGCCTTCCAGCGCCCCGGGCAAAGTGCGCGATACCGATTTCAAAATGTCGATCGCGGGATAGCGGCCACGCTCGGCAATCCGGCGCGTGATCACGATATGGCCATCGAGGATCCCGCGCACGGCATCGGCGATTGGTTCATTGTGATCGTCGCCATCGACCAATACGGTGAACAAACCCGTGATCGAACCCTGCCCCGGCCGCCCCGGCCCGGCACGTTCGAGCAGGCGCGGCAGCTCGGCGAACACTGTCGGCGTATAACCCTTGGTGGCCGCCGGTTCACCGCTCGCCAGACCGATCTCGCGCTGGGCCATCGCAAATCGCGTGACCGAGTCCATCAGGCAGAGCACGTTCAGCCCCTGGTCGCGGAAATGTTCGGCGATAGCGAGCGTTGTCCACGCAGCCTGACGGCGCATCAGCGCCGGTTCGTCCGACGTTGCGACGACGACGACGCTGCGCGCAAGACCATCAGCGCCGAGATCGTCCTCGACGAATTCCTGAACCTCGCGCCCGCGCTCACCGATCAGGCCGATGACCGCGACATCACACGCCGTCCAGCGCGCCAGCATCGACAGCAGCACAGATTTGCCGACTCCCGACCCGGCAAACAGGCCGAGCCGCTGGCCGGTGCAGAGCGGCGCGAAAAGGTCGAGCGCCCGCACGCCCGTCCCGATGCGTGCGCCGATCCGCGCGCGCTCGGCGGCAGGCGGGGGCGACGCTTTGATCGGGCGCGCATCACTGCCGAAAGGAAGCGGACCCTTGCCGTCAATCGCCGCGCCCAGACCGTTGACCATGCGCCCCAGCCACGCCTGCGACGGACGAACGGTAAAGCGCCCCGCCGCCAGGTTCGCCCGCGTTCCCGAGGCAATGCCCTGCGGATCGCTGAACGGCAGGCAGTGCGCCACGCTACGGTCGAGCCCCGTCACCTCGGCGGCGACCAGCCCGTTCTCAGCATCGATCGTGACATGCGAACCGATCCGCGCGGCGCCATCGAGCCCTTCAACTTCGATCAATGTTCCGCGCACGCCCACAACGCGCCCGAAGCGCAGATCAGGCGAGAGATCGCGCAGGCCGCGTGCGGCTGCAGCTAGTGCCGTCATCGCCGTGGCTCAAGCCGCATGCCGGGCGGCGCGCTCGAACACTTCAGTTTCATATTGGATCAGCACACGGCAATCCGCGAGCGCCCGGTAAAAATCGCCGGTCGCCGCCTTGCGGGCAAAGCGCGCGCACGCCGCCTTGGCATCGTGCAATTCCAGTGCTTCCATCAACCCGTCGAGACAGGACACGATGGTGTCTTGATAGCGGCTTGCGCCGTCCGGATCGATATAGGCAAGCATCGTTGCGTAATATAGCCGCCGCGCTGGTGTCGTCGCCTCGTCGGGTGTCATGACTTCACGCCCGCGCAGCAGCGTGACGCTGTTTTCGACGCACAGCTCGGTGCGCCCGGCCGCGCGCAGGACTGCCCCGTTCACGATCATCTGTTCGCCATCGCGCAGGGTAATTCGCAGTGTCATCAATCCAACTCCTTGTCGTTAACCTCTTATAGGAAAAGTTGCGGGCGCAGGCCGTAGCCGAACAAAATTGCGGCTTTTAACGCCTGATGGCCGACACCATCCTACAATCACAAAGAGCGCCGTCATCATCGGTTGCGTTTTGTGCGGAGATTTCTCTTGAGCCTTTACTCATCCCTGCATGCCGGTGTGTCCGGCCTAAGCGCGCAGGCCAGCGCAATGGCGAGCGTTGCCGACAACATCACCAACATCAACACGGTCGGCTACAAGAGTTCCGAAGCGCAATTCCGGACCCTTGTGACCGACGGGCGCACCGGTGCCTCCTATTCGGCAGGCGGCGTGGCCGCTGTCAGCCAATCGCTCGTCTCGAAACAGGGCGTTTTGCAAGCATCGAGCAGCGCGACCGATATCGGGATCGACGGCGCGGGCTTCTTCGTCACCCGCGACGGGATCAATGCCGACGCCAATATCGCCTATACACGGGCGGGGTCGTTCACGCCCGACACGGAAGGGTATCTCAAGAATTCGGGCGGTTATTTCCTGCAGGGCTGGCCGCTCGATGCTCAGGGCAATTACGTCAACAACGGCAGCCTTGCCACGCTCGCCCCAGTTCGCGTCAGCCAGCTTACCGGCACTGCGGCGGCGACCAGCAAGCTGCAGATGCGCGCCAATCTCGATTCGACGGCAGCGCCGTTCACCGGCACCTATGCGCCCGGCGATCTGGCAGCCGGGACGACGCCTGCCGCATTCTCGCGCCCGGTTGACGTGACCGATGCGCAGGGCGGGAGCCACGAGCTCGTCCTTGCTTTCCTCAAGACTGGTCCAAACAGCTGGGTGGGCGAAATCTACGCGCAACCGGCCAGCGACGTGACAGCACCCGGTGGCCTCCTCGCCAGCGGTCAGATCGTTTTCAACCCCGATGGCAGCCTCGATCGCGCCAACTCGGCACCCGGCATGTTTGCCGCGCTGACGCCGGGCTGGACCAACGGGGCCGGGACAGGCCCGATCAATCTCGACCTCGGCAGCGACGGCGGACTCGATGGCCTCACGCAGTTTGCCGGTCCGTCTTCACTGATTTCATCGACTGTCGATGGCGGACTTTTGGGCAGCGTCGCCTCGGTCCAGATCTCCGATGCCGGGATTGTCAGCGCTGTTTTCGAAGATGGCACGTCGCGTGCGGTCTATCAGCTCCCGCTCGCCAATTTCCAGAATCCCGGCGGACTAACACGGCTGCCGGGTAACGCCTATGAAGTTTCGGACCAATCCGGAACGGTGGTAATCAATGCGCCAGGATCGCTCGGCGCGGGCAATATCGCCGCCAATGCGCTCGAGGCCTCGACGGTCGACCTCGCGCAGGAATTCACCAACATGATCCGCTTCCAGCGCGCTTACAGTGCATCGTCGAAGATCATCACGACCGTCGATGAGATGCTCCAGGAAGTCAGCAATCTGAAACGATAATGTCCGGCCCCTAGTGGCCGATCCGTGTTGAAGGAAGTGTCGCGTGTCCCAGAACGAGATCATGTCTGCGGCCGTATCGGGCCTTGCCGCGTCGCAGGCGGGATTGCGTTCGGTGTCGAACAACATCGCCAATGTCGGCACACCGGGATATGCGCGCCAGACGATCGCACAGTCGCCCGGCGTGACGGCCGGTGTCATGAACGGCGTGCGGATCGGCGAACCAAACCGGATCGCCGATCGCTTCCTCGAAGCGACCGTTTATCGTCGCGCAGGCGACATCGGATCGGCCGACGTCTTGGCCGCCTATCTCGACCGGTTGCAGGCGTTGCTCGGCCCGCCCGGTGCCGAATACGGGCTCCCGGCGCGGCTCGATGCCATCGAGGGCGCGGCGATTGCCATGACCGGGACGCAGGCCACGCCGCAGTCGGTGGCGGCGTTCACCGCGAATGTTCAGGATGCGATCGGCTCGATCAATCAACTTGGTGGTGATGTCGAGGCCTTGCGGTCCGACGTCCAGTCCGAAGTGGGCGAAAGCGTCGAGCGGATCAACGCATTGCTCGTTCGGATCGACGATCTGAACGGCAGCGTGGCGCGGCTCGATGCCAATGGCCGCAGCTCGGCCGGAGTCGCCGATCAGCGCATGTCGGCAATCGAGGAACTGAGCGGTCTCATCAAGGTCACGGTGCGCACGCAGCCCAGTGGCCGGGTTTCGATCGACACCGCGTCCGGCATTCCCCTGCTCGACAACCGGCGCCGCCAGCTCTCGCTCCCCGCGTCGGGCAGCACGTCAGGCCAGGCAACCTATCCGGTTATCTCGGTGCGCTTTGCCGACACGCGGGGCACCTCCGGTGCGGCGACCGGCGACACACTTGAATCAGCCTCAGTGGGTGGCAAGCTTGGCGGACTGCTCGCCCTGCGCGACCGCGCGCTGCCCGATTTCAGCGACAAGCTCGGCGTGTTGTTCAGCGGGCTGGCGCAATCGCTCAACGCCGTTTCGAATGCGGGAACGACGGTTCCGACCCCCGCTCGGCTCGACGGCCGCCCGACCCCGCTCATCAATACCGATCGGCTCGGCTTTACCGGGTCGGCGGTGTTTTCCGTGACGAGCGCGGCGGGCACTGTCGTCGCCACCACAACGATCGATTTCTCGGCGCTGCCGCCGGGTGCGACCGTCGATGACGCGGTGATCGCGATCAACGCTGGACTGGGCGCAAGCGCGACCGCGTCTTACACCGGCGGCGCGCTGTCGATCGTCGCGAACGGTGCGGGCAACGGGGTGGTCATCGCGCAGGATCCAACGACCCCGAGCGCGCGCGCAGGCGTTGGCTTTTCGCAATTCTTCGGCATGAACGATCTCGTCCGCAGCAAGCCCAGCCCGCTGGTGCCCTCGGGTTTCACCATGTCGGATGCGCACGGCTTTGGCGCCGGGCAAGAAACCGATCTGGTTCTGCGTGATACTTCCGGGCGCGCGCTGGCGCGTTACAGCATGACCGGTTCGGTCGGCCCGACGTTCGGCGATCTGGTGACCGAACTCAACGCCAGCCCGCTTGGCAGCTTCGGCAGCTTTGCGATGGACAGCAAGGGGCGCGTCGCGTTTCAGGCCAATGCCAATGTTCCCGGAGCAGCGCTTGCCGTTGCGGGCGACTCGACTGACCGGCTCGGCACAGGCCAGTCCTTCGCGAGCATTGTTCAGTTGACCGGCGCGAGCAGTGGCGTTTCGGCAGCAGGCGTCCGTGCGGACATTTTGGCGACTCCTGCGAAGCTCGGCCTTGCACGCTTTCAAACCGGTGCCGCCGTCGGGGCCAAAGCGCTGGGCGTGGGCGACAATCGCGGCGCGACTGCCTTTGTCGATGAACTCGCAACGGCGGTCGATCTCGGCATGAACGGGAACATGACGACCGCGGCCCGCACGGCGGCGCTGCTCGGCGGCACCGGGTCAGCGGCGTCGCAGGCAGCTGGCACGCTCGCCGATGCTACGGCGCGGCGCGACGATGCGGTCAACCGGCGCGACAGCTTTTCGGGCGTCAATATCGACGAGGAGCTGTCGAACATGGTCGTCTTGCAAAACAGCTATGCCGCATCGGCGCGCATCGTGACCACGGCCAGCCAGATGTATGACACGCTGCTCGCGATGATCAATTAAGGAAACCCCATGTCCCGCGTCGCCTTCATCCCGCTCCAGCGCACCATGTCCGCCGCGATCCAGCGCTCGCAGGAGGCGCTGGCGAAAACGCAGGAGCAATTGGCAACCGGCAAGAAGGCGAAAGACTTTGCGGGCCTGGGCACTGAGGCGGTGCGCACGCTTTCGACCCGCTCGCTGCTCGCCCGGCAGGACGCTTATGCTGCGGTTTCGAACCGGATCGGCACGACACTGGCGCTCAACGACGCCAATATGCTGGCGATCGAGAGCACGGCGGTGACGCTCAAGAACGAGCTGCTGTCTGCAATCGGCACCGGGGTCGGCACGGGTTTGAACCAGGCGATTGCAGCTGCGTTCGATCAGTTTCGCGGCGCGCTCAATGCAACCGACGGCGAAGGCTCGCTGTTCGGCGGATCGCGCACCGACGGGCCGGCTTTCCTGCCGACGACGCTGGTCGCCACAGTCGGCATCCCGGCCTCGGCGGCCTTCGCCAATGACGACATCAAGGCCTCGGCGCGGCTGTCGGATACCGTCGATGTCGAATATGGCGTCACGGCAAGCGCGATCGGCAGCGGACTTTACACGGCATGGCAGACACTTGCGGCCGCCGGTCCGATCGGCGATCCGCCCACCCCCGCGCAGCTCACAAGCTTGTCGCAAGCGGCGGGGGAGATCGATGCCGGTCTGGCAAGTCTGCGTGCGGTCAACGCCGAAAACGGACGCAAACAGGCGCAGACCGAAACGCTTGCGGATCGCGCCGGCGCGCGCGCGGTTCTGCTTTCGGGCATTATCGAAGCAAATGAGGATGCCGATCTCGGCGAGGTCGCGATGAACCTGGCGCAGCAGAAGACGCAGCTGCAAGCGAGCTATTCAGTGCTCGCGCAGCTCTCGGAACTCAGCCTGGCGAATTACCTGCGGTAAAGCCCGTTCAATTCAGGCTGGAATACGTTGATCCGTTCGTGCCGAGCGAAGTCGAGGCACCCAAACTGCGCCAGTCCCTCGACTTCGCTCGGGACGAACGGATTCGACAGGCCGGAGACAGTCCCGGGGGGAGGGACAGTCCGCTGCGCCGGGCGCACGTATCCCTTGGTGCGTGTGCGGGTAAGATAAGAGACGACCGGCACGTTCCCGCCATGGGCATCCGGGCTGGACGACTTGGGTGGGAAAGTCAGTCAGGCTTCCCAGCGTCCAGACTATGGTTTGGTCGCGACGTTGGGTCCGCTCCCGGACTGATCATGTCCAGACTTCGATGGCGACGCGCGTGTTTCGAGCGAACTCAAGCCACGCGGCCCGCATGCACGGGCGATCCCAGTTTTTCGACGCGACCGACTGTTGCGAAGCTTCGGCTTGATCGCCGGATGACTCCGCGCCGGTCGTTTGTCCTGTCCCAGCGGGTGCGCCTTTCCCCCGGAACGATGCGGTGTATAACCTATATGGTTTGCATTGTCAAGCGGATACCTTATCGGTTGTGCGCGAGCCCAAGCATCCGGCCCGCACCGGTCCCTCGACTTCGCTCGGGACGAACGGGTCAGGGGGATTCCATGCAAACAAAATCGACACTAAGCCCCCTTGCCCTGCGCAACCGGCGGGGCTGCATCGATCAGGTCGCCGATGGCCCCCGCCGGGCTGGCCGAGGGGATCGCTGCCATGGCCGCGCTGATCGTGGCCGGATCGACGGCTTCGACGGGGGCAGTAAGCGCGTCGAACGCCGGTGCGGCGGGCAGTTTGGCAAAGGCCGGGCGATATTGCGCGCGCAGCGCTGCCAGATCGCTTTCGCGACCGAGCATGGCGAGCGCGATCGCAACCCGCAACACGCGCGCCTGAACGACGTCGCTCATCGCGGTGCGACCCGCTGCCGGAAGCGTCGTTTCGGCAAGCGCTTTCCAGTCCTGCCGCCGCCAGTGAAGCTCGCCGCGGATGAGTTCGCCATCGGGCACATCCTGCAAGACCGCCAGCGCCTCGTTGGCGCGGCCGAGCTGATCGAGCGCAACCGCCTCGACGCGGTGACGCGCGAAGCGCATGTCGTCGGGATAGGTATTGCCCTCGGTATCGCGGATCGCGGCCAGCGCGCGCTTGGGCTTGCCCGCAAGAATGAACAGTGTCGCCACCCGCGCCGAGAGCGGTCCCTGCGCGATGTCGCGCATGCGCGTATGCAATTGATGATCGAGCAGCTCGGCTGCGCGTTCGTAAAGCCCTGCGGCTTGTAGGCGGTCGGCGAGTTGCGTGACGAGCAGATCGCCATCGGCCCCCGCAGGGGTGAGGTCGCGATAGTCCCAATAAAGCCCGGCGACCTGATCGAGCGGCATCGGGTTTCCGGGCGCGAGCGTCGCCGCCAGCGTCGCGCGGAGTTCGGCGACCAGCGTCAGCCGGTCAGGCCCGCCACCGAAATAGCGGAACAGGGTCGCCCCGGCGTCGAGGGTCGCGCGCGGATCGTGCGCTCGCTGCGCCTCGGCATAGCTGAGCCGCAGCGCGCGCAGTTCGAGGTCGCCGCGTCGCCAGATGAAGCGGATTTGGCGCAAGCGCGCGGTGGCCTCGGGCGACAGGGGGCCGTTTCGCGCGGCATCCTCGATGACGCTGAGTTCGGCATCGAGCCGCTGTTCGAGCGTCCCTTTTTTGCCCGCCTTGGTCAGCAAAAACTGCCCCTGCGGACGGCGGCCAAGCGCGATTTCGGCGCGACCACGTAGCAGGTTCGCCGCAGCATCCTCCTTGGGCAGGACGGCCACGAGCTGGAGCACCAGCGCGTGCCGCCCCTGATCGCCAGCCGCTCGGGCAGCGCTAAGCAGGAACGGTGCCCGCTGCGTCACAGTCCGGGCGTTGAGCGCGGGAAGCGCGCAGCGGATTTGGCCCAAGGCTTCGGGGTTCATCCGCGCATGCGCCAGCGCCATCATCCGCCAAACGCACGCCTCCGAATTGTCGCGCAGCGCCGCGTCGCTCAGCGCCGCGACGGCCGCTTCGGAGCGATCGAGCATCGCATAAGCTGCGCCGAGTGCGAGCTGATACGCGGGAACGAGCGCCAGATCGGGCTCGTCCTGCCCCATGACCTGCAGCGCCCCGAGCGCTTCGGGCGCACGACGGCGCGCGATCTGGTGATTGGCATAGGCCCAGCGTGCCGCTTGACGGGTTGCAGGGGTGGACGTCATCAACGCGGGCCAGCCGCCGCCTTTCCCGTGCCTGCGCCAATCGACCGGCGCGGCAATCACCGGCCGATCGGACAATTGAGGCGCAAAGGGCGTCAGCCGGGGGGTCGAGCGCACCGCCTCGGGGATGGCCCCTATGGTCGGCGCAGGTGCGGGGCCCGCTGCGGTGGTGAGCAACGCGCACGCCGTGAGCGCCAGTCGCGCGCGTTTCACGACAAGACCCCCGACGCCATGAGCGCGGTTCCGACGGCGCCGACAATACATGCGAGCAGGAATACGAGCGATGGGATTATCAGGCCGGATGCCGGCGCCGCAACGGGTGCGGACTCGTCGCCAGCACTGGCTGCAGCGGCCGGCAAGCCGGCATCGGACGCGGTCGTAACCACGACAGCGCGAGGGGGTCGCTGATCTCTGCTCATCAAGATATCCCGAAAGGGCGAACGTCTCCTATTATAGAGGGTGGACGCCGCTGCGTGTCCGGACCTTGCGGAGTTCGACCGATTCGTATCGCGATTTGCCAGCGGCTGGCGGTATTGCCGGTGATCTTGGGGCTGTGGAGCGCCACGGTGGGCGCAGGCCCTGCCGCGTCGGACGGCGGGCCGCAGTTCATTGCGATGGACCGGATCGTCGTGCCGATCGTCGGGTCGGGTCGTCTTGAAGGGGCGATGCATCTCAAAATCGTCGTCTCCGCGACCGATGCGGCGGCACTGGCCCGGCTGACCAGCCGCCTGCCCGAGCTGCGCGCCGTCTCGGTGGCGGGGGCGATCGAGTTCTCGCGGCTGCACGCCTCGGTCCGGACCCCGGTCAATGCCGCGCAACTCCGTGCGGCGCTGACGGCGGCGCTCCATGCGACGGATGAAGGCGTGGCCGATGCACTGATCGTCGAGGTCTCGGCGGTCGCCTAAGGCGTCGCGCGCGGAGCCGGTTTGGGCGGGGGCAGTGTTTTCCGGGGCGTTTTGGTCGCCAGCGACATGCTCAGATCGGCGGCGCCGCCCGGCGTCATCGCGGCGAGGATCAGCGCGGTCGAGCGGTCGCGCATCCGCTGCGCGACGTTCATCTGGACGTCCATATCGAGCTGCTCGAACACCAGCGCGGCCTTGGCGGGTTTCATCGCCTGGTAGATGCGGGCAAGATTGTCATATTGCGCGCCCTCGGCTGCTTTGCCGCCGGTAGCCGCCGCCAGATCGGCCTTTTCCTGCCGTGCCCGCAAATCCGCCTTGATCCGTTCCTCGGTCGCCTTGGCGACCTTCTCACGCAACGCCAACGCGCGGGTGCGCCGGGCCGTCGCCTGATCGCGGGCGGTGATGTCCGCATTGATCGCCGTTCCCAGCCGTGTGGCCGGGGCGCTTTGCGGCGGCGGGGATGCCGCAGTCACCGCATTGGCGACGGTGGCAACGGTCGCGGCGGCGGCGGTCAACAACAACAGCGAGGGGGCCCGGATCATGCCGCCACCGTATTGGTTTGTTCGACTGCTGTGACCAAGCGTTCGGCGACCGCATCGGCAATCCCCGTCATGACAGTCAGTTCCTCGCGCATCGCCTCGCCATTGGCGATGACGCGCGCATTGGCCGCACAGTCGATCCGCAGCGTGTCGCGCAGATCAGCCAGCACCGCTTTGGCGTCGGCGGTGGCGGCATCGAGCGCGGCTACCATATCCGCAAACGGCACGCCTTTTACCGCGCGCAGATGGCCGATCAGGCGAACGCTCTGCACGAGCACTGCGCCGCAAAAAACCATCGTGACCAGATTGGTGAGAATCGAAAAACTCATTGCGGGATCTCCGTGAACATGTCGCTGAGCAGGCGAACGGCAATATTGTTGCGGCGCTGGCCGATCTGCGCGCGCCCCATGGCGACGCCGCCTGACTGGATGCACAGCGCATCGTCGGGCGCGGTGCTGAGCATGATCGTGTGCCCGACCGCAAAGCTGCGGACGTCTTCGAGCCGCAGCACCTTTTCGCCGAGCACGACATCGACCGGAACCTCGGTCTTGAGCATCTCAGCGGCCATATGCTCTTCCCAGATGTTTCCGCGGCCGACCGTCTGGCCCATGAAGCGCTGAAGCAGCTTTTCGCGCACAGGTTCGAGCGTTGCATAGGGCAGCAGGATGCTGAACCGGCCGCCGCGCCCGTCAATATCGACGCGGAACGTGGCGACCGCAGCGATGTTCGTCGGGCCGGCGATCGCGGCAAAGCGCGGATTGGTCTCGACCCGCTCGAGCACCATCGCCACTGGCGCGATCGGCTCCAGCGCGGCCGAAAAATCGGTGAGCGCAAGGTCGAGCATCTTCGAAACGAGCGTCGACTCGATCGTCGTGAAGGCGCGACCATCGGTCCGCGTCGGTCCGCCACCGCGCCGACCGCCGAGCAGCGCATCGACAATCGCATAGATGAGGCTCGATTCGACCGTGATGACGCCGTAATTGTCCCATTCGACCACATTGAACACGCCGATCATCGACGGTGTTTCCAGGCCATCCATGAAATCGCCAAAGCGGATCGACGTCAGTTCGACGAGGGCAACCTCGACTGCGTCCGACGTGAGACTGCGCATGCTCGTCGAGAAGCTGCGCACCATATGATCACAAACGACTTCGAGCATCGGCAGCCGCTCATGGCTGATGACGCGCGATTCGATGACGGCTTTGAGGCCACTTTTTTTCGCTGGCGGCGCGGCGTCACTCATTGCTGGATCAAATCCTGGATGAGAATATCCTTGACCACGCCCGGCCCCATCGCGCCATTGGCACGGACCAGCATTTCTTCCTTGATGCGAAAGAGCGCGGCCGAACCGGCGAGGTCTTCGGGCCGCAGTTCGCGTAAGAACGGCTGAAACGCGTCAACGATCACCGGCAGCTTGTCTTCGATCAGCTCGCTTTTGGATGCCGAGGCGGGCACGAAGGTGAAGCGGATTTTTATGAACCGCGCGGTGCCGTCCGCCCCCTGAAGGTTCACCACCATCGCGGGCGCATCGACATAGACCGGTCCCTCTTTGTCGTGGTCCCCGGAATCGCCCGCGCCATGCGCTTCGGCGACTGCCGCCTCTTTTCCCGCAGTGGGAGACATTAGAAACCAGGCAGCGGCTCCCGCGATCAAAAGGAGCGCAAGAACACCGCCGCCAAGGAGGAACAAACGCCGATTGGGGCGCGGCTTCACGACGCCCAGCCCTTCATCGCCGTCCGGTTCGCCGATCGATGCTTCGTGGCCTGACAAGACGTTTCCTTTCGGCTGACGCCTGCGCCGCTTCAAATTGCGGTCGCTGGCATCGTTCATGCGTTTCTGCGTCTATTATAGGATGGAAGGCGGCAACTCTTGCCTAGTGCGCATCGGTTGCCGAAGATTTCTGGAGCGAATGCCGATGGATATCTCGTCCTATGTTCTTCTGAGCCATGAGCAGGCGCTGCGTCGGCAGATGGACGTGACGGCCAACAACATGGCCAACACCAGCACCGTCGGCTTCAAGCGCGAGCAGCCGCTGTTTCACGAATATGTGGAAGAGGGCAGCAACGCGGTTCCGGCGGCGAAGGCTACGTCGTTCGTGCTCGATTATGGCGCGATCCACGATGTTCGCATGGGAGCATTCCAGCCGACGGGCAATGCGCTCGACGTGGCGATCGACGGCCCGGGCTATCTGGCGGTGGAAGCACCCGGCGGCGGCACGGCCTACACGCGCGCAGGGTTTATCAAGGTGCTGCCATCGGGCGACCTCGCAACCGCGGGCGGGCAACGCCTGCTCGACGAAAGCGGCAGGCCGATCACCGTGCCGCCCGACCAGCAGGCCGGCCTCACGATCGGGAGCGATGGATCGGTTGCCGGCCCGCAAGGCCCACTCGGCCGACTGGCAGTCACGGTGTTCGTCGACGAAAATGCCGTCTCGCCACGCGGCGACGGGATGATGCTGGGCGCGGGCGGCCGCGTTCTCACAGCGGCGGAAACCAAGCTGATTTCAGGCGGCGTCGAAGGCTCGAACGTTCAGCCGATCGTCGAGACGACCGCCATGATCGGCATCCTGCGCTCCTATCAGTCAAGCCAGCGGATGGTGCAGGCGCTCAACGACCTGCGCAAGACCGCGATCGACCGGCTCGGCCGCTTCACCTGATCCTAATCTGTTAGCAACCTCACTCGAAAGGAACCCTATGCGTTCGCTCTCCATCGCCTCGTCGGGCATGCTTGCCCAGCAAACCAACGTCGATGTTATCTCCAACAACATCGCCAACATGAGCACGACCGCCTTCAAGCGGCAGCGCGCCGAATTTCAGGACTTGCTGTATCAATCGGTATCGCGCGCCGGGGCCGCTTCGGGGAGCGACACAAAGCTGCCGACGGGCATCCAGATCGGCGCGGGCGTGAAAACCGGCGGCGTCTACCGCATCGCCGAACAAGGCGCGCTCGCCCGCACCGACAATGCCTATGACATGGCAATCCAGGGCAAGGGCTTCTTCCAGATCACGATGCCCGGCGGCGGCACGGGCTACACCCGCGACGGGTCGTTCCAGCTTTCGGATCAGGGCGAACTCGTGACTGTGGATGGCTATCCGGTGCAGCCAGGGATTACCGTGCCGCAAGGGGCCACCGCCGTGACGGTTTCGAAAACTGGCGAAGTTCAGGTGACACTCGCGGGGTCGCCTGCCCCGCAGACGGTGGGCCAACTCCAGCTTGCGACGTTCGTCAACGAGGCGGGACTCGAGGCGCTCGGCGGCAACAATTTCCTCGAAACCGCAGCCTCGGGACAGGCGACGATCGCGTCGCCCGGCGAACCCGGCTTCGGGACGCTGACGCAGGGGTTCATCGAGCAGTCCAACGTGAACCCGGTGAGCGAAATCACCGCGCTGATCACCGCACAGCGCGCTTATGAAATGAACAGCCGCGTCGTGCGGACCGCCGACGAAATGCTCTCAACCACCAGCCAGTTGCGCTGATATGCGTTCGTTGTTCCTGCTGCTGGCTACGGCAGCGATCGCTGTAGCGAACCCAGTCGAGGCGCAGCCGCCCGCAGCCGCGACGCTCGCCGCCCCAGTCCTCGATCGCGCTATTGCCAAGGGCGACCGGCTGGCGGCTGGCGATTTCGTGACGCAGGATGTGGCGACCGGGCAGGCGCGCGGCGCGCTGCGGCTCAGGGACATGATCGGCATGGAAGCCGCGCGCGCGCTGGCGGCAGGCACGCTGGTGCGCGCGTCGGACGTGATCCGGCCACAGCTCGTGCGGCGCGGCGAACCGGTCACGATCGCGCTGCGCGACGGCGGCCTTTCGATCACGACACAAGGCCGGGCGCTGGGCAGCGGGGCTGCGGGCGAGTTCGTGAGGATCGTCAGCCTCTCCACCAACCGCACGCTCGAAGGCATCGTCGAGGGCACGGGTATCGTCCGCGTCGGTGCGCCCTGAACCAGAACGGGAAATTCCATGCGATACACTGTTCCGCTCATGATCGTTGCGGCCGCGCTCTCCGGCTGCGGGACCGTTGGCCGCCTCAAAGCGGTCGGCAAGGCACCCGCAATGACCCCCGCCGACGCCTTCCCGGCACCAGCGGTCGAACCCTCGCTCGGGATGCAGGGAGCCGCGCGCCGGACGGGCGACGCTGGCCAAGGCGCGACCGTTGCGCCATCGGTGCCGAGCGCATCGCTGTTCCGCACCGGCAGTGGCGCTTTTTTCCGCGATCAGCGCGCAGGCCGGATCGGCGATATCCTGACTGTGCGGATCAACATCGCCGACAAGGCCGCTGTCGACAACACGACGTCGCGCAGTCGCACTGGCTCGGAAAGCTCGGGGATCGCCGCGCTGCTCGGTCTTCAGGATCCGCTGGCCAAGATCCTGCCTGGCGCAGTCGATCCGTCCAAGCTGGTCGATACCAGTTCGACCTCGCAAGCGAACGGCGCGGGCAACACCAGTCGCAGCGAGACGATCATCATGACCATCGCCGCAACCGTCGTCGATGTCCTGCCGAACGGCAACCTGCTGATCCGCGGCAAGCAGGAAATGCGCGTCAACTTCGAGCTGCGCGAATTGGTCGTGTCGGGCATGGTGCGCCCCGAAGACATTGCGCGCGACAACAGCATCCGTCACAGCCAGATCGCCGAAGCGCGGATCAGCTATGGCGGGCGCGGCCAGCTGACCGATGCGCAGCAGGCGCGCTGGGGGCAGCAGATTTACGATGCGCTGTTTCCGTTTTGAACCGCGCGCGGCTACAATCCTAACGCGCTGCTAACCATCAATAATTTTCGGAATCATTTTGGTCATCCCGTATTTCTTTCCACAATGAGAGGCGCGCCGGAACCGTTTCCGGGGCATCGCGGGCCAGCGCTTCTGGCCCAGGTCGCAGAAGCGGCCTTTCATCCAAGAAGGACATATCATGGGCTTGACTGTC
The DNA here is from genome assembly GCA_046153865.1 of Sphingomonadaceae bacterium. Taxonomy (GTDB): domain Bacteria; phylum Pseudomonadota; class Alphaproteobacteria; order Sphingomonadales; family Sphingomonadaceae; genus Sphingomonas_O. The sequence goes on from JBJXFA010000036.1 coordinate 77,443, forward strand.
AACACGAACACCGGCGCCATGGCGGCTCTCCAGAGCCTGACCATGACCAACAAGGCACTTGGCACAACCTCGAGCCGGATCACCAGCGGCTTCAACGTCGCGTCCACCAAGGACAATTCGGCCGCCTTCACGACGGCCCAGAGCCTGCGCAGCGATCTGGGCGGTCTTCAGTCGGTCACCTCATCGCTGTCGCGCGCCAAGAGCGTGACCGATGTCGCCGTTGCCGGAGCGGAGCAGATCTCGGACCTCGTCAACCAGATGAAGGCGAAAGCCTATCAGGCGGCCGACGTGGGCGTCGATCAGGCATCGCGTGACGGGATCAACAAGGACTTCACTGCCCTTCGCGATCAGATCACCACGATCGTCAACGCGTCGGACTTCAACGGCACGAACCTGCTGAAGACCAGCGGCGGTGCGGTGAGCGCGCTGATCTCGCTGCAGGACGGCAATACCGGAACGGCCGGCTGGCAGCCTGACTCGCTGTCAGTCGCCAACCAGGGTCTCGACCTTGGCGGCTCGGTCATCACGGTTGCGGCGAGCGGCAACATCAGCACCGCAGCGGCCGCCACGACGATGATCGATACGCTGACCGCGACGCAGACCAACCTTGCGACCTCGCTCAGCAACCTCGGTTCGGCATCGCGCCGGATCGACGCGCAGTCGACGTTCACCAGCAAGCTGTCGGACTCGATCGAATCGGGCATCGGCAACCTTGTCGATGCCGATCTGGCGAAGGAATCGGCGAAACTGCAGGCGCTGCAGGTCAAGCAGCAGCTTGGCGTCCAGGCACTGTCGATCGCCAATCAGGCACCGCAGACGATCATCTCGCTGTTCCGTTAAGGGCAGGCGATGCTCCCGGATAACCGGGATGGTTAGAGGAAGGCCGGGATGGTTGTTCATCCCGGCCTTTTTCGTCTGGCCGTCGCGGCATCGCGGCGCGTCGTCCGAAGCAAGGAGTTGACGGTGTTTCCCAGAGTTCGCGAAATCACCGACGCGTTCGGAGGATGCCTGCGCATCAGCGCGGAAGTGCACCCGTCGGGTGCCCTCGTTCATATCGAACGACCCGACCGGGAGCGGTATGCCGCGGCCGTTCTCGATGGTTACGGTGCCGAAGTGCTAGCCGGTTACATCATGGCGGCGCGGCTGGCGCTGCCCAACCCGCTCCCCGACGAAATCGTCGACGGCAGCTTTCCCCTGCGCTTCAGTCTGCGCCAGGCCGAGCAGGTTTCGCTGATCCTGACACAGGGGTCCGCCGATCGGGACTTCCAGATCCCCTCGCCGTTCTGGGACCGGCTCTACGCCGAATTGTCGCTGGTCAACGCGCATACCCGCGAACTGGGCCGGCGGCGCACTTGTCGTTTGCAGTGATCGGGATCGTCTCAGCGCGCGGCCCTTAAGGGGTTTCCCGGAGTAGCATCCGTATCAAAATTAGCATATGGTTAAAAGGTTCGTCAGGCAGCTCATGATCCGCGGTCGCACGAGGAGAACAGCGTGAACAACCAGCATCCGTGTGCGCCGAACCGCATAACCATGTGTAGCACTACCCCGGGCAACCGGGCAGAGTTTCGATTGACGTTTGCGATCTCGATCGGCGATCCGCAAGCGCTGTGGGCTGCGGCGGCAGCCAGCTTGCTAAACCATCCCGATATGACGCTCGGCGATGTCCTTGACACGATCGGGCCGCGCGAAGACCCGTCGGTCGAGGACTGCATTACCGCGTTGGCTACACCGCTTACCATCGCGGGCTGCGCAGTCGAGGATTTCTGGATCGATGCGCTGCAGCCCGGCGATGACGCGAGTGCTGCTCCGCAGATCACCCGCGACGCTCTGGACCTGCGCGCGCGAACGGTGGGGTATATGCGGCGCGCGAAAAGAGCCGTCGCGCGATCGCCTCAGGTTCTCGGCAACGACGCCTAAAGGTCGGGCGGTGTCGGAGAGAGACCCGGCGCGGCTCGATCTCCCAATGAAAAACAGGAGGCGCAGGCGATACTCGCACCTGCACCTCCTGCCTTGACGACCGGGACCAGCGGCCGCTTCGCGCACGAAGGTGGGGACTTTCGTGCTTGAACTTATTATAGGAAGACTGCGCTGCGGATCACATTTTTAGCAGAAAATGCTATCTACCGATTGGGGCCGTCACTAGCGCCCGGCCGCCAGGCGGACGAGCGTTTCGATCGACATCGGCACGCCATTGACCCCGAGCGACAATGCGCCGCCTTCAGCACTGACTTCGGAAACGACGCCGCGGCTGGTGATCGCTGCCGTCACCGCGCCGCCCGCCGAATCAACGCCCTTGATGGCGAGGGCGTAGGCACCGTCAGGGGCGCGGGTGCCGTCGGGCAGCGTTCCATCCCAGACAAAGCGCCCGCTGGCCCCCGTTGGCGCCAGGGCACGCGTGAGCACGGTTGCGCCCGAGGCATCGGTGACGGTCGCTGTCGCAGACGTCATCGCGCGATCGGCGGCATAACCCCAGGTCGCGGGCGTAGCACCGAGACCGGCTACCGTGGAATCAAACACCGCATCCTTGCCGATGAACCCGGCAGCATCCGCCATGTCCTGCGTCTTCAGGCGCGCGAGAATGTCCTTGAGCGTCGTATTCTGCTGCACGCTTTGCTCGACCTGCGAATATTGCACAAGCTGCTGGGTATATTGCGTGCTGTCCATCGGGCTGAGCGGATCCTGATTCTGCATCTGCGTGGTCAACAGCTTCAGGAACATGTCAAAATCGGCGCTGATCAGCGCTTTGCCCGTGGGCGCGGCGATCGGCTGCGTGGATGCCGTTGCGGCGGCGGGGGGAATTATCATGGGCTGGGTCTCCTAGGCCAGAAGGTCGTAGGTGCCGCTGGTGCGCACCTGTCGGTAGCGAACGGGTTCGGCGAGGTCTTCGAACGTGCCGTCGCGCGTCACGGGCCCGAGCTCGGCGCCGGGATCGCGCCACGGTGCGCGCTGCTGATTGCCGCCGCCGGTGCTCCCGCTCTCGGTCTGGAAGCGCAGGCTTTGCGCATCGCTGCGCACGCCGGCATCGCTGAGCGAACGGCTGAGATCGGCACTGTCGCGCCGGAGCATGTCAAGCGCCACGGCATTGTCGGCGGCGATCACCGCGCGCAAGCCGCCCGCTTCATCGAACGCCATACGGACGTCGATCCGTCCGAGTTCGGCCGGAACAAGCCGGAGGATCAGTTCGGTTCCCCCATCCGCGACGCGCCGGGCGATTTCGACGCCGATCTCGCGGCCGATCCGGCCCGGTTGCGCCGCTACGACCGGTTCGGCGAGCGCTGGTTTCGCCACAGTTGGGAGCGCAGTCGGGACGCGATCGACAGCCTCGGCGAACGGGCCGGGCGGGGCACGATCGGGCGTCGGGACGTGCACCGTGGCCGCGTCGGGCATCGGCGCGCTTGGTCCGGCGGCGGGCGGCGCGGGTGGGTCTGGGGTGCGCGGGGTGTTGACTGTGGCCGCAGCGGCGGGTTCGCCGCGAGGTGCTGCGACCGGTTCGCGACGGTCGGGAACGGCGGGGGCCGCTGTGTTGACCATAGCGATCACAGGATGAGTCATGACCGGGGCAACCGGCATCGCTGATGTCCCTGGAGCGGCCGGGTTGGGCTCGGTCGCATGGGGCGCAGCAGTCAGTGCCTCAGCTTTCGGGCGTCGGCTGATCGAGGGGCGCTCGGCGGACACCAACGGCGCGGCCGCCTGCGTCAATACCGCCGGATCGGTAATCTCGGGCGACGACGGGGCAGGCGCGGGCAGATTTGAGGCGCGCACGGCGCGAAGCTTTTCGCTGGTCTCAGGCGAAACCGTGACGCGTGGCGCTGTGGCGGTTTGTTCAGGCGAGCCGACCGGTTCGGCAGGCGTGGCCACCCGTGCTGCGACCGACTGGGCAGCCAGAACACCGGGTAGTGGCGCTTCTGGGACTAGCCGTTCGTGTGCGCTGGTCTCCGGGACGGCGAGCACGCCTGGGTCGGACCCAATAGCCAACCCTATGTCCAAGCGACCGGTTTCAAGCGGTATCGTCGGCGACTGGCTCCATTCGCTGACTGCGGGCGCGGCGGCCCCGGCGAACGCCGTATTGAGCACCGCTGCAAACCCCTGCACCCCGGACGTGGCGGCTGGAAGAGTTGCGCCCTCCCCTCCAGTCAGCACCAGCGGTGATGCAATTGCGAGCGAGCTAACCATTCAGTCCCTTTCTGGCTAATGCTATCATTATAGGATGGGATTCGGCCCTTGCGCATTATCCGATCGTGCCAAGCGCACGAATGCGCGCACGGGGGTGGATTTCATTCTGTGACAAAACGACGGTCGCCGGTCGGACGCGCTCGATGATCGAGCGGACGAACGGCCGGATCGCCGGGTTCGTCAGCATGCACGGGATTTCGCCCGCTGCCGCCAGCCGGTCATAGGTTTCGCGCACGGCGGCGATGAACGACTGGAGGCTCGACGGGGCCATGGCGAGATGGCGCTCGTCGCCCTGGCCGACGATGCTCTGCGCAAACTCGGCATCCCAGTGCGCCGACAGCGTCAGGATGGGAATTGCGCCCTCATTGGTCTGCTGCGCCGAAATCTGACGCGCGAGGCGACCGCGGACATGCTCGGTCATCTGGACGATGTTGCTCCCGAGCGGAGCGGCTTCGGCGATCCCTTCCATGATCGTCGGGATGTCGCGGATCGAGATGCCCTCGGCGAGCAGGTTCTGGAGGATGCGCTGCACGCCCGAGATCGAGATTTTCGACGGGACGATTTCCGAGACCAGTTTCTCGGCATCCTTATGGATATCGGTGATCAGCTTGTGCGTTTCGGTGAACGACAGCAGATCGGCGATATTGTCCTTGACCAGCTCGGTCAGGTGTGTGGTGATGATCGTTCCGCAATCGACGACGGTGAGCCCGCGCACCCCGGCCTCGTCGCGCAGAGCGCGATCGATCCAAAGCGCGGGCAGGTTGAACACAGGCTCGCGCGTTTCTTCACCGGCGATCCCGAGGTTGCCACCACCCGCGTTGACGACGAGCAGCTTGTCGAGCCGGATCTCGCCGCGCGCCGCCTCGGTTTCCTTGATGTAGACGACATATTCGTTCGCTTTCAGCGCCATATTGTCGATGATCCGCACGGCGGGCAGCACGAAACCGAAATCGAGCGCCATCTGGCGACGCAGCGCGCGCACCTGATCGTCGAGGCGCGGTTCGGCATTCGAATCGTTGATCAGCGGCAGCAGCGCATAACCGATCTCGAGACGGACCGAGTCGATCGCGAGCGTGCGCGAGACGGGCTCGTCGGTCGGTTGCGCGGCAAGATCGGCTGCAGTCTCGGCGATCCGCGTGGCGGTGGCGGTCGCATCGGCATCCTTGCTCATTTTCCAGGCCAGCCAGCCGGTGAGTGCCGAGAACAGCGCGAAGGGGAGGAACGGCAGCCCCGGCATGATGGCAAGCCCGCCCATCAGGACGGAGACCATCCCGAACGCCTTGGGATAGCGCCCGAGCTGGACGCCGAGCGCATTTCCGGTCTTGCCCGCAATCCCGCCCTTCGAGACCAGCAGCCCCGCCGCGGTCGAGACGATGAGCGCGGGGATCTGGCTGACCAGGCCGTCGCCCACGGTCAGGATCGTATAGCTGTGAAACGCCTCGCCGATCGGCACGCCGTGGATCGCAACGCCGATGATCAGGCCAACCACGATGTTGATCGCGGTGATCAGCAGGCCCGCGATCGCATCGCCCTTCACGAACTTTGAGGCACCGTCCATCGCGCCGTAAAAGCCGCTTTCGGCCTCGATCTCGGTGCGGCGCTCGCGCGCCTGCGCTTCGGTGATCATGCCTGCCGAAAGATCGGCGTCGATCGCCATCTGCTTGCCGGGCATCGCATCGAGGCTGAAGCGCGCGGCGACTTCGGCGATGCGCCCGGCACCCTTGGTGATCACGATGAAATTGATGACGACGAGAATGATGAAGATCGTCAGCCCGATGATGGTTTCGCCGCCCATCAGGAATTCGCCAAATGCCGCGATGACGCCACCTGCGGCGTCCGGACCTTCATGACCGTGCGAAAGGATCAGCCGGGTCGAGGCCAGATTGAGGCCGAGCCGCAACATCGTCGTGATCAGCAGAATCGTGGGGAAGGCCGAGAGTTCGAGCGGCTTTTCGATGAACAGCGCGGTCATCAGGATCATGACCGAGAGCGTGATCGAGAGCGCAAGGCCGATGTCGAGCATCCACGGCGGCATCGGCAGGATGAGCATCGCGATGATCGCGATGACGCTGCCCGCCAGCGCAATGTCGCGCCCAAGGCCGAACTGCTTCACGATAGCGTCGAACGAAAACGTCACGCGGCGCGGCCTTGTGCGGCACCGGGCGCGACTTCGATACCGGCCTCGATAAAGGTTTTCAGCTTGTTACGCATCGTCCGCACCGAGATCCCCAGGATGGTCGATGCCGTGGTGCGGTTGCCCCGGCAGTGCTGCAGCGTGCGCAGGATGAGGTCGCGCTCGACGTCGTCGACCGTTTGCGCGACGAACGGCGCATCGGACGGCATCGCTCTCGACAAGCTGCGGCCATCGGCGGTAACCAGCGCGCTCTCGGGGATAGTCGCGCTTCGGCTGAGGAGCACGGCGCGGTGGACGCAATCCTCCAGCTCGCGGACATTGCCCGGCCAGTCATGATCCTGCAGTTGGGCTTGCGCTGCTGAATCGAACGCCGGGACTGGCAGCTCGTTGGCCAGCGCGAAGCGTTCGGCGAAATGATCCGCGAGCGGGATGATGTCATCGCGACGCTCGCGCAGCGCAGGAACGGCGATCCGCACGAGGCCGAGCCTCGTCAGCAGGCTGGCGTTGAAGGCACCTCTTGCGGCCAAGGTGTCGAGGTCGGCCGCCGTGCTTGCAACGATGCGGGCATGCGCGAGCCGGTCGCGCGCCAGCGCATGGTCTTGCAGCACCGTCAGCAGGCGCTTTTGCAGCGGCAGCGCCAGCGTATCGACGTCGCGGAGCAGGACGGTGCCGCTGCTCGCCTCGTCGATCCGGCCGCAGCGGCGCGCCACGGCCCCCGCAAAGGCACCTGCGGGATGGCCGAACAGTTCGGACCCGAGCAGCGCTTCGTTCCCCCCGGCACAATCGACGACGAGGAACCGCCCGCGCCGACCCGACGCGCCGTGGACCGCGCGCGCGAGGATTTCCTTGCCCGCGCCCGGCGGACCGGCGATTAGCAGCGGCGCACTCGACGGAGCAATGGCGAGCGCCAGCGCCGTCGTTCGGGCAAATGCCGCATCGGTGCCGATCATGCGCGTCCCGCACTCGGCAACGGACAGGATTGCGGCCGCAATCAGATCGGCTTGCGGCGGCAGCGGCACATAATCGCGCGCGCCCGCACGGATCGCGGCGACCGCCCGGTCTGCCGAGGCATCGATCCCGCACGCCAGCACCGGGATAGCGATCCGCTCGGCGCGCAGTTGGGCGATGAAGCCCGCAATGTCCTGATCGATATCGATCATCACGACATCGCCGCACGCTTCGCGCAGCAGTTCGATGGCTTGCGCCGTCCCGTCGGCCAGCACGACATGGGCTCCGGCGGCTTGCGCCATCGCGGCGGCGACATGAAACGCGCTGTTCGGCGCGCCGATCAGCATGAGGTAAACGGCGCGGTTCGCGTCCATCCGATCAGCGCTCCTGCCGGACGATTTCGGTGAGCGTGACGCCGAGCGCATTTTCGATCAGCACCACTTCGCCACGCGCAATCAGCCGATTGTTGACAAAGATGTCCACCGGCTCGCCCACGCGCCGATCGAGCTCGATCACGGCATTGGCCTTCAGCTGCATCAGCGCGCCGATCGCGATCCGCGCCCGCCCCAGCACCGCCTGGACCGTGACTGGCACATCGTGCACGGCTTCGAGACTGGCGAGCGGATCGGGGGGCGGCACCGTCGCGTGGTCCATCCTTTCGAAATTCTCGAGCGGCGGAAACTGATCAGACGGCGGTTCGGGGATCGCAGGCATCAGATCGCGCGATTCAATATCCATGGGCTGGGGCGTTTCCATCATGCGTTCATCCACTGGCGGATCACGGAGGCCGATTCGGCGGGGCTGGCGGCGATCGTCTGGCCGATCGTCTTGATCGACGACATTTTGACCCGGCCATCGACCTGCGCGAGCGCGATTTCCTGATCGAGCTGCGCGGGGATACCACCGGCCTCGCGCATGGCCTCGATCTGCAGCAGCGCGTCCGGATCGCCATTGGCTACGCGGGTGGCGAGCGCATGGGTCTCGACGGTCTGGTCAGCGAGCAAACGCGCGTCCGGTGTCGAAGCTTCGGGCATGGCCTTGGGGCGCAGCATGCGCAGGGCGATGAGGCCGACGACGGCGATCACGACGAGATTGAGCAACCCGAAGAGCTGGGAATTGGAGCCCAATGCGATCCAGTCGATCCCCTTGTCCGCAAGCGGATCGGCGGCGGCAAAGGCGATGCTTTCGACCACCACACTGTCGCCGCGCGCCGCATCGAAGCCGACCGCATTCTGGACGAGGCGCGTCAGCCGCGCGATTTCGGGCGCGGGCAGGCCTTTCTTGCCGCCATCGATCATGACCGCGACCGACAGCCGCGCAAGTTTACCCGGCGCGCGCACCGTAACTGTCCGGGTCTGGCTGTTGAGATACGTAATGTCTTCCGATGTTTCGTTGCGCGCCGATTTGCGCGTGTCGCCGCCGGGGCCGACAGCCGGGGGCAGCCCCTGGTTCTCAGGCAATTGCGCGGCGACCGAAGCGCCCTGCCCGGCTCCCATATTCTCGTTGGTCTGATCGCCACTTTCGACCGTGACCTGGCGGCCGATCACCTGCTTGTCGGGATCGAAAACGTTGATTTCCTCGCGCGTCTGATCGCGGCCGACCTGTGCTGACACCTCGGCGCGGACCTTGCCTGCGCCGACGATCGGTTCGAGCATCGCCTCGATCTGCGAGCGCAGCCGCGCCTCGATCCCGGTCTGCCGGTCATCGGCCTGGCTGGCCCCAGCGTCATCCGCCTCGCCCGCTCGGGCGAGCAACGCGCCGGTCTGATCGACGATCGAGACCTGTTCGGCCGACAACTCGGGAACGGAGGAGGCGACCAGATAGCGGATTGCCTGTACCGCGCTCGCCGGGAGCTTGCCATTGGTTTTCAGCGTGACACCGGCAGTCGCCTTGCGCGAGGCGGTCGCAAACATCGCGCGTTCGGGCATCACGATATGAACACGCGCGCGCGCAACGCTGTCGAGGCTCTGGATCGACTTCTCAAGCTCGCCCTCGATCGCACGGGTTTCGTTCATCCGCGCGCGTGACGACGAGATGCCGAACGGTTCTTCGGCATCGAGGACGTCATAACCGACCTTGCCGCTCAGCTTGTCCGCCGCCATCGCCATGCGCAATTCGGCAAGCTTTTCCTGCGGCGCCATGATCGACGTGCCATCGGCGGAGAGCTGGAAGGGCACGTTTTGCGCGGTCAGTTTTTCGGTCATCGCCTGGGCGACCGACGGATCGAGATCGGTATAGAGGAAGCCCATGGTGCTCGTCGAACCGCGCATGGCGACGGCGGCAAGCACACCCAGCAGCGCAAGCGCGACGCCCGCCATGATGATCAGGCGGCGCGTGCCGAGCTGCGCCATGAAATTCCGCATTCCGTTCAAGATTGGCCCCGCTGCTGGTGTCGGAGCGCAGCCCCGGTTTTCTCATTATAGGAGGAGGAGCGGCGGAAAAATTTGCCGGGTGGGTAATTTTTGCCGGTCAGGCTTTGAGCGCCGCGTCGGCATCGGGCAGCTCGAGACCGAGCTCGGTCAGGATCGCCGCGCGTCGCGCTGCTGCATCGAGGGCAAGGCCGCCCTGCTCCCACGCGATCAGCGCATCGCCGACGGGGAGTGCGGGATCGGCAAGCAAAGTCAGCGACAGACGCCGCCGCTCGGCCCCTTTGCGCGCTTCGATCAGCGCTTCCATCTGCACGATCAGCGCCGGATTGACGTGAATATGAAGCTCCTGCCCGCGCGCCACTTGCAGCAGGACGCGCCCGATCGCCGCATCGATCGCCAGCGCCGGATCGAGACCGAGCGCGCGCGCGGCAAGGCCATCGGCGGCAGCCATTGCAACCTCTGCGGCGACTTTTGCGAGCCGTTCCTCGCGCGCCGCAGCTTCGGTTTCGATGGCCTCGATCGAGGCATGAAGTGCGTCCGTCGCGGTCAGCAGTGCCGCTGCCGTTTCGCCGCGCGCGTGGGTCAGCCCCGCCTCGAAGCCCTCGGCACGCGCCACCGCGATGCCGGATTCGAGCTGGAGCCGCAGCAGATCGATCTCCGCCTGCAGCGCGGCCAGCGAGGGCGCGCCGTCAACGCCCTCAGCGCCGGGCCGGGGCATTTCGAAGACCCGATCAAACGCAAACCGGCGGGTGTGAAACGACATATCCATTATGGCTGCAATCAAACGATCATCGCATCGTCGTTCTTGGGATCGGCCAGCATGATCTCGCCGCGATCCGCAAGCGACTTGGCGAGGCGCACCAGCGCGCTTTGCGCCTCTTCGCATTCGCGCGCGCGCACCGGGCCCATTCCCGCCATATCCTCGCGCAGCAATTTGGCCGAGCGTTCGGTCATGCTCGCAAAGAAAATCTGGCGCATTTCGGGCGAGGCCCCTTTCAGCGCCAGCGCCATTTCGCGCTTGTCAGCGGTGCGCACGATCGCCGTGATCGCTGCGGGCATCAGATTGCCGAGATCCTCGAAGGTGAACATCAGCGCGCGGATGCGCTCGGCGGCATCGGGCGCGCGCGCGTCGAGCGCGGTCAGCATGGCTTCCTCAGTCGCGCGGTCGAGCGCGTTGAAGACTTCGGCCATCGTCTCGTGCGGATCGCGCCGCTGCGGACGCGAGAGCGTGCCCATGAATTCGGACTTGAGCGTTTTTTCGACCTCGACAAGCACTTCCTTCTGCACCGCATCCATCCGCAGCATCCGCATGATGACATCGACCGACAGGTCACGCGGCAGCTCGGCGAGCACGCGCGCACCGTGGTCGGGCTTGAGTTTGCTCAGGATCACCGCGACGGTCTGCGGATATTCGTTCTTGAGATAGGTCGCGAGCACCGTCTCACTGACGTTGGACAGCTTGTCCCACATCGTGCGGCCCGATGGCCCGCGGATATCCTCCATGATTTCCCGGACCCGGTCGCCGGGAAGGATGCCATCGAGCAGTCGCTCGGTGGTCTCGAACGAGCCGTGGAGCGAGGCCATGCTCGAAACTTCGTCCGAAAACTGGATCAGCAGATGTTCGACCACCGAGGACGACACGCGCCCGAGATGCGAAATGGCGGCCGAGAGCTCGCGGACCTCATCGGTCGACAGATGATCCCAGATCGGCGCGCCATGCTCCTTGCCCAGCGCCAGCATCAGCGCGGCGGCACGCTCCTGCCCGGAAAACTTCTTCAGTTCGATCGGTTGCGCGGCGAGTGCCATCATTGTCACGGGCATCCAGACATAAATTGCAGGCCAGCGCGCTCCCGGCACGTGACTCGCTCTATTATAGGAAGACAATCGCGGATGGTTGCCGGAGCGATGATGCGATGACGATAAATATGTCCAATGGCCTTGCCGCCCTCTCGGTGCTGGGGGGTGGAAACAGTTTCAGCGGCCTGGGTGCAGCGCCGGCATTTGAAACACGTGCGGTGCGCGCCGCCAAGGCGCAGTTCACGCTGCCGCCGACGACGCCTCCATGGAGAGAAACCGCGCGCTCCGCGCCTGAATCGGCGCAGGTTGCGGCCATCCGGCGATTGGCGTCGATCATCGATGCCTCTGCCGCGACCGGAACGGCAGGCTCGCCCGATATCCAGACCGCCTTCACGACCTACAAGGCGCTCGACCGGTTGCGGCTGCTCGCGACGGCGGCTGCCAGTGCGACCACATCGGCGGCGGAACGGACCGCGCTGCAGACGACCTTCGCCAAGGGGCTCGCCGATCTCCAGACTTTCCTCGGCCAAGCCCCGGCCGACAAGGTCGAACTGTCGTTTACACTGCCCACGCGCCGCGCGGCGACGGTTTCGGTCGCGCCGTCGGACCCGACCAAATTCACCGGCAAGGGCATTGTCGAAGCGCGCGACGCGCCGCTGCCGGGCCTCACGGGAAGCGAGACCTTTCGCATTGCGCTCAACAAGCCGGGGGCCAGCGACACGATCACGATCGACCTTTCGCAGACCGCGCAGCCGCCCACGCTCGATTCAGTGTCCGACGCGATCAACGCGGCAATCAGCACGATCCCCTTGCGCAATCCCGACGGCACCGTCGTCCTCGACCCGTCGGGCAATCCCCAGCCGCGCTGGCTGGTGCGCTTCGTGCCTGACAAGACGTCGGGCAGCTGGGGCTTTGGCGTAAAAGCGCCGAACGGGGCCGAGCAGGTCGCGATCGATCAGGTCGGCGCGGGCGATGCGTTGGTGGTGGCGAGTGGCCAGACGGCGCTCGGCGCGACGACTGTCACGCAAATCCTGCGCTTCGACGATCCGGCGGGCGCGTTGACCCGGACGTTGAAAAACACGATCGCCGGGGTCGATGCCGCCGCCACCGAACGCGCGAAACTGACCGCTGCCAAGTCCGGCAATGGCGTTCCGCCTGCGCCGACAACGGTTTCGGCAACGACCGTCGCGCGGGCGATCGCGACTGATGCCGAGGGCTTCAGTTATGTCGTGGGCACCACGAGCGGCGACATGAAAGCAAACCGATCGAACGGCGCGAGCGACCTGTTCCTCACCAAGCTCGACAGCGAAGGCGGCGTCATGTGGCAGCGCAGCCTCGGCGCGTCAGGCGCGACGCAGGGTGCGGCCGTCAGCGTCTCGGCAAGCGGCGCGATCACCGTTGCCGGAACGGTCAACGGCGCATTTGATGGCGCGGGGACCGACGGCGACATGCTCGTCGCGCAGTTCAACGCGCAAGGCGACGAGCAATTTGCAACGGTCGTCCGCGGGCTCGGTGCCGATAGCGCGCGCGCGATTGCCGTGGGCGCGGACGGCGCGATCTATGTCGGTGGCAAAGCGGCGGGCAATGACGGCGATGCGTTCCTCGCGCGGCTCGATGCGACCGGCCGGCTGATCGAGCGCCGGTCGATCGACAGCGGCGGCAGCGAGTCCGTAACCGGACTCGCCATCGGCCAGGACGGCAATCTGCTCGCGCTGACCAATGAAAGCGGCTTCGCCACGCTCCGCAGCATCAGCGCGGGCAGCCTCGCAACCGATCTGCGCAGCCTTGCGCTCGGTCGCGCCGACGCCCGCGCACTTGCGGTCTCCAGTGATGGCACAATCGCCGTGGCCGGTGCCACGAGCGATGCGATCACCGGCGCGCAGAGCAATGCGCGCGGCAGCGGGCGCGACGGCTTCGTGACGCGCATCGACAGCGGCTTTGGCGGCGCGACCACATCCTATCTCGCCACGGCTGGCGACGATCAAGTCGACAGCGTCACCTTCATGAACGGCGCGCTTTACGTCGCCGGACGCACGACCGGCGACCTGAGCGGCCCGCGGCGCGGTGTGTTAGACGGTTTCGTCAGCCGGATCGATGCAAACACCGGCGCCGTGCAGGGCACGACGCAGTTCGGGCAGGCGCAGCAACTCGTCGAACCGCTTCGCCTTGCTGCGGCAGCGGGCGGCAACAGCGTGCTCGGGGCGCTGGGACTGCATCGCGGAACACTCAATCCGGCAGCCTCGGTCACGCTCGTCGCCCAAACGAGTCTGCGCGCAGGCGACGAATTCGCGCTGCGCATCCAGGGCGGCCCGCCCAGGAAAATCGTGATCCAGGCCGACGATACGCTGGCAACGCTCGGTGATCGCATCCGGCGGTTGGCGGGAACGAAGGCGAAAGTGGCGACCGCCACGACCGGCGGCGAAATGGTGCTCAACATCGATGCGACCGCCGGATCGTCGATCGCGCTGGTCGCAGGCGCACCGGGCCGGGATGCGCTGGAAAAGCTCGGCCTCGACCCCACGCGCCTTGCCGTGCCGGTTATCGCGCCCAAAAACGCGCCGAGCGTCCGCCCCGGCGGCAATTTCGGCCTCGCGCTCAATGAAGCCTTGACCATCGGCACCGCAAAGGATGCCGCTGTTACTCTGGCGGCGCTCAAAGGCGCGATCTCGACGACGCAGACCGCTTACCGGTCACTCTACTGGGATGACGGCAAGGCCGCGCTCGCCAACGGCGCGCAACGCGGATTTGCGCTGACGCCCGCGCAGGCGGCCCAGCTCGACAATTACCGCGAAGCGCTCGCGCGGCTCACGCCGCTTGCCGAGGCATCAAACAGCAATCTGTTCACAGGGTTCTGATCATGACGACACCGTTGATTGCTGGAATTACAACGTCGATGAAGCATCTGGCAGGTCGCCAGCGCGTCATCGCCCAGAATATCGCGAACAGCGAAACCCCGGGGTTCAAGGCGCGCGACGTGGCGGCACCGAACTTTACCAGTCTGCTGGCGCAGGAAGGCGGCAAACCCGCAGTCACCAAGCCGCACATCGCGCTGACCGGCGGGATGGCCGCGCTCGGCGCACGCGCGCCGGTCGCGAACGGGGTGCTGCTCGATGCCGACACATCGGAAACCAAGCCCGATGGCAACAATGTCACGCTTGAAGATCAATTGCTCAAGATGGGCCAGATCCAGGCCGAATTCGCAACGATGACCGGCATTTACCGCAAACAGATGGGCCTGCTCAAAAGCGCGATCGGTCGTGGCGTTTAGCGGAAATTATCCGCGTAAGCCTGCACCTTGAGCGTGCGTTCGGGCGCGGGGATCACCCGCGCGCTGATCCCGTTCTTCGCCGCATAGGCGCGCGCGGCATCGAGCGTTGCAAACGACAGGCTGAGCTGCCCGCGCGTATCGCCAGATCCCGCCCAGCCGGTCAGCGGATCGGCGCGCTTGGCTTCGGTCGGCTCGAACTCGAGCACCCAATGGTCCGTCCGCGCACGCCCCGATTGCATGGCGTTTTTGGGCTTCTGAAAGATGCGGGCGTTGGCCATGCGCCGAGCCTTTGCGCAAAGCTGCCCCGAAAGCCAAGCGTGTTTTCTGGAAATCGCCGATGGCGGGTGCCCGATAAGGCTAGCGAATTTTGCGATGCGCGGATGGTTGCGGTTGCCGCGTGACCCTGTGAGCGATAGCGATGAGACCAACGAACGATAAACTGGGCGGAGCGGGGGAAAAATGGCAACCGAAGAGCATGTCCTGACACTGTCGTGCGCCGATCGGCCGGGCCTTGTCGCCGCCGTCGCGGGATTGCTCGCCGCAAATCAGGGCAACATCCTTGACGCGCAGCAATTCAACGATCTGGCCACTGACCAGTTCTTCATGCGCGTTGTCTTTGCGAGCGATCAGATCGAAGCCATTCGCACAGCGTTTGCGCAACTGGCGACGACGCACGGCATGGCATGGACGCTGCGTGGCCGCAACGAGCGGCGCAAGGTCGTTCTCCTGGTCTCGAAATTCGATCACTGCCTCAGCGATCTCCTGTATCGCTACCAGATCGGCGAGCTCAACATGGAGCCGTTGGCGATCCTCTCCAACCATCCGCGCGACGCGCTCAAGCTCACCAACATCGGTGCGATCCCCTACCATCACCTGCCCGTGACCCACGATACCAAGCCGCAACAGGAAGCGCGCATCAAGGCGGTGATCGAGGAAACGCGGGCCGAACTCGTCGTGCTCGCGCGCTACATGCAGGTTTTGTCGGATGACATGGCGGCTTATCTTTCGGGGCGCTGCATCAATATCCACCACAGCTTTCTGCCCGGCTTTAAGGGCGCAAAGCCCTATCACCAGGCGTATGAGCGCGGGGTCAAGATGATCGGAGCCACCGCGCATTACGTGACCGAAGACCTCGACGAAGGGCCGATCATCCATCAGGACGTCGAAGCGATCAGCCACGCCGATTCGGCGGACGATCTCGTCCGCAAGGGCCGCGACATCGAGCGCCGCGTGCTGTCGCGCGCAGTCCATTATCACCTGCAGGACCGCATTCTGCTCAGCGGGTCGCGCACGATCGTGTTCCGGGACTGACGCGTGCCATGACCGCCGATCCCGACGACATCCGCGCCTGGCAGCGGCTCGATGCGCGGACGACCACCTCGGGCCGCCTGCAGCAGGGCGATCTGGCGCGACTGGCGGCGATCGGAACGCGGCATGTCATCAATCTCGCGCTCGACAGCCATCCCGATGCTCTGGCCGACGAAGGCGCGATGCTGGCCGCGCTCGGCATTGGCTACACGCACATCCCGGTGCCCTTCGATACGCCGACGGAGGCGCATTTCGAACAGTTTTGCGCTACGCTCGCTGCGTGCGGTGACGCGCCCGTGCATGTCCACTGCATCATGAACTGGCGGGTTTCGGCTTTTTTCTATCGGCTCAATCGCGATCATCGGGGAATGGACGCGGCGCAGGCCCGCGCGTTGATGGAGGCGCAATGGGCACCGGACCGGAGCGCGGAGACCGCAGCACACGTCTGGGCGGATTTCATCCGCTGACCGCCAACTCCCTTGCGGTTGGTCAGGATCGCGCCCAAGTCGGCCCCCGATCACGCATGACAAAGGGGCCCGCATGACAAGCTATCCGTCGCTTCACATGATCATCGACGGCGAACGCGTTGCCGCCGGTGCCCGGCGCACGCACCGGGTCGTCAATCCGGCGACCGGCGACACGCTGGGCGAGCTGCCGCTGGCCGATGCGGCCGATCTCGATCGCGCTCTGGAAACCGCGCAGCGCGGCTTTCGGCTGTGGCGCGATTCGTCAGCGCAGCAGCGCGCCGGGGTGCTGCAAGGAGCGGCGCGCCTGATGATCGAGCGCGCCGACGATCTCGCGCGGATCGCCACGCTCGAACAGGGCAAACCCCTCGCCGAGGCGCGGCTGGAAGTGATGTTCGTGGCGGCGCTGTTCAATTTTTACGCGGGCGAATGCCAGCGCGTTTACGGTCGCACGCTGGTGCGGCCCGCAGGCATGCGATCGACCGTCGTGCACGAGCCGGTCGGCCCGGTCGCAGCCTTCAGCCCGTGGAATTTCCCGCTGAGCAATGTTGCGCGCAAGCTGGGCGCGCCGGTTGCCGCGGGATGTTCGATCATCATGAAGGCGGCCGAGGAAACTCCAGCGTCCGCGCTTGGCGTTTTGCAGGCGCTGCTCGATGCCGGGCTCCCGCCCTCGGTCGCGCAAGCGGTGTTCGGTGTTCCCGATGAAGTCTCGCGGCACCTGCTGGGCTCGCCAATCATCCGCAAGCTGAGCTTCACCGGCTCGACGGTCGTCGGCAAGCATCTTGCCAAGCTCGCGGCGGACGACATGAAGCGCACCACGATGGAACTCGGCGGGCACGGCCCCGTGCTGGTGTTCGACGATGTCGATGTCGACACGGTGCTCGATACCGTCGTGCCGCAGAAATACCGGAATGCCGGGCAGGTGTGCATCTCGCCGACGCGGTTTATCGTGCAGGACGGCGTTTACGATCGGTTCCTCGAAGGCTTTGCTGCGCGCGCCAAGGCGATCACGGTCGGCAATGGCCTCGATGCGGACACAAAAATGGGGCCGATGGCCAACCCGCGCCGCCCCGATGCAATCGAACGGATGATCGGCGATGCAGTGGCCAAGGGCGCAACGCTCCACGCAGGCGGCGAACGCATTGGCAATCAGGGATTTTTCTACGCGCCGTCGGTGGTGGCGGACAGTCCGCTCGATGCCGAAATCATGAACGAAGAGCCGTTCGGCCCGGTCGCGCTGGTCAACCGGTTCGCGGGCGAAGAGACCATGATCGCCGAGGCGAACCGCCTGCCCTATGGCCTTGCAGCCTTTGCTTGGACCACCGACGCCAAGCGCCAGCGCCGGATCGCACGCGAGATCGAAGCGGGAATGCTCGGCATCAACACTGCCGTCGTCGCCGGGCCGGACACGCCTTTTGGCGGGGTCAAATGGTCGGGCCATGGCCATGAGGACGGCCCCGAGGGGCTGGCAGCGTGCCTTGTCACCAAGGCGGTGCACGAGGGGTAGGCTGAGGGTCCTAGAAACAGCCCCACGGATCGCTGACGACAAGCATCGCATCGCGCCGGGCCAGCGCGACAAGCGTCAGGCCGTGCGCGCGAGCGCGATCGGCGGCAAGTGTCGTGGGCGCGGAGATCGTCACGAGCAGCGGGCAGCCCGCCGTGATCGACTTCTCGACAAGTTCGTAGCTGCACCGCGCTGTAAGGAGGAAAAAGCCCGTCGCCGGATCGGTGCCGCCGCGCGCGAGGGCACCGATCAGCTTGTCGAGCGCATTGTGGCGGCCGACGTCCTCGCGCACCTGCACGATCGCGCCGTCATTGTTGCAAAACGCCGCGCCGTGGACCGCGCCGGTGGCGGTGTTCATCGGCTGATGACCGTCCAGCGCCGCGAGCGCGCGAAACAGGGCGTCGCGTTTCGCCCCCGGTCGCGTGGTGATCCTCGGCAGCGGCCGCAGCACCTGTTCGAGGCTTTCGAGACCGCACAGCCCGCAACTGCTTTCGGAGACACGCTGCCGCGCGCGGTCCACCACGGGGGCCAGTGCGTGATCGGCAAGCGTGATCCGCAGCACCCGGCCGTCATCGCGTTCGATTGCCTCGATGGCGAGTATTTCCCCCGCGTCCGCCACCAGCCGCTCGGACAAGGTGAACCCGATCGCAAAATCGTCGAGGTCGGCAGGCGTTGCCATCATGACGGCATAGCCAATGCCGTTATATTCGATCGCGATCGGCGCTTCGATTGCCAAATTGCGCGTGGCGGACGCGCCGCCCTGAGGCGTCAGGCGAACGACCGCGTCCTCGCGCGTCGCACTCATCCGGCGTCAGCGGGCCCGGCCTGAACCTCGGCGCTGAGCGCGCGGAGCTGCGCAACGGCATCGCGCGCGACCGGCGACAGCCCCGCGCCCCCCGCATCGAGATGGGCGAAAATCATGGCCTTCATGCGCGGGTCCCAGAACAGCGCGAGATGATCGGCAACAGCGCGCGCCGCATCGTCGGACTGGCTCGCGAGATTGGTCGCAATCTGGTTCGCCATGCGCACCAGCCGGTCGAGCGTGGTCACTCGGCCGCCACCGCGTCGATCCGCCGCGCGCGCGCGCTCAGGCGCTCATAATCTTCCTGCCAGTCGGTCGGGCCGTTCGAAGCGCTGATTTGGACTGCAGTGACCTTGTATTCGGGACAATTGGTTGCCCAGTCCGAATGGTCGGTGGTAACGACATTCGCTTGCGTCGCGGGATGGTGGAAGGTCGTGTAAACCACGCCCGGCGCGACCCGGTCGGTCACGGTCGCGCGCAGCGTCGTCGCGCCCGCACGGCTCGCGAGCTTGACCCAGTCGCCCGATTTCAGCCCGCGATCCTCGGCGTCGGTGGGGTGAATTTCGAGCAAGTCTTCGGCATGCCACACCGTGTTTGCCGTCCGCCGCGTCTGCGCGCCGACATTGTATTGGCTGAGAATGCGCCCCGTCGTCAGCAGCAGCGGGAAGCGCGGGCCGGTCTTCTCGTCGGTCGGCACATAATCGGTGACGACGAACTTGCCCTTGCCGCGCACAAAGCCGTCGATGTGCATCACCGGCGTGCCTTCGGGTGCCGCTGCGTTCGCGGGCCATTGCAGCGAGCCCACTTCGTCGAGCTTGGCAAACGAGACCCCGGCAAAGCTCGGTGTGAGGCGCGCGATCTCGTCCATGATTTCGCTGGCATGGGTGTATGCCCAGCCGAGGCCCATCGCGTTTGCGACGCCTTGCGTCACTTCCCAGTCCTCGAAACCGTTGCGCGGCGTCATCACCTTGCGCACCGGCTGGATGCGGCGCTCGGCATTGGTGAAGGTGCCGTTCTTCTCGAGAAAGGTCGATCCCGGCAGGAAAATGTGCGCGTAGTTTGCGGTCTCATTGAGAAACAGGTCGTGGACGACGACGCATTCCATCGCCGCAAGCCCCGCCGAGACGTGGCGCGTATCGGGGTCCGACTGGAGGATATCCTCGCCCTGAATGTAGATCGCCTTGAACACGCCATCGACCGCGGCATCGAGCATGCTGGGGATGCGCAGGCCGGGCTCCGGATCGAGGCTGACGCCCCATTCATCCTCGAACAACTTCCGCGCCGCGCCGTCCGAAATGTGGCGATAGCCCGAAAGCTCGTGCGGGAAGCTGCCCATGTCGCACGCGCCCTGCACGTTGTTCTGCCCGCGCAACGGATTCACGCCGACGCCTTTGCGCCCGATATTGCCCGTCGCCATCGCCAGATTGGCGATCGCCATCACGGTCGATGAGCCTTGCGAATGCTCGGTCACGCCCAGACCATAGTAGATCGCGCCATTGCCGCCGGTGGCGAACAGATGCGCCGCCGCGCGCAGTTCGGCGGGGTCAACGAGCGTCACCGGCGCGAGCGCCTCGGGGCTGTTGCGGCTCGACGATACGAACTCGGCCCAGTGCTGATACTCGTCCCAGTCGCAGCGCTCGCGGATGAAGGCCTCGTCGGCCAGGCCCTCGGTCACGATCACATGCGCCATCGCGGTGAGCACCGCGACATTGGTGCCCGGGCGCAGCGGCAGATGATGCGCGGCCTCAATATGCGGGGTGCGCACGATATCGATGCGGCGCGGATCGACGACGATGAGCCGCGCGCCTTTGCGCAGCCGCTGCTTCATGCGGCTGGCGAACACCGGATGCCCGTCAGTCGGGTTCGCGCCGATCAGCAGGATGACGTCCGAGTGCTCGACGCTGTCGAAATCCTGCGTGCCCGCCGAGGTGCCGAAGGTTGTCTTCAGCCCGTATCCGGTCGGAGAGTGGCAGACGCGCGCACAGGTATCGACATTGTTGTTGCCGAAGCCCGCACGCACGAGCTTCTGGACGAGGAAGGTCTCCTCGTTGGTGCAGCGCGACGAGGTGATGCCGCCCAGCGCCTGCCGCCCGTATTTGGCTTCGATGCGGCGGAATTCGGATGCGGTATGCGCGAAGGCTTCGTCCCAGTTGACCTCGCGCCACGGCTGGTCGATCGACGCGCGGATCATCGGCGTCGTGATGCGCTCCTGGTGCGTGGCATAGCCCCATGCAAAGCGGCCCTTCACACACGAGTGCCCGCGATTGGCCTTGCCATCCTTGTAAGGGACCATGCGCACGACGCTCTGCCCACGCATTTCCGCGCGGAAGGTGCACCCCACGCCGCAATAGGCGCAGGTGGTGACGACCGCGCGCTCGGGCGTGCCGATTTCGACAAGCGCCTTCTCAGTCAACGTCGCCGTCGGGCACGCCTGCACGCACGCGCCGCAAGAGACGCATTCGGAACCGAGAAAGTCATCGCTCGCAAGCCCGGCTGAGACTTTCGAGCCAAACCCTATGCCCTGGATGGTCAGCGCGAACGTCCCCTGCACCTCGTCGCACGCGCGCACGCAGCGCGAGCAGACGATGCACTTGGCGGGATCGAAATCGAAATAGGGGTTCGACTGGTCCTTGGCTTGCCCCAGATGACTGGCCCCCGCGCCGTAACGCACGTCGCGCAGGCCCACCGCGCCTGCCTGATCCTGCAGCTCGCAATCGCCGTTCGCCGCGCAGGTCAGGCAATCGAGCGGATGATCGGAGATATAGAGCTCCATCACGCCCTTGCGCAGCTTCGCCAGCCGCGGAGTCTGCGTGTGAACGGTCATCCCGTCCGCGACCGGTGTGGTGCACGAGGCGGGCGTGCCGCGCATCCCGTCGATCTCGACGAGGCACAGGCGGCACGAGCCGAAGCTTGCAAGATTGTCCGTCGCGCACAGCTTGGGGATCGACGTTCCGTTCTCCGCCGCCGCGCGCATGACCGTCGAGCCTGCAGGAACTGTGACCGGCCGCCCGTCAATTGTCAGCGTCACTGGCGCGCCGTTGGCGGTCGGCGTTCCAAAATCGGCCTGGCGCTGATACGTCATACGGCTATCCTTACACCCGTTTCATCGTCAATGTTAGCTACGCAACCCGCCCGCCAGCGCGGTGATATGCGCGACGCCAATTCCGCAGCATCCGCCGACCATCGTCGCGCCCGCCGCAACCCATTTGTGCGCCCAATCGAGATAACGTGACGGATCAAGGTCAGCACGGATTTGCTGC
This sequence comes from Sphingomonadaceae bacterium, assembly GCA_046153865.1. Taxonomy (GTDB): domain Bacteria; phylum Pseudomonadota; class Alphaproteobacteria; order Sphingomonadales; family Sphingomonadaceae; genus Sphingomonas_O. The sequence continues at coordinate 99,470 of JBJXFA010000036.1, forward strand.
AAATCGACATTGGCGTCCTTGTCTTCAGCCTTTGCGGCAAAGCCGTTGGCGTAGACACCAATGGCAATCCCGCTATCGCTCAGCGCGCCCTTTGCTTCGGCCACTGCCGCCTCCATCACCTCAGGCGCGCTGCAATTGAACAGCAGCGCACCCGCGCCAACACGCTTGGCAAGCGCGGCGGCATCAGCGACAGTTTCGCCCGAACGCAGCGCAGGTGCACCCTCATCCTTGAGTGTGAATGACAGCCACAGCGGACGATCATCACCCACCAGCAACTCAGCGACCAGTTCGCCTTCGGCAACGGTGCTCAGCGTTTCGGCCAGCCAGATATCGGCATAAGGTGATAGGGCCGTGACCAGCACCTCAAGAATTGCCTTCGCCGCAGTCTTCTCAAACAAGTCGGGCCGGTAAGATCCAAGCACCGGCGGGAGCGACGCGGCAACCTTTATGCCACGCCGCGCTGCAACGTCCTGCGCAAGCTCACCGGCACGCGCGGCCAAGTGCGCGCCGTCACTGGCAAATCGATCTGCACCGATGTGGAAAGGCACGACGGCATAGCTATTGGTGCTGATCACGTGCGCGCCCGCCGCGGCAAATTCATCATGGACTTGCGCGACAAGCTGCGGTGTTTCGATGAGCGCAAGCGCTGACCATTCAGGCTGACGGAAGGGCGCGCCAAGGCGCTGCAGCTCGCGGCTGATCCCACCGTCAAGGATCGTGATCGTCATTGTGAACCCCCTTGGAAATCCTCCGGGAACCGCGTGATCGCACTCATGACTGGATAAGGTGTAAACCCTCCGAGCGCGCAGAGCGAGCCGAACTTCATCGTCTCACACAGGTCGGCGATCAACGTCAGGTTCTCTGCGCGCCGTTCACCCGCGATGATCCGGTCGAGCGTTTCGACCCCGCGCGTGCTACCGAGCCGGCAGGGCGTGCACTTGCCGCAGCTTTCGGCCGCGCAGAACGCCATCGCGAAGCGCGCCTGCCGCGCCATGTTCACCTTGTCGTCGAACACCACGACACCGCCATGGCCGATCAACCCGTTCGCTTCGGTGAACGCTTCATAATCGACCGGAAGATGAAAGTCCGATGGCGGATGATAGGCCCCGAGCGGCCCGCCGACCTGCACTGCGCGCACCGGGCGGCCGCTCGCCGTGCCGCCGCCGATATCGTTGACCAGTTCGCCGAGCGTGATTCCGAACGCGGTTTCGAAGAGCCCGCCATGCCTGATGTTGCCCGCGAGCTGGATCGGGTTCGTGCCGCGCGAGCGCCCCATGCCATAATCGGCATAGGCCTGCGCGCCATGCGAAAGCACCCAGGGGACTGTCGCGAGCGTCAGCACATTGTTGATAACCGTGGGGCAGCCGAACAGACCCGAATGCGCGGGCAGCGGCGGCTTGGCGCGAACCTCGCCACGCTTGCCCTCGAGGCTGTTGAGCAGCGACGTCTCCTCGCCGCAGACATAGGCCCCGGCGCCGACCCGCACTTCGACGACGAACGGCGCGACAATCGCCGCCGAGGCGCGCACTGCCGCTTCCATCTTGGCGATCGCATGCGGATATTCCGAGCGGATGTAGACATAGCCATGCGCCGCGCCGGTCGCATGCCCCGCAATCGCCAGCCCCTCGATGAGCAGATAAGGATCGCCCTCCATTACCATCCGGTCGGCAAAGGTGCCGCTGTCGCCCTCGTCGGCATTGCAGACGATGTATTTGCGCGCGCCAGGTGCGCCGAGCACGGTCTGCCACTTGATGCCGGCCGGAAACCCTGCGCCGCCGCGCCCGCGCAGCCCGGAGTTGAGGACGATGGCGCAGACTTCGGCGGGGCTGTGCGCGCGTGCGGTCTGGAGGCCGACCCAGCCACCGGTTTCGGCATAATCTTCTAGGCTCAAAGGCCGCGTCTTGCCCGCCCGCGCAAACGTCAGCCGGGTCTGGCGGGCGATGAACGGATGGTCGGCGATCGGGCCGATGCTCGGCGCAGTCCCGGCGAGGATCGCGGGAACGTCGCCAGGCGTCACCGGCCCGTAGCCCACACCGTCGACCTCGACGAGCGGCTCGAGCCACTGCATCCCCCAGCTCGATACGCGCTCGACTTCGGCTCCGGTCGCCGCAAATGCGCGCGCAACATCGTCCGCGCCGCACGCGATGGCGACAGCGTCATCGGAGATGCGCACCGTCATGCCGCGTGCTCGATCAGCGCGCCGAGCTTTGCCGCATCGAGCCGCGCGAACACCTGCGCGCCGAGCATCGCCGCCGGCCCGACCGCGCACAGCCCGAGGCAGTAAACACTCTCGATCGCGACCCGCCCCGCCGCACGCATTTCTGCACCAGCGACAAGCGCATCGACCCCGCGCGCCTGGCACGCCTCGGCGCGGCACAGCTTGATCACCGGGTGCGCGCGCGGTGTCGTACGGTAGTCGTGATAGAAGCTCACCACGCCAAAGACTTCGGCGCGGCTCAGGTTTAGCGCGTGGGCAATCGCGCGGATCGCATCTTCATCGATATGGCCCGCCGCCGCCTGAACATCGTTCAGGATCGGCAACAGCGCGCCCTCGCGCCCGGCGTGCCCGGCGTGCCCGGCCAGTATCTCGTCGAGGCGCGCACGATCAAGCACTTTGTTCAATAAATCACCACGCTGCGGATGCTTTCGCCCGCATGCATCAGATCGAACCCCTTATTGATCTCGTCGAGCGCCAGCGTGTGCGTGATCATGGGGTCGATCTCGATCTTGCCGGTCATATACCAGTCGATGATCTTGGGAACGTCGGTGCGGCCTTTCGCGCCGCCAAACGCCGTGCCGCGCCAGTTGCGCCCAGTGACCAGCTGGAAGGGGCGCGTCGCGATTTCCCGGCCCGCCTCGGCGACACCGATGATGATCGAGGTGCCCCAGCCGCGATGGCACGCCTCGAGCGCGGTGCGCATCACTTCGGTGTTGCCGGTCGCGTCGAAGGTATAGTCCGCGCCGCCGTCGGTCATCTCGACGACCTTCGCCACGGTCTCCTCGCGGCTCAGCCCCTTGGAATTGAGGAAGTCGGTCATGCCGAACTTGCGGCCCCATGCCTCGCGGTCGGGATTGATGTCGACGCCGACGATCTTGCTCGCGCCCGCCAGCCGTGCGCCCTGGATCACATTGAGCCCGATCCCGCCGAGCCCGAACACCACGACGTTCTCGCCGACCTGAACTTTGGCGCTGTTCACCACCGCGCCGACACCCGTCGTGACCCCGCAGCCGACATAGCAGCTCGTCTTGAACGGCGCGTCAGTGCGGATTTTCGCCACCGCGATCTCGGGCAGCACCGTGAAGTTCGCAAAGGTCGAGCAGCCCATGTAATGGAAGATCGGCTTGCCCTGATAGCTGAAGCGGCTCGTGCCGTCGGGCATCAGCCCTTTGCCTTGCGTGGCGCGGATTGCGGTGCACAAATTGGTCTTGCCCGAAAGGCAGGATTTACACTGGCGGCACTCGGGCGTGTAAAGCGGGATGACATGATCGCCGACGGCAACGCTGGCCACGCCCGCGCCGATTTCACGCACGATCCCTGCGCCTTCATGGCCGAGAATGCTCGGAAACAGCCCCTCGCTGTCGAGCCCGTCGAGCGTGTAGGCGTCGGTATGGCAAATACCCGTCGCCATGATCTCGACGAGCACTTCGCCGACGCGCGGCCCGTCGAGATCAACCTCGACGATTTCGAGCGGGCGCTTGGCCTCAAATGCCACGGCAGCGCGCGTTTTCATGCCGGTTAGTCCCCCCAAAACATCGATTGGCTCGCCTAGCGTTTGCCATGCAGGCGCGCCAATCGCAAATGCGCATAGCCTGCGGACCGAGGGCCGCCTCAGCGGGACAGCGCGGCGAGATCGGCGGGCGTGTTGATATTGGGCACCGGCTCGACGAACGCGATCCGCTGCGCGCCCGATTGCGCGATCCAGTGGCGCATCGAGAAGTCCGTGGCCTGCGCGAGATGCGCGTCGAGCGCATCGGCAAGCGCGCTCGGCCAGATGGCGACGAGCGGCTGGCCGCGGACTGTGGCGGGCAAGGGCACGAGCCGGTGCCGCAGATCGGACGGCAGCACCGGAATGTCGCACGCACTGGTCAGCACGCCCGCAAACCCCTCGGCGCGCGCCAGATGGAGCGCCGCGTTCAGCCCGCCGAGCGGCCCCAGCCCCGCGCGCGGGCGATCCGCAAGACTGCGCATGCCCCCATAATCCCGCCCGCAGATCACCACCGCATCGCACTGCGCCGCCAGCGCCGCAATCGCCCGGTCAATCAACCGCTTGCCATCAAGCAGCGCCAGCGCCTTGTCCGCCCCAAACCGCCGCGCCTGCCCCCCGGCGAGGAGCGCGCCGAGGAGGGGGGTGGGGGATGGGGTCAGCCCAAGCGGACTCCGCGCGTCACTCATGAGTATCGGTGGCGGTCACCACGGAATTATCTTGCCCGAGTGCGTAAATGTGCCGGTGGGGCCATCGGAACCCAGCAGCGCCACGCGAACGGCCTCTGCCGCACCCTGCTCGACCGTTTCGGTTCCCTCATAGTTGTTGTTCGCCGTTTTAGTAAAACCCGGGGAGACGGCGTTAACCTTGATGCCTTCCGGCTCCAACTCGATGGCGAATGCGAGCGTGATCGCATTCAGTGCGGTCTTCGAAGCGCCGTAACCGGGTCCGAACATGGAGCGATACGGGTATGAAGGATCGGAGGCCCCGCGGAGCGATCCGACACCACTCGATACGTTGACAATGCACGCCGCCGACGATTTCCGAAGCAGCGGAAGCATCGCCTGCGTAACAGCGAGCACGCCGAATACATTCGTTTCCCAGATTGCGCGAACTTCATCGAGGTCAATGTTGCTGGCGCGCGATTGGGCGAGGTAGTCCTGAAGCGACATCCCGGCCGCCCACCGCGTGTTCGAAATGGCCGCGTTGTTGATGAGCACATCGAGACGACCATGGGCGTTGCGAATGCGGCTCGCCGCAGCTGCGATCGACGCCGCATCGGTGACATCAAGCTGCACGGCATGTGCATCGCCGTTGACGGCGCTGGCAGCGATTTCGCCGCGCTCAAGGTCGCGCGAACCGACGAGGACCGTGAAATCGTTATTTGCCAGCTCCTTGGCGATCTGCAACCCGATGCCTTGGTTCGCTCCAGTGATCAGCGCGATGCGACGTCCATGGCCCATGCGCGCATGCTTGCCGAGCGCTCCTATCACAATCAACCCGTGTTCGCGCCGCCCCCCGTAAGCTGCCGTTAAATCCCTGCTGCTAAAGACATCATGCCTAACCGGGGGATTTCCGCATGACCGCACCCTTTCTCACGCTCGCTGCCGAACTCAAGGCGAAAGACGCGCTTGACGCGGGCGATTTCGCCGCACTGCGAAACGGTGCCTGGACCGACGGCACGATCGATCCGATGGAAGCCGAAGCGATCTTCGATCTCAACAGCGAGTTGGCCGTGCGCGATCGCGACTGGGTCGACTTCTTCGTCGAGGCGATGAGCGCCTATATCGTCGAGCAGACCGCACCGCGCGGGTTCGTCGACGACGCGAAAGCTGGGTGGCTGATCGCGCGGATCGATCGCGACGGCCGCATCGATACGCTCGGCGAGCTCGAACTGCTCGTCAATGTGCTCGAGCGCGCCACCACCGTTCCCGAGAGCCTCAAGAGCTATGCGCTGGCCGAGATCGAAGCGATCGCGCTGACCGGCCATGGGCCGACGCGCGACGGCGGCGCGCTCGATCCCGGCTGCATCAATGCCGCCGAGGCCCGGCTCCTGCGCCGCGTGCTGTTTGCGCAAGCCGGCGACGGCCCGGCCTACATCAGCCGCGCTGAGGCCGAACTGCTCTTCCGCCTGAAAGACACGACCATTGCTGCGGCGAATGCTGCCGAATGGCGCGCGCTGTTCGTTCAGGGCGTGGCCAATCACCTGATGGCGCACAACAGCTACCGGCCACTTGGAACCTCCGAGGCCGCGCGCCTCGAAGCGTTCATGGACGACAATCGCCCGCATATCGGCGGCTTCTTCCAGCGGATGGCGGCGGGTGGACTGTCGGGCTTTGCGACGCTCTTCGGTGCCAAGGCCGCTCCCGGACCCGATCACGACGCACAAGTGGCAGCCGACCGCGCAATCGCCCCCGATGAAGCGGCCTGGCTCAAGACAAAACTGGCCGCGCACGCCGAAAGCGACCCGCTCGAAGCGGCGCTGCTGGCATTCATCGCGGAGGAAAGTGGGCAAACGCTCGCCTAGCGGTTGCGCTCGGCTTCCGACTGTTCGTGCAGCATGCCAACCACCCCAAACAAGGTGCCGACGCTTCCAAAGAGCGTGATTGCCAGAGCCACTTCCAACATCATTTCACCTTCGCATTGCAACGCTGAATAACACGTAACTGCACTGATATATAGGCGCTTGCCTGCTCTTTCGAAAGATGCGGGCTCGGTGCCTCGTCGCCTACGGCATCAAACGCCATGCGACACACGTCCCGCTCGACTTCAAGTCGGGACTTCCCTGAATCATTGGTCATGCCAATTACCGAGGTGGCTATGCCGCCGCCAACGGTCAACGCCGCCGTGATCAACGTCACATTCGCCCAAAACGACCGCCGCGCTGCCATCAATACGCCCGCGCGATTGCGAACTCCACGGCTTCGGTGAGCGCCGATTTCGCCGCGCCGCCGGCAAACGGCCCGAGCGCGTCGATCGCGCGCTGGCCGTAAAGGCGCGCGCGTTCGAGGGCGTCGTCGATCGCGCCGGTTGCGCGCAGCAGGGCGATGCCGTGCGCCAGATCGGCGTCAGACGTGCGCCGGCCCTCCATCGCGTCCTTCCAGAACGCCCGGTCAGCGTCCGATCCGCGCGCATAGGCGAGGATCACCGGCAGCGTGACCTTGCCGTCACGGAAATCGTCGCCCACGCCCTTGCCCATCGTTTCGGCGTCCGAGGCATAGTCGATCGCGTCGTCGACGAGCTGAAAGGCGACGCCGAGGTTGCGCCCATAAGCGTCGAGCGCCGCCTCCACGGCCTCGTCGCGCTCGGCCACCACCGCCGCGATCCGGCAGGCCGCGGCAAACAGCACGGCAGTCTTGGCGGCGATGATCGCCAGATAGCGGTCTTCGCCGAGGCCGACCTGGCGCTGCGCGGTGAGCTGATTGACTTCCCCTTCAGCGATCACCGCGCTCGCGTTCGACAGGATGCGTAGCACCTTGAGGCTGCCGTCCTCGACCATCAGCTCGAACGACCGGCTGAACAGGAAATCGCCGACCAGCACGCTCGCCGGATTGCCCCAGATCACGTTTGCCGTCCGCCGTCCGCGCCGCAAGCCCGATCCGTCGACGACATCGTCGTGCAGGAGCGTGGCAGTGTGGATGAACTCGACCGCAGCGGCGAGCTTGTGATGCCGCGTGCCCGGATAATCGAGCAGCCGCGCGCAGGCCAGCGTCAGCATCGGCCGCATCCGCTTGCCGCCACCCGCGATCAGATGCCCGGCCAATTCGGGGATCAGCGGAATTTCGGACTGCATCCGGTCGAGGATGACGGCGTTCACCGCATTCATGTCAGGCGCGACGAGCGCGAGCAGCGCATCGAGCGAAGGCGGGCGCGCCGGACGGCGCAGCGGGGTCACGGTCGCCGACATGCCCCTTCCCTCTGGCGCGCCGCTGCCGCTAAGGCAAGAGGAGGCGGGGGATCCGAGCATGTCCGACCAGTTGCAGCATTTCCGCGAGAGCATCGACAATATCGATGCCGCGCTCGTCTTCATGCTCGCCGAGCGCTTCAAGGTGACGCAGGCGGTCGGGCGCTACAAGGCGCAAGCGGGCCTTCCGCCCGCCGATCCGGGGCGCGAGGCGGCGCAAGTGGCGCGCCTGCGCAAACTGGCCGGGGAGGCGCACCTCGATCCCGATTTCACCGAGAAGTTCCTCCGCTTCATCATCGACGAAGTGATCCGCCACCATGAAGATTTGCGACAGTAACGTGACAGTAACGGACCCGAATCGACTTTTGCTCAGGGATTAAATCTGCTATTGAAAACTTTCCTGAGTCGCAGCGGGAATCAGGGCGCAATGCGGTGCGCCATGGAGGCGCGACTTTGGGACTCATCGCCGAACAGATCGCCCGTGCGCAGGAACGCGCTGTCGGTTTCCCGCTCGAAGCCTCGCTTGCGGCCGCGCGTGCCGAACTGCCGCCCGCCGAAGTCGCTTCGCGCAAAGTTCTCGACGATCGTCGTGACTTTCTGCGGGAGACGATTCCCGATCCGATCGATGCCGAAGCGCTGTTTGAACGTATCATTTCGGGCAACGAGCTTCAGGACGTCGCCTATCTCGAGCGCGGTTATCGTGTTTCACGCGCGGTATGCCGGGTGCAGATCCGCGAGCGCGCGGGCAACTACGCGACCGGCTTCCTGATCACGCCCGAATTGCTGATCACCAATCACCACGTCTTCCCCGATCGCGCCACCGCCGCGACCTCGACCGTGACCTTCGATTACGAAGTGGACACAGCGGGCAACGACCGGATGCCGACGACCTTCGCGCTTGATGCCGCTGATTTCTTTTATGCGTCGGACGCGCTCGATTTCGCTGTCGTCAAGCTGGGCGCGCGGCGCAGCGGCCCGATGGCCACGTCGGCCGCTTTCGGCTTTCTACCGCTCGTCGCGCGCACCGGCAAGGTGGCCGAGGGCGAATGGCTAACGATCATCCAGCACCCGGCGGGCGAGCGCAAGCAGGTCTGCGTCCGCGAAAACCGCCTCATCGGTCGCACGCCCGACGCGCTCTGGTATTCAACCGACACGCTCGGCGGCTCGTCGGGGTCGCCGGTGTTCAACAATGACTGGGACGTCGTCGCGCTGCACCACAGCGGCGTGCCCGAGCGCGACGGCGCGGGGCGCATCGTCAAGCTCGACGGGTCGCCCTATGTCGAAGGCGTCGATCGCGAAACCGACATCAAGTGGCGCGCCAACGAAGGAATCCGCGTGTCACGCATCGTTGCGGCGTTGCGCCAGCGCTTCCCCGACGAGCCGCTGCTCGGCCCGGTCCTCCGCGGCACCGAAGCGACCACCCCGCCGCCACCGCCCACTCTCCTTCCAACGCCCGAGGAAAGCACCATGACTGCACAACGGACGATTCACGTCGCCATCACGATCGACGACGAAGGCAATGCCCGCTTCGAACAGACGGCGAGCGGTGCAGATGAAGCGTTCGACGCCTTCGAGAAATCGCGCAAGAAGCAACGCGCGCCCAAGTTCGATGTGCCGTTCGACTTCGATTACAGCAAGCGCCCCGGCTACCAGGCCGATTTCCTTGGCAAAGGCGAGCATCTCGTCGGCCTGCCGGTGCTCAGCGACGCGCTGGCGCTCGAGGCGGCACCGCTGATCAAGGCCCCCAAGGACAATGTCCTCAAATATCTCGGCATGAGCGTCGTCATGCACGCCAAGCGCCGCTGGGCGATCTATTCGGCCGCCAATGTCGATTTCGCGCAGCGCTTTGCCCTGAGCCGACCTACCGACAACTGGCGCACCGATCCGCGCATCCTCGCCACCCATCAGGTTGGCGAATTCTATTATTCGCGCAACCAGTTCGACCGCGGCCATCTCACCCGGCGCGAGGACATGGAATTCGGCGCCACGCGCGTCACGGCACTTCAGCAGGCTGCCGACACCTGCCACTTCACCAATGCCACGCCGCAGCACGCGCGCTTCAACCAGAGCAAGGCGCTCTGGCAGGGCCTCGAGCGGCATATTCTTGAAGACTCGATCGAGCGTGACAACTTCCGCGCCACGGTGTTTACCGGCCCGATCCTGCGCGAGGACGATCCCATCTATGAGCGCGCCAAGGAAATTCAGTATCCGGTGCGCTTCTGGAAGGTCGCGGTGGCGAAGACCGACAAAGGCAAGCTCTTCGCCGCCGCCTTCATCCTGGATCAGTCCGACGTCATCGCCAAATTCGGCATCGAGGCGACCGACATCCCCTTCGGCGCGTTCAAAACCTTCCAGGTGCCGGTGGCCGAAGTCGAGCGGCTTACCGATCTGCGCTTCGTCTGCGGCGCGGACGGCAAGACCGATCTGAAGTCCGTCGATCCGCTCGCGACGGCGTCGTCGCGCAGCCGCCGCCGGGGCCCGCGCCTCGTCGAGTCGATGGGTGACGCATCGATGCCCGAAAACTACGTGCCGCTTGACGATCTCGACGCGCTGATCGGCCTTAACGACGGCGATTGATCAGCGCGGCGCGCGCGCTTCCTCGCGATACCAGCCGCTGCCCGCCGCGGTCGACCGGCGGATGCGTTCGCGATCGGCATATTCGGCATCGGTCTCGGCGCGAATATCGGCCGTCATCGCGAGCGCCGAGGCCTCGCGCCGGAACGGGATGACTTGCGCCACCGGCGTGCCCTTTTCGACGACATGGACGCCTTCGGCCCCGGTTGCGAAAAACGGGAAATGGATCGGCGCGCGATACTGGTCGGTATCGACGATGCCGCTGGCAATCTCGAACATCGGATGCGGCCGGTTGAGCGCAGGCACAAACAGGCAGCTCCAGCCCGGCGGCGTCTCGATCGCCCAGTGGTTGTGAAACTTCATCGGCGGCATCGGCAGGCGCGGATGCCCCGTGACCTGATCGACACCGTGCGGGCTGACCATCACCTTGTCGAAATCCCAGCCGCAATCGATCTTCGTCCCGCCTTCGCTCACCTCGAACCGCACAGTCGCGGCCAGCGGGATGATCCAGCCAAACGTCAGCGCATCGAGAAACGGCATGCAGCGCTTGACGGTGAGCGCGGTGTTGTTCGGCCCGATCGCGTCGCGCTGCACCGGCACGAGGCGCTTGAACCAGTCCGGAATCGCCTGTTTCGCGGGAGCCGGAGCGGCGATGACGCCGAGGTCTTCAGGCGCGCAACGAAAGCTGATGACCGGCGGCAGCGCCTCGGCAGTCGATGGGGCCGAGTCTTCCAGAATTGCAAAGCTCATGATTGGTCCTCCTTCGCATCATGGGCGGCAAGAAGCCTTGCCGGGACGCGCCCGGCAAGGCCAAGCCGGTCTAGCGCGGACGGTTGCGCTTGCGACGGTCCGAATTCGACGAGCTGTTGCTGCTCGAGTTCGACGAGCTGTTATCGCTCGAATTTGACGAACTGTTGCTGTTCGAGTTCGAAGAGCTATTGCTGTTCGAATTCGACGAGCTGTTGTCGCTCGAGTTCGACGAGGTGTTGCTGTTCGAATTCGACGAACTATTATCGCTTGAGTTCGACGAGCTGTTGCTGCTCGAATTGCCATGATAAACACTGATGTAATCAGCGGAAACACCGGCTTCTGATGCGGTTGCCGGCGCAATGGCATATGTTGCGCCCGCCATAGCGGCGGTCGCGGTCAAGATTGTGAGCTTCTTCATCACTCTTACTCCAGGCTGTGAACCCCACCCGCAAAGTCTGCATGCCTTTACTTGTCCGAACCCAAGCTGAACGAAAGCGGACTTCTTCAGGCGATTCTTTCACGGCACTGTATGATATTCTGTTTTTTCAATAGCTTAGATCATGCTAGTGAGTGTTCCCCAATGGCTGGTTGCGTTCGACCGTTTCTTGTGCGTGATGAAATTGTGGCGCGACCCCGCGCCTGTGCGGTCACACGGAAAGCCGTCGGCGCTTGTGCGGCGCGCGCGACTCAGTCTGCCGCCGGAAGTCGCAACCGCACGAGCAGGCCGCCGAGGTCTTCGCTTTCGTCGAGGCTCACCGAGCCCTCGTAGATTTCCGCAACATCGCGCACGATCGCGAGGCCCAGCCCCGTCCCTGGCTTGCTTGTATCGAGGCGAGCACCGCGATCAAATATCCGCGTCCGTTCGTCTTCGGGAATACCGAGGCCGTCGTCTTCAACTTGAAATTCGACGAACGTGAGATCGCGAACGACTGTTACGAACACACTGCCCCCGCCATATTTGGCGGCATTCTCGATCAGATTACCGAGCAGCTCGTCCAAATCCTGCCGCTCGACCCGCACCGAAGCATCCCTGGCCCCGGCAATGTCGATCCGGACCCCGGCATAAAGCATGCCCACCGCGCGCTCGACCGATTGCAGCGACGGCCAGACTTCGGCGCGGCTGTGCGCATGGCCGCGGCGGCCCACAGCGCGCGCGCGCGCGAGGTGATGATCGACCTGCCGCCGCATCGTCGTCGCCTCGCGCGCGACGATCGCCGACAGGTCTTCGCTGCGCGCGGTCGCCGCGTTCATGATCACGGTCAGCGGCGTCTTGAGCGCATGCGCAAGATTGCCCGCGTGGCGCCGCGCTTCCTCCGCCTGGCGCTCGTTGTGCGCAATCAGCCCATTGAGCTCGTCGACAAGCGGGGCGACTTCGCGCGGCAGTTTGTCCTGCTGGACGCGGGCGGCGCGGCCCGAGCGCATGTCGGCGATCGCCTGGCGCAGCTTCCTGAGCGGCCACAGCCCATAAAGCGTCTGCAGCGCCGCCATCGCCACCAGCCCGAGGCCGAGCATCGCGAATGCGGCAAGAATAGTCTGGCGCAGCGCCGCGATCTGCGCATCGAGGCCGACGCGCGTCTGCGCGACTTGAAAGCGCCAGATGCTGTCCGAAAACGGCAGCTTGATATCGCGCTCGACGATGCGGAGCGGCTCGCCGCGCAGCTGGTTGCTGTCGTAGAAGTGCGACTGGGTGTCGTTGTGCGGCGCGCCATAGGCGAGGCGATCGTCCCACAGCGAGCGCGAGCGGAACGGCTCCTGCCCTTGCGCCGTGATCTGCCAATACAAGCCCGATTGCGCCTCCAGAAAGCGCTGGTCGCCCAGCGGACGATTGAGCCGGATCTCCCCCTCGGGGCCGATTTCGGCCGACGAGATCATCGCGGTGAGCACATAATCAAGCTGGTCATCGAAATTCTGCGTGATCGCCTGCGTCAACACGCGGTCGAGCGCGACACCGCCGCCGACCAAGAGGATCAGGATCCACGCCGCCGCGATCCCGATCATTCGCCGCGAGAGCGAGCCCTTCATCGCATAGGGCGTGCGGCTGCGGCGCAGTTCGAGCGCGACCCACACCGGCCAGCCCGCCAGCACAAGCCCGACCCCGAACACCGCGCCGCTGATCCAGCCCGGCGTAATCGCCGTCCCCCCGGCGCACAGCGCAACGCCAAGCAGCGCCAGCCATGTCATCAGCCGCAGCGGCGCGCCCTCGCCCGCGCTCTCAGGAACCGGTGCCACAGCGACGGTTCCTTCGATATCCCTGGGGCTATGCAGGGTCATCGAGCGAATAGCCAAGGCCCCGGATCGTCGTGATCACATCGGGGCCCAGCTTCTTGCGAATACGCGTGACGAACACCTCGATCGTGTTCGAATCGCGATCGAAATCCTGATCGTAGATGTGCTCGATCAGTTCGGTGCGGCTGACGACCTTGCCCTTGTTGTGCAGCAGATAGCTCAGCAACTTGTATTCCTGCGCGGTCAGCTTCACCGGTTCGCCCGCCAGCGTGACGCGGCCCGAGCGCGTGTCGAGCCGGACGTCGCCCGCGATCAGTTCGGCCGAGGCATTGCCCGAGGCGCGGCGGATCAGCGCGCGCAGGCGGGCGATCAACTCCTCGGTCTGAAAGGGCTTGGCGAGATAATCATCGGCCCCGGCATCGAGCCCGGCCACCTTGTCCGACCAGCTGTCGCGCGCCGTCAGCACCAGCACGGGGAAAATCTTCCCCTCCTTGCGCCAGCGGTCGAGCACAGTCAGCCCGTCGATCTCGGGCAGGCCCAGATCGAGGATGGCGGCATCATAGCTTTCGGTGCTGCCGAGAAAATGGCCTTCCTCGCCGTCGGTCGCCAGATCGACGGCATAGCCCGCGCCTTCAAGCGTGTTGCGCAGCTGGTTTCCCAGCGTCGGTTCGTCCTCGACGATCAAAAGGCGCATCGCGATCTCCCGTTCATATTGTGCGGTATTTACCTGAACGCGCAGGCTGCGCAGTTCAATCCCCCGCGCGTCCGACGACAGCGCCGCTGCGCCCATCGACATCGACCCAGATTACCGCGCCGTCGCGCACGAATTTCAGCCGGTAGCGCGCCATGTCGCTGTCGAGCTCGGCCCCGATGTAGTCAGCACCGCGCGCCTTCATCGCCGGGACAACGCGGCCCTCGATCGCGCGCAGGGGCAGCAGCGCGCCGCTCTTGCGCCCCGCATAGGCGGCATCCTGCTCGCCGCGGCGCTGCGCGTCGGCGGTGAGCGGCACTAGGGAGAGGGCGAGAGCAAGCGCGAAAAACATCTTCATGGGCGTGCTTCATAGGCACGCACCATTGAATAGCGAGTGAATAGGCGCGAAAGGCGCGCGACATGTCCGCACCCGTCCTCGCTTATGAAAATCTCGGCCTCAATCAGGGCACCGGCTGGCTGTTTCGCGGCCTGAACCTGTTCGTCACCCCGCGCGACCGGCTCGCGCTGATCGGCCGCAATGGCGCGGGCAAGACGACGCTGCTGCGCCTGCTCAGCGGGCAGATCGAGGCTGACGAAGGGCGGCGCACCATCGTTCCCGGGACGCGCATCGTGATGCTCGATCAGGATCCGTCGGTGAAGGATCATGCCACGTTGCGCGATTTTGCGCTGGCGGGCGGCGGCCCGGCGCATGAAGTCGAGGCGATTGCCAACCAGATCGGTATCGATCTGTCGCGCGACGCGGCAAGCGCGAGCGGTGGCGAGCGCCGCCGCGCTGCCATTGCCCGCGCACTGGCGCTGGAGCCCGATGTTCTGCTGCTCGACGAGCCGACCAACCATCTCGACCTCGCCGCGATCGACTGGCTCGAAACCTGGCTGACGCGCTTCAGCGGCGCGTTCATCGCCATCAGCCACGATCGCACCTTCCTGACGCGCCTCACGCGCGCGACGCTTTGGCTCGACCGGGGCCAGCTGCGCCGCAAGGACATTGGCTTCGGCGGGTTCGATGCCTGGACCGAGAGCGTTTACGCCGAGGAAGCGCGTGCTGCCGAACGGCTCGATGCCCGGCTCAAGCTCGAGCTGCACTGGCTCGAACGCGGCGTCACGGCGCGGCGCAAGCGCAATCAGGGGCGGCTCGAAAAGCTCAATGAAATGCGCGCCACCCGCGCTGCGATGCTCGGGCCGCAGGGCGCGGCGAAGCTCGCAATCGGGACCGACGATGTGCGCACCAAGGCGGTCATAACGGCCGCCAATATCGGCAAATCGTTCGGCGATCGTCGCATCATCCGCGATTTCACGCTGCGCATCCAGCGCGGCGACCGCATCGGGATTGTCGGCAGCAACGGCGCGGGGAAAACCACTTTGCTCAAACTCCTGACCGGCGAAATTGCGCCCGACAGCGGCACCGTGACGCTCGCCAAATCGCTCGACGGCGTCATCATCGATCAGCAGCGCAGCCTGATGGCCCCAGAAAAGCGGGTTCGCGACGTGCTGGCCGAGGGCGGCGACTGGATCGAGGTGCGCGGGCAAAAAAAGCACATCGTCGGCTATCTGAAGGACTTTCTGTTCGCGCCCGAACTGGCCGATGCGCTGGTCGGCACGCTGTCGGGCGGCGAGCGCTCGCGGCTGCTGCTTGCGCGCGAATTCGCCCGCGAATCGAACCTGCTCGTCCTCGACGAGCCGACCAACGACCTCGATCTCGAGACGCTCGACCTGCTGCAGGAAGTGATCGCGGACTATGAGGGCACCGTCCTCATCGTCAGCCATGACCGCGACTTCCTCGACAAGACGGTGACGGTGACCCTCGGGCTCGACGGTTCGGGCCGCGTCGACATCATCGCGGGCGGCTATGCCGACTGGGAGCGCAAGCGCAAAAACCCCCTCCCGCAAGCGGCAGGGGCAACTCGGCGCAAGCCGAGCGGGGAAGGGTCTTCTGCGCCAGCGCCGCAACCCCGCACCAAGCTCACCTACAACGACCAGCGCGACTATGACCGCCTGCCCGCGCACATCGAATCGCTCGAAGCCGCCATCGCCCGCGACGAGGCGCTGCTCGCCGACCCGGAACTCTACACGAAAAACCAGACGCGCTTCGCCGCGCTCACCACCGCGATCGACAAGGCGCGGGCGGAAAAGGACGCCGCCGAAGAGCGCTGGTTAATGCTGGCCGAGATGGTCGAGGAGCTGGCTTAAGATACTGCGCGGGGACTGTCCCCATCCCTAAAGCCCCCGCCCGGCGCGCCCCGCGAGTTCGACCACATAATGCCACGCCACCCGGCCCGACCGGCTCCCGCGCTGCGTGGCGAAGGTCAGCGCATCCTGCGGATCGAATTCCAGACCATAGGCACGCGCATAGCCTTCGATTATCGCGAGGAACGCCTCCTGATCGCAGACGTGAAACCCGAGGCTCAACCCGAAGCGATCCGCCAGCGCCAGCCGGTCGTCGATCACGTCGCGGACGTTGATCGCCGACGCCTGCTCGGCCATGTCGCGCGCCACGATGTGCCGCCGGTTCGCGGTCACATAGAGGCGGACGTGTGGCGCGCGGGCATGGGCTCCGCCCTCGAGCACCGAGCGCAGCGCGCGGGCCTCGGCCACGCCATCGTCGAACCCCAGATCGTCGATGAACACGATCGTCGGGCGCGAGTCGCCTTCGATCGCCGCGAACAGCGCGGGTAGCGCGGATACGTCGCCCGCCGCCAGTTCGACGAGCGCCACGGACTGCCCCTCACTGCGCACCGCGCCGATGCTCGCCTTGACCAGCGCCGATTTGCCACTCCCCCGCGCGCCCCACAGCAGCGCATCATGCGCCGCCGCCCCCCGTGCCAGCCGCCGGGTGTTCTCAAGCAGTGCCGCCTTTTGCGTATCGATGCCACTCAGCAGATCGAGCGCGAGCGGCGCAAAGCTGGTGGCCGAAAGCCCGCCGCCCGTCCACACATAGGCGGCGGCATCGCGCGCCACGGGTGCGGGCGGCGGCGGCGCGAGCCGCTCGAGCGCGTCGGCGATCCGGCGAAGAGCATCGTCCATCCTGCGCGACCTATTGCGCCCGCCGCGCCTTGGCCAGCGCCACGCCGAGTTCCTCGCGAAAACGCGGCTCATCCGGCGCGCGCGCCACCGCCAGTTCGAGCAGCACAACCGCGCGCTCCGCCTGACCGCCGCGCTGTAGAAACGCGCCGTAGCTCGCGGCTGCAAGCGCATTCATGGGGGCCAGCGCATGGGCTTTTGCGCCCAGCGCCAGTGCCCGTGCCCGTGCCGGATCGCCCGCACCAAGTGCCGCCCAGCCCGCATTGGCCAGCCGCACCGGATCGCGCGCGCCCAGCCGACGCTCCAGCGCATCGTAAAGCACCTTCGCAGCCGCAAACTCCCCTTGCGCCAGCGCCCGATCGGCAGCCGCGCGCTGCGCTCCGGGATGCGCGGGGTTGGCGGCGAGAAACCCGTCGAGCGCCGCCATCGCCGTTGGCGCGGGCAGCTTTGGCTGAGCGTTGGCCGCACGGTCGAGCATCTCGGCGGCCGCTACCCGATCGCCCAGCGCCTCGAAGGCGCGCCCGCTCAGGATCAGCGCGCTGCCATCGCCCTGTTCGGCCAGCGGGCGCAGCACTGCGATCGCATCGCCGTGCGCCCCGGCGCGCCAGTGCGCCAAGCCGAGCAGGCGGCGCGCGCGCACATTGCCCGGCTGCATCGCCAGCAGCGCGCGCAGCCGCGCAACCGCGCCATCGCGATTGCCGCCCTCCAGTTCGGCGAGCGCGCGCACGAGGATCGCGCCGGGCTGCGCATCGAGGCGCGGACCGACCCGCAGCATCAGCTGGCGCGTCAATTCCCAGTTTCCGGCGCGCGCCGCGATCACGGCCTGCAGATAAAACGCCTGCGCATTGTTCGGCGATGCAGCGAGCAGCGCGCGCGTGGCCGCCAGCGCATCGGTTGCCCGCCCCGCATCGCCCAGCGTCGCCGCCCGTTCGAACAGCGCATCGAGCCGCCCCGGCTGCACCGCCAGCGCCCGATCATACCACGCAAGCGCCGGCACAAGGCCATGCCCGTCACGCACCAGATTGCCGCCGAGCACCAGCGCTGCGGCGTCCTTGGGATCAAGCGCCAGCGCCGCTTCGACCTCGCGTTCCGCATCCCTTCGGTCTCCGCCTGCAAGACGCGCACGGGCCAGTGCAACGCGCGTGGATGCCGAAGCCGGGCCAAGCGCCTGCGCCTGTTCGAGCAGCTCCAGCGCCGTTGCCGCATCGCCGGTGCGCAACGCGAGCAGCCCCCGGAGCCGCTGCGCATGGGACGTGGCGGGTGCGCCAGCGAGCAGCCGTGACGCCGCATCCACATCGCCCTGCAGCAAAAAGGCCTCGGCCATCGGCAGGGCAAGCACCGAGACTGCCACCCCTTGCGCTGCCGCCCGCTCGAACGCCAGCCGCGCTGCCGCGCCATCACCACGCGCAAGTGCACTAACTCCGGGGCGCAGCCGCGCGTCATCGCCGCCCCCCGGCGCAACCGTGGCGGGAGACACCGCGCCGACCGCCGCCAGCGCGAGCGCAAGGCTAAGCCGAAATCGCATAGCTCTTGAGCAGGTCATAGAGCGTCGGGCGGCTGATCCCGAGCAGCTTGGCGGTGTTCGAGATATTGCCCTCGGCCCGCGCCAGCGCGCGCTGGATCGCGCGGCGATCCGCCGCCTCGCGCACCGCCTTCAAGTTGATCGCATCGCCGTCGTCCGCGCCTGCCGCAAGGTCCAAGTCACCCGCCGTCACCAGCTTGCCATCGGCCATGATCACCGCGCGCTTCATCCGGTTTTCCAGCTCGCGGACGTTGCCCGGCCAGCCATGCGCATCGATCGCGGCCAGCGCATCGGCGGACAGCCCGCGCACCGCGCTGTTCATGCCCTGAAAACGCGCGAGGAAGTGCCGCGCGAGCAGCGCTGGATCGCCGGGCCGCTCGGCGAGCGTCGGCACGCGGATCACGATTTCGGCGAGCCGGTAATAGAGATCCTCGCGAAAGCTCTGCGCGGCGATCATCGCCTCGAGGTTCTGGTGCGTCGCGGTCACGATGCGCGTGTCGACCGGAATCGCGACACGGCCGCCGATCCGCTCGATCGTGCGCTCCTGGATGAAGCGCAGCAGCTTGACCTGCAGCGGCAGCGGCACATCGCCGATCTCGTCGAGAAACAGCGTGCCGCCCGCAGCCTGCTCGATCTTGCCCTCGGTCATCTTGATCGCGCCGGTAAATGCGCCTTTTTCATGCCCGAACAGCTCGCTTTCGAGCAGCGTTTCGGGGATGGCCGCGCAGTTGATCGCGACGAACGCGCCGGTGCGCCCGCTCGAGTCATGCAGCCCGCGCGCGAGCAGCTCCTTGCCGGTCCCGCTCGCGCCGAGCAGCATCACCGAGACCTGCGTCTTGGCGACCCGCTCGATCGTGCGCGCGACCTTATGCATTTCGGGCGCGGCAGTAATCATGCCGCCGAGCACGCTGTTGCCCGAGACGACGCTCGCCAGCCGCGCGTTTTCAGCCTCGATCGCGTGGAGGTGAAACGCGCGCGCCACGATCAGCCCGAGCTGGTCGATGTCGACCGGCTTGGCGTAGAAATCATAGGCACCGCCCGTGATCGCGCGCAGTGCGCTTTCGCGCGCGCCGTGACCCGAGGCGACAATCACCTTGGTATCGGGCTTCAACGCGAGGATTGCATCGAGCGTGGCAAAGCCTTCGCTTGTGCCGTCAGGATCGGGCGGGAGGCCGAGATCGAGCGTGACGACCGCAGGCTCCTCGGCGCGCACCGCATCAAGCGCCGCCTGCCGATCGCCGACCGCGATCACTTCGTAATCTTCATAGGCCCAGCGCAACTGGCGCTGCAGGCCCTCGTCATCCTCGACAATCAGGAGCTTGGGTTTTGCGGTCATGAGCCGCGAAACCGTGCAGCCGTCGACTGGCTAGTCATCGCACAATCTCCGACGAAAAGTCCATCTCCGTAATTGTCATTCCGATGGGACGGTCGAGCGATTTATCGCCTTGCGCCCATTTGACCAGCGATCCTCTTTGGCGAGCTAACCACTCCAACCGCTGCTCGATCTCCGTAGTTACCGGATCATCGGTAACGCCGACCGTGACGCGTACCAATTCCACTCCGAGGCCGAATGTCGAAGCCAGGTCTGCAGGATTGACTTGCTCGACTGAAGTCGGGTCTTGAAGGTCGCGAAACGTGACGAGCAGCGGGTAGTCTGACACGGCCAAGGTGGCGGACGGACGAATTGCTCGTCGCGCAGAGATGCGACCTGCACTGTCGACGATATCGTTGGCAAACGCCGGATCGAGCGCTGCCATCGAGACTTGGGCCAGGTCATTGCGCATCGGATTGGCGGTCTTGAGAAGTGCAAACAGCACCCGTCCATTCGGCAGATCGACCGCGACCGCCTGCCCCTTGACCCCCCAATCGCGCGACCGCTCGTCGAACAGAATGCCGGTATGGTGGTTGGCCCACGCCTCGAAAACGCTGAACCCAGCAAGCAGTCCGGAGGGTGTTTCGACCTCGACCGTCAATCGAAACCGATACCGCGTTGGAAACAACTGTGCGCAGCCTGCCAGCGCGGTTGCCGCTGTGCCCACAAGCAGCTTCATGATCCCCCGCCGCGTCATGCCACCAGCGCCTCGTGCCAGATCCGCAGCGCAGGCAGCCAGATCGTGAAGCGGCTGCCTTGCCCGACATCGCTTTCGACCGCGATCCGTCCGCCCATCGCGGTGATCAGCGCGCGCGCTTCATAGGCCCCGATGCCAAAGCCGTTGTCCTTCGTTGAGGCGAACGGGCGAAACAACTGGCCGCGCACGAAATCGGGCGTCATCCCGCAGCCCTTGTCGCTCACTTCGATGCCGGTCTCGTCCCCGCGCGTGACGAGCGTGATCGTCACCGGCTCGTGCGGCGGGCTCGCGTCGATCGCATTCTGCACGATATGCGCAAGCGCTGCGGACAGCCGCGCCGGGTCCGCAACCACGGCAAGATCGGTATTCGCCGCGACGACCACGGGATGCTGGCCGCGCTTGTCGGTCGCCACCGCGCTGATCAGCGGCGTCAGCAGCACGGTGCGCCGCTCTTCGGAGCGCTGCCGCCCATGTTGCGAGAGCTTGGCGAGCAGGTCGGTCATGCGCGAGGTCGATGCGTTGAGCGTGGCGATCATGTCGCGGCGAAACTCGGGCTTGTCGGCATGGCGCTCGGCGTTGCGCGCAACCAGTGTCAACTGGCTCGCCAGATTCTTGATATCGTGCATGATGAAGGCAAAGCGGCGGTTGAATTCATCGAAGCGCGCTACGTCGGACAGCGCTTCCTGTCCGCGCGCCTCGGCAAGATAGCTTGCCGCCTGACGCCCTGCGACGCGCAGCAGATCGAAATCCTCCCAGTCGAGCGTGCGCGCGATCGCCGGGCTGGCGATTACGACGGCGCCCGCCAGCCGATCGAAATGGATGAGCGGCACGATCGCCCAGGCATCCGGGTTGTTCATGATCCACACCGGCACGGCGCGCGCTTCGGCGCTGGTGTCGCGCGCCGGATCGCGCAGCGTTTCGAGCTCGATGATGCGCCCGTCGCTCAGCAGGCCGAGCAGTTCGTCGCACGACACATAAGCCGGGATCGCCGCCATGTCCCAGTTCCACGCCGCGCGCGGCACCAGTCCGGCGTCTTCGGCCACCATCACGAGGCCAGCGGGCGAATCAGTGATGTCGGCAATCGCCTTCACGACACGCGTGCCGAGCGGCATGGCGGCATCGTCGGGGCTGCCCAATGTGTCGTTGAAGCGCAGCCATTCGGCGCGGTAATCGTAGCGATGCGTGAAGACATGCTTGGCGAGCATCACCTTCACCCAGCCGCGCGTGCGCCGCGCCGGAAGCAGCACGGCGGCGGCCAGCGCGCTCAACAGCGGCAGCGCAAACAGCGCCAGAAACGCCAGAAGTCCGCCCTGCGCCGTGATCAGCGCGGCGGCCCCGAGCACGGCAAGAAAATACACTGCCGCCGCCGCCAGCGCGACCAGCGCGATCGATGCCGTGCGCGACGGCTTGATGCCCAGCAGCCTCACCGCGCGCCTTCGGGAAACATGATGACCCGGATCGTCTGCAGCAGGATCACGAGATCGAGGAACGGCGTGTAATTCTTGGCGTAATAGAGATCATATTCGAGCTTTTGACGGGCATCGTCCATGCTCGCGCCATAGGGATAGTTGATCTGCGCCCAGCCCGTGATCCCCGGTTTCACCATGTGCCGCTCGGCATAATAGGGCATTTTCTTGGTGAGTTCCTCGACGAAGGCGGGGCGCTCGGGGCGCGGGCCGACGAAGCTCATCTCCCCCATCAGCACCGTCCAGAGCTGCGGCAGCTCGTCGATCCGCACCGTGCGGATGAAGCGCCCGACGCGCGTGATACGCGGATCGTCCTTCTCGGCCCACACCGCCTGGCCCGCCGCCTCGGCATCGACGCGCATCGAGCGCAGCTTGGTCACGATGAAGGGCTGGCCGAACAGCCCGACGCGCGTCTGCCGGTAAAAGGCGGGCCCGCGCGTCTCGAGTTTCACCGCGATCGCCCCCAGCACGATGAGCGGAAACGTCACGGCAAGCAGCAACGCGCTCGCCAGCAGGTCGAACAGCCGCTTGCCGAGCGACGACAGCCGCCGCCCGCTCGAAAAGCCGTCCGAAAAAATGAGCCACGACGGATTGGTGCTGCGCAGATCGACGCGCCCGGTCTCGCGTTCCAGAAAGGTCGTGATCTCGTTGATGTGCACACCCTCGGTGCGCAGCCGCAGCAGATCGTTCATCGGGATCGACTTGCGCCGCTCCTCGAGCGCCAGCACGACTTCGTTCGCATTCAGCCGCGTCACATATTCGCTAAAATTGTCGATCGCCGCGCGCGGCACTGCAGTGGGGATCACGCTCGGTACATCGCCCATATCGATATGACCCACGACAACGAAGCCTGCACCGCGCACCTCGCCGAGCCGCCGCAGCCGGTCCGCCCGCTGCCCTGCGCCGAGCACGAGCACGCGGCGTTTGAAGGCATCGCTGCCGAGCATCTGCCCGAGCAGCGCGCGGTCACCGATCAGCAGAAACCACGAAATGAACATCGCATAGAGCGAATTCGAGCGCCACAGCGTCCGCCCCGGCAGCACGAAATAGACGACCGAGAGGAAAATCACACCGAGGCAGATCGCCACCATCAGCCGCGCGGCGGCAAAGCGCAGCGACTGGAACGCGTCGGTCCCGTAAACCCCCACGGCGATCATCGCGCACTGCACGGTCAGCGCAAAGCTCAGCAGCGGGAAAATGCGGTTCGAAACACTGTTGACCGCCATGCCGATCTGGTTCGCGCGGATCACCCAGGCGAGTTCGGCCGCCGCCAGCAACAGGACGAAATCGAACATCGCCAGCAGCAACACGGTGTACGGCACATAATGTTTGAAAAGCCTGAACATCGGAGGTGCGTTTGCATTGTCCCTACGGCGCGAATGTCAAAAACTCCGACACTCATGAACCCCTGTCGCGCAAATTGACAAAAAAATCCTGAAAGCGGCGTAAAACATATTATGGCGACCGCATGACTGATCCCAATCTCATCGTGCCGGTGATTCTCTCGGGCGGTGCCGGCACCCGGCTATGGCCCATGTCGCGCGACGAACGCCCCAAGCAATTCCTCGCGCTCGCCAGCGAAGCGACAATGTTTGCCGAAACCGTGGCGCGCGTCAGCGACCCGGCGCGCTTTGCCGCACCCGTGATCGTCGCCAACACGCGCCATGCGGATCTCATCGAAAGCCAGCTTGGCGAAACCGAAGCGACGCTCCTGCTCGAGCCGCTGGCGCGCAATACCGGCCCTGCCATCGCGCTGGCCGCGCTTGCCGTCGCGCCGACCGATCCGCTGCTCGTCATGCCGAGCGATCATGTGATCGGGGACCGCGACGCCTTCATGGCGGCGATCGCGGCCGCGCTCCCGCTCATCGATCGTGGCTGGCTCGTCACCTTCGGGATCGCGCCCGATGCGCCCGAGACCGGCTATGGCTATATCCGCGTCGGCGAGGAAATCGGCCCCGGCGCACACCGCGTCGAACGTTTCGTCGAAAAGCCCGATGCCGAAACCGCAGTCTCGATGCTCGCGCAAGGGGGGTATGTTTGGAACGGCGGCATCTTCCTGTTCCGTGCTGATGCCTATCTGCGCGCGCTTGCCGACCACGCCCCCGCCATGCTCGACGCCGCCCGCGCCGCCATGGCGTCAGCATCGCGCGAAAACGGTCGCATCGTCCCCGACGCCGAAGCCTTCGCCGCCAGCCCGTCGGACTCGATCGACTATGCCGTCATGGAAAAAGCCGAACGCGTGGCGGTCGTGCCGGTCAGCATGGGCTGGTCGGACATCGGCTCATGGGATGCGCTCTATGACCTCGGTGCCAACGACGACGGCCACGCCCACCAGGGCGATGTCGTCGCGCTCGACACGACAGGGTGCCTCCTGCGCAGCGACGGCCTCCGCATCACGACCGTCGGCGTCGAAAACCTGATCGTCGTCGCCTCGGGCACCGACATCCTGATCCTCCCCCGCGGCCGCAGCCAGGAAGTCAAACGCCTGCTCGCGGCGATCAAGGAGCGCGCGGGCTGACCTTTCTCCCCTCCCGGCCTTCCGGGAGGGGCCGGAGGTAGGTTCTTCTTCTTATCAGGAAATTGGTATAATGCCAACGCCCGGAGGGTAGAATGCCGACCCAACTCAACATCAAGGACGCCGAAACCATCGCCCTGGCGCGCGACATCGCCCGGCGGCGCGGCACCAGCATCACCGCTGCCGTGCGCGATGCGCTGCGCACGGCCCAAAAGCAGCTCGCCCCCGAACCCGTCCGCCCGCCGCTGACCCGCGAACAGCAAAAGGTGTTCGACGCCGTCAAGGCGATCGCCCGCCGGACAGCGCCCAAGGCCAGGGCGGCCGGGATCACCATCGACAATTACGACGACGGCATCTTCGATTATCTCTACGGGCCGGACGACGCCAAATGATCGTCGACACATCGGCGCTGGCGGCCATATTGCTGAGCGAAGCGGACGCCGACGAAATCGGCGACACGCTGACGCGTTCGCTCGGCAGCCTGTCGATCTCGTCGGCGGTCTTCCTCGAACTCGGCTTGCTCGCCGACAATCCGACCAAATTCTGCACTGAAAACGATGTCGATATGCTGCTCGCAGAACTCCAGATCGAAGTCGTCCCCATCACCGAAGCCCAGGCCCGCCTCGCCCGCGTGGCCCACACCCGCTTCGGCCGCTGGAGCCGAAGCCCGGCCAAACTCAACTTCGGCGACTGCTTCAGCTATGCCCTCGCCCGCGACCGCGACGAACCTTTGCTCTTCAAGGGCGACGACTTCGGGCATACCGATGTGCGAAGCGCCTAGTCCCCCACAAACCCGAACGGACTCACCCCCCGTTCGCGCTCGTTGAACACCAGCGCCCGCCCCGCAGGCGGCGCGGCGCGCTGGGGGCAGTCGGGCCTTGTGCATTGGCGGCAGCCGAGGCCCACCGGCGTCGCCGCCCCGCGCACCAGATCGATCCCGCGCGCCGCCGCCAGCGGTTCGGCAAGCGCGGCATCGATGCCCAGCCCCACCGCGAACTGCGCGCGCACCTGCCCGATCCGCCCGCCCTGCGGCGAAACGGTGCGCGCCTGCGTGAACCAGCGGGTCTCGCCTGCCCCGGCCCCCGAGCCGGGGTCCTCGAGCGCCACCACCTGCCGCACCAGCGCTCCCGGCCGGTCGAACGCCGCATGCACTTCCCACAGCGGACACCGCCCGTCGGCCTCGACCAGCGGCGAGGCGCTCGCCCCGACATAGCGTTTCGAGGCAACCCCTGCGCGATCGATGCGCAGCATGAAGAACGGCAACCCGCGCGCACCGACGCGGCTCAGCGTCGTCAGCCGGTGCGCGACCTGTTCGAACCCCGCGCCGAAACGCCGCTGCAGCAGCTCGACGTCATAGCCCGTCGCCTCGCACGCGCGCAGGAAGCGGCCATAGGGCATCATCAGCGCGGCGGCGAAATAGCTCGTCAGATGCCGCCGGTAGAGCCGCTCGGCACTGCGTTCCGCAAACCCCGCGCCACGCACCAGCGCCTCGATCTCGCCCTTGGCCTCGTCCTGCGCGAGCTGAAAGCCCGCCGCAAAGGTCCGGCTCGCCGGATCGAGCAGCTCGGACAATTGCAACTGCCGCGCATGCAGGTCGAGCCGCCGCAGCGTGGCGGGCATCACGTCGACCGGCAGGATGCGGATCGAAAGCTGGTGCGTCACGCGCAACCGCTCGGCGATCGCCCCGTAAAGATCGCCCGACCCTGCGCGCAGCTCGTCGGCCAGCGCCTCGGCCGCCGCATCGAGATCGGCGAAGTGATTGCGCCAGCGCTCGATCTCGCGGCGCACCGCCGCGATCGGATCGGCCGCCCCATCGTCGCGCGCCGTCCCCATCCGGTCATAGGCGCGTGCAAACGCCTCGGCCGCCTCGGGCGCCGCGCCCAGCCAGTCGACGAGCCGCGCGCGGTCCATCCCCAGATCGGCGAACAGCGGATCGGCGAGCCGCCGCCGCAGCGCCTCGATTCCCCCGCCCGGCTCGCTCGCGCTCAGCTGACGCGGATCGAAGTCGAACGTGTCGGCGAGCCGCAGCAACAGCGCCGCCGTCACCGGCCGTTGGTTGCGCTCGACGAGATTGAGATAACTCGGCGAGATCGCCAGCGCCTCGGCCATCGCCGCCTGCGTCAGCCCCGCGCTGCGGCGCAGGCGGCGCACCGCAAGACCGACAAAGAGCTTAGCGCCGGGCACCACGAGCCAACCCCGACCCGCTTCCACTTGGACTGAAGTACAAGTCCGTTCGTCCCGAGCGAAGTCGAGGGACCGGTGCGGGCCAGGTGCCTCGACTGCGCTCGGCACGAACGGTTTTACATGTTTCGATTTGAGCGAAACCCGCTCTAGCGGAAGACTGCGCGCTTTTGAGGTTCGCCATATCATTCTTTTGTCAATAAATTCACAACATGACAAGCCTCAGCCCGCCTGCAACAACGCCACGACCGCAATTTCAGCCCAAACAGCGTGAACTTCACGAAGTTCCGACTGTAAGAAGTTGACAGCCCTCATCTGAAAGCCCGCCATGACCTACGCTCACGAACTTCGCGCCACGCAAGACCTCCTCGCCGCTCAGCCCGCGACATGGAGCGGCATCGACCCCGAAGCCGCCGCGCGCATGCGCCTCCAGAACCGCTTCACCACCGGCCTCGACATCGCCCGCTACACGGCAAAGATCATGCGCGCCGACATGGCCGCCTACGACGCCGACCCCGCGCACTACACCCAGTCGCTCGGATGCTGGCACGGCTTCATCGCGCAGCAGAAGATGATCGCGGTCAAGAAGCATTTCGGCACCACCAAACGCAAATACCTCTATTTGTCAGGCTGGATGGTCGCAGCGCTGCGCTCCGAGTTCGGCCCGCTCCCCGATCAGTCGATGCACGAAAAGACGAGCGTCCCCGCGCTGATCGAGGAGATCTACACCTTCCTGCGCCAGGCCGACTCACGCGAACTCAACCTCCTCTTCCGCGACCTCGACAAGGCGCGCGAAACCGGAGCCGACGAGGCCGCGATCCACGCCAAAATCGATAGTTTCGAAACCCACGTCGTCCCCATTATCGCCGACATTGACGCGGGCTTCGGCAACGCCGAGGCGACCTATCTCCTCGCCAAGAAAATGATCGAGGCGGGTGCCTGCGCGCTTCAGATCGAAAACCA
This sequence comes from Sphingomonadaceae bacterium, assembly GCA_046153865.1. Classification (GTDB taxonomy): domain Bacteria; phylum Pseudomonadota; class Alphaproteobacteria; order Sphingomonadales; family Sphingomonadaceae; genus Sphingomonas_O. Next base: position 127,074 of record JBJXFA010000036.1, read on the forward strand.
GGTGTCGGACGAAAAACAGTGCGGCCATCAGGACGGCAAGGTCACCGTGCCGCACGACGACTTCCTCGCCAAGGTCCGCGCCTGCCGCTATGCCTTCCTCGAACTGGGCGTGGAGGACGGTATCATCGTCACGCGCACCGACTCGCTCGGCGCAGGGCTGACGAAGCAGATCGCCTATTCGACGGAGCCCGGCGATCTCGGCGACCAGTATAACAGCTTTCTCGATTGCGACGAAGTCACCGCCGACCAGATCGGCAACGGCGATGTGCTGATCACGCGCGACGGCAAGCTCATGCGCCCCAAGCGCCTGCCCTCGAACCTCTATCAGTTCCGCCCCGGCACTGGCGAGGATCGCTGCGTGCTCGACAGCATCACGTCGTTGCAGAACGGTGCCGACCTGCTCTGGATCGAAACCGAAAAGCCGCATGTCGAGCAGATCGCGGGCATGATGGACCGCATCCGAGCGGTCGTGCCGGGCGCCAAGCTCGTCTACAACAACTCGCCCAGCTTCAACTGGACATTGAACTTCCGCCAGCAAGTCTATGATGCGATGGCCAGCGAAGGCCTCGACGTCTCGGCCTACGACCGCGCCGCGCTGATGGACGTCAAATACGACACGACCGAACTGGGCGAACAGGCCGACAAGCGCATCCGCACCTTCCAGTCCGATGCCGCGCGTCGGGCGGGCATCTTCCACCACCTGATCACGCTGCCGACCTATCACACCGCTGCGCTCTCCACCGACAACCTCGCACGCGAATACTTCGGCGAAGCAGGCATGCTCGGCTATGTCGCGGGCGTCCAGCGCCGCGAGCTGCGCGAGGGGATCGCGTGCGTGAAGCACCAGAACATGAGCGGCTCGGACATCGGCGACGACCACAAGGAGGCGTTCGCTGGTGAGGCGGCGCTCAAAGCGGGCGGCGCGCACAACACGATGAATCAATTTGGATAAGCTGGATCGACGGTAGGCGCTCTAAACTCCCCTCCACCCCTTCGTGGAGGGGTTGGGGGTGGGTCTTTGCGCTGGCGAAGAAAGAAGAACCACCCCCAGCCCCTCCAGGAAGGGCTGGAGGGGAGCGACACCGGGACGTCGCGCTTGCCAATCGCCGCCGCGCGCCCGACATAGCGGGCATGATCGAACCCGCCAACGCGCTCGACATCCTGCTCGTCGAAGACGAACCGCTCATCGGCCTCATGGCGACTGACATGCTCGATGCCATCGGGCACCGCGTGGTCGCGGTCATCCCCTCGGTCGCAGCCGCGCTCGCACGGATCGAGACCGAGACGTTCAACGTGGCGATCCTCGATCTCAATCTCAACGACGAGAGCGCGCTCCCTGTTGCGGATCGGCTGCGCGCGCTGGAGAAGCGCTATTTCTTCACAACCGGCTACGGCAGCGGCAGCGTCGCCCCGCCGCACGACGATATCGTGGTACTGACCAAGCCCTATACGCTGGCGGGACTTGAAGCGGCGCTTGATCATCTGAGGCGCGACGCAGGCTGAAAATCCTCCCCGGAACGGGGAGGATCTTCCCGCGCTGACGACCCGAACGACCTCAGCCCGCCGTCCAGCCGCCATCGACCGTGAGGTTCGCCCCGGTGATCTGCGCCGCCTCGTCGCGGCAGAGGAAAAGTGCCATCGCCGCCACCTGCTCGGGTGTGACGAATTGCTTGGTCGGCTGGCCAGCGAGGAGCACATCGTTGATGACCTGCTCGCGCGTCATCCCGCGCGCCTTCATCGTATCGGGAATCTGGTTCTCGACGAGCGGCGTCCAGACATAGCCCGGCGAAATGCAGTTTGCCGTCACGCCAAAGGTCGCCAGTTCGAGCGCGACGGTCTTGTGAAATCCTGCCAGCCCATGCTTTGCCGTGACATAGGCCGATTTGAACGGCGAGGCGGCGAGCGAATGCGCCGAGGCAGTCGCGATGATCCGGCCCCAGCCGCGCGCCTTCATGTGCGGAACGGCGAGGCGCACGGTGTGAAACACCGCATTGAGATTAAGCGCGATAACGAGATCCCAGCGATCGACCGGAAACTCCTCGACCGGGGCGACATGCTGCATCCCAGCATTGTTGATCAGGATATCGACCCCGCCATAAGCCGCCGCCACCTCGGCCATCATGGCCGCGATCGCATCGACGTTGGTCAGATCGGCAGCACTATACATCGCCTTCGCACCCGACAGCGCCTCGAGACCCGCACGCTCGGTCTCGATCGCGGCCGCATCGCCGAAACCATTGATGACGATGTTTGCCCCCGCCCCTGCGAGTGCCTTGGCATAGGCAAGGCCGATGCCCGAAGTCGATCCGGTAACGAGCGCGGTTTTGCCAGCGAGAAACATGGCGGGGAACTCCGGTTCGGTGAAGGCCCGCCCTCTTACTGTCCCCGCGCCATCGCGTCGAGCAGGCGCACGCCCCAGCCGGAAGCTCCCTTGGGCGCTGTCGGGCTCGCCTTGCTCGTCCAGCCAACCCCCGCAATGTCAAGGTGTGCCCAGGGTATCGGTGTGGGCACGAAATAGCCGATGAAATGCGCGCCCAGCCCCGCGCCAGGCCCGCCGCCCTCGACGACGTTCTTGATGTCCGCAATGTCGGATTTCATATCCTCGGCGTAGTTAGCATGCAGCGGCAGCCGCCAGGTCGCCTCGCCGCTCGCGGTCGCGGCCGTCGCGACGCGCTGGCCCAGCGCCTCATCGCGCGCGAACATCCCGGCAAACTCATCGTCGAGAGCGCCGCGGACCGCGCCCGTGAGCGTCGCGATCGACACGATCGCCGACGGCTTGTAGCGATCGGCGACATATTCGATTGCATCGGCGAGCACGAGCCGTCCTTCGGCATCGGTGTTGAGCACTTCGATCGTCTTGCCCGACATCGTGCGCACGACGTCTCCCGGGCGCTGCGCATTGCCGCCCGGCATGTTTTCGGCGAGCGCCGCCGCTGCGACGAAATTGACCGGCGCACCCGATTTGGCAAGGCTGAGCGCCGCGCCAATTGCGCCCGCCGCCCCTGCCATGTCGCTCTTCATCTGCCACATGGCGAGCGCGGGCTTGATCGAAATGCCACCCGAATCGAACGTGATCCCCTTGCCGACGACAGCGAGCGGCGCGCCCTGCCCGCCATCATAGCGGACAATCAGCAACCGCGACGGTCGCCGCGACCCCTGCCCGACGCCGAGCAGCGACCCCATGTTGAGCCGGGCCATCGCCGCTTCGTCGAGCACCTCGATCGCGACGCGCGGAACCCCGGCGAACGCCGTGCGGACGCGGGCGACGAAACTCTCGGGATAGATCACGTTGGCCGGTTCGGTGGTGAGATCGCGCGCGAGCGTCACGCCTTCGACCAGCGCACTGCCGCGCCGCCACGCCGCCGTCGCTGCGGCAGGATCGGCCGCCACAATCGTGACCGGATCGGCCGGCGGCGCGGACTTGCCGACGGTCTTGTAGCGATCGAACCGGTATTGCCCCAGCGCATAGCCGAGCGCAGCCTCCTGCGCATCGAACCCACGCGCATCGGCACGGACCGTGACCGGACCGGCTTCGTCACCCAGCTCCTGCGCGGCCCGGCCAGCGGCATCGCGCAAGCCGCCCGGCTCGCTGCCGGTGCCCGCAAGGATGATCCGCGCCCATGGGCCGATGCCGCGCAGGGTGAGCATCTTTCCGGCCTTGCCGTCAAATTTCGTTGCTGCGATCGCGCGATCGATAGCGGCCGCATCGGCCCCGAACACAGTGGTGAGCGAACCCGGCGCGGGTGCGGCGGCGAGGGGCATCACGAGCGTTCCCGCCGACGGCGCGCTGGCTGCGAATCGAACCGGGCGCGCGCCGCTGTTTCCGACTGTGGCGGGCGCAACACTCGTGCCGACCCCGGCCCGTTCCTGCGCTATCAGCGGCATTGCCATCGTGGCGGTCAGCAAAGCAGTCGCAAGTCTAAGCATAGGGTTCCGGTCCTTTCGTGTTGCCACGACAATTGACCGATCATCGGGCGGAATCAACGGGTCAGGTCGAACGCCGCCGTTTTGCCGTCGACGATGTTGCTGGCAATCAGCGCCGACTTGTCGATCGTCGCCGCGACCGCTGCCTCGCCCGCCGCCCAATGCTCGTGCATCGTCCGCGCCGAAAACTCATAATCGCGCGCGCCGCCTTCCCAGGCATTGGCGCGGTAGATCAGCTGGACGACGTTGACCGGATCCTCCGCCGCCATCGCCGCGAGCGCCTTCACGTCGGGATCGTCGCACACGCCCGGCGGCAGCTTGGCGAGCACCTTGCGGATCGTCTCGCGCTCGCGCCGCAGCTTCAAGAGCGCGTCGCCGACCTGGCGCGTGCGGCTCGAGAAGCGGATTTCCTTCTCGCGCGCCATCACGTCCATCATCGTATGCGGCATCGTCGCGCTCGCCGAAAACAAGTCGACCTGGAACACCAGCAGCGGCGCATCCTGCGTGTCGAGCACATGCTGGAGCGGCGTGTTCGAGACGAGCCCGCCGTCCCACCACCACTTCCCGTCGATCTCGACCGGCGGGAGCCCCGGCGGCAGCGCGCCCGAGGCCATGATATGCCGCGCGTCGATCCGCTCGTGTGCGGAATCGAAATAATGGAAATTGCCGCTCTCGATCTCGACCGCACCGACCGCGAGGCGCACCGGCCCATCGTTGAGCAGCTCCCAGTCGATCAGGTCGTTGAGTGTCTCGGCGAGCGGCGTGGAATCGTAGAAGCTCAGCGCCCCCGGCGTTTCGGGAATCCCAAAGAAGGGCGAGAGCAGGCGCGGGCTGAAAAAGCCCGGCACGCCGACCGTCGCGACCACGCTCGCCGACCAGAGGTGCAGGATTTCGCGCGAGAGATCGTCTTGCCAGATCGGAAAGCTCGGCAGGCTCGCGCTCATCCGCTCCCAGAAGAGCCGCAGCCGTTCGACACGGCGCTCGGGCGGATTGCCTGCGATGATCGCGGCGTTGATCGCCCCGATCGAAATCCCCGCGACCCGGTCGGTCTCGATCCCGGCATCGTGCAGCGCCTCATACACCCCGGCCTGATAAGACCCGAGGGCGCCCCCGCCCTGCAGCACGAGCGCGACCTGATCGGGCAACGGCATGGCGGCCTTGCGGTGGCGGCGGGCGATTTTGGGATCGGCTTCGGACATGCGAGTCGCTTTAACGCCGAGCTTTTCGCGGGGACACCGTATTCGGTGTTCCCTCGCGCTGTCGGGGCGGGTGCCAAATTAACTGAACTGTCACCGCAATTGTATTCGGATCGAGACAGGTAACCTGTCACCGACAGATCCCAACCCTACTCAAGCCCCTTTCAAACCCAGCGCCACCGTAACAACGCCGACAATGAATGAGAGGCCGGAAAGCCAACCGATCGCCGCGCCAAGCCATATCCATTTATTAACAGCGTTGATCCTCGTTGCGATCTTGTCATGGTCCTCGCTGTCTTCAGCTCCAGAAATTGAAACCTCACCCCAATAAAATACCATACCCGTAAGGGGACTCGCCATACGATTGTATATCTCTTGGTTCGCTGTTGCAGACAACAATGCAAACACGAGGCCGATAATGAAACAGACGCCTGCTAAACCCGCCGTAGCTAATTTATCCGATTGATTGATAATTGTCAGCAAGCCGCCTGAGTTTGCAGCGAATAAGCTCGCGGTCAGCCATTTTGACAGTCCCGTGACCTGCTCAATTGCCACGTCTAAGTGGCGCCTGTATTGATCCGAACGGAGACTCGCTTTTTGAGAAATAGTTTTTGGCCCAGATCCGATAGTCGGTTTGGATATTTTAGCCGCGTCATTGTTAACAGCTCCCATAATCGATGGCATCCCATGAGGCTGATTAAAATTAGTCGATCTTACCACACCAAGAGGGCTTGAGCCGCTTCTTGGCCAAAATTAGCTTAGAATCTAGTTTGCTTGCAGCGACTAGCGACAGCGCCTCAAGCCTTCTCGAGCGTGCACTGCAGCGGATGCTGGTTGCTCCGGGCGAAGTCCATCACCTGCGTGACCTTGGTTTCGGCGACTTCGTAGCTGAAGATGCCGCAGACGCCCACGCCCTTCTGATGGACGTGGAGCATCACGCGCGTCGCATCTTCCATGCTCATCCGGAAAAAGCGCTGGAGGCACAGGACGACGAATTCCATTGGCGTGTAATCGTCGTTGAGCATCAGCACCTTGTAAGGCGAGGGCTGTTTGGTGCGGGTCCGCGTGCGCGTCGCGACACCGACACCCGTGCCGCTCTCATCGTCTTTACGTTCGTTCGCGGCGAGAATCTGCATGGCGCTAAATATGGCATGATCGATCAGGCTCGCAAGCCTGTGCGACGCAAAAAAGGGCCGCGTGGTGGCGCGGCCCTCCCCTGCTATGCCGTGAAATCGATCAGGCGGCGGCGAACGCGGCAGCCGCCGAACGGCGACGGCGCATCGCGGTTCCGGCAAGACCGAAGCCGGTGATCATCATCGCCCAGGTCGCCGGTTCGGGCACGGCACCACTGATATCGAGCGTGACGCTGTCGAGCAGCGGGCCGATGTTGTCGGCGCTGTTGGTGACGATCTGGAACTTAAAGCTGCCCGCAGTGTCAGCGATAAACGACAGCGCGGCCGGGCCGAATGGATCGGAGCCTGAAAGCAAGACCGGAAATGTAAACGTCGGTCCGATTGGCAAACTGCCAAATGCACCGTTCAGATAGCCCGTACCCGTCAGGTTCGTGACGGGTTCGACGGCACCAAACAGCAGCCTGACGAAAAAATCGTCGATTCGCGACCCGCGCTGGGCACCGCCCGCAACAAGCGACAGGGTCACAAGATCGCCCGCGTTGAACGCATAAGTGAGCTTGCTCTCGATCGCGCCGGGCCCCGAGCTGCCGTCGAGATCGACGACGCTGCTCGGCACGGTGATCCCGAAGCCGTTGGTCGGCGCGACGACATCGACCTGGCCGATGACGTTGAAATTGGCGAAGCTGTTGTAATTCAGCGCATTGCCGCCGCCGGCTTCGGTATTGAAGGTGTCCGACAATACGGTCACGGCGTGAGCGGGGGCAATGCTTGCGAGGGCAAGGGCGGCACCGGCCAGATACTGAGCAATTCGAGCCATCGTTTCATTCCCCGTTCTGCGCGACATGGGTGATGTGCGCTTGGCCAGCGCTATCTGCGCGCCTCCCGAGTCGCGTCAATTGAAGAACTGTTTCCGAAAGTGCCTAACGGGTTAATGTCTCGTTCCGGCACGCACCGAAAAAGGGCCGCAACGGCAATGCCGCGCGACCCTTTCGCTTAGCGTGATCAATGGGTTAGGCGGCAGTGACCGACTTCACCTTTTCGACCGCGACGGCGGCGCGGTTCTGCAGCGGCTGGGCGATTTCGCCGAGCAGCTTCATGTAATGCTCGCTGAACTTCGACGCTTCGGCAACCATCGAGTCGAGCTGCTTCTTGGCGACTTCCGACTGGAGCTGGAAGAATTCGGTCGGCGACTTGACCGCGGCGAACTGCTTGGCAGTCGCGTTGGCTTCTTCGATCATCTTGCGACCATATTCAGCCGAATACTTGGCAATGTCCTCGGTGCCCTTGGCAGCGACGCGACCCGAAGCAACCAGCGCCTCGATGTTGCCCTTCGAGAATTCGACCATTTCTTCAACGACCTGGCTGCCCTTGGACATGGCGTCCTTGGCGCGCGTGTTGAGATCGCCGAACATGGCGTTGGCGCGCTCACCGGCGTCGGCAGCGAAGGTCTTGGCGGTTTCCTGAGCCTTGTTCAGAGTATCGTTCATGAGTGTCGTTCCTTTGTCAGATGCCGCCGCGACCATCGCGACAGCTGAGGGTTGAGGTTGAGGGGCAATTACGGCTCCCGGCACAGGGGTCACAACGACCGGAGCGACCGGCTTTGCGACGGGTGCCGGGACGACGACCGGCTTGGCGGCGACCGGCTTGGCGGCGACGGGAGTCGCCACCTTGGTTGGCTGCGCAACGACCGGTTCGGCCGCCACGGGAGCAGCGGGCTTAACGACCGCCGGTGCAACCTTGGGCGCTGCAGCAACGACCGGCTTGGTCACCGAAGCGACCCTCGCCACGGGCGCGACCTTGGCGACTGGAGCGACGGCAGCACGTGCCGGAGCAGGCGTAGCAATCTTCGACTTGTCAGTAACCTGCGGTGTTGCGGCAGGCTTTTTCGCGACGGGCTTATCGACCACGACACGGTCTCCTTCAGGCTTATGCTGCACTGCAATATAAACGGATTGCTGCACGAATCAAGAGGATTTGTGCAGTGCAGCAAAAACAGCTCGTCGCCTAAATGAAACGCTTTGCCCTAGCGCATCCGCACATAGCGCCCGGGGGCGTCCTCGATCGCCTGCAGCGCGCCCGCGCCGGGGATTCGCGCGCCGGCAGCCGCGACCTCGGCCTTGCCGTGTTCGCGAATCCAGCCGATCCAGTCGGGCCACCAGCTGCCCCTGATTTCGGTAGCCCCGGCGATGAAATCCGCCAGCGTCGTCAGCGGCGCATCGTTGATCCAGTGTTGATACTTCATGGCGGCGGGCGGATTGACAACGCCGGCAATATGGCCGGAACCCGCAAGCACAAATCGCATCGGGCCTTTGAGATGCTGGGTCATTTTCCAGACGCTGACCGCGGGCGAAATATGATCGTCCCGCCCGGCCTGGATATAAGCCGGGGTCTCGACCCGTCCGAGATCGACGGGTACCCCGAGCACCGAGAGCGCACCGGGCTGGACCATCCGGTTTTCCCGGTAGAATTCGGTGAGGTAATGGCGGTGCCATTTGGCCGCGAGATTGGTGACGTCGCCGTTCCAGTGCAACAGATCGAACGCCGGTCGCGCCTCGCCCAGCAGGTAATTGTTGACCGCAGGCACCCAGATCAGGTCGTTGCCGCGCAGAAGATTAAAGGTGAGCGCGAGGAAGCGCCCATCGAGCCAACCGCGCTGGCTCAGCGTATCGATGAGCGCGAGATGCGCATCGTCGACAAAATTAAGGAGCTCGCCCGCTTCGCTGAAATCGACCTGCGCGGTGAAAAACGTTGCACTCTTGACCGCACGCGCCCGGCCGGTCGCTGCGAGCACCGCTAGCGTTCCCGCCAGCGTGGTTCCCGCCACGCAATAGCCGATCGTGTGCACCGATTTGACATCGAGCGCACCGCGCACTGTGTCGATCACTTCGATCTGCGCCGCGACATAATCGTCCCAGATGATGTCGGCGAGCGAATCATCGGCCGATTTCCAGCTGACGACAAAAACAGTCAACCCCTGCGCGACGGCCCAGCGCACGAAGCTCTTTTCGGGCGTGAGATCGAGGATGTAGAACCGGTTGATCCACGGCGGGAAAATGACCAGCGGCGTCTTGAGCACGGTCGGCGTGGTCGGCGCATATTGGATCAGCTGGTAGAGCCGCGTCTCGTGCACCACCTTGCCCGGTGCCGTGGCGAGGTTGCGACCGAGCTCGAACGCCTCGGCATCGGTATGCGTAAGCTGGCCGCGCTCGAGATCGTCCATCATTTTCTGGAAGCCCTGCGTGAGGCTTTCGCCATTAGTATCGAGCGCCCGCCGGAGTGCTACCGGATTGGTGAACGGAGAATTGGCGGGCGACATCGCCTCGAGCACCGTCCGCATGGTGAAGCGGATATTTTCGCGCTGCGCCTCGTCGATCGCCGGAACCATCTCGACCGAGCGCATCATCGCTTCGGTCATCATCGCATAGCCCTGGCGCATCACGGCGAAGACCGGATGGTTCCACTCGGGCGCGGCAAAGCGCTTGTCCTTGGGATCGAGGTGATCGCGATTGGCCGCAGCGACCGGCGCGAGGACAGCTCCCCACAGATCAAGCAGCGCGTTGATGCTGCCCTTCAGATCGGGCGCATCGACGGTCGCCGCCAGCTTGCTATCCTGCTCCATCGGCCCTGCTTTTCTGCCCCGGTCCGGCCAACTCTAGCGCGATCGCAGCGAAAGGACAGGGCTTCGACAAGATCGGCGCGATTGGCTATGCACTGCGCGCAACTTTCGAAGCGAGTGCCATGTCCGAGGATTTCTACCGCATCAAGCGCCTGCCCCCCTATGTCATCGCCGAAGTGAACGCGATGCGGGCGGCGGCACGCGCGGGCGGCGAGGACATCATCGATCTCGGCATGGGCAATCCCGATCTGCCGCCGCCGCCGCACGTCATCGAAAAGCTCTGCGAAGTCGCGATGAAGCCCGATGCGCATGGCTATTCGGCATCCAAAGGCATTCCCGGCGTCCGCCGCGCACAAGCAAACTATTATGCGCGCCGCTTCGGCGTCGATCTCGATTCCGAGACCGAGGTCGTGATGACGATGGGATCGAAGGAGGGTCTCGCCAGTCTCGCCACCGCGATCACGGCGCCAGGCGACGTCGTGCTTGCGCCCAATCCGAGCTACCCGATCCATACCTTCGGCTTCATCATCGCGGGCGCAACGATTCGCAGCGTGCCGACGACGCCCGACGAGAACTACTGGGCCTCGCTCGAGCGCGCGATGCAATACACCGTGCCGCGTCCGTCGGTACTCGTCGTCAACTATCCGTCGAACCCGACCGCCGAGACCGTCGGCCTCGACTTTTACGAACGCCTCGTCGCATGGGCGCGTGACAATAACGTCTGGGTGATTTCCGACCTCGCCTATTCCGAACTCTATTATGACGGTGTGCCGACGACCTCGATCCTTCAGGTCAAGGGCGCAAAGGATGTCGCGGTCGAGTTCACCTCGCTCAGCAAGACCTTTTCAATGGCGGGCTGGCGGGTCGGCTTCGCCGTCGGCAACGCCAAGCTGATCGCGGCGATGACGCGGGTGAAGAGCTATCTCGACTATGGTGCGTTCACGCCGATCCAGGCGGCCGCCTGCGCCGCACTCAACGGGCCGCAGGACATCGTCGCCGCGAACCGCGAACTGTATCACAAGCGCCGCGATGTGCTCGTCGACAGCTTCGGGAGGGCGGGGTGGGACATTCCGCCGCCGCGCGCGTCGATGTTCGCATGGGCCCCGCTGCCGCCCGCGATCGCGCACCTCGGCAGCCTCGAATTCACCAAGCAACTGCTCACCCATGTCGGCGTCGCCGTTGCACCGGGGGTCGGTTACGGCGAGGACGGCGAGGGCTTTGTGCGTATCGCTCTCGTCGAAAACGAGCAGCGCATCCGCCAGGCCGCGCGCAATGTCCGCAAATATCTGGCGAGCATGGGCGTGAACGCCGGGGCGAAAAGCGCATGAGCCAGAAAAGCCTCGGCGCGCTCGGCGTGTTGCTCGTGGGGATCGGCATTGCGCCGATCGCCATCGCGATTGCCACACAGCTGCTCGGCGACGCGTTCGGCTGCAGCACCAACGCGAGCGGTGCCAACCCGTGCCTCATCGGCGGCGTCGATATCGGCGATGCGCTCTACACGGGCTTCATGATGGGATTTCTGACGATTCTGACGGCACCGGTGTTCATTGCCGGTGCCGCGCTGCTGATCTTCGTCGGCGTCCGCGGTTTGATCGGATTTGTCCGCCGGTAAGGCTTCCGTCCGGTCAAACCGCGCGTCTCGACCGCCTCAGTCCTGGTCGGGCTTCACGTCGTCGTCGTCTTCGATCTCGTCACGATCGTCGAGGTCGCCGGACAATTGCTCGTCGATCGCCTCGACGATGAGATCGAGCTGATCGTAGCTCGCCTCGAGTTCGAGCGTAGCGCCGCTATCGTCCTCGATATGCAGCATGAAACTGTCGTCGATTGCCTTGGTGATCGTAAAGCGGGCAAGCGTCTGGGCCATCATCGATTCCTTCTCGTCGCAGGCGAAAGCGCATAGGCAACCGGCCAACGCGCGAAAAGGTTCATGACGGGTGTTGATGCCAGATGTGTTGCGGAATAGGGACGGTTTTGTGAATGAAGTTCTTCACGGTTCGGATATGGCGCGCACGATCCAGCTGTCGATCGCGCCGGTGTTTCTCCTGGCCGGGATCGGCGCGTTTCTGAATGTGATCGCCGCACGGCTCGCCCGCGTCGTCGATCGCGCGCGCCTGCTCGAGACGCTGCACCCCGAAGCCGATGATGGCGACCGCGCCCGTTATGTCGCCGAACTCCAGACCCTCGAGACGCGGATGACGCTGGCCAGCCGCTCGATCTATTTCGGCACGGCAAGCGGGCTGGCCGTGTGCCTGCTCGTCATCGTGCTGTTCGTCGGCGAACTGATCAACTTCAACCTGGGCGATGTCATCGCGCTGCTCTTCGTGGTCGCCGTCGCGCTGCTGGCGGCCGCCATGGTGCTCTTCCTGCGCGAGACGCGGATCGCGATTGGCGCGCTCCATGTTCGCGAAGACCTGCTCGAAGCGGTAGCGAAGCGCCGACCCTGGTAGTCTGATCGGCGCGATCCGCGCTCAGTGCCCCGCCTGCGGTCCCCGCTCGAGCCCTGACGCCGCAAGCTGCGCGTCGATCATCGCCATCAGCCGCGCCAGCCCCGCTTCATCCCGCGCTTCGGCCCGCGCGACCAGCACATCCTGCGTGTTCGAGGCGCGGAGCAGCCACCAGCCATCGACGGTGTTGACCCGCGCGCCATCAGTGCGGTTGACGTCGGCACCCTCGGCCTCGAGCCGGTCGAGCACTTCGTCGATCACGACAAACTTGCGCTCTTCGCTGACCTGAAAGCGCATTTCGGGCGTGTTGACGAAGGCGGGCATTGCATCCTTGAGCGCGGTCAGCGAGCCGCCCTGTGCCGAGATCGCACGGATGAGCTGGACTGCCGCAAACTGCGCATCATCGAACCCGTAATAATCGTAATAATCCTGCGCAAAGAAGATGTGGCCTGACATTTCGCCCGCGAGCGGCGCGCCGGTTTCCTTCATCTTCGTTTTGATCAGGCTGTGCCCGGTCTTCCACATGAGCGGTTCGCCGCCGAGTTCGGCGATCCGATCGTAGAGCATCTGGCTGGCCTTCACATCGGCAATGATCGTGGCCCCGGGCAACGCCGCGAGCACGGGTGCGGCCAGGATGCTGAGGATCTGATCGCCCCAGACGACGCGGCCCTGACTGTCGATCGCGCCGATCCGATCACCGTCGCCATCGAAAGCGACTCCGAAATCGAGGCTTTTCTCCGCGACCAAACGTTTGAGATCGGCGAGGTTCTTTTCCTCGGTAGGGTCGGGATGATGATTGGGAAAGCTTCCGTCGATCTCGGTGAACAGCGTGTGATGCTCACCGGGCAGCAACGCGACGAGCTTTTCGATGACTTCGCCCGCGGCACCATTGCCCGCGTCCCAACCGATACGAAACGCGCCCCCGTCAAAATCGCGCACCAGCCGCGCGACATATTCGTCGATGATGTCATAGTCGGAGACGTCGCCGCTGCCGGTTTCCCACTCCGCGCCCTGCGCCAACCGGTCGAGATCGCGGATGTCCGCCCCAAAAAATGGCGCATGGGCAAGCACCATCTTGAAGCCATTATACTCGGCGGGATTGTGACTGCCGGTTATCTGAATGCCACCATCGACCTCGAGCATCGCTTCGGCATAATAGAGCATGGGCGTTGGGCCGCGACCTACGCGCACGACATCTACACCGCTCTCGGTCAGCCCTGAAACGAGGCGCGCGGCGAGCGCCGGGGAACTGTGCCGCCCGTCCCAGCCGACCGCGACCCGCGTGCCGCCATTGGCGCGCACCCGCGTGGCGAAACCGCGCCCGATGGCATAGGCGTCATCCTCGCCCAGCGTCTGGCCGACGATCCCGCGAATATCGTATTCGCGCAGCACGGTAGGGTCGAAACGGTGCGTCATGGATCATCCTCGCTTTGGGCTCGCGCCGCCTCTAGCGCTTCGGCCCGCGCATGAAAATGGGGACGCCGCGCCGCGACGTCCCCATTCAACGCTTTACAACCGTTAGAAGTGGATCACGATCCCGCCGAGCACCTGGTCGCGATTGATATCGACGTCGGCACCAAGCGCGGCTTCGGCATCTTCATCGATGCTGTAGCTCGAGCGCATGTAGGTAACGCGGCCCGAAATCTTGTCCGAGAAGGCAACCTCGACCCCGCCGCCAAACGCGAAGCCGTCACCGTTTTCGCCTTCGCCATCAAAGCTGAGCCGCGTGTTGACATAGGCCACCTTGGCAAAGATCAGCGCACGCTCAGCAACGAGAAAACCGCCACGAACGCCCGTCGCGAGCGAGTAATCGGTCTTCACATCGTCCACGCCATCGCCGATCTTCCCGCCGCCAATGACGCCTTCGATTTCGGCACCGATGACGAAGTTGCCGCCAACCTTGGCATTGTATCCGACAAGCGCACCGCCAGTGATGGCATCGCCTGATTCCGAAGCGCTGACGCCGCCGCTCGAAACCTTTGCCGAAAGCTTGTCATAGCCGACGATACCGCCTGCATAGACTCCCGAGAACGCTTCAGCATAGGCTGCGCTCGACATGCAGGCAGCAGCGATGGTGCACGCACCGATAAAGATTTTCATGGTAAAATTCCCCGAAACACGTCGCCAAAGCCTGCGACCGGGCGGCGGGTAGGATGACTATGTGACTGTATTGTGTAACGTTAGCGAATATCGGCCACATCGCCACGATATGTGCTTTTGACGCAACACATTATTTCAGCATAATGTCCCGTGCTTCATTGATCCGAGCAGCGAGTTCAGCGCTGCCCCCGGCATCGGGATGCACCTTGGCGATCAGGCGGCGATGCGCTTCGGCGACCGCGACCGCATCGGCATCGGTCGAAACGCCGAGCAACCGGGCAGCATCGCGCTTGCCCATCGGCCGCGGCGACGCGAGCAGGCGCTTGCCGATCACATACAGGATCACGAGCAGTGCGGCGAGAATGAGGAGCTTGCTCATGCGAAAGCGAGTTCGGCATCGCGCGTTTCGGCGGCCGGCAGCGCTAGCGCGGCGACCATCTCTCGCAGTTCCTGACGCGCGGCGATATGGCTCAGGCCGACACCTTCGATCGCGCTCACATCGAGAAGCGTCAGCCCCTTGGGAAACAGCTCGCGGTAGATCACCCGCTCGCCCAAGCCGGGGATGACGCGAAAGCCCACGCGCTTGGCAAGCTCGGTCAGCGCAGCCCCCACGCGGCGCATATTCCTGGCATCGAGATGCTGGAGCCGGTTGCGCAGGATCACCCAATCGACCGTGCCACCGTCGGCCTTGGCGCGCGCCTTGCGCAAATCCCACACCAGCTCGGCGTAAAAGCTGGGACGCGTGACCTTGAACGTCTCGGGATCGACCTGGCCGATCAGGTCGAGATCGACGAAGCTGTCGTTAATCGGCGTCACCAGCGTGTCGGCTTGCGAAATTGCCGCGCGCGCCAGCGGATCGTCGCGCCCTGGTGTGTCGATCACGATAAAGTCCTTGCCATGACCGAGCCGGGCGACCTCCTGCTCGAGGCCCGCACCGGTCAGCAACGAGAGGACGCCATGGACCGGGCCGGGCAGATCGAGCTGGTGCCGCCGGATGCTGGCAGCACGATTGTCAAGATAACGCGCCAGCGTCTTCTGGCGAACATCGAGATCGAGCGCGGCCACCCGGTAACCCGATGCCGCCAGCGCGACCGCGACGTGAACGGCGGTGGTCGACTTGCCGGTGCCACCTTTTTCGTTAGCAAAAACAATGCGGTGCGGACGTCTGCTCGTCATGATCGGCGTAATGGCTTTCCCAATGTCCTTGATTCGTGCCGCATCGGCCGCGAAAGGACCCCTTTGCCATAAGGGAGGGCCAGCGCCCGTGCAAACGATCCGTGACCTTGCGCGCCTGCGCCATGCCCGCGCCGCGCTGACCGGCCCGGTCGCGCTCGTGCCGACGATGGGTGCGCTGCACGCGGGGCATATGGCGCTGGTGGAGACGGCGAAGCGCCACGCCGATCACGTCATTGTGTCGCTGTTCGTCAACCCCATGCAGTTCGCGCCCACCGACGATCTCGCGCGCTATCCGCGCAACGAGAGTGCCGATGCCGCGATGCTGGCCGAGGCGGGCGTGGCGATGCTCTGGGCCCCGGATGCCGACGTCATGTATCCGGAAGGCTTTACGACCACCGTTTCGGTCAAGGGGCTGAGCGAGGGGCTATGCGGAGCCTGGCGACCGGGGCATTTTGACGGGGTCGCAACCGTCGTGACCAAATTGTTCGGGCAGATCCGCCCTGACGTCGCGCTGTTCGGCGAGAAGGATTGGCAGCAGCTTGCCGTCGTCCGCCGCCTCGTGAGCGATCTGGATCTGGGCATAGACATCATCGGCGTGCCAACCGAACGCGCGACCGACGGGCTCGCGCTGTCGTCGCGCAATGCTTACCTGGGTCCGGATGACCGCAAGGCGGCGGCAACGCTTCCGCAGGCGCTGCAGACGGCGGTGACCGCGATCGAGTCCGGCTCTGCAATCGATCTTGCACTCGCGGACGCCCACGCTGCGCTCATCGACGCCGGATTTACCGTCGATTATGTGAGCGCCGTGGACCGCGACCTGCGCGACGCGACGCCCGAGACGATCGACCGCATTATGGCGGCAGCGCGGATCGGCGGGGCGCGCCTGATCGACAACATGCCGGTCACCCCGCGCGGCGCGAAACGACGATCGCAAATGCGGCGTTAACGCATTGTTTAAACCATATCGGAGAAGACGGTCCTTGACAGGAAAAAGGGGTCGCTCGGCATGGCAAATAGTTTGAACAGCAATAGCTTTCTCGTCGAACGCAAATTGCGCGACGCAGCAGCAGGCGACCCGCGCGCCTGCTATGAGCTGGGCATCGCCTATTCAAGCGGCAGCGGCGGGATCGCCGTCGATCTGGTCCAGGCACACAAATGGTTCAACCTCGCCTCGGTGAAAGGCGACGCGCGCGCGCAGGAATGCCGCGCCGAAATCGCCGAAGACATGACCGCGCGCGAAATCGCCGAAGCGCAGCGTCAGGCCCGCGCGTGGCTGGGCGCGGCACCGATGCTCCGCGCGGCCGCCTAACCCTTTTTGAACGGGGCCATTGTCCCGAGGAACTCCATGCTGCGCTCGACCGCGCGGCGCTCGCGTTCCAGAAAATCGGCAATCGCCGCGCGAAACCCTGCATTGGGGATATAATGCGCCGACCAGGTCGCGACCGGCACGTAGCCGCGCGCCAGCTTGTGCTCGCCCTGCGCCCCCGCTTCCACGGTTTTCAGTCCGCGCGCGATGGCGGCATCGATCGCCTGATAATAGCACAGCTCGAAATGCAGGCACGGCACGTCCTCGCTGCAGCCCCAGTAGCGGCCGTAAAGCGTCTCCTCGCCGACGAAATTGAGCGCCCCGGCAATCGGTCGACCATCGCGTAGCGCGAGCATGAGGATGATCCGATCGGCCATCGTCCGCCCGATCTCCGAGAAAAAGGCGCGCGTGAGATAGGGCCGCCCCCATTTGCGCGCGCCGGTATCCTGATAGAAATTCCAGAAAGCGTCCCAGTGCTCCTCGGTGATCGCATCGCCTGAGAGATGGACGATCTCGAGCCCCTCGATAGCGGCGGCGCGTTCCTTGCGGATCGCCTTGCGCTTGCGCGAGGCAAGTGCGTCGAGGAAATCGTCGAAGTTGGCATAGCCGTTGTTCGACCAGTGAAACTGCGTGCCTTCGCGGATCAGCCATCCGGCCGCGCGAAACAGCTCGATCTGCGCCGGATCGAGGAAATTGGCGTGGACCGACGACAGGCCATTGCGCTCGGCAAGCGTCTCGGCCCCGGCGATCAGCGCGCGGGCGAAACTATCGTCACGGGCAAGCAGGCGCGGTCCGGGCACCGGCGAAAACGGCACCGCGATCAGGAGCTTGGGATAATAGCGCCCGCCCGCATTTTCCCAGGCATCGGCCCAATTGTGATCGAAGATATACTCGCCCTGGCTGTGGCTCTTGAGATAGGCTGGTGCCGCCGCGACAAGCGTTCCGTCGGCCTGCTCGACAAGAATGGGCACCGGCTGCCAGCCGGTATCAGGCACGGCGCTGCCCGAGGTTTCGAGCGCTGCCAGAAACGCATGCGCGACGAACGGATTGGCGCGTCCGGCCACCGCATCCCAATGCCCGGCATCGATGCTGGCAACGCCGTTTCCAATCCGGACGACGATCCCGCTCATCGCGCCCGTTCGTAAATCGCCTCGTCCGCGCACACGCTTGCCGTGCGTTCGGCCGCCGCATCGCGCACCGTCCAGGTCAGCACGGGAATCCCCCGCCCGCGCGCCGCCGCTGCAAAGCGCGAGGGCAGATCGCGCACGTCATAAGCCAGAAAATCGGGACCGGCGCGGCGCATTGCCAGCCAGCGCACGACATCGCCCCGGAGCCCGCGCCGTCCTTCCTCGCTCACCACGAGACCACGCACAATGCGCGGCGCATGCGTTTTGAACCAGGCGGGAACATGCGGATTGAACGCCATCACGGCGGCAGGCCCGCGATACCCCTCGAGCGCGCGGCGCACCGACAGGCACAGCGGCGCGACATGCTCGCCCGATCCCTTGATCTCGATCAGCACCGGCACCCGGCCACCGATCTCGCCGAGCACGACGGGCAGCTGCACCAGCGTCTCTTCAACGCCGGCAAGCGCGATCCGTTCGAGGTCGCCGACCGGGAGTGCCGCAACGCGACCCGTCGCACCGGTCAGCCGTTCAAGCGTGGCATCGTGAAACACGACCGCCTCGCCATCCCGCGCGCCCTGCACATCAAGTTCGATGCCATGACCGATGGCGACAGCTGCGCGAAACGCCGCCCGGCTGTTTTCGATCACGCCGCGCCCGTGCAGACCGCGATGCGCAAACGGCTGGCTTTTGAGAAACGCCACGCGCGCAGGCGGTGGTGCGGGCGCGATCAGCTGCTCAAGCGGGGCGAACAGCGACGATCGCATCGACTTCGACCATCGCGCCGCGCGGCAAAACCGGCACGCCGACGGCGGCGCGCGCATGCTTGCCCGCCTCGCCGAAAATCGCGACCATCATCGCCGAGGCCCCGTCGGCAACTTTGGGCTGTTCGGTAAAGCGCAGATCGCTCGCCACGAACACACCGAGGCGCACAATGCGCTCGACCCGATCGAGGCTGCCGAGCGCCTTTTTGAGCTGCGCCACGATCATGAGCGCGCATGCTTCGGCTGCGTCCTGCCCGGCGGCGACGTCGCGGTCTTCGCCCAGCCGCCCGGTCATCACCTCGCCGTTCTGAAACGGCAGCTGGCCCGAGACGAAGATCAGCCCATTGGCCTCGACCGTCGGCACGTAATCGGCGACCGGCGCGGCGGCGGTGGGCAGGGTGATGTTGCGCGCGGCAAGCGCGGCTGCGATGCTGTCGGCCATGGTCCCTCCAAAGCCCAGCGCGCTCGCGCGGTCAAGCAGCCTTTGACCTTGGCGCGCTACCGCCTATCTTAGCGGCAATGGCTTTGATCCCCCGCTCGTTCTCGCCGCGCGCCGCCTGGCGCGATCTTCGTGGCTTTGTCGGTGAGAAGCACGAGCATGGCTGGCTGTTTGCCCTGCTGTCCGTCCTCATCGTCAGCGCGATCATCGGCATGATTGCAATCCAATTTGCAGCGGAGCGCGAATATCGCGAGGCAGAGGTCACTTATGTCAAACAGTGGAACGGCAATCGCACCGTCGAAGAGGTGCGCGCGCAGCAGCTGAAGGATCAACCCGCCGAGCGTGCGGAGCGCAAGGCCGCCGAAGATGCGCGGCTCGAGCGGCAGGAACAGTTCAAGCGCGTGCAGAACATGATGGAAAGCGTCGGCATGTGACCGACGCGCGCTGGATGGCGGTGGCGGCAGCGCTCGGCCATCGAGGCCGCGCCCGCACCTGGCCCAATCCCAATGTCGGCTCCGTCGTGGTCCGCGACGGGATTGTTGTCGGGCGGGGGTGGACGCAAGCTGGCGGACGGCCGCACGCCGAGGCACTCGCATTGGCGCAGGCGGGTGAGGCTGCGCGCGACGCGACGCTTTACACAACACTTGAACCCTGCGCCCATGCGAGCGAACGCGGGCCGACCTGCAGCGTGCTCATTGCCGAGGCCGGCGTCGCCCGGGTCGTTTACGGGGCGCGCGATCCCGACCCGCGCACCGATGGGCGGGGCGTCGAGGCGCTGGGCGCGGCGGGTATCGCTGTAAGCGCCGAGACCGGCGCAGCAGCAGCGCGCAGCCTCGAAGGCTATCTCACGCGCCATCGCCACTCCCGCCCCCATGTCACCTTGAAACTCGCAGTCTCGCTCGACGGCTGCATCGCCCGCGCTGACGGCGAAAGCCTTTGGATCACCGGGGAAGCCGCGCGCGCCCACGGCCACGTTGAGCGATCGCGGTGCGGAGTCATCGTCGTAGGGCGAGGCACTTGGGAGGCGGACACGCCAAGGCTCGACGTGCGGCTCGCAGGGCTGGAAGGGCGCAGCCCTGCGATCGCTGTTCTTTCGGGTTCTCACAGAGGGCACAGAGAGCACAGAGAGGGAGCGTTCAATCCTTCGGTGTCCTCTGTGCCCTCTGTGAGCACAATCGACTCCCCCTCAGCGATTGCCACTCTTTCAACCGACCACGTCCTTATCGAAGGCGGCGCAAGCGCAGCCGCCGCTTTCCTCGAGGCCGATCTCGTCGATCGCCTCCTCCTCTACACCGCGCCGATCCTGATCGGCAGCGGCAAGCCTGCCCTCGGCGACATCGGGCTTGCCGCCCTTGCCGCCGCGCACGGCCGCTGGACGCAGACCGATAGCCGCAGCTTTGGGCCGGACCGTCTCGACATCTACGACCGCGTGCGCGATTAGCACGGCATGTTTACCGGCATCGTCACCGACATCGGCACCGTGCGCAGCGTGGACACGCGCGGCGACACCCGCATCGTCATCGGCTGCAACTACGATATGGCGGGCGTCGCGATCGGTGCCTCGATCGCGTGCGCGGGGTGCTGCCTCACCGTGATCGACAAGGGTGCCGACTGGTTCTCGGTCGATGCCTCGGGCGAAACTCTGTCAAAAACCGCCCCGCACGCCTGGGCCGTTGGCGCGCGCCTCAACCTCGAGCGTGCTCTCAAGGTCGGCGACGAGCTCGGCGGGCATATCGTGACGGGGCATGTCGATGGCGTCGGCACCGTTATCGCCGTCGATCGCGAAGGCGATTCGCACCGTGTGACGGTAAACGCGCCCCAAGGCCTTGCCCCCTACATCGCCGCCAAGGGCTCGATCACCGTCGATGGCGTGTCGCTCACTGTCAACACGGTGACCGACAATGCCGAGGGGACCACCTTCACGGTCAACATCATCCCGCACAGCTGGTCAGTCACGACACTCGGCGATCTGGTGCCGGACCGTGCCGTCAACATCGAGATCGACACGCTGGCCCGCTATCTGGCGCGGATGCGCGATCGCAGCGCGGCCTGAGCCGACGGTTTCCGGCTGCGGGTGATCAGCCCCAACCGCGCAGGTGCGCCCAGAGTCGAAATTCTCCGACCGACCATCTCCGCAGTGATCAAAATGCTCCGGACCCGACCATGACGATTTCCCGCCACCGGTATCTCGACACGCTGCCCGACCATGCTCGCAATGATTCGGTCGCGCATACGAGCCCGCAGAAAGCGCCAAACGAGGTCCGGCTGCGGACGACCACCTTCGGCTGGACGACGAAGGACCACGCCATCGAGAAGATTGGGGCCTCCTCCAACCGGTGCCTCAATCCGCAATCCGCGCTCTGAGGCAAAACCGAAGCGGTCGATCGAGACGTCAGACTTGATCATTGCAGCGTGGCCTTTATCGCATTTGTGGCGCTATCGAAACCCAGAACTGCGATTGTCCGACCACGCGCGAAAATAACTTCGGCCTCGTCATCGAGGTGACTGAGGTCGATTGACAGTATTGGTCGATCAATCCTCAATTCCATATGAATGTGACAATCCCCGATCGCCGAAAAGCGCTTCGCGACAGAGCGCGAAATTGACGTGCTTAGAAATCCGTCATCATGGATCAGCGTTCCCTTCGTGAGGCCACGCGATTGAAGGAATGTTGCGAACTCAAGACCGATCCCACGATAAACGTGCATGCCTGCGAACGGGTTGACACGTGCGATCATCCTATCAAGCGTTTTCACCATAGTCTCGATCAGGCGCGATTCCGGCTCTTCGCCACGCAAGACCGCGTTGATCATGCGATGCCCCGAACCGCGATAGTATTGCAGCGCCGCTTGCTCCGCCGCCGTAAATACGATGTCTCGCCCCACGCCAGACGCTTAGTCGATGGGGTTGGCAAATTGCAACCGCAGTCGTGTCACGAATTTCCTTGCAAACACATTGCAATGTGATATTTCGAACTCATGGACACATCGATCATCACACGCATCCGCGACCATGTTGCGACCGGGAGTGTGTCACGCTCCGGCCTCGCTCGCGCCGCTGGCCTCCACGCCAATACCCTGCGCGATCTCGACGCGCCCGACTGGAACCCGACTGCCGAGACGCTGCGCAAGCTCGAGACCTATCTCAGCGCCAACAGCGACCGGCCCGCGCTCGTGCCGATCGAGGAAATCATCGACGAAGCGCGCAACGGGCGGATGGTCATCCTGGTCGATGACGAAGACCGCGAGAACGAGGGCGACCTCATCATCCCCGCACAGATGGCAACCCCCGATGCGATCAACTTCATGGCGACGCACGGGCGCGGCCTGATCTGCCTCGCGCTCACCCGGACGCGCGTCGATGAACTCGGCCTCGAACTGATGAGCCGTTCGAACGGGACGCGCCACGAAACCGCGTTCACGGTTTCGATCGAAGCGCGCGACGGCGTGACGACGGGGATTTCGGCAGCCGACCGCGCACGCACCATCGCCGTTGCGATCGATTCAGGCAAAGGCCGCGAGCATATCGTGACGCCCGGGCACGTCTTCCCGCTCGTCGCGCGCGACGGTGGCGTGCTGGTGCGCACCGGGCATACCGAGGCGGCGGTCGATGTCGCGCGCCTTGCCGGGCTCAACCCGTCGGGCGTGATCTGCGAGATCATGGACGATGATGGCACGATGGCGCGGATGGACAGCCTGATGGTGTTCGCGCGCCGCCACGGGCTGAAGATGGGCACCATCCGCGACCTGATCGCCTATCGCCGCAAGCACGACCACCTCGTCGAAAAGCGCGCGGAAATGAGCTTTCACAGCCGCTGGGGCGGGGATTGGCGTGCGGTCACCTTCTTCAACAAGGCAACCGGTGACGAGACGCTGGCGTTGGTCAAGGGCCGCATCGATCCCGCCAAGCCCACGCTCGTGCGCATGCACACCATGTCGATGTTCGTCGATGTGTTTGGCGAGGAGAACGAGCGTTCGGGACTGTTGCCGAGGGCGATGGAGGCGATTGCGGCGGACGGCACCGGCGTGCTCGTGCTTATCAACAAGCCGATGCGCGGGATGGTCAGCCGCTTCATGCAATTGCGCGCGGAAGGGCGGAGCGCGGGCGATCCGCAAGTCGAGGAATTGCGCGACTATGGCGTCGGCGCACAGATCCTCTCCGAACTCGGCGTGCAGGACATGATCCTGCTCACCAACACGCATCACACATTGGTCGGCCTTGAAGGCTATGGTCTGTCCATCGTCGGCGAGCGACCGATTCCAGGCACCGGGGGGGAATAATGGCGAAGGTCCTGATCGTCGAAGCGCGCTTCTACGCGCATCTCAATGACATGCTGATCGCAGGCGCGCGCGCCGCAATCGAGGACGCAGGGCACGCGCATGACACGCTGACCGTACCCGGCGCGCTCGAAATCCCGGCAGCGATCGCGCTGGCGAGCGAAAGCGGGCGCTTTGAAGCCTATGTCGCGATCGGCGTGGTGATCCGCGGCGAGACCTATCACTTCGAGATCGTGGCGGGCGAAAGCGCGCGCGCGATCATGGCGCTGTCGATCGACGGGCTGGCGATCGGCAACGGGATATTGACGGTCGAAAACGAAGCGCAGGCGCTCGTCCGCGCCGACCCCGCCCAGAAAGACAAGGGCGGCGAAGCTGCCAAAGCTGCGCTTGCGCTTCTGGAATTGAAAACGCGCTTCGGCTAAGGTGCGGCGATGGACAAGGATATGGTCATGGCCGTTTTGCGCGCGCACGAACCCGAGTTGCGTGATCTCGGCATTACGCGCCTCTCGCTGTTCGGCTCGGTCGCGCGCGGCGAGCAAGACGACATCTCCGATGTCGATCTTGCGGCCCATGTCGATCACGGCAAGGTTGATCTCTACGACTTTGCCGCCATCAATGTGCGGCTGACCGATATTCTGGGATGCAAAGTCGATCTTGTTAACGAACCAGCTCGTCGTCCCGCTTTCCAGCACGCGATCGAACGGGACCGGGTCCTTGTCTTCTAGCAACGAGACCGTCCGGATCGGCGACATCCTGAGAAATGCCGAACACGCCATCGACTATGTCGGGGCGTTGTCGATGGAGGCGTTTGCCGACGATGCTTTGCGCGTCGATGCAACCGAACGCTGCATCGAACGGATTTGCGAGGCCGCAATCAAGATCGGCACCGACCGGCTCCACGACTTGCGGATCGATCTGGACAGCGCAGCGCTTCGCGGCCTCGGCAATGTCCTCCGGCACGAATATGACGCAGTCGATGGCCTGCTGATCTACGACATCGTCCGTCGTCGCCTTCCTCCGCTCTGCCTGCAGTGCGAGCGCGCACTGGCGACGCTATCGGATTCAAGGTGATGGTGGCATCTGCAATCCTCCAAACCGAACGCCTCATCCTGCGCGTTCCCGAAGCGGCAGACCTCGACGGCTGGGCTGCGATGGGGGCCGATGCCGAGACGACGCGTTTCATCGGCGGCACCGTTTCGCGCGCCGAGGCGTGGCGGCAGTTGTGCACGATGCGCGGGGCTTGGGACATCAGGGGCTTTGCGATGTTTTCGGTGGTTGAGCGCGCGACAGGCACCTGGGTCGGGCGGCTGGGCCCGTGGGAACCCGAAGGGTGGCCGGGCAAGGAAATTGGCTGGGGCGTCGCGCCGCAGTTCGCGGGGCGCGGTTATGCTTATGAAGCGGTCGTTGCGACGATGGATTATGCGTTCGACGTGCTCGGCTGGGCGGACGTGATCCACACGATCGACCCAGAAAACGCCCGCTCGATCGCGCTGGCGCAGCGGCTCGGCTCGGCCAACCTCGGCCCCACGCGCCTGCCCGAACCCTTCGCGGATGCCCGCGTCGATGCCTGGGGGCAGACCGCCGCGCAGTGGCGAGCACTCCGCAAGGGCTAGATCAGTTTGCGAGGATGATCGCCAGCGTCTCGTCCATGCTGCCGGTAACGAGCAGCGATTCACCACCGACCATGCCAATCTTAGTCTGGCCGTTTTCATCACTGCGCAGAAAGGCGATGTTCGCAGTCGCAACCATGTAATCGCCGCCGCGCGATTTGAACAAAATGAACTTCATGACCGGCACTCCCAAATCCGTTACCGGGCACGGTAGTCGAGCCGGATTAACGCATCGGCCTATGCACGCGTCGCGGTGATGAAATAATCGAGCGCCAGATTGTCCGAAAGTTCGAAGCCGCGCAGCGGGCTGAAGGAAAGGCCGCGCGTGCCGACGATGCGCAGTTCCGCCGCCGTGACGAGCGCCGTCAATTCCTCGGGCTTCAGAAACGCGTTCCAGTCATGCGTGCCGCGCGGGATGCCACCGATCGTCTCACCGATCCCAATCAGCGCGAGGCGCGACAGCGGTGTCCGGTTCGGCGTCGAGAGGATGAGCAGCCCGCCGGGTGCCAGCGCCGCCGCCAGCGCGGCAACGAACGCGGGCGGGTCGCTGACATGCTCGACCACTTCGAGGCAGGTGACCAGATCGAAGGTTTCGCCCGCCGCAGCTTCGGCATCGCCCACGCGGTAGTCGATCGTCAGCCCCGATTGCGCCGCGTGTTCGCGCGCGACATCGACGTTTTCGGCGGCGGCATCGATGCCGGTGACCGCCGCACCCAGCCGCGCAAGCGGCTCGGCGAGCAGCCCGGCGCCACAGCCCATGTCGAGCACGCACTTGCCCGCCAGCGGCGTCCGCGCCTTCGGGTCGCCGTGCCACTGCGCATCGATCTGTTCACGAATGTAGCGCAGGCGCACCGGGTTAAGCCGATGCAACATCGCCGACGAGCCTTTGGGGTTCCACCAGTCGGCGGCCATCGCGCCGAAATGCGCGGCTTGGGGGGCGGTTGCGTTCGACACGCGCGCTTCCTATCAGCCCGCCGGCGAAAGGGGAATTCTTTGGCGCGCATCGTGATGAAATTCGGCGGCACGTCGATGGCCGGGATCGATCGCATCCGCAGCGTCGCCGCGCGGGTGAAGCGCGAAGTCGAGGCGGGCAATGAGGTCGCCGTCGTCGTCTCGGCGATGGCGGGCGAAACCGACCGGCTCGTGGGCTTCTGTCGCGAAGCCTCGGCGCTCGCCGATCCGCGCGAATATGATGTGGTCGTCGCAAGCGGCGAACAGGTTACGAGCGGGCTGCTCGCCATCGCGCTGCAGGCGACGGGCGTGCGCGCGCGCAGCTGGCTGGGCTGGCAACTTCCGATCCGCACGAGCGACGCGCATGCTGCCGCGCGGATCGAAGACATCGATACCGGACCGCTGATCGCAGCAATGGCGGCAGGCGAAGTCGCCGTCATCCCCGGCTTTCAGGGCCTTGGCCCCGGCGAGCGCGTGGCGACGCTGGGCCGCGGCGGTTCGGACACGTCGGCGGTCGCGGTGGCGGCAGCAATCAAGGCCGATCGCTGCGACATCTACACCGACGTCGATGGCGTTTACACCACCGACCCGCGCATCGTGCCCCGTGCGCGCAAGCTGAAGCGTGTCACCTATGAGGAAATGCTCGAACTCGCGAGCGTCGGCGCCAAGGTGCTGCAGACGCGCTCGGTGGGCCTCGCGATGAAGGCGGGCGTGCGCATCCAGGTGCTCTCGAGCTTCGACGACCCCAATCACGCGGCCACCGCCGATACCCTGCCCGGCACGATGATCGTGGGCGACAACGACCTGGGAGACACTATGGAACGCCAGCTCATCACCGGCATCGCCTATGACAAGAACGAAGCCAAGATCACGCTGACCGACGTGCCTGACAAGCCCGGCGCGGTCGCGGCGATCTTCGCGCCGCTCGCCGCGGTCAACATCAACGTGGACATGATCATCCAGAACATCGCGCACAATTCGGGATCGACCGACGTAACCTTCACCGTGCCGCAAGCCGAACTGGCGCGCGCGATGGATACACTGGAGAAAGCCCGGGGCGACATCGGCTTTGCCGCGCTCGTCCACGATACCAAGGTCGCGAAAATCTCGGTCGTCGGCGTCGGCATGCGCAGCCATGCGGGCGTTGCAAGCACGATGTTCGATGCGCTGGCGAAGCGCGGGATCAACATCCAGGCGATCAGCACCAGCGAAATCAAGGTGAGCGTGCTGATCGAAGACGACTACACCGAACTCGCCGTGCGCGTGCTGCACACGGCTTATGGGCTGGATGCGGTGGAGGGGGTGTGAGTTTCCTGGCGATGCGAAAAGCAGGTACTCGATGGCCGTGAAACCAATCGCGATTGCGTCGCGGAACGCGACGGTGACGCCGCCCCTGCCGACGCAGTGAAATCTCACACAGAGCTTGAAGCACCGGGATATATCCCGTATATCCGACACATGAACGCAATCGTCAAAACCAGTGCCTTCAAGACGGGGAACAGCGTCGCCGTGCGGCTGCCGAAGTCCTTCGGCATCAAGGCGGGCGACGCGCTCGAGGTCAAGCAACGGGGACGGGATGTCGAAATCCATGTGCTCGCCGACCCGGATTATGAACGCGCACGAATTGCCGAACTGATCCGCGAGCTCGACGCGATCGGACCGGTGCCTGGAGCCGAAGAAGCTCGCAACGACGGCCGTACCGAATTTCCAGAGCGCCCTGGCCTGTATTGATTTGATCCGTTTGCTCGATACCAGCGTGGCAATCTTGCTGCGCGACGACGCAGTGGCGGCAAACAGATTTTTGGCGGCGCTCGATGCACGGCCGGTCCTTTCGGCGATCACCAAAGTCGAGTTGGAGGGTGGCGTCTACGCACGTCCGCAAATGCTGGCCCAGCGGCGACGTCGCCTCGACGCGCTCCTTCGAACGTTCGAAGTCGTTGATTTCAATGCTGATATGGCGACGAACTACGGCGGGATCGTTCAGCGGGTCGGCTTCAGCCGTCGCAAGATCATCGACAGGATGATCGCGGCAACGGCGCTGTCGCTCAATGCCGTTCTGATGACCACAAATGTCGGCGATTTCGCGGAAATCGACGGCTTGGAATTCGGGACTTGGCCTGCTGCGTGAAATCCAAAGTTCACAGAAACGTAGTCGGTCGTGCCATTTCGAACGCGGACGGGTTCGGACTATCCGGCGTGCGTAACAGCCCTCAATCAAACAATTCGTCGAAGAACGACTTCTTGCGCTTGCCATAAGGATATTGCGGGGTGCCGCCATAGCCCGGGGCAGGATACCCCTGCGGCGGTGGCGGGGCCGGTTGGCGCGGCGCGGGTGCGGGGGCATCGCTGCTGCGTTCGAGGATCTTGTCGAGTTCGCCGCGATCGAGCCAGACGCCGCGGCACTGCGGGCAATAGTCGATCTCGATGCCTGAGCGCTCGCTCATCACCAGCGCGACCTTGCAGACCGGACAGGGCATTCCAACGGCGGCGTTTGTCATTCCAGGTCCTTGTCGATCGGGGGTCGCACTCTTCGGTCATTTGGGACCGAGCGCCGCACTTTCAAGCGGCGCGCCCTCGACATAGCCGTGAAGCAGCGCCCGCACGTCGACCTTTGCCTTGAGCCGCGCGGCAAGCAGCGCAGTGCCGCTGATCTTGCGCTGGACGAACAGCGTATCGACCGGCGGAATGTGCCACGAATCGCGGTCCGCCGCGATGTCGAGCCCCTCGTTGCGCAAAACGCCCACGAACGCACGGTCGCCGAAATCGAACGGCCCGGGCGTATTCAGCTCGGCGATGACAACGCCGATCATCCGGTCGATCGTCGCGCGGTGGCGGTCCGCCGTCGTTTCGTTCAGAAAACCGACCGCAACCGCTGCCCGCCGCGCCGCGTCGCGATCGCCCGCAAGTCCCGCCGCGAGCAGCGCGCGATAGCCCTCGACGGTTTCGGGAAGGACCGCGCGCGCCGCACCGAAATCGAGCAACACCAGCGCACCAGTATCGCGCTGATAGCGGTAATTGGCAAAATTCGGATCGGTCTGCATCAGCCCGAATTCGAACAGCTCGCGCAGCACCAGCCCGATCAGCACGCGCATCACCCGGTTGCGCTCGTCTTGCTCGGCATCGACGAGCGTCTCGATCGCGACGCCGGGGATGAAGCTCATCGCGAGCACGCGATCCGTGGTGAATTCGGTATCCAGCGTGGGCACCACGAACGCAGGCTGATCGGCGAGGAGTGCACCGAAGCGCGCCATTTGTGCGCCCTCGCGCACGTAATCGGCTTCCTCGTGAAGCTGGCGCTTCGCCTCGGCGAGCAGCGGCGCGATGTCCAATCCCTTGGGCATCAATCCCGAAACGCGCAGCAGCGTCGCCACATTGTCGACATCGGCATCGATGCTCTCGCGCACCCCAGGATATTGCACCTTGATCGCAAGGTCGCGCCCGTCATGCGTCGTCGCGCGGTGCACTTGGCCGATCGAGGCGGCGGCAATCGGCCCCGCGCCGAAGCGCGCAAAGCGCTTGCGCCACTCCTTCCCCCATTCGCGCGCCAGCACCTGCTGAAGCTGCGCAGGCGGCATGTGATGCGCATTGTTGCGCAGGCGACCGAGAATCTGCGCCAGTTCGGGCGGCAGCATGTCGCCCGCGTCCATCGAGATCATCTGGCCCATTTTCATCGCCGCCCCGCGCAGTTGCGAGAGCTGCTCGGCAACGCGCGTCGCGTTGGCGGGCGTCAGCAGCAGTTCGCTCATCCGCGGCCGCTCGCCGCCAGCCAGCCGCCGCGCGCCTTCCGCCACGACTCCACCTGCCACGCCGCCCGCCATCCGGCCGAACACGCCGAGGCGCGCTAACCGGCCACTGGGTACGGCCCGCCCTTTTCCGTCAAACTGGTCAGCGGACACGCGGCGCCCTTTTCGCTGCACGAAGTGCCCGGGATGCGGGCGTGTCGTCAGGACTCCAAATATGGCGACGCGCTGCCACCGATCAACCGTGGCTCGAAACCCTGCGGCTTGTGCGGCTGGTGCCGCACGGGCATGGGGCAGCCATGACCTCAATGGCAAATGCACGATTAACCGCATTGATGGCGCGCGGCACTGCGTTCCTCGGCTCCGAAACCGCGATCCTGTGCGGCGCGATGTCGTGGGTGTCCGAACGGCATCTCGTGTCCGCCATGTCGAATGCAGGCGGCTTCGGCCTCATCGCGTGCGGCGCGATGACGCCCGCCCTGCTCGATACCGAAATCGCCGAGACGAAGGCGCGCACCGCCAAGCCGTTCGGCGTCAACCTGATCACGATGCATCCGCAACTGATGGAGCTGATCGCCGTCTGCGCCGCGCACAACGTGTCGCATATCGTGCTGGCGGGCGGGCTTCCGCCAGCGGGCAGCCTCGACGCGATCAAGGCTGCGGGCGCGAAACTGATTTGCTTTGCGCCCGCGCTCAGCCTGGCGAAAAAGCTGATCCGCTCGGGCGTCGATGCGCTCGTGATCGAAGGCATGGAGGCGGGCGGGCATATCGGCCCGGTGTCCACCTCGGTGCTGGCGCAGGAAATCCTGCCCGAGGTGGCGGACCAGGTGCCCGTGTTCGTGGCAGGGGGCATCGGGCGCGGCGAGGCGATCGCAGCCTATCTCGAAATGGGCGCGGCGGGGGTGCAGCTCGGCACGCGCTTTGCCTGCGCGACTGAAAGCATCGCGCACCCCAATTTCAAGAAGGCGTTTTTCCGGGCGTCGGCGCGCGACGCGATCGCCAGCGTGCAGCTCGATCCGCGCCTGCCGGTCATCCCCGTCCGCGCGCTCAAGAATGCGGGAACCGAGCTGTTTACCGCCAAGCAGCGCGAAGTGGCAGGCGCGCTGGACGCCGGGACGGTCGCGATGGCCGAGGCCCAGCTTGCGATCGAGCATTACTGGGCGGGCGCATTGCGCCGTGCTGTGATCGACGGCGACGTGGAGAACGGATCGCTGATGGCGGGTCAGTCGGTGGGCATGGTTACCCGCGAAGAGCCGGTCGCCGAAATTCTCGCCAGCCTGATGCGGCAGGCCGTCGAGGCAATCGGCCACCGTGTCCCAAATCAGGACCATTGAGGCAAGCAGGAAACGCTTGCTTTTGAGGGGTGATTCGGTTGATAAGTCGTTAACGCCGTTCGTGGTTTTCACACGCAGCGTTGCGCAACTTTTTAACGGGGAATTTTAACATGCGTAATCTCGTTCTTGCCGCAGCCGCTCTTGCCGTGGTTGCCCCGACGACCGCAAGCGCGTCGTTCATCGTTTCGTTTCCGGGCGGGTCGCTGCAGACCATTCCGGGTCCGGGCTTTCCGAACAATGATTTCCAGGCTGACTTCGCAAGCCTCGGCCTGACCGCCTTTGCCAGCGCCGGTGCATCGATTGCCCTCAGCGCTGCTGACACGGTGATCTTCGAATATATGGGCAGCGAGAGCGGTGTGGCCAACACCTTCTCCGCAACGGGCATCGGCGCGTTTGCCGAAACCAATGCCAACCACTTTGCTTCGGGCGACAATACGCCGACGTTCATCGGTTCGGCAGCGTTCGCCGCGGGTGCGTTCTCGGCCGACTTCTTCGCCAGCGGCATCGGTTCGGCGATCAGCGTTGGCAACGGCCAGTTCGGCATCGTCGTCCCGACGGTGAACACCACGTCGACCTATGTGTCGGACGTGTTGTATTTCATCTTCGACGACAACGTCTCGCCGACCAGCGACAACCATGATGACCACATCATTCGGGTTCGCGTCCAGTCGGCCGTTCCTGAGCCGACGACCTGGGCCATGATGCTCAGCGGTTTCGGCATTGTTGGCGCGATGATGCGTCGCCGCAAGATCACGACGCGCGTTTCCTTCGCCTAACCCGGGCACGCGAAAGTTAAACGAGGCGACCGGAAGGCGGCATCGGGTCTGAACACAGATACCGTTGCCGACTTCCGGTCGCGGG
>JBJXFA010000037.1:0-70757 GCA_046153865.1 Sphingomonadaceae bacterium
CTTCAGCAAGCTCAAACACTTCCGCGCCATCGCAACCCGCTATGAAAAACACGCAGAAAACTATCTCGGCCTCATCAAGCTCGCCTCAGCAAAAATCTGGATGCGCTTTATGAGTCGGTGACCTAGAGGCAAGCGGACGCGCGCGGGTCGAGCCTGACCGTATTCGCATTCCCGTGGCGGCGACCGCCCGCCGCGTGACCGGCCTGAACGCGGCGGCGGGCGGCCTATTGACCCGTCTGTCCGCAAACGGCGACGTTGCATGGTCGAACGGGCGGTTGCTGACCGACAATCTGAGACTGCGTTCGGAGCGGATCGACGCGACCGCAATCGCCGTCGCTGACTTCAACACCGGGCGCTACACCGGCGCGCTCAAGGGCCGCGTCAACGATTACCAGATCGATGGGCTCGGCCGGGTCAATGTTGTCACCGACGCCAGCCTCGTGACCGACGCGCGCGGGTGCTTCGGCATTGCAGGCGTTGCGCGCGTGGTCACGCGGCGGCTGACCAACGCGACGATCGCTGATCAGCTCGCGGGCAATGCGACGACGATTGCGCGCTTCGGGTTCGACGGCGACGGCGTGATCCGCGTGCGCAATCTGCGGCTGACGTCGCCGGGACTCGCCGTGGTCGACGGCAGCGGCAGCTATCGCCCCGACGGCCAGATCGATTTTCGCGCGCGTGGCCGCTCGCGCAGCTATGGCCCGCTAACCGTCTCGGCGACGGGGTCGCTGGCCCGGCCGCGCGTTCGCCTCGTCGCCGACAGCCCCGGCTTCGGGCTCGGGTTGCGCCGCGTCACCGCCGATCTCGTCGGCACGCCTGCGGGCTATGCGGTCACCAGCCGCGGCGATTCGAACTACGGTCCCTTTTCAGCTGATGTGCTGATCCGGACGGGACGGGGACCGCTCACAATCGACATCGCGCGCGGGCGGGTCGCCGGGATCGATGTTCGCGGTCGGGTCATTCAATCTGTGTCCGGCCCTTATGCGGGCACGCTCGCGCTCGCCGGATCGGGCATCACCGGTCAGGTCACGCTTGGCGCGGCAGGCACGGTCCAGCGCGCCGATTTCGTGCTGAACGCAACCGGCGGGCGCATCCCGGGCGATCAGGCGATCAGCATCGGCGGCGGCACGGTGCGCGGCACGGCGCTGCTCTATCCCGATGCGCCCGCAATCAACGCCGATTTCCGCCTCGCCAATCTCGTGCAGGGCGACGTCCTGCTTTCGCAGGCGCAGGGCCGCGTGCGCTATCAGAACGGGCGCGGCACCGCGGCGGTCGTTGCGCGCGGGCAGACCAATACGCCATTCGATCTGGCGGCGCAGGCGGCTTTCGCGCCCGATCGCATCGTTGCCAATGCCAAAGGCAGCGCAAATGGAATCGCGTTCAGTCTTGCGAATCCTGCCGCCGTTACGCGCAGCAACGGTGCGTGGTCACTGCAACCGGTCACCATCATAATCCCGCAGGGGCGCGTGCAATTGAGTGGTGCTTACGGAAATGAGATCACCGCCCGCGCTGCGCTCGACAACGTCGATTTGGCGATCGTTCAGGCCTTCGCGTCCGGCCTTGGCCTTGGCGGCAAAGCCTCGGGCACGATCGACTATGTTCAGGGCGGGACGACCACCGCGCGGCTCACTGTCCAGCGCTTCACGCGAACGGCCGCCTATTCGGTGTCACCGCCGGTCGATATTGCGCTGCTGGCGCTGATCGATCGGCGCGGCGGCGACATCCGCGCGGTCGTGCGGCGCGGCAGCGGCGTGATCGGACGGCTGCAGGCGCGGCTCGCCGGGCAACCGCTGATGCGCGCCGGGCTTGCCGGTGGAATTCGCTACGGCGGCCCGGCCGAAGTGCTCTGGGCGCTCACGGGAATCGCCGACCAGCAGCTTGGCGGTCCGATCGTCGTTGCGGCCGATTTTGGCGGCACCGTCGATCGCCCGACGCTGACCGGGCTCGTGCGCGGCGATGCGCTGCGTTACGAAAACCAGACGTACGGAACCGTCATCACCAATCTGGCCATCGCCGGGCGGTTCAACCAGTCCGAGCTGCAACTCACCAGCATGCAGGGACGCGCGGGTCGCGGAACGATCAGCGGCACGGGAACGATCGGCCTCGACGCTGCCGGAAATTTTCCCGCCGATCTGAAGCTCTCCTTCGCCAACGCGCAGCTGGCGAGCAGCAGCGCCCTCGGGGCGACGGTCTCCGGCACGCTGGCGATCGT
The DNA here is from genome assembly GCA_046153865.1 of Sphingomonadaceae bacterium. Taxonomy (GTDB): domain Bacteria; phylum Pseudomonadota; class Alphaproteobacteria; order Sphingomonadales; family Sphingomonadaceae; genus Sphingomonas_O. Next base: position 2,213 of record JBJXFA010000037.1, read on the forward strand.
GAACGGCCCGTCGGGTGGGCGCATCAGCGGTGAACTTCAGGTTCCCGATGCGCGTTATGAGTTCATCCGGGCGGGGACTGCCGAAGTGGCTGCACTCAGCGGCGTCCGGCGCAAAAGCGCGGTTGATGATCCGCGCGGGGTCCGTCCTGCGGCAGCACCCGCTTTCGCCACCAATTTCGCGCTCGACATCCGCCTGCGGGCGGACAACCGCATTTTCGTGTCGGGCATGGGGCTGGAGGCCGAATGGGCCACCGACATGCGTGTCACCGGCACGGCCGCGGTGCCGCGGGTGATCGGCAATCTGGAGATCGTCCGCGGAACTTATTCGTTCGCAGGCCGCCGCTTCGACCTCGATGACAGCGGCCGTCTGACCTTCGATGGCGGCGCCTTCACCAATCCGCAGATCGCGCTCGTCGCGCGGACCAGCGTGGAAGGCGTGTCGGCGACGATCACCATCGCCGGGCGCGCGCAGAATCCACAGATCGGTTTTTCGTCGACGCCGTCGCTGCCGCAGGACGAAGTGCTGTCGCGTCTGTTGTTCGGCAGCTCGATCACCGAGCTGACGCCCGTCCAGGCGATCCAGCTCGCTGCGGCGCTCAACTCCTTGCGCGGCGCGGGCGGTGGGCTCGATCCGCTCGGCAAGCTCCGTTCGGCAGCGGGCATCAGCCGCTTGCGGGTGCTCGGCGAAGACAAATCGCTGAACCGGGGGACGGCGCTCGCCGTCGGCCAATACATCTCGAACAACATCTACGTCGAAGTCATCACCGACGCGCGCGGCTTCACCGCCACGCAGATCGAAATCGGCCTGTCGCGCGCGTTAAGCCTGCTCAGCGCGACCAGCTCGTTCGGGGGCTCGAGCGCGACACTACGCTATTCGCGGGATTATTGAGGCCGGACAGCGCGCCAGCGATCGGCTAGGGGCGACGACCATGGCTTCCCCCGTGCTCCTCGCCCCCGCGCCATGGCGCGCCGAATTGCGCGCCATGCTCGCGCTGGCGTGGCCGCTGATCCTTGCCAATCTGACGATGGCGCTCATTCAATCGACCGATGTGGTGCTCATGGGGCAATTGAGCGCGCATGCACTCGCGGCATCGGCGCTCGGGCTTAATCTCAGCCTTGCGCTGACGATCTTCTGCATGGGCCTTGTCCTTGCGGCATCGCCGCTGATGGCAAGCGAGCTCGGCCGCAAGCGCCATTCGGTCCGCGATGTCCGGCGCACGTTCCGCCAGTCGGTCTGGGTCGCGGTCACGGTTACCGTTCCCGCATGGCTGCTGCTCTGGAATGCCGAACCCGTGATGATCGCGCTCGGCCAGCAGGCGGCGCTCGCGGCAGACGCGGCGCGCTTCCTCAAGGGCTATATGTGGTCGATGCTGCCGTTCCTGATCTTTCAGGCGATGCGGCATTTTCTCGCAGCGCTCGAGCAGCCGCGCTGGATTCTGGCGGTCAGCGCGCTCGGCGTGGGGCTCAATGCGCTGGTCGGCTGGGCGCTGATCTTTGGCAAGTTCGGGCTGCCCGCACTCGGCATTTTCGGGGGCGGCCTCGCCACGTCGATCGTCTGGAGTGTGATGGTGCTGGCGCTTGGGCTCGTCGTCGCCACGCAGCGCCCGTTCAAGCGCTATCGACTATTTGGCAATTTCTGGCGTGCCGACTGGCAGCGCTATCGCGCAATCTGGCGGATCGGCCTGCCGATTGCCGTGACTTTGGGGTTCGAAGGCACCGTCTTCAGTTTCGCGATTTACCTCATGGGCCTGATCGATGCGGCATCGGTCGCAGCGCACGCGATCGCGCTGCAGCTTGCCGCGCTCACGTTCATGGTGCCGCTGGGAATTGCGCAGGCGGCGACGGTCCGCGTCGGCCTCGCCTTTGGCGCGCGCGACCGTTTGGCGATCGGGCGGGCTGGCTGGACGGCCTTTGTCCTGGGTGTAGGCTTCATGACGCTGATGGCGCTCGTGATGGTCACTATCCCCGAAGCGTTGATCGGCATCTTCATTGATCGCGCCGATCCGGCCAATGCGCGCGTCATCGAATTGGGCGTCTCCTTCCTGCTGATCGGCGCGCTGTTCCAGATCGTCGATGGTGCGCAGGTTGTCGGCGCGGGCATGTTGCGCGGCTTGCAGGACACCCGCGTGCCCATGATTTTCGCCGGCCTCGGCTATTGGGTGATCGGGATCGGCGTCGGTACGGTGCTGGCGTTCGGGTTCGATTGGGAAGGCGTCGGCGTCTGGACGGGCCTTGCTGCAGGGCTGGCGGTCGTCGCCGTGCTGATGGTCGCGCGCTGGTCGGCGCGCGAACGGCTGGGGTTGCTCGGCGCGCAGTCGGCGTGATAGCCCTGCCGCCATGACCGACCTCGGTAGCCTCACGTTCGAGCCGGAAATCCCGGCACGGTTCACGATCGCCCAGTTCGAGCAACTCGCGGGCACGGGCATCTTTTCCGACAGCAAAATCGAATTGGTCGAGGGGGTGATCGTCAGGATGAGTCCGCCGCTACCCACCCATTCCTTGTTGCAGAGCAGAGTTTTCTTGCTGTTGCATGCCATCTTCGCAGGCCGACGGAGCGACTTGGCCGCCTTTGTCGAAGTGGGAGTGAAGTTTGGCAACGCCACGTTGCGAGCCATCGACGTGGTCGTCGCCACGGGCGTGAGCCCGGGCGGCGAGTATACGACTCCGGCGCAGGTTTTACTGGCCGTCGAGATTGCCAACAGTACGTTGAGTTATGACCTTGGCGACAAGAAGCGCGACTATGCCAACGCGGGCATTCCCCATTATTGGGTGGTCGACCCCGACAAGCGCGTGATCCATGTCATGGCGTCGCCGAACGATGGCGATTATGCCAATCGGCTCAAGGTCCGCTTCGGCGAACCGATCGCGGTTCCGGCGACCGACGAAACGATCACGATCGACGATCCGCGCTAGAAAGCTTTTTCGTCAAACATCGCTCCCCTCCAGCCCTTGCTGGAGGGGCCGGGGGTGGCCCTTCTTCTTCTTTTTCTGACGCGAGCGAAGAAGGAAGAAGAACCACCCCCGACCCCTCCACGAAGGCGTGGAGGGGAGAAGAACGCGCTTGGTCACGCGGTAGAAAGCCATAAACCCGCGTCGGCGAGCCTTGACGCGCGATGAACGCAGCCACATATGCCCCTTGCTGGCACTCGCTCGATGTGAGTGCCAACACCGTTCCGCCCCCTGCGCGGGGCTTATAAAAAGGGTGAGACACATGAACTTTCGACCCCTGCACGACCGTGTGCTCGTGCGCCGCATCGAAGCTGAAGAGAAGACGGCGGGTGGCATCATCATCCCCGACACCGCCAAGGAAAAGCCGCAGGAAGGCGAGATCGTCGCTGTCGGCAGCGGTACCAAGGACGAAGACGGCGACATCATCCCGCTCGACGTCAAGGCCGGTGACAAGATCCTGTTCGGCAAATGGTCGGGCACCGAAGTCAAGATCGACGGTGAAGACCTGCTGATCATGAAGGAAAGCGACATCCTCGGGATCGTCGGCTGACAGCCATTTTGGTGTCAACTTCGTGTCAACTTCTATAATTTTGAAAGGACAGCCATCATGGCAGCCAAGGACGTAAAATTCAGCCGCGACGCGCGTGAACGCATCCTGCGCGGCGTCGATATCCTCGCCGATGCCGTCAAGGTCACGCTCGGCCCCAAGGGCCGCAACGTCGTGATCGACAAGTCGTTCGGTGCCCCGCGCATCACCAAGGACGGCGTAACGGTCGCCAAGGAAATCGAACTCAAGGACAAGTTCGAGAACATGGGCGCGCAGATGCTGCGCGAAGTCGCATCGAAGACCAACGACATGGCCGGTGACGGCACGACGACCGCGACCGTGCTCGCGCAGGCAATCGTGCGCGAAGGCATGAAGTCGGTTGCCGCGGGCATGAACCCGATGGACTTGAAGCGCGGCATCGATCTCGCCGTCATCAAGGTCGTCGAGAACCTGCAGGCGCGCTCGAAGCCCGTCGCGGGCACTGCCGAAATCGCACAGGTCGGCATTATTTCGTCGAACGGTGACACCATCGTCGGCGAAAAGATTGCCGAAGCGATGGAAAAGGTCGGCAAGGAAGGCGTGATCACCGTCGAGGAAGCCAAGGGTCTCGATTTCGAACTCGACGTCGTCGAAGGCATGCAGTTCGACCGCGGCTATCTCAGCCCCTATTTCATCACCAACCCCGAGAAGATGTCGGTCGAACTCACCGATCCCTACATTCTCATCCACGAGAAGAAGCTTTCGAACCTGCAGGCGATGCTGCCGATCCTCGAAGCCGTGGTGCAGAGCGGGCGTCCGCTCCTCATCATCGCTGAGGACATCGAAGGCGAAGCGCTCGCAACGCTCGTGGTCAACAAGCTGCGCGGCGGCCTCAAGGTCGCGGCCGTCAAGGCCCCCGGCTTCGGCGATCGCCGCAAGGCGATGCTCGAGGACATCGCGATCCTGACCAAGGGCGAGATGATCTCCGAAGATCTCGGCATCAAGCTCGAGAGCGTCACGGTCGCCATGCTCGGTTCGGCCAAGCGCGTCACGATCGACAAGGACAACACCACGATCGTCGACGGTGCTGGCGACAGCGAAGCGATCAAGGGCCGCACCGAAGCGATCCGTGCGCAGATCGAAACGACGACCAGCGACTATGACAAGGAAAAGCTCCAGGAGCGCCTTGCCAAGCTCGCCGGTGGCGTGGCCGTCATCAAGGTCGGCGGCGCGTCCGAAGTCGAGGTCAAGGAACGCAAGGACCGTGTCGACGATGCGCTGCACGCAACCCGCGCAGCAGTCGAGGAAGGCATCGTCCCCGGCGGCGGCACCGCGCTGCTCTATGCCACCAAGGCGCTTGAGGGCATGAAGGGCGTCAACGACGACCAGACGCGCGGCATCGACATCGTCCGCAAGGCGATCCAGACGCCGCTGCGCCAGATCGCGCAGAACGCCGGGCATGACGGCGCGGTGGTCGCGGGCAATCTGCTCCGCGAAGGCGACGAGACGATGGGCTTCAACGCGTCGACCGACGTGTATGAAAACCTTGTGGCGGCGGGCGTCATCGACCCCACCAAGGTCGTGCGCACCGCGCTCCAGGACGCGGCCTCGGTGGCCGGTCTCCTGATCACGACCGAAGCCACGATCGCCGATGCCCCCGAAGACAAGGCCCCCGCAATGGGCGGCGGCATGGGCGGCGGCGGCATGGGCGGCATGGGCGGAATGGACTTCTGATTTCGGGCACGGGGTAGCCGAAAGGCTACCCCGGACTCGCGATTGAAACTAACGGCGGGCCGACGAAGCCCTGTCGTCCTTTTCTTGGAAGAGGCAACGTGATTACGAAATCGGTCGTTGTTGGCTAAAACAAATCAATTCACGAATCAGCCTAGCCAGCGTGATACACAATCGTGCGCAGAATTTTACCGCTCACTAGCAGCGCAGTCGTCATTCACCTGTCAAACCGTTGTTCTTGCGCCAAAACTGTATTTTGACCTGAAAAAATAGCGGCCAAAGCTCTGTAATAAAGTAGTCACTTGCGGAGCCTATCTCCAATCAAAATAGGAGATGATGATGCCTGCAATCATTGCAAAACGTCCGTCTGATTTGGTTTTGAGCCCCGACGGTAGCAATCTCTACGCGTCATTTGACGACGGCGAACTGATCGTTTTTGACGCGGTTTCCGGAGGAATCCTGAACCGGCAGAATCTTGGTGCACCGCTCAATGGCATGGACATCACGGCAGACGGCAAGTCTTTGTTCATTGCGCAGACCCCTAATCCATCGAGTTATGCGTTCGGGGGGTTAAAACTGTATCAGTATGACACTGCGTCCACTAATTTTACAATTAGAACGAGTGATAACCCAAATGCCAACCTCATTGCTTCGGATGTCGCCGTTATTAACGAAAACAAACTGCTCGTAGCATCGTCGACATATCCGTTCTATTCGTCATTTGACCCCCTTTTTGAATTTTCTATAACTTCTGGTCAATTTGTCGAAAAGACCGTAAATTTCTATAACGGTGCAGCTCTTGAGACGGTTGGCGATGGCATAGTTAAAGTCGAAGAAATCGGACTTTCTGATGGCCTCACACAGTTTTACAAAGACGGTGGTTCCATTGTCGCTTCAACTGACGGCTTTAAAATTCCAACTACCTTTTATCTTGATGGTGTTTCGGCTGTCCATGAGCCCACTGGCTTGATTGCGCAGCACAGCTTCTATTCGACCAGCCTTTTTTACGGCAACCTGAACCACTTAGGCGTGATCGACCCTGCCAATCCTGCGGCCGGTCACGTCAGCGGACTGGCTTTCAGTAATGATGGACGCCTTCTATTTTCAATAAATGCCTTCACGGACTCCCTGACCGTCTACGATACGAGAACCTTAGTCATGGTTTCCGAAAGAGCACTTGGTTTCGATGTCGGATATCCGCTCAAGAATGGTGCAGAAATAGTGGTTTCCAAATCGGGGGCTGACACGGTCTTGTTTATCGCGACTGATACGTCGGTTGAAATGGTTGTTGTGGCACTTCCCGAAAACAGTGATCGAGAAATTACGGGGAGCTATGGGAGCGATGTCCTTTGGGGAACCGCCGACGACGATATCCTATTTGCACTCGCTGGCGCGGATGCGGTCGATGCGGGGGCGGGCGACGATCTCATCTATCCCGGTATCGGAGCCGATCACGTTGATGGCGGCGCGGGAAACGATACAGTCAGTTATTCAGACTCATTTCAACGCGTGATCATCGATTTGGCTCAAACTAGAGGCTGGCTATCGGACACCCTCATCTCAATCGAGAACCTCATCGGCTCGGCCTTCAACGATGGCCTGCGCGGCAATGGCGTTGCCAACACGCTCGACGGCGGCCTCGGCAACGACAACCTCTTCGGCTTCGGCGACAACGACACGCTGCTTGGCGGGCTGGGCAACGACAATCTCCAGGGCGGCGACGGGAATGACGTGCTCAAGGGCGGCGCCGGGCGCGATCTGCTGCTGGGGGGCGAGGGCGACGATCAGTTCGTGCTCGACAGCTTTACCGGAACCCCCGAGCCCGACACGATCCGTGACTTTGCCAAGGCCGAAGACACGATCGTGCTCGACCGCGCCGCGTTCGCCGCACTCGCGGGCGATCCCGCCGGAGCGCTCACGGCAGCGAGCTTCCATGTCGGCCCGCGCGCGCTGACCGCCGATCACCATCTGATCTACAATGCCGCGACCGGCGCGCTGTTTTACGATGCCGATGGCGCAGGCGGCGCGGCGCAGGTGCTGATCGCGACCATGACCGGGCGCCCGGTGCTCGACGCGGGTGACTTCGTCCTGATCTGACGGCAGCGGAAGAGGCGTCGCGACGTCACGAAAGGGTCACTGCTTGATGTCAGAGGCACTGAGCCATGCGGCGATTCTCGCGGGCCGAGAGCGACCACAGGGGCAAGCACATGACATTCGCGACACCAGCCGACACGATCCGCACCGAAGTGCCCAGCGCGGCAGAAGTTCTGTCTGGCGCAGGCAATTCGAACGCGCTGGTAGCGCTGGCGGGCGGCGGTGCACTTGCGGTCTGGTTCGATGCGGCTTCGGGGTCGCCGGTGATCCGCGGTCAATTCCTCGATGCGCAAAACGCGCTGCAGGGCAGCAGTTTCGTGATCGCGACTCCGCCAATCACATTTGCGCAGAACCCGGTTCTCGAGCTTGCCGCGGTAGCACTGCGTGACGGCAAGATCGCGGTAACCTGGACTGCGCCTGATACGGCGACCGGCGACGGCATTGGCGTGCAGGTGCTGAATGCGGACGGAACTGCGGCGGGATCGCCGTTTTTCGCCAACGAAGTGACGAACGGCAACCAGCGCGGGGCCGATATCGTCGATCTCGCTGATGGCGGCTTCCTCGTTACCTGGGTCGATGCCAGTGGCATCGGCGGCGATGCCTCGGGCACGGCGATCAAAGCGCGCAAGTTCGACGCGAACGGGGTGGCTACGGGCAGCGAGTTCCTCGTCAACACGACGACCGATGGCGCGCAGGACAAGGTTGAGATCGCGCGCGGCCGCGACGGCGATTTCCTGATCGGCTGGGAGAGCGATACCGACATTAATAAGGTCGTTAATGGTTTCGGTGACAGCGCACCAGTCGACCAGGTCTTCTGGCAGTCGTTCGACAGCCTCGGCACGATTGCGGGGGCTGAAGTCGCCACGAACGTTCTGACGACGCAGAGTGCGCAGACGGTGCTGCTCGACGATGGCAACGTCGCGGTTGTGCGCAACTCGCTACGCCCTCCCGAACAGTTTCAATCGCCGCTCGATGTCGAAGATTTCGTGGATTACCAGATCCTGACGGACGCGGGTTCGGTCTTGCGCCCAGCGCAAACGATCGATTTCGTGACCGATTTCCGGAGTGGCATGGGCAAATATGATGCCGTCGCGACCGCCGATGGTGGCTTTACCATCGCATCATCGGCGAACGTTTATTTTGCCGGATCCTTCACGACCACCACCCAAGTGACGGGCGAGGGTCTCGTCCGCACGCAAGAGAGCGATTATTTCGGCGTCGGCATCGATCCCTTCTTTGGCGACATCCGCAGCGTTCCTGCGAAGGCACCGGCGCTCGCCGTTGCCGCCGACGGCGATCTGCTCTTTTCGGGAGGCGTTTATCGCGGCGCTACCGGAACTTACGAGCTCCGCACCGGCCGGGCAGACGATGTTGCGAATCAGGATATCATCGGCACGGGATCGCCCGAAGCCCTGCAGGCGACCGGTGTGCGCGGGCAGGTCGTTCGCGGGCTGGCGGGCGACGACAGGCTGCGCGATGCCGCCGGGCCGACCGTGCAAAGCGCGCTTGCGGGCGGCGAAGGCGATGACGTTTATGTCGTGAGCAACGCGGGCACGCGGATTTACGAGTGGGCGGGCGAAGGCGCTGACACGGTGACCTCGGAACGCGTGACGTTCACGCTTCCCGACAATGTCGAGACGCTCGAACTCGGCAGCACGGCGCGCTCGGGCTTCGGCAATGCGGACGACAACGTCATCATCGGTAATGACCACAACAACCTCCTTGCTGGTGAACTGGGCGATGATATCTTCATCGGCGGTGGCGGCGACGACCAGATTTTCGGCAATGGCGAATTCGATATTTCTGCCGAGTTCTACGAATTTAATACCGTTCGCTATGCGGGTGTTTTCGATGATTATGATATTCTGCAAACTGCGGGCGTAATCACCGTTGAAGACCTGAATCTCGTCGATGGATCGGAAGGATTCGACACGCTCTCCGGGATTCGTTTCCTGCAATTTGCGGATCGGACGGTCGATAGTTTCGACATTACGGCATCCGTCGCTCAGCTTGACGGCACGGCAGGGGACGATCAGCTGACGGTTCGCCCTCGCACCACGGCGGTCGATGGCAAGGGCGGGAATGACACGGTTGATTTCGTCAACATGCCGGGATCGGTGACGGTATCACTTGCGACGACCGGTTTTCAGACGATATCGTTTAGCAGCGGGATCGTCATGTCGTTCGTGTCGGTCGAGAACATCACCGCGACCGCTTTCAACGATTATCTGGTCGGCAGCGACTCAGGCAATGTCTTGCTCGGACTGGATGGCAACGACACCCTGTTCGGCGGCCTTGGCGACGACACGCTTGTCGGCGGCGCGGGCAACGACATCATCGATGGCGGTGACGGGGTCGATACGGCAAGCTTTAAGCCTGCGAGCAAGGGCATTGTCGTCAATCTTGCGCTGACCGGCGTGCAATTTACCGGAAACGGTCGTGAGATGCTAACCAGTATCGAAAATCTCATCGGCTCGGACTTTGGCGACGGCCTGCGCGGCGATGGCAATGACAATCTGCTCGACGGGCAGGAAGGGAACGACAATCTCTTCGGCTTCGGCGGCAACGACACGCTGTTTGGCGGCGAGGGGAACGACAATCTCCAGGGCGGCGACGGGGACGACGTGCTCGACGGCGAAGAGGGGCGCGATATCCTGACCGGCGGCGCAGGTGCCGACCGGTTCGTGTTCGACACGCTCGCGAGCGCGCCCGCGCCCGATACGGTCCGTGACTTTGCAAGCGGCGAAGACAAGCTCGTGATCGATAGCGACACGTTCGCAGCTTTCGCTGGCGATCCGGACGGAGCGCTGGCGGTCGGCAGCTTCCACGTCGGCGCGCGGGCGATGACCGCCGATCATCATCTAATTTACAATTCCGCAACCGGCGCGCTTTTCTACGATGCCGACGGTGTCGGCGGGATTGCACAGATCATGATCGCGCAGTTCACGGGACGGCCGGTGATCGCCGCGAGCGATTTTGACCTGATCTGAACCCGGTCCCGGCGCAGCCCTATGGCGCGCCGGTTTCGGAGCCGACGACGACCGGAGCGACGGCGTTTGCATCGAGCATGGCAGCGGCGTCGTTGAGCGCGTCGGATTCGCTGCGGGTGACACCGCCTGCGCCATCGTCACCCGGTGCGCCGCATGCAGCGAGGAGCAGAAAGAGAGCAAGCGTGCGCACCCGGCAGTCATGCCCGATCGCCGCACAACAAAAAAGGGGCTACCCTTGCGGGCAGCCCCTTTCGAACTCGGGTTCGCCGAAAGCTTACTTCTTCATCATCTCGCCGGTTTCGGCAACGGTGTTGCCGGCAGCCGACATGGCATCGCCCGCAGCGGCTTTCATCTTGTCGGCAGCAGTCGCGGCCGTGTTTGCAGCGGCATCCATCTTGTCACCAGCGGCGTCCATCGTGTTGGCGGCGCCCGCCATCATGTTGTCCGTGGCCATATCGACGCTGTTCATCGCGTCGACGGCCGTGACGTTGGCGTCCGACATCATGGCGTTGGCGGCTTCGGACGATTCTTCCTTGGCGGCGGGGCTGCAGGCGGCAAGGCCGGCAGCGGCAAGAACGGTAACGAGTGCGATCGTCTTCATGGGAATCCCCTTGGGTGATTGCGACCGGCGTGACGGCCCCCGGCTGCGGATGGCCCCCGGTAATGCGGCGAAATAATGGCTAAACGAGGGCTTGGCAATATCCTCTGCACAGGCGCGGCGGCAATCGCTTGACCACATATAAAGAAATCTTTATATGTTATCCCATGAACGAACCGGTCGAGATTTTCCGTGCGCTCGCAGACCCGACGCGGCTCCGTGTCGTCGCGCTCCTGCGCGCCATGGAGCTGTCGATCGGCGAACTTGCGCAGGTCCTCGGGCAAAGTCAGCCGCGGGTTTCGCGTCATGTTCGCATTTTGGTCGATGCCGGACTCGCCAACCGCCGCCGCGAGGGCAGCTGGGTATTCCTGACGCCTGCGCCATCGCCCGTTGCTGTGCCGGTCTTTGCATTGCTCGATGCGGCAAGTTCGGGCAGCGCCGATCACTGGATGCGCGCCGATGCCGCGCGGCTCGCCGCCGTTCGCGCCGACCGGGCGGCTGCGGCCGAACGGTATTTCGCGGGACAGGCGGAGCATTGGGATGCGATGCGCTCGCTTCATGTTGCTGAGGTCGAAGTGGAAGACCGGATGCGCGCGTTGCTGGGTGACGCGATCGGTCGGCTGGTCGATGTCGGCACCGGCACCGGACGGATGATCGAACTGTTCGGTCCGAACGCAGTGCATGCTACGGGCATCGATCGCAGTCCTGAAATGTTGCGCGTCGCGCGTGCCAAGCTCGACGGTGTGGCCGCAGTCGATCTGCGGCAGGGCGACATCAATGCGCTGCCGCTGCCCGATGGTAGCGCCGATACGCTGATCCTCCATCAGGTCTTGCATTTCATTCCGGCGCCAGAGGCGGCATTGGCCGAAGCCGGACGCCTGCTTGCCCCCGGCGGCCAGATCCTCATTGTCGATTTCGCGCCGCACCAGCGCGAAGAGCTGCGGACGCAGGATGCGCACGCGCGGCTCGGCTTTTCCGACGCGCAAATCGCGGCGTGGCTGGCGGCAGCGGGCGTGCAGCTTGTTGGCACGGAAGACCTCGAAGGGGGAGAACTCACCGTCAAGCTCTGGCTTGGCAAACGCACGCGGGACATTGCGTCCCTAACCAAGGCGATGGCAGCATGACGATGACCATAGTCCAGCTCGAAGACGCGCGCCGTGCGCTCGGCGCACCGTTGTTTGCCGATCTGGCTGGCGATGCCGAAGTTTCGTTCGAGTTCTTCCCGCCCAAAACGGCGGACATGGAGGCCACGCTCTGGTCGTCGATCGAGGCGCTTTCGCCGCTTGCGCCCCGGTTCGTTTCGGTAACCTATGGCGCGGGCGGGACGACGCGCGAGCGGACGCACAACACGGTGGCCCGCATCGCGCGCGAAACCGCGATCCCGGCTGCCGCACATCTGACCTGTGTCGATGCATCACGCGCCGAGATCGATGCGATTGCCGATGCCTATTGGGACGCGGGCGTACGGCACATCGTCGCGCTGCGTGGCGATCCGCCCGAGGCCGGGAAAGCCTATACGCCGCACCCTGACGGCTATGTGGGCGCGGCCGAGCTGGTTGACGGGCTGCTCCGCCGCCACGCTTTCGAAATCTCGGTCAGCGCCTATCCCGAAACGCACCCGCAGGCCGAAAATCCGACGGCGTGCATCGACCATTTCAAGCGCAAACTCGACGCAGGGGCGTCGCGCGGCATCACCCAGTTTTTCTTCGAGCCCGAAACCTTCTTCCGGTTTCGCGATGCGTGCGCGGCGCAGGGCGTGGATGCCGAGATCGTGCCGGGGATCATGCCGGTCAGCAACTTCGCCGCGATCAACCGGATGTCGGCGATGACGGGCACCGCACTGCCGCCGTGGATGGCGCGGCTGTTCGAGGGGCTCGACGCGCATCCGCAGGCGCGCCAGTTGGTTGCGGCGACAGTGGCAGCCGAAATGTGTCGCAGGCTTTATGCCGGCGGCGTGCGGCATTTTCACTTCTACACGCTCAACCGCGCCGAGCTGAGCTACGCGATCTGCCATCTGCTCGGGCTGCGGCCACGGGCGACGGCGCAGGAGCAGGCGGCATGAGCCAGCGCGAGGCCCTGCTGGCGTCTGCGCGCGAGCGCATTCTGCTGACCGACGGCGCGTTCGGGACCGAAATCCAGAACTGGAAGCTGAGCGAAGCCGATTACATGGGCGATCTTGCGCTCGCCAAGGACGCCAAGGGCAACAACGATATCCTCGCGCTAACCCGCCCCGACGTTCCCGATACGATCACGCGCGCGTATTTCGAGGCCGGGTCGGACATCGTTTCGACCAACACGTTCAGCGCGAATGCGATCAGCCAGGCCGATTACGCCGCCGAGCATCTGGTGCGCGAGATCAATGTCGCGTCTGCACAAATTGCGCGGAAGGCGGCGGATGATGTTGCCGCGAAAGATGGTCGCCCGCGCTTTGTGGCGGGCGCGATCGGGCCGACCAACAAGACGCTGTCGCTTTCGCCCGACGTCAATGATCCCGGCTACCGCGAAATCGACTTCGATTATCTCAAGGGCGTCTATCGCGAACAGGTCGATGCGCTTATCGAAGGTGGTGTCGATTTCATCCTGATCGAAACGGTGTTCGATACGCTCAACGCCAAGGCGGGCGTGATGGCTGTGCTTGAGGCGCAGGACGCGCTTGGTCGCGAGATCCCGATGATGATATCGATGACGCTGACCGATCTGTCGGGCCGTAACCTCTCGGGCCATACCGTTGAGGCATTCTGGCATGCCGTGCGCCATGCCAAGCCGGTGACGATCGGGCTGAACTGCTCGTTCGGCGCGCAGCAGCTTCGGCCGCATGTCAAAGTTCTCAGCGCGCTCGCCGATACGTTGATCATGGTCTATCCCAATGCCGGGTTGCCCAACGATCTGGGTGAGTATGACGAACTGCCCGAACAGACCGCTTCGCTCGTTCACGAATGGGCGGCGGCAGGGCAGGTCAATATTCTCGGGGGCTGCTGCGGTTCGACGCCTGCGCATATCGCGGCGATGGCGCAAGCGGTCGCGGGGCTTGCTCCGCGCGCGCTGCCCCGTCCGCCGGTCGCGACCCGGCTGGCAGGATTGGAGCCGATGACCTTGGCCGCTTAGTCCCCTCTCCCCTTCAGGGAGAGGGTTAGGGAGAGGGCAGTCTCTCGACATGAACCCATGGCTGGCTGGAGGACTGCCCCTCTCCCCGGCCCTCTCCCCTGAAGGGGAGAGGGAGAAGTGATGACACAACCTGTTCCAACCTTCGTCAATATCGGCGAGCGCACCAACGTCACCGGCTCGGCCGCGTTCAAGAAGCTGATCATGGCCGGAGACTATCCCAAGGCCGTCGAGGTCGCGCGCCAGCAGGTCGAGAACGGTGCGCAGATCATCGATATCAACATGGACGAGGGACTGCTCGATTCGCTCGTCGCGATGGAGACCTTCGTCAAGCTGATCGCCGCCGAGCCCGATATCGCACGCGTTCCCTTCATGATCGATTCGTCGAAATGGTCGGTGATCGAGGCGGGGCTGAAGTGCGTCTCCGGCAAGCCGATCGTCAACTCGATCAGCATGAAGGAAGGCGAGGCGCAGTTCCTCGAACAGGCACGCAAATGCATGAACTATGGCGCGTCGGTCGTCGTCATGGCATTCGACGAGGCCGGGCAGGCCGACACGCAAGCCCGCAAGGTCGAGATTTGCGAACGCGCCTACAAGCTTCTCCTCGGCATCGGCTTTCCGCCCGAGGACATCATTTTCGATCCCAATATCTTTGCCGTCGCAACGGGGATCGAGGAGCACAACAACTACGCCGTCGACTTCATCGAAGGAGTCCGCGAGATCAAGGCGCGCTGCCCACACGTCCATTTTTCGGGTGGCCTGTCGAACCTGAGCTTCAGCTTTCGCGGCAACGAGCCCGTCCGCCGCGCAATGCATTCGGTGTTCCTCTACCACGCCATTCCTGCGGGCCTCGACATGGCGATCGTCAACGCCGGCCAGCTCGACATCTACGACGCGATCGATCCCGTGCTGCGTGAGGCCTGCGAAGATGTGATCCTCAATCGTCCCGCAAGGAACGACAATGAGACGCCGACCGAGCGGCTGGTAACCCTTGCCGAGAAGTATCGCGGCACCGACGCCGCCACCGAAAAAGCCGCCGAGGAATGGCGCGGCTGGCCGGTCGCGCGGCGGCTCGAGCATGCGCTCGTCAAGGGCATCGACATGTATGTCGTCGACGATACCGAGGAATGTCGCCAGCTTTTCCCGCGCCCGATCGAGGTGATCGAAGGTCCGCTGATGGACGGCATGAACGTCGTCGGCGACCTGTTCGGCTCGGGCAAGATGTTCCTGCCGCAGGTCGTCAAGTCGGCACGCGTGATGAAGAAGGCGGTCGCGCACCTGATCCCGTTCATCGAGGCCGCAAAGGAACCCGGCGCGCGCGCCAAGGGCAAGATCGTCATGGCCACCGTCAAGGGCGACGTCCACGATATCGGCAAGAACATCGTCGGCGTGGTGCTCCAGTGCAACGGCTATGAGGTCATCGATCTCGGCGTGATGGTGCCGTGGACGAAGATCCTCGAGGCCGCGAACGAGAATGACGCCGACATCATCGGCCTGTCGGGCCTCATCACGCCGAGCCTCGACGAAATGGTGACGGTGGCCGAGGAGATGCAGCGCGCGGGGATGTCTATGCCGCTGCTGATCGGCGGCGCGACGACCTCGAAAGTGCACACCGCGTTGCGCATCGATCCGGCCTATGACGGCCCGGTCATCCATGTGCTTGACGCCAGCCGCGCGGTCGGCGTCGCGCCGTCGCTGGTCAGCGACCCTGGGCGCGACGCTTATGTCAAAGGCTATGCCGACGACTACGAACATGTCCGCGAGGTGCGCGCGGGCAAGGGCCAGTCGGCGCTGATCGTGATCGAGGACGCGCGGGCGAATGCTTTTCCCTATGACGCGCATCTGAAGCCGCCACCGCCGATGGAGCCGGGCGTGCACAGCTTTCCCGAATGGGACTTGCGCGATCTTGCCGACCTCATCGACTGGACGCCGTTCTTCCGCGCATGGGAGTTGCACGGGAACTATCCGGCTATCCTCGACGATGCCGTGGTCGGCGAGAGCGCGCGGAGTCTGTGGGCCGATGCGCAGGCGATGCTTGCGAAGATCATCGACGAGCAATGGCTGACCGCAAAGGGCGTTGCCGGGCTCTGGCCATGCCGCCGCGAGGGCGATGATGTGCTTCTGCATCTCGTCGAGGCGGAAGAGCACGTCCGCCTCCCCTTCCTCCGCCAGCAGATCGCCAAGCGCGAGGGCCGCCCCAACATGTGCCTCGCCGACTTCATCGACCATGACGGCGACTGGATCGGCGGCTTTGCGGTCGGCATCCACGGCATCGAGCCGCATCTGGCGCGCTTCCAGGCCGACAAGGACGATTATTCGGACATCCTGCTCAAAGCGCTCGCCGACCGCTTTGCCGAGGCTTTTGCCGAGCGGCTGCACCAGCATGTGCGCACCAATCTCTGGGGCTATGCGCCGGGCGAGCAGCTGACGAGCGAGGCGCTGATCAAGGAACAGTATCGCGGCATCCGCCCCGCGCCCGGCTATCCCGCCTGCCCTGATCACAGCCTCAAGCCGATCCTGTTCGACTTGCTCGACGCGCCGACGCACACCGGGCTGACGCTCACCGAGAGCTTCGCGATGTGGCCGACGGCCGCCGTCTCGGGCTTCTACTTCGGCCACCCGCAGGCCGAATATTTCGGCGTGGCGCGCGTCGGCGAGGATCAGCTCGCCGACTACACCGTGCGGCGCGGTGTCGATCCCGAAACAGCACGCCGCTGGCTGCGCCCGAACCTCGACTAACCGCCAGAGACACCGTATCGCGGCGGTCATGGAAATCCGCTGGCTGGCCCTTGGCGCTGCCCTGACCATTGTGCCCGTCACAGCCCACGCCGCGGCACCGTTTGTCGTGACCGAAACTGGTCGCAGCTTCTATCGGCTCGACGATGCCGTAAAGGCGCTGGGCGGCGGGGATGGCACGATTACCGTTGCACCCGGCACGTATCGCGATTGCGCGATCGTCACCGGCGGCAATGTCACGATCCGTGCCGTGACGCCCTCGACAGCGATCTTCGACGGCGGCGCGTGCGAGGGCAAGGCGACGCTCGTGTTGCGCGGCGCGAGCGCGACGGTCGACGGGCTGGTGTTTCAGAACATCCGCGTGCCCGATCGCAACGGCGCGGGGATCCGGCTCGAGCAGGGCGACCTCACCGTCGTCCGCGCGACCTTTCGCAATTCCGAGCAGGGCATCCTGACCGCGAGTGACCTGCGTGGGTCGATCCGCGTCGAACGCTCGACCTTTTCGGGGCTGGGCGGTTGTCCCGATGGGATGTGTTCGCATTCGATCTATGTCGGGCGCTACGGCAAGCTCAGCGTCGTGCGCTCGCGCTTCGAGCGCGGGACCGGCGGGCACTATGTCAAAAGCCGCGCGACCGTGACCGAGGTCATCGATTCCAGTTTCGATGACAGCAAGGGGCGCGAAACCAACTATATGATCGACCTGCCGTCGGGATCGATCGGCCTGATCGCGCGCAACATCTTCGTGCAAGGGGTATCCAAGGAGAATTACTCGGCGTTTATCGCGGTCGCCCCCGAGGGCCGTGACAGTCCCTCGGCGGGCTTGCGCGTCGAGGGCAATGAGGCGTCGATCGCGCCGGGCGTGAAGCGCCAGACGGTGTTCGTCGCCGACTGGAGCCGCGAGCCGCTGAAGCTGGGCGCGAACACGCTCGGTCCGGGGATCAAGGCGTTCGAGCTGCGCTAGCGGCAGGTCGATCCTGCACCGGCATCGAGATCGCGGCACTGGCCGTCCATGCCGCCGGGGGTGATGGCAAGCCCGATCAGCCCCGCAAGCGTCGGCGCGATGTCGATCACTTCGATCGTGTTGGGCTGGTCGAAGCCCGTCATGCCCTTGCGCCAGAACAGGATTGGCACGCGGCGATCATAATCCCAGGGCGAGCCGTGCGTCGCGATATAGCTGCGCGCCGCAGTTTCGATCGAGATCGGCGTTACGCGGGGCTTGAGCAGTACGATAAGATCGCCCGACCGGGCGGGATCGAACGAGGCTAGCGCGCGTTGCGCCAGTGTCCATTCCTCGGGCGGCAGCGTTGGCGGCGTGGTGGCCCGGAGCTCGCTTGCAGTAAAGGCCGCCGCGATCTGGGAATTGGCGAGATAGGCCGCCTTTACGCGCGCGAGCGCTTCGTCACGCCGCGCGGCGGGGACGGCGCGATCGATGTAGATGTCGCCGATCGCATCGGCGGCGATCAGCACGCTGCCCGGCAACCCCATCGCCTGCGCTACGGCCTCGCCGATGGCCTTCGGCGTAAATGTTGCCGACGCGCGGTCGGCCTCGGCAATCCCGCGCTCGCGGTTGCGCTCGGGCGTGTCATGGCCGCCATGATCGGCGGTGAGGACGACGACATAGTCGATCCGCGCCCGATCGAGCTGCGCAAACAATCGCCGCAGCCCGGCGTCAAGCGCCTGCAGCTGGAGGCACATCTCGCTGCCGCTGGTGCCATAGGCGTGGCCGACGATATCGGTTGCGGACAGGCCAATCGCGATCAAATCGGTCGCCGTGCCGCGGCCAAGCCGCATGTCGGCGATCAGCCCACCAGCGAGTGCGAGCGTCGCATTGTCCGATTCGGGTGACGCGCGAAACAGGGGCCGCGCCGGATTTGGCTTGCCGTCGGGCAGTTGCCCATCGGCCATGCGCGCAAACCGTCCTTCGCCGACGGCTTTGCCCGGCGCAATCTGCACCGGCCTGGCCCGCGGCGCGCACAAGGGCGAAAGGCGCATACCGCGCTTCGGCCGTGCCAGTGCCTTGTCGATCGACGCATTGACGCGCGCGACGCTTGGCGGCGGTGCGGCGGTTCGTTCCGCGAAAGTCTCAAAGCGCGCATGGTCGGTCGGCCGCAGGAACCAGTTCTCGTCGGCATTTGCGCCGCCCATCATGATCGCCGCGCGATCCTTCCCCCCAACCGCCACGACGCGGCTGCGCGGATCGGCCGCCTTCATCCGTTCGCCGAGCGTCGCAACCCTGAGGTGCACCGCCGAAGGGCGATAGCTGCCAGGGCGACTGGTGGCTCCTTTCGTGACGTCCTCGGCGCAATAGACCGTCTTGTCGTCGCGCGCGATGCTTTGGTCGATCCAGCTATTGGCGATCACGCCCGCGCGACCCGGGCGCACACCGGTCAGGATCGTGGCGTGTCCCGGGCAGGTCTCGGTCGCGGCATGGCTTTGATAGCCGTTGGCAAAAACGACGCCGCCGCTCAGCCGCTTCATCCCTCCCGTCCATTGCGGGCGGTATTCGGTAAACAGATCAGAAGACAGTTGATCGATCGCAATCGCGACGATGAGCTTGGGCTTTGTGGCCGGTTGCGCGATCGCGACCGCGGGGAGTGCAAGAGCGGCGAGGGCAGCGAGGGCGGCGGTGCGGGCAAACATGCACATCTCCGTATCGAAAGCGGCGTTCGCGTCGTATTAGCGCTTGTATGCCCCAGGAGTCCCGCATGGTCGCGTGGTGTTTAAAGTTGGTGACAGTGCTCGTCGCAATGGTCGCTGCGCCCGCCGTCGCGCAATCGACGCATATCCGGCCACAGCTGCTGGCCGAAAGCATGACGCCAGCGCCCGGCCAGCGGGTTGCGGTCGCGATCGACATGCGCACAGCGAAGGGCTGGCATGGTTATTGGTCGAACCCCGGCGAGGCTGGCTTTGCGCCGCGCCTGAAGTGGACCCTGCCACGCGGCGTCACACTATCGCCGCCGCGCTTTCCCGTTCCGCAGACGCTGACCGTGGCAGGGTTGATGAACTATGTTTTCGAACGCGATCATGCGCTGCTGTTCACGCTCGACGTGCCGCAGGGACTTGCGCGCGGGACGGCGCTGCCGGTTCGCCTCGACGCCGAGTGGCTCGCCTGCACGGATGAGGTCTGCGTGCCCGAGAAGGGCAGCTTTACGCTTGCGCTCACCGTGGGCGATGGCAAGCGCGATGCTCAGGCGCGCTTTGACGGGTTTCGGCGTGCGCTGGCGGTGCCACTCGGCGCGCAGGCGACCCTCGCGCGCGATGCAGACCGGTTGCGGATCGCCATTCCCTATCCGGCGGATGCGAAATTGGGCACGCCGCATTTCTTTCCGGCGGCCCCGGGCACGATCATGGATGCTGCACCGCAGACGTTCAGTCGCAACGGCGATGTGCTGATTGCGAGCCTTGCCGCGCCGCCGGGTGCCCTTGGCCCGGTGCAAGGTGTGCTGGCGCTGGGCGATGGACGCGGGCTCGAAATCGCGGCAGAGCCCGGCACGGTCCCGCCCGACGGAACGCCGCTCGGCAAGGCGGCGGCAGCGAGCATTAGCGCGATTCTGCTGGCGATCGGCGGGGCGCTGCTTGGCGGACTCATCCTTAACGTTATGCCGTGCGTCTTCCCGATCGTGAGCCTCAAAGCGCTGAGCCTGGCGCGCGCCGGGGGCGATGAGCGCGCAGCCAAGCGCGAGGCGGTCGCTTATGCCGGCGGCGTGATCCTGACATGCCTTGCGCTGGGCGGGATCATTCTCGGCGCGCGGGCGGCGGGGACGCAACTCGGCTGGGCGTTTCAGTTACAAAATCCGTGGATCGTCCTCATCCTCCTCGTGATTGCGACGGTGATTACGCTCAATCTGGCGGGCCTGTTCGAACTGCGGGCCTTCGGCGGCGGATCGGCGCTTGCTGGGAAAGGCGGCGCGCAGGGCGCGTTCTGGACCGGGGTGCTGGCCGCATTTGTCGCGACGCCGTGCACCGGGCCGTTCATGGCCGCAGCGCTCGGCGCGGCGCTGGTGCTGCCCGTGGCGGCGGCGATGGCCGTTTTTGCCGGGCTCGGTCTGGGCCTTGCCCTGCCGTTTCTCGCGATAGGCTTCGTCCCCGCGCTGCGGCGGATGCTGCCGCGCCCCGGGGCCTGGATGGTGACGTTCCAGCGCGTGCTGGCGATCCCGATGGCGCTGACGGTGATTGCGCTGCTGTGGCTGATCGATCGCAGTCAAGGCGCGCTCGCCTTTCAGTCGGCCGTCATCGGCGTGATCCTGATCGGCGTTGCTGCGGTCAGCATCGGGCGGCGGCAGACGGGCGTCATCGCTGCGCTGGCGGCGATGCTGATTGCCGGGGTCGTCGCGATCAAGGCCGACGTGCTGACCGGTGCGCAGGCGGCAGAGCGCCCCGTCATGGTGTTCAGCGAGGCTGCACTGACCAAGGCGCGTGCCGAAAACCGGCCCGTGTTCGTGTACTTCACCGCCGATTGGTGCCTGACGTGCAAGGTCAATGAAAAGACCGCGATCGGGACAGCGCAGGTGACGGCCGCGTTCGATCGCAACCGGGTTGCGGTGATGGCCGGTGACTGGACCGACGGCGATCCGGCGATCACGCGATTCCTCAATGCGCAGGGCGCGTTCGGCGTGCCGCTGTATCTATATTATGCACCGGGGGCGGCGGAACCGCAGGTGCTCCCGCAGATCCTGACGCCCGCGGCGCTGATCGCGCTCAGTTCTTCCTGAAGACGCGCACTCCGCCGATCCAGGTTTCCAGCACCTGCGTGCGCCGCAGTTCAGCGGGCGTGGAGAGCAGCGGATCGGTATCGACGAGGATGAAATCGGCGCGCAGACCCGGCGCCAGGCGACCGACGCGGTCTTCGGCAAATGCCGCGTGCGCCGCGCCGATCGTGAACCCCGCCAGTGCTGCTTCGCGCGACACGCGCTCTCCGGGCCGCCAGCCCCCGAACGGCTGACCGCTCGCGTCTTCGCGCGTGATCGCAGCAGCAATCCCGGCAAAGGGGTCGGCACTCTCCACCGGAACGTCGGACCCGAACGCGAGCCGCCCGCCCGCTTTGAGAAGCGCGTTCCACGCATAAGCACCGCCCAGCCGGTCCGGGCCCAGCCGCGCCTCGGCCATCGTCCGGTCGCTGGTCTGGTGCACCGGCTGCATCGAGGCGATGATCCCGTGGCGTCCAAACCGCGCAAGATCGGCGACGTCGATGATCTGCGCATGTTCGATCCGCCAGCGCCGATCGCCCTTGTAGGTCAGGGCCAGTTCGTCGATCGCGTCGAGCACCCGGGCATTGGCCTTGTCGCCGATGGCATGCGCAGCGATCTGGAACCCGTCCATGGCGGCGCGGCTCATCAGGTTGCGCAGCCGGGTATCGTCGAGCAGGCACAGGCCGGTGTCGCGCGGCGCGTCGGCATAGGGGGCCTTGAGGCAGGCCCCGCGCGAGCCGAGCGCGCCATCGACGTAGAGTTTCACGCCCGCCATGCGCAGACGATCCCCATAGAGCCACGGCGTGGGTTCCCCGCCCGCGATCGCCAGCGTCGGCTCGATACCCGCTGCATAGCTGAAGATGCGAATTTGCAGGCGTCCGGCATCGCCCGCGCGGCGATAGGCGTTCCAGTCGGCCACAGTCGTGCCCATGTCGGCGATCGCCGTGATCCCAAATGCGACAAGCGCTGCCTGCGCTTTCAAGAAGGCCAGATCGCGGTCCTTCGCGGTCGGCTCGGGCACGGCGCGCTGGATGAGTGCCTGGGCCGCGTCGATGAAAACGCCGTTCTCGATCCGACCGCCGGGAGGCGAAACGGTGGCGCGCGTGACCCCGGCGGTCTGCATCGCGGCTGCGTTCGCCCAGCCGGCATGGCCATCGACGCGGGAGAGCCAGATCGGCCGGTCACCTGCGAGCCCCGCAAGATCGGCAGCTTGCGGGAAGCGGCCGAGGCCCCATTTTTCCTGATTCAAGCCGTGGCCGAGGATCCATTTCCGCTCGGGATGACGCGCCGCATAGGCCGCAATCTGTGCCTTTGCATCTTCGAGACTGGTCGTCGCCGAAAGATCGAGCGTCAGCCCGACGAATCCGAGGTCGATGACATGACCGTGCGCGTCGATGAGGCCGGGCAGCAGCGTGCGTCCCTTGCCGTCCAATCGCCAGTCAGGCCGTGCGGGTGCCCGGTCGCCGCGCTTCACGAGTGCGCCGATCTTGCCGTCGGGCGTGACGGTCAGCCCCGTGAAGCGAACGACCTTGCCGTCGCGGTCGAGCGTGATCCCATTGACATTGTCCACCCAGCCATCGGCGTGCGCGATGCCCGGCAGGGCGAAAAGGAGAGCGAGTGCGAGCTTGAGCAGTGTGCATGACATGGCAACAGGCATGCCAGAGGTGTGCTGCGCAATACATCCTCTTTCTATATCGCTGTGGAACAAGCCGATGTTGCGGCCTGTTGGCCGAACTTAGGTGAAACGACGCGAGAGATCCAGTTCGTGAGAGATGAAGTGCAAAACGCCTCAGCCAGCCCCGATTGTGAGCACCCGGGTGCTCGCATCGGTGCGGTCGCGGCGGCGCGGACCGACAGTCCGCTGTTCAAGGTGCTGACCGATGCGATGCCGCAAATGGTGTGGTCAACGCCGCCCGACGGCTATCATGATTATTACAACGAAGGCTGGTATGAATTCACTGGAGTTCCGGCGGGATCGACCGACGGCGAAGCGTGGAACGGCATGTTCCACCCTGACGATCAGCCGCGCGCCTGGGAGCGTTGGAAACGCAGTCTGGCGACGGGTGAACCCTATGAAATCGAATATCGCTTGCGGCATCACAGCGGTGTTTATCGATGGACGCTGGGTAGAGCGCGCCCCGTGCGCGATGCACGCGGGGCGATTGTGCGCTGGATCGGAACCTGCACCGACATCGATGCAGCGAAGCGGCAGGCCGAACAATCCGAAATTCTCAGCCGCGAACTCAGTCACCGCATCAAAAACATCTTCGCGGTCATCAATGGGTTGATCGCGCTGTCAGCGAATGATGCCCCCGAGGGAAGCGCTTTTGCGCAAAAACTGCAGGGGCGGATCGATGCGCTGGGGCGGGCGCACGAGTTTGTGCGACCCCACAGCGAAAAATCGGCACCGGTGGTGGGGCCTGTCACGCTCGCCACTTTGGTGCGCGACATTATGCGCCCCTATCCAGCGCTCGATACGGGTCGGATTACGATAGTCGCCGACGACATTGCCGTCGACGACCGTGGCGCGACGCCGATTGCGCTAATTTTCCACGAGCTTGCGACGAATGCTGCCAAATACGGCGCATTGTCGATGCAGGGAGGCGCGGTCGCGATCACGCTTGTCGCCAGCGACGCTCAGGTCGTGATGAGCTGGGAGGAGACCGGCGGACCTGCCGTGAGCGAGCCGAGCCATGTCGGGTTCGGAACGCAGCTGACCGAACTCAGCGTAATCGATCAACTGGGAGGAACAATCACGCGGCAATGGGCCGAAACGGGATTGCGGGTTTCCATAATCGTCCCGCGCGACAGCCTTGCCGGATCAATCCACCATTAGATCGCGTAAACCGCTACCTCACGGAGTGAGCCGCCAACGGCGCCCACCTTTCATGCCGCTTTTGAAAAAGTTTTGAGCGCGCGTGGAGGAGCGGCATCAGTGTCACCACGACGTATCCGGAGGGCGTCATTTACAGCGCCCTCGATCGCGTCACGGTCTGTCGGCTTGGTCAGCACGCCGATCGTTCCGGTAATCCCGTTCCCAAGAATTCGGGGGTTCGCTGTGACGAACAACACAGCCACGTTGTGCTCGGCGCACAGTTTTTCGCCGATTTGCGGCCCGGTAAGGCCATCACGAAGGTTGAGATCGACGAGTGCCAGATCCGGCCTGGCCCGGTCACTGATTGCCAACGCGGTAGGGAGATCAGGCGCAATTCCGACGATCTCATGTCCGAGTGACTGCAGCATCAGCTTGGCCGCAACCGCAACGAGAATTTCGTCTTCGACAATGAGGATCTTCGCAGTCATCGTACTCGTGGCTCATGATTGATCTATGCATAAAGCAAAATAGCGGCGGTTTCGTTCCAAACGCCGCCAATCGCAGCAACATTTTCTGCGATCAGACCGCCTTCAACCGCCGCACGAGCGCGCTGGTGTCCTGTCGCCCGCCGCCGATGGCTTGCACCTCTGCATAAAATTGATCGACGAGGGCCGCGACTGGAAGCGTCGCGCCGTTTGCGCGGGCCTCTTCGAACGCCAGACCGAGGTCCTTGCGCATCCAGTCTACGGCAAAGCCGAAGTCGAACTCGTCCTTCACCATTGTTGCCCAGCGATTGGTCATTTGCCAGCTGCCCGCCGCACCGCCCGAGATGCTTTCGAAGACGCGATCGAGATCGAGATCGGCGGCCTGGGCAAAGCGCATCGCCTCGGCCAGCGACTGGATCGTGCCGGCAAAGGCGATCTGGTTGCACATCTTGGTTGTCTGCCCCGCACCCGCCGGGCCGACGTGGACGATGCGGCTGGAATAGGCTTCCATGACGGGCGCGGCAGCCACGAGCCCCTGTTCGCTGCCACCGCACATCAGCGTCAGCGTGCCGTTGACTGCGCCGACCTGCCCTCCCGTCATCGGCGCATCGACGCTCATCAGCCCCATGCTTTTGGCCTCGACCGCGAGCTGCCGCGCGATCTTGGCCGATACCGTGGTGTGATCGATGAACACGCTGCCCTTTGGCATCGCGCGGAATGCGCCATCACGACCGAGCGCGACCGACGCCAGATCGTCGTCATTGCCGACGCAAGTGATGACCGCCGCGACGCCATTTGCGGCTTCGGACGGGCTGTCAACCGCGCGCGCGCGGCCCTGCCCGAACTGGTCAACCCAGGCATCGGCTTTGGCGCGCGTGCGGTTATAAACCGATAGCTCATGCCCGGCGGCAGCGAGGTGTTTGGCCATCTGCCCGCCCATCACGCCGAGACCGATAAATGCCAGCTTTGCCATGAACGGTCCTTTGCATGTCGCGGTTTGCGCGGCTGTCCTTATCGGCTAGGAGCCGCCGCTGAAATGGCCACCGCAACAAAAACCTTCGCGCCCCAAATCACGCTGGCCGACATCACGGCGGCAGCGGCGCGGATTGACGGCCAGATCGTGCGCACGCCCACGCTGCATTCGATCACGCTTTCGGCGATCACCGGAGCCGACGTCTGGCTAAAATTCGAAAATCTGCAGTTCACCGCCGCCTTCAAGGAACGCGGTGCGCTCAACACGCTGCTGCTGATGCCCGACGTTCAGCGCAAGTCGGGCGTTATCGCGGCGTCGGCCGGCAATCATGCGCAGGGTCTGGCCTATCATGGTGCCCGACTTGGCGTGCCTGTTACGATCGTGATGCCGCAGACGACGCCGATGGTGAAGGTGATGCAGACCGAAGGCCATGGGGCCACGGTCGTTCTTGAGGGTGAGACATTCGACGCCGCTTATGCGCATGCACGACTGCTTGAGAGCGAGCGCGGGCTGACGTTCGTGCACCCGTTCGACGATGCCGACATCATCGCCGGACAGGGGACGCTCGCACTCGAAATGCTCGCCGATGCGCCTGTCATCGACACGCTCGCGATCCCGATCGGCGGCGGCGGCCTGCTGTCGGGCATGGCCACGGCGGCGAAAGCACTAAAGCCCGACATCGAAATCGTGGGCGTGCAGGCCGAGCTGTTTCCGTCAATGTATGCGTGCCTGAACGGTCTCGACCTGCCGAGCGAGGGCGACACGCTGGCGGAAGGCATCGCGGTCAAGGTGCCCGGGCTCATCACGCGCGAGATCGTTCGCGCGGTTGCGGACGATGTCGTGCTCGTGTCCGAGCGCGATCTCGAAAAGGCGGTCAGCCTGCTGCTGCAGATCGAGAAGACCGTTGTCGAGGGCGCGGGTGCCGCAGGGCTGGCGGCGCTGCTTGCGCACCCTGAGCGGTTCAAGGGGCGCACTGTCGGCCTCGTACTGTGCGGCGGCAACATCGACACGCGGCTGCTCGCCAATGTCCTGCTGCGCGACCTCGCCCGGTCAGGAAGGCTCGCCCGCCTGCGCATCCGCCTGCAGGACCGGCCCGGCGCACTGTTTCGCGTGGCCGAAGTGTTTCACGGACAATCGGTCAACATCATCGAAGTCTATCACCAGCGCGTCTTCACGACATTGCCCGCCAAGGGCCTGATCACCGACATCGAATGCGAAACGCGCGGCCCCGAGCATCTGGCGCGGCTGATCGCGGCGCTGGGCGACGCCGGATACGAAGTGAGCCCGGTCGAACTGGCGTAATCGTCCTTAACCTTCTTTGATGGTAAATCCGCTTTTCATCACCGCAGCACGTCGCCATAACCGCAGGCGTGACCGCGCAATTCCGCTTCCCCCGCTTCTATGTGACCACGCCCTCGGCGTGTCCCTATCTGCCCGGACGGACCGAGCGGAAGGTGTTTACCGAATTGGCCGGGCCACACGCAGTCGAGCTCAACGATGCGCTCGGGCGGATCGGCTTTAGGCGCAGCCAGGGTGTCGCTTACCGGCCCTCGTGCGTCGATTGTCATGCCTGTGTCGCGGTGCGCGTTCTGGCGCACGCGTTCGAGCCGAGCAGCACGCAGCGCAAGCTGATGCGACGTCATGCCGATCTCGAGGTGTCCGCGTGCCGCGCCTGGTCGACCGAAGAGCAGTTCGCGCTGCTGCGCCGCTATTTGTCGACCCGCCATCCCGGCGGTGGCATGGCGGGCATGGACGATCTCGACTATGCCGACATGGTCGAGCAGTCGCCGGTCGATAGTTACATTGTCGAGTATCGCGAGCCCGCCATCGACGGGCGTCCGGGGCGGCTGGTCGGCGCGTGCCTGACCGACCGACAAGGCGATGGCCTGTCGATGATCTACAGCTTTTTCGAGGCGGACAATCCCGAGCGGCCGGGCCTCGGCAATTTCATCATCCTCGATCACATAGCGCGCGCAGGCCAGGCCGGGCTGCCGCATGTCTATCTCGGCTATTGGGTCGCAGGCTCCAAGCGGATGGAGTATAAAGTGCGGTTCCGGCCGATGGAGCGTCTCGGGCCGAGCGGCTGGCGGCGGCTCGAAGACACCGAGATCGCCGAATCGCTGATGGCGCGCGGGGAACTGGGCGCGCCGGAAGGCAAGAAGTTCTAGCGTCCCTGCCAGCAATGCAGCAGGGTCAATGCCTGATCGGGAACACAGACAATGCGCGAGAGCGACATCACGCTGGCAAACGGGCTCGCCGATGCGGCCGGTGCCGCGATACGGCCCTTTTTCCGGTCGCACTTTGCCAGCGAGGACAAGGCCGACGCCTCGCCGGTGACCGAAGCCGACCGCGCAAGCGAAGCCGCGATGCGCACGCTGATCGAAGCCGAATGCCCGCGCGATGCGATTATCGGCGAGGAGTACGGCGAGAAACCGGGGACGACTGGGCGGACGTGGGTGCTCGATCCGATCGACGGAACGACGAGCTTCATCGCGGGCAGGCCGATCTTCGGGACGCTGATCGCGCTGATGCAGGATGGCTGGCCGGTGCTCGGGGTGATCGATCAGCCGATTGCGCGCGAACGCTGGCTGGGCGCGGCGGGCAGGCCCACGGTGTTTAATGGAACGCCCGTCCGCACCCGGCCGTGCAGGATGCTCGATCAAGCCGTGCTCGCGACGACAACCCCC
The DNA here is from genome assembly GCA_046153865.1 of Sphingomonadaceae bacterium. GTDB lineage: Bacteria > Pseudomonadota > Alphaproteobacteria > Sphingomonadales > Sphingomonadaceae > Sphingomonas_O. Next base: position 30,587 of record JBJXFA010000037.1, read on the forward strand.
CACCAGTTTGCCGACAACGAGGCGGCGCACTTTCTGGCACTGGCGTCGAAGGTCGCGCGGCGGCGGCTGATTTACGGCGGGGACTGCTACAATTACGGCCTGATCGCTAGCGGCTATATCGACCTCGTCGTCGAGGCGGGCTTGAAACTCCATGATTTTGCAGCGCTCGTGCCGGTGGTCGAGGGCGCGGGCGGCATGATTTGCGATTGGGCAGGCGAGCCGCTCAACGCCGACAGCCACGGCGACGTGATTGCGCTGGGCGATCCAGCGCGGCTCGAGGAGGTTGTTGCAATTCTTGGCGCATCCGACTAGGCGCTGCCGCTTCAACGACACGCCCGCTACGAATCGCCTGGCTGAAAGGGCTGCCATGGCGACTTCAGGGACGTCACACGAACGGAGACGAAAATGCCCAAACTGAAGACCAAGAGCGGAGTGAAGAAACGCTTCACGATTACCGCGACGGGCTTGCTGAAACATGGGGTGGCCGGCAAGCGCCACCGCCTCATGAGCCACAATGCCAAATATATTCGCCAGAACCGGGGCACTTCGGTGCTGTCCAAGGCTGACACCGCGACGGTGAAGTCCTGGGCGCCCTACGGCCTGAAATAAGGAGGCCGTAACTCATGGCACGCGTCAAGCGCGGCGTAACCACGCACGCAAAACACAAGCGAATTCTGGATCAGGCGAAGGGCTATTACGGCCGTCGCAAAAACACGATCCGCATCGCCCGTCAGGCCGTCGAGAAGGCCGGGCAATATGCCTATCGCGACCGCAAGGTGAAGAAGCGCAATTTCCGCGCGCTCTGGATCCAGCGCATCAACGCCGCGGTTCGCCTTGAGGGGCTGACCTATGGCCAGTTCATGCACGGGCTCAAGCTCGCGGGCGTCGAACTCGACCGCAAGGTGCTCGCCGACATGGCGATGAACGAAGGTGCGGTGTTCTCGACGATCATCGCGCAGGCGAAGGGCGCGCTGCCGGCTCAAGCCGAAGCCGCTTAAGCTCCCTTCGGAACGGGTGCGCATGAGGGCGTGAGCGGGTTGCCGCTCGCGCCCTTTTGCTTATGAGGCAAGCCCGATGACCAAAGCCGATATCCAGTCTGAAATCGCCGTCGCGCCCGATCTTGCCGCACTTGAGGCCGTGCGCATCGCGCTGCTCGGCAAGCAGGGGAGCATCAGCGCGCTCCTGAAAACGCTTGGGGGCATGACACCGGAGCAGCGCCAGGCCGAAGGGCCGCGGATCAACGGGCTGCGCGAGGCTGCAACTGCAGGAATCGCTATTCGCAAGGCCGAGCTCGAGACCGCAGCGCTCGATGCGCGGTTGGCGAGCGAGCGGCTCGACATGACGCTGCCCGCGCCCGATGCGCCGCGCGGCTCGGTGCACCCGGTCAGCCAGGTGATGGACGAGTTGGCCGAGATCTTCGCCGACATGGGCTTTGCCGTTGCGGAAGGTCCGGAAATCGAGGACGACTGGCACAACTTCACTGCGCTCAATATCCCCGAGGCGCATCCCTCGCGCGCAATGCATGACACTTTCTACTTCCCAGGTGGAAAACTGCTGCGGACGCACACCTCGCCGGTGCAAATCCGAACGATGACGTCCGCGCCCCCGCCACTACGCATCATCGCGCCGGGTCGCGTCTATCGCTCGGACAGCGACGCGACCCACACGCCGATGTTTCACCAGATCGAGGGCCTTGTGATCGACAAGGGCATTCATCTGGGCCATCTCAAATGGACGCTCGAGACGTTTCTAAAGGCGTTTTTCGAGCGCGACGATGTCGTACTGCGCCTGCGCCCGAGCTATTTCCCGTTCACCGAACCCTCCGTGGAAGTCGATGTCGGCTACACGCTGGTCAACGGCAAACGTGTCATCGGTGGGTCCGAAGGCTGGATGGAAGTGCTCGGCAGCGGCATGGTGCACCGGCGCGTGATCGCCAATTGCGGACTCGATCCCGATATCTGGCAAGGCTTTGCGTTCGGTACGGGCGTCGATCGTCTCGCGATGCTGAAATACGGAATGGACGATCTGCGCGCGTTCTTCGATGGCGACGTCCGTTGGCTGGGGCACTACGGCTTCAGCGCGCTCGCCGTGCCGACGCTCTCGGGCGGCGTGGGGAGCGCGGCATGAAGTTCACGCTCGGCTGGCTCAAGGAGCATCTCGCAACCGACGCCGATCTGATGGCAATCGTCGAGACGTTGACGCAGATCGGGCTCGAGGTGGAAGGCGTTGAAGACCCCGCCGCCAAGCTTGACGCGTTCCGAATCGCCCGCGTGCTGACTGCGGCACCGCATCCGCAGGCCGACAAGCTGCAGGTGCTGACGGTCGATGCGGGCGAGGGCGCTATCCAAGTCGTGTGCGGCGCGCCCAACGCCCGCGCGGGGCTGGTCGGCGTCTTTGGCGCAGCGGGCGCGGTCGTTCCGGCAAATGGCATGGTTTTGAAAGTCGCGAGCATCCGCGGTGTCGAATCGAACGGGATGATGTGCTCGTCGCGCGAACTCGAACTGGGGGACGATCATGACGGCATCATCGAGCTGCCCGCCGATGCGCCGGTGGGGAGCCGCTATGCCGACTGGGCCGGGCTGAACGACCCGGTCATCGATGTCGCGGTGCTCCCCAACAGGCAGGACTGCATGGGCGTGCGCGGCATCGCCCGCGATCTGGCGGCCGCAGGGCTGGGAACGCTCAGGCCGCTTGGGGACGTCTATCGGATGGCTTCGCTCCAACCGGTCAATGGCACCGGTCCTGCGCCCGACGTTGCGACGCTCGATCCCGAAGGCTGTCCGGCCTTTTATGCACAGGGCGTGGCGGGCGTGATTAATGGCGCATCGCCCAACTGGATGGCCGATAGGCTAAAGGCAATCGGCCAGAAGCCGATCTCCACCCTGGTCGATATCACCAATTTCGTCTCGATCGACCTTGGTCGTCCGCTCCACGTTTATGATCGCGCCAAGCTCTCCGGGCCGCTAGTTGCGCGCCGGGCGCGTGACGGCGAGCAGGTCGAGGTGCTGAATGGCAAGACCTACACACTCGATGAAACAATGACCGTCATTGCCGACGATGTTGCGGTGCATGATATCGGCGGCATCATGGGCGGCGTGCATTCGGGCGTTTCGGAGACGACGACCGACGTTCTCATCGAATGCGCTTATTTCACGCCCGAGCGTATCGCGCGGACCGGGCAGGCGCTTGCATTGACCAGCGACGCGCGCCAGCGGTTCGAACGCGGGGTCGATCCCGCGTTCCTCGATACGGGCCTTGCGATTGCGACGAGGCTGGTGACCGAACATTGTGGCGGCACGCCGAGCGCCGTCACGCGCGCGGGATCGCCTCCGGTTGCGGCGAAGCAAGTCGCCTACGACCCCGCGCTCGCCGCCGGACTTGGCGGGGTTGATGTTTCGGAGAGCGAACAGCGCGCGATCCTCGAACGGCTGGACTTTGCCGTCGGCGAGGATTGGACAGTGACTGCGCCGAGCTGGCGGCGTGACGTCGATGGCGCGCCCGATCTCGTCGAGGAGATCGTGCGCATGGTCGGGCTCGAAGCAGTTGTCGCGACGCCGTTGCCACGCGCGGACGGCGTTGCACGACCGACCGCGACGGCGGCGCAGAAGCAGGAACGCATCGTTCGCCGGACCGCCGCGGCGCGGGGCCTGCACGAAGCGGTCACGTGGAGCTTCCTGCCCGAAGCGCAGGCCGCGGCGCTCGGCGGCGGCGCGTGGACATTGGCCAATCCGATTTCCGAAGATCTGAAAGTGATGCGGCCCTCGCTGCTGCCCGGCCTGCTGGCGGCGGCGCGGCGCAATCTCGATCGCGGCGCGACCAGCGTTCGCCTGTTCGAGATCGGCCGCCGTTATCTGGCGGACGCCGAACGTGCCACGGTCGGTATTGTGCTGGCGGGAGAACGCCAGATGCGCGGCTGGGCGAGCGGCAAGGCGAATGCCTTTGATGTGTTCGATGCCAAGGCCGAGGCACTGGCTTTGCTCGCGGCGGCGGGCGCGCCGGTCGAGAACCTTCAGGTTTTCGGGGAAGCGGGGGATCATTTCCATCCCGGGCAATCGGGCACGCTGCGGCTAGGCCCCAAGACGATCCTCGCGAGCTTCGGCGTTTTACACCCGCGGACCGCTGCGGCGTTCGATCTCGATGGCGTCATCGTTGCGTGCGAACTGTATCTTGACGCCATTTCTGCCAAGCGCGGCTCCGGCTTCATGCGCCCCGCATTTGCGCCTGCGCCGCTGCAGGCAGTCCGCCGCGACTTTGCGTTCCTCGTGCCTGTTGAAGTCGCAAGTGATGCACTCGTCCGCGCCGTCCGGGCCGCTGACAAAACGGCCATCACCGACGCGCGACTATTCGATGTCTTCGCCGGAACCGGCGTTCCCGAAGGGCACAAGTCGCTCGCCATCGAAGCGACGCTCCAACCGATCGCCAAGAGCTTCACCGAAGAAGAACTCGCCGCGATCGCCGCGAAGATCGTGGCGGCCGCAGCCAAGCTCGGCGCGAGCCTGCGTGGCTGAGCGGATCGTTATCCGGTCGGATGCGCTCGTCGCCGAGATTGCGCCCGTGGGTGCCGAGCTGCAATCGCTGACGACTGCGCAAGGGCATGAACTCATGTCATCGGGCGATCCGGCATTCTGGACCGGTCGCGCGCCGTTGTTGTTCCCGATCGTCGGTCGCCTGAATGAGGATGCGTTGCGCCTTGGCGATCGGGTTTTTTCGCTTGAGAAGCATGGGTTTGCGCGTCGCGCGCTGTTCGATGTGATCGCAACGACTGAAAACGCTGCGACCTTCCGGCTGACGGACGACGCGGCCAGCCGCGCGCACTATCCGTTCGCATTTGCGCTCGATGCCGCGTTTGCGCTTGAAGGCGCGACGCTGACGATGGACGTCACTGTCACCAATACGGGCGATGACGTCCTGCCGTTCAGCGTTGGCTACCATCCCGCCTTTGCCTGGCCCCTGCCATTCGGCGGTGAGCGGGCCGATCATGTCGTTGTGTTCGCAAGCGATGAACCCGCATCACTGTGTCAGCTCGACAAGGACGGGATGATCGTCAGCGCGCCGCGGGCGACGCCAGTCGTCGGCAACACGCTGGCGCTCGGCGATCACTTGTTCGAGGCCGATGCGCTGATCTGGAAAACGCTTGCCAGCCGCCGCCTGCGCTATGGCCCGCCCGCAGGCCCCGCCCTCGACATCAGCTTTCCCGATACCGACTGGTTGGGTATCTGGACCAAGCCTGGCGCTGCGTTCCTGTGCATCGAGCCCTGGGCCGGAAGCGCCGACGATGCGGACTACAGTGGTGATTTCCGCGACAAGCCCGGCGTTTTGGCCTTGGCACCGGGCACGTCGCGTGCCTTTCGCATGAATGTGTCTCTCGTCGGCTGAGCTGCCACGCGCTTTGACGAAACCCTGATCTGGGCTTTGTCAACCATGCCAGATCAACGGTCAGGATCGCGCGCCAGGAGAAACACGGCATGCTCGGCCCAAAGGTTTGCGGCCGCTGCAGCGCGCGGCTGATCGCCGGTCAGGAACCATTCGCGCTCGATGGTCACGCTGCGCTCGGCAAGGAATGTTTGGAAATCGGCAATCGTGACGTGATGGATATTCGGCGTGTCATACCAGCGATGCGGGAGTTGGGCGGTCACCGGCATCCGCCCGCCGAACATATGCGCGATCCGGATGCGCCATTGCGCGAAATTGGGGAAAGAGACGAAGGCGCGGCGCCCGATGCGCAGCAACTGCTCGACAACGAGGTCGGGGCGTCGCGTCGTCTGCAGCGTCTGGCTGAGCACCGCATAATCGAAGCTGGCATCGGGATAATCGGCGAGATCGGTATCGGCATCGCCCTGGACAACCGATAGTCCACGCGCGAGCGCCGCCGTGACGTCGCGCGCATCAATCTCGATCCCGCGTGCATCGACTTGCTTGCCGTCTCGCAGCGCGGCCATCAGCGCGCCATCGCCGCAGCCGACATCGAGCACGCGCGTGCCGGGTGCGATATTGTCGGCAATAATGGCCAGATCAGGTCGCAGGCTCATGCGTTCAGAAACCCCGCGACCACGCGGTCAAGCCCCGGCGTATCGAGAAGAAACGCGTCATGGCCGTAGCGTGACGCCAGTTCGACGAAGCTCACCGGCGCGCCTGCGGCATTGAGAGCATGGGCGATCGCTTTTGATTCGCGCGTGGGATAGAGCCAGTCGGTATCGAAGCTGACAAGGCAGAAGCGCGTCGTGGCCCCGGCGAAAGCGCGCGCGAGCGGCCCGCCAAACTCTTCGGCCAAATCGAAATAGTCGATCGCGCGCGTGATGTAGAGATAACTGTTCGCATCGAACCGGTCGGTGAAGCTCAGCCCCTGATGGCGCAGATAGCTCTCGACCTGGAAATCGGCATCGAAGCCGAAGCCCTTGGCGTCGCGGCCCTGAAGGCGGCGGCCGAATTTCTCGGTCAGCCCTTGTTCGGAGAGATAAGTGATGTGCGCCGCCATCCGTGCGACGGCCAACCCCGCCGACGGTGCCTGTCCGTCGCCGTAATAGTCGCCGCCGCGCCAGTTCAGATCGGCCATGATCGCCTGACGGCCGACTTCGTGGAACGCGATGTTCTGTGCGCTGTGTTTTGCGGTCGAGGCGATGACAAGCGCGGCGCGGACGCGGCGTGGGAAATGCGCTGCCCAGCTGAGCGCCTGCATCCCGCCCATCGACCCGCCGACAACGGCGTGAAGCACCGCAATGCCGAGGTGATCCATCAGCAGCGCCTGGCTGCGCGCCATATCGCTCACCGTGATCACCGGAAAGCGCATCGCAAAGGGCGCGCCGTCCGGGTCCGGTGTACCGGGGCCGGATGACCCCATGCACCCGCCGATCGCGTTCGCGGCGATCACGCAGAAGCGCGTCGTGTCGATCGGCTTTCCCGGGCCGACCATGCGCGCCCACCAGCCGGGTTTGCCGGTGATCGGATGCGTTGACGCGACATGCTGATCGCCCGTCAGCGCGTGGCAGACAAGGATCGCGTTCGAACCATCGGCATTGAGCGTGCCGTAGGTTTCGTAGGCGAGTGCGACCGGCGCGAGTTCCCCACCGCCATCGAGCGCGAGCGGGCCGGGGAGAGTGACGTGGCGATCGAGCCCGAAGCGGCTGTCCATTGCGGCCCCATGGCATGGAGGGTGACGCTTGCGCAATGAGCCGCTAGAGCCGCGCGTCATGATCGCACCCGCTCCCAAGCCCTGGGTCATGGGCATCGCTCCCTATGTGCCCGGCCGTTCGAAAACCGACGATGGTCGCAGCGTTGCCAAGCTCTCGTCGAACGAGAACCCGCTGGGGACCAGTGTCGCCGCCCGCGCGGCCTTTGCAGCGCATGCATACGATCTCGACCGCTATCCCGATGCGAGTGCTGCGCGCCTGCGCGAGGCCATCGCCGAATTGCATGGCCTCGATCCCGCGCGGATCATCTACGGCACCGGCTCTGACGAGGTGCTCCATCTGGTCGCCGGTGCCTATGCCGGGCCGGACGACGAAGCCATTTACGTCCGCTTCGGCTTTGCGGTCTATGACATCGCCATCCGTCGCGTCGGCGCGACGCCGGTGGTCGCGCCCGACAAAGGATACGCCACCGACGTTGATGCGATCCTCGCGTGCGTAACGCCCAGAACGCGGCTCGTGTATCTTGCCAATCCCAACAATCCTACGGGAACGTTCACGCCGCGAAGCGAGATCGCACGGTTGCACGCTGCGCTCCCCGAAGACGTGATGCTCGTCATCGATCAGGCCTATGCCGAATACATCGAGGCGGCGGACGACGATGCCGCACTCGATCTTGCGCGCACCGAGGCCAATGTCATCGTGACGCGCACCTTTTCGAAAATCTACGGGCTTGCCGCCGAACGCATTGGCTGGGGCTATGGCCCGGCGGCGGCGATCGACGCGATGCAGCGCATCCGGGCTCCGTTCAACATCACCAGTGCGGGTCAGTCTGCCGCAATTGCCGCGCTGCACGATCGGGCGTTCGTCGAGGATAGCCGCAAACACAATGCGCAGTGGCGTGCGTGGCTGGCAGGCGAAATCGGCAAGCTCGGCAATGCGGGGCTGCGTGTCATTCCGTCGTATGCAAACTTCCTGCTGGTCCTGTTCGAAGGCGCGATCACCGCAGAAGCGGCCTACGCCGGGCTGATGGAGCACGGCTATATCGTGCGCTGGCTCCCCGGGCAGGGGCTTCCGCAGGCGTTGCGCATCACGATCGGCACCGAAGCCGAGACGCGCGGCGTGGCAGCGGCACTGCGCACGATCGTCGAGACTACGGCCTGATGCTTCCCTTTGCACGGGTCAGCATCGTCGGGCTCGGGCTGATCGGCTCGTCGGTGGCGCGCGCGATCCGCGCGACCATGCCAACGGTGCGCATCACGGGCCATGACGCCAGCGCCGAGGTGCGTGAGGCGGCGCGGGCGTTGCAGTTCTGCGACGACGTGACCGATACTCCCGCTGCCGCCGTGACCGATGCCGATTTTGTGATCCTGTGCGTTCCGGTGGGAGCAATGGGGAGTGTGGCAGCGGAGCTCGCGCCTGACTTGCCGCCCGAAGCGATCGTCAGCGATGTGGGCTCGTCGAAAGCGGGCGTTGCCGAGGCGCTGCGGGCCGCCTTGCCGCGCCACAGGATCGTGCCCGCCCATCCGGTGGCGGGCACCGAGCGCAGCGGCCCCGAAGCCGGGTTTGCCAGCCTGTTTCACAAGCGCTGGTGCATCCTGACGCCCGATGCGGCCACCGATGCCGCCGCCGTCGCGCGCGTCACCGCCTTCTGGGAAGCGCTCGGCGCGCAGGTCGAGGTGATGGACCCGGTGCATCACGACCGTGTGCTCGCCGTGACCAGCCATCTGCCCCACCTTATTGCTTACACGATCGTCGGCACCGCGTCAGACCTTGAAAACATCACGCGGTCGGAGGTCATCAAATTCTCGGCGGGTGGTTTTCGTGATTTCACGCGCATCGCTGCGTCCGATCCGACAATGTGGCGCGACGTGTTTCTGGCCAACAAGGATGCCGTGCTCGAGATGCTGCAGCGCTTCAGCGAAGACCTGACCGCGCTGCAGCGCGCGATCCGCTGGGACGATGGCGAGGCGCTGTTCGAACTTTTCAGCCGAACGCGCGCGATCAGGCGCTCGATCATCGAAGAGGGTCAGGACGATGCCCGCCCCGATTTCGGGCGCAGCGATCACTGACTTTCTACAGCGTTCAGGGCGTTGATCGCAGTGTGAATGCGTGTCTCGATCTCGTCGCGTTTGAGGCCGGGCGGGATTGGTGTGCCGATGCGCATCGTCACAACGCCGCTGCGGCGCAGCAGGCCACGGCGCGGCCAAAGCCATCCGCTGTCGATCGCAACCGGCACGACGGGCAAGTTCATTGCCTTGTAAAGCCCGGCAATCCCGGGCCGAAGCGGCGGCGCATCGCCCGGCGCGACGCGGGTTCCTTCCGGGAATATAACGATCGGCCGCGAGGCCGCGACCGCTGCGCGGGCGGCGGTCAGCATGGCGCGAAGCGCTGCCGCGCCCGCCTCGCGAGCGACCGGGATCACGCCGTGACGCCGCGCGACCCATCCCCATACCGGGATGTTGAGGAGCTCGGCCTTGAAGACGACCGCCGGTCGCTCGATCAGCCGCAGCGTTTCGACGGCTTCGAGCATCGACTCATGTTTCATCGCGATGATCGCGTTGCCGCGCGGGAATTCTCCCTCGACGACAACGCGGATGCCGAGCAGCCAGCGCACGCACAGATAGTGATACTGCGCCCACAGCCGCGACATTGTCATGATCGCGCGCTGGCCAAATATCGCTGACCCAGCGGCCAGCAGGACAAGCGGTATGCTGCCAAGATAGAACACCAGCGCGAACAGCAGGGAACGAAGTAAAGTCACAGGCCGACCGTCACCACCACCCAGCGATAGAGAAACTTGTTATATTCGCGCAGCAGCACGCTGAGCGACGCCTCGCTGCGCACGGCATCGGGGACGATTGCGACCTCATCGCTCAGCGAGCGCGAGAGTTCGAGATGGGCGCGGCGCATGTGCCAGTCAGTCGTGACGAGACGGACGCTGCGATAACGGTTTTGGCGCACCCATTGCGCGGTCTCGAGCGCATTGGAGCGGGTATCGACTGCTGCACGACCGAGATCGACACAGCACTCAACCAGCGCAAGCGGGAGGTGTTGAAGCTCGGCGAGTGCCGCCTTGGTCACGCGGGGATCGACGCCCGACACCAGCATGCGCGACGCGCGCTTGCGACCGAGCAAATCGATGCCGCGGGCAATGCGGCCCTCGCCGCCCGTCGGCACCACGATCGCGTCGGTTTTGCGCCCGTCTGCCGGGCGCGGCAGGAACCCGGCGAACACGAAAAAGCCGAGGATCCAGCTTATAATTGCCAGCACGGCGGCGCGGGTGATCACAGCCGCTTGCTCAGCGCGCGCAGCACCGTGATCCGCGCGGTCAGGACCGAAAGCGTCACGACGCAGACCGGCACCGCCGCGATCGCCAGCCATCCCGACCAGCCAAGGCCACCCTGATCGAGCAACGCTGCATCGAGCGCGCCCAGCTGCCCGCTCAGCCCCAGGATGATGCCCGCGCCCAGGATAAGCCCGAGCGCGCTGCCGAATGCGGCATCGAGCGCGGCGCGCCGCTGGAACAGATGCGCGACCTGTAGGTCAGTCGCACCCATCAGGTGCATGACGTCGATGGTCGCCTGATGCGTGTTGAGCGCGGCGCGTGCCGAAAGGATCACGGCTGCCGCCATCGCGACGGCCATGAGGGCGACAAGCGCGAGGGCGAGGCCGCGCAGTGTGGCCAGAAGCGTGCGTAATGGGCCGACCCAGCTTGAGTGCCGATCGATCCGCGCGGCAGGCGCCAGGCGGCGAACGGCCGTTCCAACGGCTTCGAACGCGGCGGCGTCGCGGCGCTGCATCGCGACGTCGATCAGCGCGGGGACGGGAAGATCGGCGTCGAGCCCGTCGCGCCCCAACCATGGTGCGAGCAGGTCGCGCATCGTCGCATCGTCGACGGGGGCGACGTCGGCGACCACGGCCAGCGCGCGCAACTCGGCGACGACGGCGCGCGTCTGTGCCTGCCGGATATCGGGATTGGGTTCCGCAATCTGCACCGTGAGCTTGCCCGCAAGCGCGCCGCCGAGGGACGATGCGGCATTGTGCAGCCCGATCCCTGCCCCCACCGCCAGCACAGTCAGGAAGGTCATGATGACGATAACCCACGGCATCGGCCCCGCAAGCCGCCCCTCGGGGAGCAGGCGACGATCGCTCGCCGACGAGACGAGCCGGGCTAGGATATCCGCTGCTCCTCGGTCGGCGGATAGCGCAGCGCACCCGTCGGGTCTGCAAGACGCCCGCGGTCGAGCCGCATCATCTTGGCAGTGCCGACCCGGCTCAGCAGATGCAGGTCATGCGTTGCGACGACGACGGTAGTGCCCAGCCGGTTGAGACCGTCGAATAGATGCAGCAATCGCTGCGCCATTTCGGGATCGACGTTGCCGGTCGGCTCGTCGGCGACGAGGATATCCGGTCGGCCGATCACGGCGCGGGCGATGGCAACGCGCTGCTGCTCTCCGCCCGATAGCGTCGCAGGTCGAGCGGCTGCACGGTCGGCGAGGCCCACCCACGCCAGCATTTCGCGCACGGGGGCGGTGATCTCGCTTTCATCCGTGCCCGCGACCCGCAGCGGCAAGGCGACATTATCGAACGCCGAGAGATGCGGAACCAGCCGGAAATCCTGAAAAACGACGCCGATCCGCCGCCGGAAAGCGGGCAGGCGCGCGCGGGACGCGGTCACGAGGTCTTCGCCGAACATGCGGATCTTGCCGCGGCTGGGGCGCTGGGCGAGATAAAGCAGCTGCAGCAGCGAGGTCTTGCCCGCACCTGAGGGCCCGGTGAGAAAGTAAAAGCTGCCCGGCGCAAGCGTAAAGCTCAAGTCGGACAGCGTCTCCGCGCCCGTCCCGTATCGCAAGCCGACATTTTCGAACTGGACGATATTGGACATTGCGATGGCGGTGACGTCTCCCCGTTCATGCCCGCCATCGCACGCAGGCGGGCGGTTCGTAAAGTCGTGAGCGTTGCGAAGAGCTTGCAAGCGCGCATATCAGCGTGCTTAACGCCCAAGTTCCGGCGTTGCGGGTTTGTGACGCCATGATGCGTTGTCGGGTTTTGCGCCATGATCCTGTCCTGCCCTGAATGCCGCACGCGCTATGTCGTGCCCGATAGCGCGGTCGGCGCGACCGGGCGGCAAGTGCGCTGCGCCGCCTGTCGGCATAGCTGGTTTCAGGACGGAGCTGTGCTCGACCTCACCGCAGAACCCAATGCTGGCGCGGCGGTAGCGCCGTCAGCTCCGTTGCCTGATCCGCCGGTCATGCCTGCGCCGCAGCCGCAGCCGACTGTTGTTGCGGCGGTGGACGATGATTTCGATGCCTTTGCGCACGAACCACCGTTTCGCCCGCGTCGCAATCCGGCCCGGCGCTGGACGCTGGCGGCGCTCGCCGTGGGGTTGTTGCTTGTCGGTGTAATCGGCGCACTGCAATGGTTTGGAACGCCGAGCATCGTCCCCCGCACGCTCGCGCGGTTTGGCCTGCCCGGCGGCGAGATAGACGTCCCACTGCTCCTCGAAGTGCCGCGCAAACCCGAACGCCGCGAACTTCCGAGCGGCAACGAGCTGTTTGCGCTTTCAGGACGCATCGTGAATCCGACTGGTCAACAGCAGGCCGTTCCGGACATTCTCGCCGAGCTGCGCGATGCGGGGGGCCGTGTCGTTTACAGCTGGACGATCAGCCCGCCACAACGGACGATCGCGGCGAACGGGCGGATGGCCTTTGATTCGGCCGAGATCGACGTTCCCAAGGGTTCGAAAAACCTGAACCTCAGCTTTGTCGGCACGTCGGCGGGCGGTGCGACGAATTGAGGCATTGCGGGTCGCGATGCGCTTTGCTAGTGCCGCGCGCCTACCTGCTGACCGGGGACGTTCCGGCAGTTATCGACTGTGCGGTCGTGGCGGAACTGGTAGACGCGCAACGTTGAGGTCGTTGTGGCCGAAAGGCCGTGGAAGTTCGAGTCTTCTCGACCGCACCAGTCACTTTATCGCATGATGTGCACGGCTCAGTGCAAATCTCCAGCAGCCGCAAGCGTGCGTTCCGCAGCTTTCAGGTGCGGGATGTCGTACATTTTGCCCTCAATCCCAAGCGTGCCCGCGTCGGGATTGGCGGCAAACGCAGCGACGATCGCGCGTGCCTCGGCAAGCTGCTCTTCGGACGGCGAAAAACAGCGGTTGATCGTCGCGACCTGATCGGGGTGGATTGCAAGTCGCCCGGTAAAGCCGTCGCGGCGGGCGCGACGACAATCGGCTTCCAGTCCGGACGTATCGCGGAAGTCCGCGTAAAGCGTGTCGATCGGCGCGACGCCGGCGTTGCTGGCGGCGAAAAGGCACAGGCTGCGCGCTTGAATGTATGGCGCGGTCCAGCGGCCGTCGTCGTCCTTGTTGCTGGTCGCGCCGATTGCGGCAGCGAGGTCTTCAGCGCCCCAAGTCAGCCCGACAAGCCGCGGATGCGCAGGCGCGTAGCTCCCGAGCGCAAACATTGCCGCAGGTGTTTCGGTTGCGACCACCGCGAGCTTGACGCTGCCGACCGCCATGCCGCATCGCGCCTCGAGTGCGTCGAGGTAATGCCCGATCCGCGCAATGTCGTCGGCCCCGTTTGCCTTGGGGATCAGGATGCCGTCCAGCCCGGGCTTTACGATTGCTGCCAGGTCGCCGAGCGTCAGCCCGCTGTCAAACGGATTAATCCGCACAAAAAACGACCACGCCCGTGTAGCCGGGTCATCAAGCAGTTCAGCGACCGCGTTACGCGCCGCCGCCTTCATCGAGGGCGCGACCGAATCTTCGAGATCGAGAATCAGAACGTCCGCACCTGTCGTGATCGCTTTGGCGAACTTGCGGGCACTGTCGCCGGGGACAAAAAGTAGCGAACGGAGCCTCATGCCGGGCGCGCCAACATCAGCGCCGCGCGGGTCGTTCGACAGACGATGTCGTCACGCTGGTTGAGCCCGACATGCTCGAAGGTGACGATGCCCTGGCCGGGCCGCGATTGCGAGGCGCGGAGCGCCTTTACGGTCGTTTCAGCGCGGATTGTGTCACCCGCAAAGACCGGCTTGGGAAACACGGTGTCGGTCATCCCCAGATTGGCGACTGTCGTGCCGAAGGTCGTGTCCTGCACCGACAGCCCGATCACCAGCCCCAGCGTGAAGATCGAGTTCATCAGCGGCTGACCGAATTCGGTCTTCGCCGCATAGTCGTGATCGACGTGAAGCGCCGCCGGATTAAACGTTAGCGACGAAAACAGCATGTTGTCCATATCGGTCACCGTGCGCCGGATCTCGTGCGTAAAGGTCTGCCCGACCGTGAACTGCTCGAAATAAAGCCCCGCCATATTTCCGTTTCCTCAGCCGAGCCACCCGATATCCGAGGCGGCTATGACGCTGTTACACGGGCTGCTTCCCCGATTGTGCGTCAATCCACTACCCATGTCAGCGCATCGACGGGCGCATGTGCGATTTCGACCTCGCCCGCTGCTCCCGCGTAGGTCACCGCCGCTACGGAATCCATACTTGCCGTCGATATGTTTTCGACACTAAGGTACGGGAACGCTTTAAGGATCGTGCGCCGTGAGCGCCGTTTTGACGAGTTTGCGAGCGCAATCACTCAAAGTTGATAAGACCGCTGGTCGGGGAAAGAGGATTCGAACCTCCGGCCCCTGCCTCCCGAAGACAGTGCTCTACCAGGCTGAGCTATTCCCCGACCGTCGCGATCTGCCGCAGTCGCTGCGGCAAGAGCGCGGCGCTTAGAGCAAGGGAGGCACGGCATCAAGCCTTCACAATGCACGGCGCGACGGATAGGGCGCGGGGCTTCATGACCGGCTCCGTGATCATTGCTGTGCCCAAGGGGCGCCTTCTTGCCGAAGCGCTGCCGCTGATGGCCCGCGCCGGGATCGTGCCCGAGGTGGGGTTTGGCGATGAGAGCGATCGCCGCTTGCGATTTGCGACCAACCGCGATGACGTGGCGCTGATCCGGGTCCGCGCATTCGATGTCGCGACGTTCGTGGCGCACGGCGCGGCGCAGCTGGGGATTGTCGGTTCGGACGTCATCGACGAGTTTGCCTATTCCGAACTCTATGCCCCGGTCGATCTCGATATCGGCCATTGCCGAATTTCGGTCGCCGAGCCTGCCGACCTGGCCGTCGGCGACGATCCGCGCCGCTGGAGCCATGTTCGGGTGGCGACCAAATATCCCGGCCTCACGCGTCGCCACTTCGAAGCGCGCGGCGTTCAGGCCGAGTGCGTCAAGCTCAATGGTGCAATGGAGCTTGCGCCGACGCTGGGGCTAGCGAGCCGGATTGTCGACCTCGTCTCGTCTGGGCGCACGCTCAGGGACAATGGGCTCGTCGAGGTCGAAGTGATTGCGCAGGTTTCGGCGCGCCTGATCGTCAATCGCGCTGCTTTCAAAACGCGCGATGCGATCGCGCCGCTCGTCGAAGCGTTCCGGGCGGCCGTCGCATGATCCGGATGCACACTGCCGACCCGGACTTTGCTCAAGCGTTCGAAAGGCTTGTCGAGTCTCGGCGCGACGGCGATGCCGATGTTTCGCGCGATGTTGCGGCGATCCTGAATCGTGTCAGGAGCGAAGGCGATGCGGCGATTGCCGCCCTTACGGTGCAGTTTGACGGGCATGATCAGCCTTGGCGGATCGCCCGCGACGATTGTGCTGCGGCCTATCGCGCCATTGATGGCGATCTGCGGGCAGCGCTCGATCTCGCGGCTGCCCGCATCCGCGCTTACCATGCGCGCCAGCGCCCCATCGACACCGAGTGGACCGACGATACCGGCGTCACGATGGGCGCGCGCTGGTCGGCCGTGGAGGCGGCAGGGCTCTATGTGCCGGGCGGGCGGGCTGCCTATCCGAGTTCGGTGCTGATGAACGCTATTCCGGCCCGAGTTGCAGGGGTCGATCGGCTGGTGATGGTCACGCCGACGCCCGGCGGCGAAGCCAATATCGCGGTTCTTGCGGCCGCGCATCTGGCGGGGATTGACGAGGTCTGGAGGATTGGCGGCGCGCAGGCGATCGCAGCGCTCGCCTTCGGCACTGTAACGATCGCGCCGGTCGACGTGATTGTCGGGCCGGGGAATGCCTGGGTGGCCGAGGCGAAACGACAGCTTTACGGGCGTGTGGGGATCGACATGGTCGCCGGGCCGAGTGAAATTCTCGTGGTTGCCGATGCGCATAACGATCCCGAATGGATCGCTGCGGATCTGCTGAGCCAGGCCGAGCACGATCCGACGAGCCAGTCGATCCTGTTGACTGACGATGGCGTGTTTGCCGACGCCGTGATTGCCGCCGTTGATCGGTTGATCCCGACGCTGGCGACCGCCGCCGTTGCGCGCGCAAGCTGGGACGCGCACGGGGCCGTGATCGTGCTCGCCGCGTTCCATGAAGCCCCCGCGCTGATCGATCGCCTTGCCCCCGAGCACCTCGCGCTGGCGGTTGCCGATCCGCAGGCCCTGTTCGCGCGCGTCCGGCATGCAGGCTCGGTATTCCTAGGCCGCCACACACCCGAGGCGATTGGCGACTATCTTGGTGGCCCCAATCATGTGCTCCCTACCGGTCGTCGGGCCCGTTTTTCCTCAGGCCTCGGAGTCACCGATTTCATGAAACGGACCAGTTTCCTCTCAGCTACGCCTACAGCGCTCGCGCAGCTCGGACCGGCGGGCATGACGCTCGCCAACGCCGAAGGGCTGCCCGCGCATGCCGCCTCGATCGCGGCGCGGCTGTGACGGCTCGCCCCAAGGCGCGGTCTGCAGCCCGCCTCGCTGCTGTTCAGGCGCTGTATCAACAGGACATGGAACCCAAGCCGGTAGCGCAGCTCCTCCACGAGTTCCATGAGCATCGCCTGGGCGCGACCATCGGCGATATCGAATATGTGGCCGCAGAGGCCGAGTTTTTCGACGATCTCGTGCAAGGTGCGCTTGCGCGTGCTGGCGAAGTTGATGCGCTCATCGTTGCCAGGCTCGCAAGCGGCTGGAGCCTCGATCGGCTTGACAAGCCGATGCGCGCGATCTTGCGCGCGGGCACATATGAACTTCTCGCGAGGCCCGACGTTCCGGCTAAAACCGTGATCAACGAATATGTCGATGTGGCCGACGCGTTTTATGACAAGCGCGAAAAGGGTTTTGTGAATGGGCTGCTGGACAGTGTGGCAAAGGACGCCCGGGCGTGACGCGCTTGGCGGCAGTCAAGAATGAACACCGCCCACATGGCCAGTTTCGGTGATTCAGGCGCGTGCCAGGTCGGCACGCCTGGCGGTGCGAAAATCGCTTGGAATTTGGGCACTTTTTATGCTTGGTAGCAATCGAGAGACTTTCTCCGGCACCGAGAGTGAAGCCTGATGCGACAGATTTGGTGTTGGCTGCGGGGGCACAGGCTGCTCCGTCCCAAGCCCGGCAAGGGCGGTCGCAAGAGCCGGGAAGGATACTACACCCATTGCGCACGGTGTAAAAAGCTCATGGTTCGCGATTATTTTGACGGCTGGCAGCCTGCGTCCAAGCAGGAACGCCGGACCTATCTGCGCTTGTTCGGTCCGGATGCGCAGCCCCGCGAACCGGTGACGCCTTCAGAGTAAGGGCGGCCGCTACACAAGCTAAGTGCTCATTTCGGCCATCAAATGTCTGCAAGAAATGCCCGCACGCTCGGGCCGATATCGTCGCGATCCAGCGCGAGCGCGATGTTCGCTGTGATAAAGCCTGCCTTGTCGCCACAATCGAACCGGCGACCGCCGAACGTATAGGCGTGGAACGGTTGCTTGCCGATCATCTGGGCCATGGCGTCGGTGAGCTGGATTTCATTGCCCGCGCCGCGCGCCTGCGTTTCGAGGATGCGCATGACGTCGGGCTGGAGGATGTAGCGTCCCGGGATCATGAGGTTCGATGGCGCGGTGCCCAGCGGCGGCTTTTCGATAAGGCCGATGACTTCGACCAGAGCGCCATCGATGCGGCCCGGCGTGATGATGCCGTATTTGTCGGTCTGGTCGGCGGGCACTTCATAGCCGCACACGATGTTGCCGCCGACGCGGGCATAGGCATCGACCATCGCTTTCATGCAGCCGGGCTCGCCGACCATCAGCTCATCGGGCAGGAAGATCGCGAAGGGCTCGTCGCCTACGATATGGCGCGCACACCAGATCGCATGGCCGAGGCCGATCGGCTCCTGCTGGCGGACGTAGATGATCTCGCCGGGCCGGAAGCGGGTGCCTTCAATCGCGTCGAGGCTTTTGCCGCGCGCATTCAGAGTCGATTCGAGCTCGTAGGAAATATCGAAATGATCTTCGAGCGCGGATTTGCCGCGCCCGGTGACGAACATCATCTGCTCGATGCCCGCCTCGCGCGCCTCGTCCACCGCATATTGGATGAGCGGCTTATCGACGACCGGAAGCATTTCCTTGGGCATCGCCTTGGTGGCGGGCAGGAAGCGCGTGCCAAGGCCGCCAACGGGAAAGACGGCCTTGCGAACGGGTTTGGTCATTTCGGTGCCTTGTCTTTGCCCTTGCGATTGACGAACATCATCGCGGCAACGATCGCTGCCGAGCCGATGCCGGTCGCAACCCCCGCTGCCACCCATTTGTTACGATTCTGGGCGTCCTTGCGTGCGGTGATTTCGCGCAGCGCTTCGGAGGCGGGTTCGGGTTTTTCGGTTGGGCTGTCGGTCATGCTCGGGGTCCTTTGCTCGGGAAGCGTTGAATCGCGGTTAATGCGGAAGCGCAAGCGAAACCCGTGAGTGCGCGCTTAAGTTGCAGGATTGACTCGACGGCTGTGGTTTCTGGTATAGAACATATAAAGAACATGATTGAACCGATTCGCCTTGCCGATGCGCTCCCCATGCGTTTGCGCCTTGCCGCACAAATGGACAATGCGGGAGGGTGTCGCTTCATGCTCGGTGCGCCCGCCGTCGATGCGCGCTTGGGCGGCGGGATCGAGCGTGCGGCGTTTCATGAGATCTTCGCGCGCGAGCCAGGCGACGCCAGCGGTGCTTCGGCATTTGCCGCAATGCTGGCGATGCGGGGCTGCGCGGCGAGCAAGCCGGTGCTGTGGGTTCGCGCCAGCGCGCGCGCGCCGCTGCACGCCTGGGGACTTGCCGAACTCGGGATCGACCCGTCGGGCGTATTGCTCGTTGCTGCGCCGGATACGCTGTCTGCGGTGCGCGCAGGCAGTGATATCGTCGCCTGTTCGGGCGTCGGCGCGGTTGTGATCGAGATCGAGGGACGCGCGCCCGTCCTCGATCTGACGGCGACGCGGCGGCTGTCGCTGGCGGCGGCGCGGTCCGGCGTGCTGGCGCTGCTGTTGCGCAACGGGGCCGAGCCGGTGCCGAGTGCGGCGCGGACGCGCTGGTCGGTGGCCGGCGCGCCGTCGCTGCGGCTTGCCGGAAATGCGCCGGGCCATCCGGCGTTCGACATCGCGCTGGTGCGCAATCGCTATGGCCTTGCCGGGTTCGAGGCCCGGGTGGAGTGGAATCGTGACGAGCAGAGCTTCCGCGACGCACCGCTATCTGGCGCTGCACCTGCCGTTCCTGGCTTCGGAACGGGTGCGGCGCTCGACAACCGCGCCGCCGCCTGACGCGCCCTTTGCGCTTGTCGAAAAGATTAAGGGCGCGATGCGGATCGCGGCGCTCGATCGCTGCGCGCTGGCACTCGGTCTCGAATGCGGGCTGACGCTCGCCGATGCGCGCGCGCGGGTGCCCGAACTGCTGGCGGTCGATCATGATCCGCCCGCCGACGCGGCGCTGCTCGGCTGGCTTGCCGATGCCTGCGATCGCTACACGCCTGCAGTGGCGCTCGATCCGCCCGACGGGCTGATCCTCGACATCGCAGGCTGCACGCATCTGTTTTCCACGAAGGCAGGAAGAAGAATAGTCAGCGAGGCCGAGCAAGGTCTGGCCAGCGATGTGGTTTCCCGCTTTGCGCGCGAAGGGCTGACTGTGCGTCATGCGCTGTCCGCAAGCGCCGACGCTGCGGGGGCACTGGCGCGATACGGCGGGCAAGACGTGCGCGCGCTGCCCGTTACGGCGCTGCGCTGCGGCGCGGACACGCATCACGGCCTCAAACGTGCCGGGCTGCGCACAATCGGCGACGTGGCCAAGCGCCCGCGTGCCCCGCTCGCCGCGCGGTTCGGATCGTCGTTTCCGCCTTTGCTCGCGCGCATGCTCGGCGAGGCAGCGACGCCGCTCGTCTGGCACCATAGCCAACCGATGCTGATCGCCGAGCAGCGCTTTGCCGAACCCGTTGCGCGGACCGAGGATGTGCTGGCGACGCTCGCAGCGCTTGCCGAACGTCTGGTCACCGACCTGCGCGAGCGCGGCGAGGGCGGGCGGCGCTTTGCGGCGGCGCTGTTCCGCAGCGACAATCATGTTGCGCGGCTCGCGGTCGAGACCGGCGCGCCGACGCGCGATCCCGCGCTCGTCATGCGCCTGATGCGCGAGCGGATCGACGCGCTTGCCGACCCGCTCGATCCCGGCTTCGGTTATGACAGCATCCGCCTTGCCGTCACCCACACCGAGCCGCTTGCCAGTGCGCAGCTTGCGCTTGTTGGCGGCAGCGTGGCCGAAAGCGAAGTGGCTGCGCTGCTCGACCGGCTGGCGGTGCGCCTCGGCAAGGGCCGCGTGCGCCGTTTTCTCCCAGCCGATACGCATATCCCCGAGCAGGCCGTGCTCGAACTGCCCGTCGCCGACAGTGCGGCGCGGCCTTGGCCCGCGCCCGAACCGGGAGAACCGCCGCTGCGTCCGCTCCACCTGTTCGATCCGCCGCACCGCATCCAGGTGATCGCCGACGTGCCCGATGGGCCGCCGCGCCGCTTCCAGTGGCGCAAGGGCCAGCATGTCGTCGTCGCCCACGAAGGCCCCGAGCGGATCGCGGCAGAATGGTGGCGGCGCAGCGACGGGAAGGGCCTCACGCGCGACTATTACCGCGTCGAGGATGCGCGGGGGCGGCGCTTCTGGGTGTTTCGCCATGGGCTTTACGGGGCGGAGAAGGCGCATCCCGACTGGTATCTGCACGGGTTGTTCGCATGAGCTACGCCGAGCTTGCCGCTGCGACGAACTTTTCGTTTCTGCGCGGTGCGTCGCACCCGTCGGACATGGTCGCGACGGCGATTGCGCTCGGGCATAGCGGGATCGGCATTGCCGATCGCAACAGCGTGGCGGGCGTGGTCCGCGCCTGGTCGGCGCTCAGGGATGCGCAGGAAAAGCACGGGGCGATCCCGTTCAAGCTGGTAACCGGTGCACGGCTCGTCTTTGCTGACGACACTCCCGACATCATCGCCTACCCCACCGACCGCGCCGCCTGGGGGCGCCTCTGCCGGTTGCTGACGACGGGCAATCTGCGCGCGAAAAAGGGCGAGTGCCATCTGTTCTTTGACGATCTGCTCGAATGGGGGGAGGGGATGGCGCTGATCGTGTGCGCCGATCCGCGACGAAGTCGCAACATGACCGTCGCAACGAGCCAAAACCCGAATGTCATCCCTCTCCGCACCTCCGCGCCTCCGCGTGAATATAACGATCTGGTTCACGCGGAGGCGCGGAGGTGCGGAGATGCGCATGAAATCCTGCGCGAGCTTTCCTCGCGTGCCGACAATATCTGGATTGGAACGGCGATGCCGCGAAGGGGTCGCGACAAGCAGCGGCTCGCCGGTTTGAAGGCGCTGTCCGCCGAGACCAGCATCCCCCTCGTCGCGGTCAACGACGCGCTTTATGCGACTCCCGAGGATCGGCCGCTGCACGATATCGTGACGTGCATCCGCGAGGGCACGACGATCCACGACGCGGGCAAGCGGCTGGAGGCGAACGCCGAACGGCATCTCAAAAGCCCGGACGAGATGGCGCGTCTCTTCGCCGATGTGCCTGAAGCCGTTGCTGCAACGCAGGACATTCTCGAACGCATCGATTTCGACCTGTCGCAGCTTGCCTATCATTATCCCAACGAGCCGGTTCCGCCCGGTCGGGAGGCGATGGACTGGCTTGAGGAGCTGACGCTCGCCAAGGCGCACGAACGCTATGGCGACACGATCCCGGCGCGGATGCAGGAGCTGCTTGACGAGGAATTCGCGCTGATCCGGCGCATGGGTTATGCGCATTATTTCCTGACGGTGCATGACATCGTGAACTTCGCACGCGGGCGCGGCATCCTGTGTCAGGGGCGCGGCTCGGCGGCCAATTCGGCGGTGTGCTATCTGCTGGGTATCACCTCGGTCGATCCTGCGCGCTACAATCTGCTGTTCTCACGCTTCATATCGGAGGAGCGCCGCGAGCCGCCCGATATCGACGTCGACTTCGAGCATGAGCGGCGCGAGGAGGTGATGCAGTATATCTACGAACGCTACGGGCGGCACCGCGCCGGGATCGTCTCGACCGTCATCCATTATCGCCCGCGCTCGACGGTGCGCGAAGTCGGGAAGGCCTTGGGGCTGAGCGAGGACGTGACGCAGCGGCTGACCTCGACCGTGTGGGGCAGTTACTCGTCGACGATGGACGAAAGCCGCTTCCATGAGACGGGCTTTGCGCTCGACAATCCCGAAATCGCAAGGCTGAACCGCCTCGTTCAGGCACTGCTCGAATTCCCGCGCCACCTCTCGCAGCATGTCGGGGGCTTTGTGCTGACCGAGGACCGGCTTGACGAGACGGTGCCCGTGCAATGGGCGGCGATGGCGGACCGCAGCTTCATCGAATGGGACAAGGACGACATCGACGCGCTGGGGCTGATGAAGGTCGATGTGCTCGCATTGGGCATGCTGACCTGCATCAGGAAGGCGTTCGAGATGATCAATGCCCTCAAAGCGTCGAACGATGACGCTAGCCCAACCAGAACTGCTTCCCCGAGCGAAGCGACGGGCCCCATCGAGCGAAGCGAGATGTCTGCGCTCTCGCCGGTTCTCGCTGCGCTCGCGCTCGACACCGTCCCTGACGACGACCCAGCCGTCTACGATATGCTTTGCAAGGGCGACTCGATCGGCGTGTTTCAGGTCGAGAGCCGCGCGCAGATCAACATGCTGCCGCGCCTTCGCCCACGCGAGCTTTACGATCTCGTCGTTCAGGTCGCGATCGTGCGGCCCGGGCCGATCCAGGGCGATATGGTGCATCCCTATCTGCGGCGGCGGCAGGGGCGCGAGGCGGTCGAGTATCCATCGCCGCACCCCGATCACGGGCCGCCCGACGAGCTGCGCCGCGTGCTGGGCAAGACACTCGGCGTGCCGCTGTTTCAGGAACAGGCGATGCAGCTGTGCATCGCGGCGGCGAAGTTCACGGGCAGCGAGGCCAACCAGCTCCGGCGGTCGATGGCGACCTTCCGCCATGTCGGCGGCATGGACAAATTCTACGACAAGATGGTCGGCGGCATGGTCGCGCGCGGGTATGACAAGGACTTCGCCGAGCGCTGCTACAGCCAGATCCAGGGCTTCGGCAGCTATGGTTTTCCCGAAAGCCATGCGCTCAGCTTCGCGCGGCTGGTCTATGTTTCGAGCTATCTCAAGTGCCGATACCCGGCTGTCTTCTGCGCGGCGCTGCTCAACTCGCAGCCGATGGGATTCTACGCCCCCGCGCAGATCGTCCGCTGCGCGCGCGAGCATGGGGTGGAGGTCCGGCCGGTCGATGTGAATGCGAGCGGATGGGATAATGGGCTGGAAAAATCCTCCCCGGGACGGGGAGAGGGACCAGCCGCAGGCTGGTGGAGGGGCCGCTCGTCGCGCACGCAGTCAGTCGAAGGCGGCACCAACCCCAAACTCCGTTCCGGGGAGGATTTGGCCGTCCGCCTCGGCCTGCGCCAGATCGACGGGTTTCGCGAGGACTGGGCGTGTCGCATTGTCGCCGCTGCGCCGTTTGCCAGCGTCGAAGACCTGGCGCGCCGCGCCGCGCTTCCGGCACCGGCCCTGCGCCTCCTCGCCGATGCCGACGCGTTTGGTTCGCTGGGGCATTCGCGGCGCGATGGGCTGTGGGAGGTCCGGCGGACACACAGCGATACGCTGCCGCTGTTTGCCGCCGCCGATGCGCGCGAGCTGGGCGCAGAGCCTGATTGCGCACTACCCGCAATGCCTGCGCGCGAGGAGGTCGCAGCCGATTACCAGACGATCCGGCTGTCGCTCAAAGGCCATCCGATGACGCATCTGCGCGCTGTCTTCGAGGCTGAGCGCGTGCTGCCGTGCGCGCGCTACAACGCCGCGAAGAACGACAGTTTCGCGCGCGTCGCGGGGGTCGTGCTTGTCCGCCAGCGGCCGGGCAATGGCAATGCGATCTTCATCACGCTCGAAGACGAGACGGGCGTGTGCAATGTGGTACTCTGGGCGCGGACCTTCGAGCGCTTTCGCCGCGAGGTGATGGCCGCGCGGCTGCTGCTCGTCGATGGCAAGGTGCAGCGCAGCCCTGAAGGCGTGATGCACCTGATGGGCACGCGCGTTTACGACCGCACCTCGGAACTACGCCGCCTGTCGGACACGCACGATCCCGATCCGCGCCTCAGTAGGGCAGATGAATATCTTCATCCGCAGCATCCGCGACACGCGGTGCCGCGCGGGAGCCATCCAAGGGATGTGCGCGTATTGCCGAAGTCGCGGGATTTCCACTGACGCGGGCGACCGCCTCATCGAGTGTCACGCGGCGCACCGGCGTTCCGGGCGGGAAAGCGGTGAGCAGCCGCGAGGGCATGGCGGCCGAGAGGATCACAAAACTGCCCTTGTCGTCGGCGCGGCGGATTAGGCGGCCGAATGCCTGGGCCAGCCGCGCGCGGATGATGCGGTCGTCATACCCGCTGCCGCCCGCTGCCGCGCGCCGCGCCGCATGCAGCACGGTCGGCTTCGGCCAAGGCACGCCTTCCATGATGACGGTGCGGAGCGAATGGCCGGGCACGTCGACGCCGTCCCTCAAGGCATCGGTCCCGAGCAGGCTGGCGTGCGGGTCGTCGCGAAAGATATCGACCAACGTGCCGGTGTCGATCGGATCGACATGCTGCGCGCAAAGCGGCAGCCCGTCTCGCGCCAAGCGGTCAGCGATCCGGGCATGGACGCTGCGCAGGCGGCGGATCGCGGTGAACAGCCCGAGCGTGCCGCCGCCCGATGCCGCGATCAGGCGCGCATAGGCGCCTGCAAGCTGGCCGACATCGCCGCGCTTGACGTCGGTCACGATCAGGACTTGCGCGTTTGCTGCATAGTCGAACGGGGAGGGTGCGCTGAAATGCACTGGAGCGCCCGCGATATGCGTCGCCCCGGTGCGCGCTTCGGCTGTTTCCCAGCCCTCACCATTTTTCAGCGTCGCCGACGTGACGAGCACGCCGTGGGCAGGCTTGAGCACGGTTTCGGCAAAGGGGCGTGTTGGATCAAGCCAATGCCGCCGCAACCCGACATCGTAATCGCGCCCCTCGATGCGCTCGACCGCGAGCCAATCGACGAAATCGGGGTCAGCGGGGCCGCCAATCCGCGCGAGGAGCCCCAGCCATGCCACGACCGTATCGCGCCGGAACGACAGGCTGGCGATCGCGCCGTCAATGCGCGCGCGGGCGGGCGCATCCATCCAGTCGGGGCCATCCTCGAGCACGGCCTCCAGCCGTCGCTCGAGCCCAATCAGAGGACGCACCAATGCATCGAGCGCCGTTGCCGCTTCGCCCGCCGCCTCGACCAGCGCGCCATCGAGTTGGGCGGCTTCGGTCTCAAGCCCATAGCCCGCGTCTTCGCCGGTGGCGCGCGCATAAACGGTGCCGCGCACGCACCCGAGGAGCGACTCGACCGGGCCGAACGGCGCGCCTTCACCGATCCGCTGCAGCCAGCCGTCCGACGGCAATTGTTGCGCAGCATAGGCTGCAGCATTAATGGCTGCCGCGCCTTCGCCGTCGTAGCTCGCGACATCGGCGAGCCGCGCCGCCAGCCCGCGCCGCCGCCCGCGCGCGGTGCCTTCGGGGCCGATGATCCAGCGCCGCAGTTCGATCGCTTCCTGGCCGGTGAGCGCGGCTGAAAACATGCTGTCGGCAGCATCGAAGACGTGATGGCCTTCATCGAACACGATGCGCGTCGGCCGGTTGGCAACATCGCGGCCGCGCGCAGCATTGACCATCACGAGCGCATGGTTGGCGATGACGAGATCGGCGTCCGCGCTGGCCCGCGTGGCGCGCTCGATGAAGCATTTGCGGTAATGCGGGCAGCCGGCATAGACGCATTCGCCGCGACGATCGGTCAGCGCGGTTGCGCCCGAGCGGCGGAACAGTGTCGGCAGCCAGCCGGGCAGGTCGCCGCCGACCATGTCGCCGTCGCGCGTGTAAGCCGCCCAGCGCGCGACGAGTTGCGCCAGGATCGCGGCGCGGCCCGAAAAGCCGCCCTGCAACGCATCCTCCAGATTGAGCAGGCAGAGGTAGTTCTCGCGGCCCTTGCGGATCACGACCTTGGCCTTGCGCAAGGCTGCATCGGGGAACAGCCGCCGTGTCTCGCCATCAAGTTGACGTTGCAACGCCTTGGTGAAGGTCGAGATCCACACCGTTCCGCCCGCGCGCTCGGCCCAGAGTGAGGCGGCACTGAGATAGGCCAGCGTCTTGCCGATCCCCGTCCCCGCTTCGGCGAGGAGCAGGTTCGGCGCGTCGCGGCGTGCGCGCGGTTCGAACGCGGCCGTCGCCGCCTCGGCATAGGCGCGCTGGCCCTCGCGTCGCTCGGCATGCATGCCCGTGAGCGTATCGAGGCGGTCGCTGGCATCGGCAGGCGCAATGCTGATCGTGCGCGCGGGCGGCCGCGGGGGCTTTTCCTCCCATTCGGGCAGCTTGGAAAACAGCCAGCGCTCGCTGTCGGCCGGCTTGGCCAGCGTATCGGCGATAACGCTGCTCCAGGTCCAGCGCAGTCGTTCGAGCGCCTGCCCCGCCATCCACGCGCCTTCGCGCTCGGGCCAGCCAGGGCTTCGGAGCGTTTCGGTCAGTGCGGTCGCAGCCGCGCGCAGCACAGCAGCCGAACCGGCCTCCTCGCGCGGGAGTTCCAGTCCGAGTGCCTCGGCAAAGCCTTTGACGGTCGGCACGACGAACCTTGCGGGATGCACGAAGGCGAAGAGTTCGAGGAGATCGAGCCCGGACAGTTCGGGATAGCCCAGCCGCTGCCCCACGAGTGGCGCGTTGAGCAGGATCAGCGGCGTCTCGGCTGCGCGCGCGATGGCTTCGCCGCGCCCGATCCCGCGCGTTCCCCGCGCGTCGGCGATCCAGATGCCGCCGTGACTGGCGTGCAGCGCGGGATAGGGGAGCATATCCACGAGCACGCCATGGCGCGCCCGGAACGAAAGGGCAACTGTCAGCTACGCTTCAAGGCGCGCAACTCGCGGTCGAGCGTCACGACGTCATCGACACCGTTGATCTCAAATTTGTCGGTAATCCGATCACCGTCGCTGTCGATGTGGCTGCCGGTCTGCACCTTGAGGCTGCCTGATCCGTCGGCATTGATCTTGGTCTCGACGGGGCCGGTGCGGTCGATCGGTACGGCGGTTACGCCCGTCGTCCCGCGCACGACGCTGATCGTCAGCAGGCGCTTGTCGGTCAACGCATGGACGGTCTTGCCCGCGCGCGCCATCGCGATGAAGGGCACGGCGAGCATGCCGAAGCCGATGAGGATGAAGGGTAGGCCGAAGATCGGCATGACGATGCCGAACGTCCAGGCAATCTCCGACGGCGTATTGGTGCTGGCGAACCAGGGCATCAACGCCATCGCCTCCCAGAACAGCGAGAAGACGGTCCAGGGGATCGCGAAAACCCAGATGCCGAACAGAGCGATAAGGCGTTTTGCTCGCGGTTGGCCACTCCACAGGATGCGTTCGCCGCCCGCCGCGACGGTGAGCGCATGACGCAGTTCGGGTGCCAGTCCGGTCGCAGGTCCCATGCGGATCGCTCTTGCATAGAGACATGAAAACGCGGTTAAGCGCCGCCATGATCGACGCCGACACATTGCGCTCTGTTGCGCTTGCCTCGAAAGCCTGGCCGTATGAGGAGGCGCGCAAGCTCCTCAAGCGCTACCCAGGCGGCAAGCCGGGCGGCGCGGCGATCGTCTTCGAATGCGGCTATGGGCCGTCAGGGCTACCGCATATCGGCACGTTCAACGAGGTGCTGCGCACGACGATGGTGCGCAATGCCTTTGCCGAGATGAGCGACCTGCCGACCCGGCTCATCGAGTTTTCCGACGACATGGACGGCCTGCGCAAGGTGCCCGACAATGTGCCCAATGCGGCCATGCTGCGCGAGCGTCTGGGCAAGCCCCTGTCGCGCATTCCCGATCCGTTCGGCAAATTCGACAGCTTTGCCGCGCACAACAATGCGATGCTGCGCGATTTCCTCGACCGCTTCGGCTTTCGCTACGAATTCATCTCGTCCGCCGAGCGCTACCATAGCGGTGCGTTCGACGAGGCGCTGCGCGGTGTGTTGCGCCATTATGACGCGATCATGGCCGTTATGCTGCCGACGCTGCGCGCCGAACGTGCCGCCAGCTATTCGCCGGTGCTGCCGATCAGCGCGAAGAGCGGTGTCGTGCTGCAGGTGCCGGTCGAGGTCGTCGATGTGGACGCAGGGACCATCCGCTTCGACGATGACGGCGAGGTCGTCACCCAGTCAGTGCTCGGCGGGCAGGCCAAGCTGCAGTGGAAAGTCGACTGGGCGATGCGCTGGGTCGCGCTCGGCGTTGATTACGAAATGTATGGCAAGGATCTGATCGACAGCGGCGTGCAGTCGGGCAAGATCGCGCGGATTCTCGGCGGCGCGAAGCCCGAGGGGCTGATCTACGAGATGTTCCTCGACGAGCGCGGCGAGAAGATTTCCAAATCAAAGGGCAATGGCCTCGCACTCGAGGACTGGCTCAAATACGGGACGCAGGACAGCGTGGCGTTTTACGCTTACCGCGAGCCCAAGGCGGCCAAGCAATTATCGCTCGCCGTCGTGCCCAAGGCGGTCGACGAGTATTTCCAGTTTCGCGAGAAATATGCGGCGCAACCGCTCGAGCAGAAGCTCGGCAACCCGGTGCATCATATCCACAAGGGTGACGTGCCCGCGGGCGCGCCATCGGTGACGTTTGGGCTGCTGCTCAATCTGGTCGGAGTGCTCGGGGCGGGGGCGACGGCGGAGCAGGTGCGCGCTTATCTCGCCAATTATGTCGAGGGTGGTGACGTTTCAAGCGAGCTCGATGCTCTTATTGGCCTCGCGCTGGCCTATAATCGTGATCTGGTTGCGCCGACGTTCAGGCGGCGCAAGCCCGAGGGGCTTGAGACGGTCGCACTCGACCGGCTCGATGCCGAACTTGCCGTGCTCCCCGGCGATGCAAATGCTGGCGATATCCAGAACATCGTTTACGCGATCGGCAACGAAGGCGGATTTGAAAACCTGCGCGACTGGTTTCGCGCGCTTTATGAAACCCTACTGGGTTCAAGCCAGGGGCCGCGCATGGGCAGCTTCATTGCGCTTTACGGCGTGGCGAACACCCGAAAGCTGATCGCCGAGGCGCTCGCAACGGGTTAAGCGCCGCCGCTCGCAATCCAGTCGTCGATCTTCTTTTCGAGCACGGCCATCGGCAGGGCACCCGTCATGAGGACTTGGGCGTGGAACTTGCGCGGATCGAAGCGCGCGCCTAGCGACGCCTGCGCCTTCGCTTTCAGCCGCTGGATGGTCAGCGCGCCGATCTTGTAGGCCAGCGCTTGCCCTGGAATGGCGATGTAGCGCTCGACCTCGGCGGTTGCGTCGGTCAAGCCCATCGAGGAATTGGTCATCATGTAGCGGATCGCCTGATCGCGGCTCCATCCCTTGGCGTGGATGCCGGTATCGACGACGAGGCGCATTGCACGCAGCATCTCGTCGTTGAGGCCGCCGAAGCGCTGATAGTGGTCGGTCGTGACCCCAAGCTCGCGCCACAAGGTTTCGGCATAAAGTGCCCAGCCTTCGACATAGGCGGTGTTGCCGCCAAAGCGCATGAAGCTGGGCAGCGCCGCATTCTCCTGCGCCAGGCTGATCTGGAAATGATGGCCGGGCACGGCTTCGTGCAGGTAAAGCGTTTCCATGCCCCAAGTCGATCGTGTCGGCAGATCATAGGTGTTGTAATAGAAAACGCCCGGTCGTGACCCGTCGGGCGTGCCTTGCTGGTAGCTGCCGGCGGCATCGGTTTTCTCGCGGAATGCAGGAACGGGGCGGATCTCGAGCGGCGTTTTGGGGATCGTGGAGAATTGTTCGCGGACGCGGATGTCGACGCGTTTGCCGATCGCTTCATAGCCGGTTTTCAGCCACAGCGCCGACGGCGGCTGGAAGCGCTTCGCGGTTGACAGATATTTGAAAAATGCCTGGAGATCGCCTTTGAACCGCACGCGCTTGCGGATCGTGTCCATCTCCTTGGTGATCCGGGCAACTTCGGCGAGGCCGAGGGTGTGAACGGCTGCGGCGTCCATATCGACGGTGGTGTTTTGCCGGATCAGATAGGCATAAAGCCGGTCGCCGCCTTTCATTCCAACGAGGCCGACGCTGTCGCGGGCCTGCGGCAGGTATTCCGTCGCGAGGAAATCGCGCAGGCGCTTGTAGGCCGGGTGAATACCCTCGCCGGTCGCGCGCGCGTAAGCGGCCTTGAGCCGTTCCTGCTCGGGCGCGGCAACAGCTTCGGGAAATTTGAGCACTGGTGTGTAATAGGGAGAAGCGGTGACCGGCTGTTTGAGCTGGAGGTCGAGTTGGTCGATCACATTCTGGACGACGAGCTTGGGCTGGACGACGCCGCTCGCCAGACCTTCGCGGAAGCGGCCGACCGCGCGGTCGAGGTAAACAATAAACTCAGCGTGGCGCTTCAGATTATTGTCGTAATCGGCAAGCGTCTTGAACGGTGCCGCGCCCTGCCCCGACGCGAAATCGGGGTAAAAGGTGTGGAAGCCCGCGAAATGATCGACCGGGCGGACGACGGTGAGCGCGACGAGATCGGGATTGAGACCCGCCAGTGCAGTCTCCTGCTGCCATTTGAAAACATCATAGGCGACCCTGTCGGTCGGCGTCAGCGCCGTCCGGTCGATCGCGGCGAGGCGCTTCAGCTCGTCTTCGAGCGCGGCCTTTTCGCCTGCGATATAGGCGTCGGTAATGTAGTCGCCGAGGCGGTCAGCATAACGCAGGTCGCCGCGAAAAATGGCGTTGAGCGGATTGCGCTTGAGCGATCCCTCGTCGCTGTCGGCAAAAAGCGCCTTCAGCGCGGCTGCGGGGGCCTCCGCTGCGAACGCGGGGGCGGGGGCAGCCAGGATCGGCATCGCGGCCGCTCCGAGGAAAAGTGCAAGAACACGCAAACGCATCATGAAACTCTCCACCAGATCAGGCCGTTACGTTAAGCTGGGCCGCGCGGCTGCGCAAAGCTCTTTTGGAGCACGCCTACCCAATTGCCGCCCGATTGGTCTATGGTCAGCAAATGGGAGCGGCCTTGGAACCGATTGTGCTTCATGGCTGGCTCGTGCTTGACAAGCCGTTAGGACTTGGCTCGACCAATGCAGTTTCCGCCGTCAAGCGTGCGTTGCGCGCGGGGGGCTATGCCAAGACCAAGGTCGGGCATGGCGGGACGCTCGATCCACTGGCGTCGGGGGTGCTGCCGATCGCGCTCGGCGAGGCGACCAAGCTCGCCGGGCGGATGCTCGATGCCAGCAAGGCCTATGATTTCGAGATCACTTTCGGGCGCGAGACCGATACGCTCGATGCGGAGGGCCGGGTCATCGCGACCAGCGCGGTGCGGCCGACTGCGGCGGATATCGAGGCGGTGCTGCCGGACTTTGCAGGGGCAA
Source organism: Sphingomonadaceae bacterium (assembly GCA_046153865.1). Lineage (GTDB taxonomy): Bacteria > Pseudomonadota > Alphaproteobacteria > Sphingomonadales > Sphingomonadaceae > Sphingomonas_O. Next base: position 62,414 of record JBJXFA010000037.1, read on the forward strand.
TCGAGCAGGTCCCGCCCGCTTATTCGGCGCTCAAGGTCGACGGCGAACGCGCCTACGACCGCGCACGTGCAGGCGAGGATGTCGCGCTTGCGGCGCGAAGCGTGACGATCTTCTCCCTTTGTGGCTTTGTGGCTTCGTGTGAGCAAGCTAATGTCACACAAAGCCACGAAGCCACAAAGGGAGTGGAAAGGGTTGTGCTTTCGACCACGGTTTCGAAAGGAACATACATCCGCTGCCTCGCGCGCGACATTGCACATGCGCTGGGCACGGTCGGGCATGTCACCATGCTGCGCCGGACGCGCGCCGGGCCGTTTGGCCTTGATCAGGCGATTTCGCTGGACATTCTCGACGCAGCCGCTACCGGGCAAGGGCTTGAGACGCTTCTGCGTCCCATCGAGACAGGGCTGGACGGTATCCCGGCTCTTTTGCTCACTCCCGAACAGGCCCAAGCGCTCCGCCAGGGGCGCGTGCTGTTCGGGCAGGCCGCACCCGATGGTCTTCACTTTGCGACACTGGGCAAAACGCCCGTCGCATTGGTGAGGTCCGAAGCCGGAGCCATCCGGGTCGAACGCGGCTTCACCTTGTAACCACGATACCGCGAAGGAAGACATTTGACCGTTACCGCGACCCGCAAGACCGAAATCATTCTGGATAACGCCCGCGCTGAGGGCGACACCGGCAGCCCCGAAGTCCAGATCGCGATCCTCACCGAACGCATCACCAATCTCACCGAGCATTTCAAGACGCACGCCAAGGACAATCACTCGCGCCGCGGCCTGCTCATGCTCGTCAACAAGCGCCGCTCGCTGCTCGATTATCTCAAGCGCGAGGACAATGGCCGCTACACCGCACTCATCACGAAGCTCGGGCTTCGCAAGTAACAAGGAGCGCCTCCGGGCGCTCTTTTCACATGTCCCGCATCCGGCGGGGCGCATTGGGGCCGACAGCGCCCCGCACGCTCGCAGACCGTATGTCTGCCACACAGGCCCCCGAAGCATCTGGCCTCGGGCGTAAAGGAATACAGATGTTCAACATGAAGACAGTCGAAATCGAGTGGGGCGGACAAACCCTCAAGCTCGAAACGGGCCGCGTTGCGCGGCAGGCCGACGGCGCGGTGATCGCGACGCTCGGCGAGACGGTGGTGCTCTGCGCGGTGACCGCCGCCAAGAGTGTGAAGGAAGGCCAGGACTTCTTTCCGCTGACCGTCCATTATCAGGAAAAATACAGCGCGGCCGGCCGCATCCCCGGCGGTTTCTTCAAGCGCGAGCGCGGCGCGACCGAGAAGGAAACGCTCGTCTCGCGGCTGATCGACCGCCCGATCCGCCCGCTCTTCCCCGAGGGTTTCTACAATGAGATCAACGCGATCTGCCAAGTGCTCAGCTATGACGGCGAGAACGAGCCCGATATCCTCGCGATGGTCGCGGCATCGGCGGCGCTGACGCTGTCGGGCGTGCCCTTCATGGGTCCGATCGCGGCAGCGCGCGTCGGCTATGTCGAGGGCGAGTATATCCTCAACCCGACCGATGCGCAGGTCGAGGCCGGGTCGCTCGATCTGGTCGTTGCGGGAACGCACGATGCGGTGATGATGGTCGAATCCGAAGCCAAGGAGCTTTCGGAAGACGTGATGCTCGGCGCAGTGATGTTTGCGCATCGCGGGCTTCAGCCGGTGATCAAGGCGATCATCGATCTGGCTGAACAGGCTGCCAAGGATCCGTGGCCGATGGCCCAGCAGGCCGATCTTTCGGCGGCGAAGGCCAAGCTGCGCGAGTTGATCGGCGGCGATATCGCCGCAGCCTACAAGCTGACCGACAAGTCGGCGCGCTCGAACGCGCTGAATGACGCGCGCGCCAAGGCCAAGACGGCGTTCGCCGATGCCACCCCGCAGGACCAGATGGCAGCGGGCAAGCTCATGAAGAAGCTCGAGGCCGAAATCGTCCGCGGTGCGATCCTCAAGGACGGCACGCGCATCGATGGGCGCACGACCACGGAGATTCGCCCGATCGAGGCGACGGTGGGCTTCCTGCCGCGCACGCACGGCTCGGCGCTGTTCACGCGCGGCGAGACGCAGGCGATCTGCACGACCACGCTCGGCACCAAGGACGCCGAGCAGATGATCGATGGCCTGACCGGACTGCGCTACGAAAGCTTTATGCTGCACTATAACTTCCCGCCCTATTCGGTCGGCGAAGTCGGCCGCTTCGGCGCGCCGGGGCGGCGCGAAGTCGGCCACGGCAAGCTCGCGTGGCGCGCGCTGCACCCCGTGCTGCCGTCGAAAGAAGACTTTCCCTACACGGTGCGCGTGCTGTCGGACATCACCGAGAGTAACGGCTCCTCGTCGATGGCGACCGTCTGCGGCGGGTCGCTCGCGATGATGGACGCGGGCGTGCCGCTCAAGCGCCCGGTCTCGGGCATCGCCATGGGGCTGATCCTTGAGGGCAAGGAGTTCGCGGTGCTGAGCGACATCCTTGGCGACGAGGATCATCTGGGTGACATGGACTTCAAGGTCGCGGGCACGTCCGAAGGCATCACGACGATGCAGATGGACATCAAGATCGCCGGCATCACTGAAGAGATCATGAAGCAGGCACTCAACCAGGCCGCCGAAGGGCGCGCACATATTTTGGGCGAAATGGCCAAGGCACTGGGCGAAACGCGCACCGAACTCTCCGAGTTCGCACCGCGGATCGAGACGATGCAGATCGACAAGGCGAAGATCCGCGACATCATCGGCACTGGCGGCAAGATCATCCGCGAGATCGTTGCGACGACGGGCGCCAAGGTCGATATCGACGACGAGGGCCTGATCAAGATCTCGTCGTCCGACCCGAGCCAAATCGAAGCCGCGCGCAAGTGGATTTCGGGGATCGTCGAGGAAGCCGAAGTCGGCAAGGTCTATGACGGCAAGGTCGTCAACCTCGTCGATTTCGGCGCGTTCGTGAATTTCATGGGCGGCAAGGACGGTCTCGTCCACGTCAGCGAAATCCGCAACGAGCGCACCGAAAAGGTCAGCGACGTCCTGAGCGAAGGCCAGGAAGTCAAGGTCAAGGTCCTCGAGATCGATCCGCGCGGCAAGGTCCGCCTGTCGATGCGTGTCGTCGATCAGGAAACCGGTGCCGAACTCGAAGACACGCGCCCGCCGCGCGAGGAACGCCCGCGTGGGGATCGTCCCGATCGTGGCCCGCGTCGCGATGGCGAAGGCCGGGGTGACCGCGGCCCGCGCCGTGACGGCGATCGCGGCCCCCGTCGCGAAGGCGACGGTGGCGACCGTCCCCCGCGCGGTGACGGCGGCGGCTAGGGTGGCGGCCGCAAGCCGCGCGACGGCGACGGCGGTAAAGACGACGGGCCTGCGCCCGAATTCGCCCCCGCCTTTCTCACGGGCGATCGCGACTGAGGCACCCCATCTTTGGCAACCAAGAAGGGCCGCAGCGATGCGGCCCTTTTTTGTGCTTGAATTGGGGAACGGAGCGCCAACCTGTTATGGCTCCGAGCGTCGCCCGATTCGCTTGCGGCTCACGAACAGATGTGGAACATACCAGCGTATGCTGACTCATATTTCCGTGCGCGGCGCGCGCGAGCATAATCTTAAGGACGTCTCGGTCGATTTGCCTCGCGACACGCTGATCGTGATCACCGGGCTGTCGGGATCGGGCAAATCGAGCCTGGCCTTTGATACGATTTATGCCGAAGGCCAGCGGCGGTATGTCGAGAGCCTTTCGGCTTATGCGCGGCAGTTTCTCGAACTGATGCAGAAGCCCGATGTCGATCATATCGAGGGGCTGTCGCCTGCGATTTCGATCGAGCAGAAGACGACGAGCCGGAACCCGCGCTCGACGGTCGCCACCGTGACCGAAATCTACGACTACATGCGCCTGCTCTGGGCGCGCGTCGGCATCCCCTATTCGCCGGCGACTGGCCTGCCGATTTTGGCGCAGCAGGTCAGCCAGATGGTTGATCGCGTCATGGCGCTGCCCGAGGGAACACGGCTGTTTCTGCTCGCGCCGGTCGTGCGCGGGCGCAAGGGCGAGTATCGCAAGGAACTGCTCGAATGGCAGCGCGGGGGCTATACGCGGGTGCGGATCGACGGGGTGTTCTACGAGATCGACGAAGCGCCTGCGCTCGACAAGAAATTCAAACATGACGTGGAGGTCGTGATCGACCGGATCGTCGTGCGTGAAGGGATCGAGAGTCGGCTGGCGGACAGTTTCGAACAGGCGCTGAAGCTGGCGGATGGGTTAGCCTATGTCGATCCTGCCGATCCTTCTCCCCTCCCGGCTTTCCGGGAGGGGTCGGGGGTGGGTCCCTCCGCAACGGAGGAGCCGCGCTCGCCGGATCAAGAACTCCACTCCCAGCCCCTCCCGGAAGGCCGGGAGGGGAGAAGGGCGGGCGAACATGCCCCCGAAGGCCGGATTACCTTTTCGCAAAAGTTCGCCTGCCCGGTCTCTGGCTTCACGATTGCCGAGATCGAGCCGCGGCTGTTTAGCTTCAACGCGCCGCAAGGGGCCTGTCCGGCGTGCGACGGGCTCGGCGAGAAGCTGCATTTCGATCCGCAGCTCGTCGTGCCGAACGAGAACCTGAGCATCAAGAAGGGCGCGGTTGTGCCATGGGCGAAGTCAAACCCGCCCAGCCCGTATTACATGCAGGTACTGGGATCGCTTGCGCGCCACTATGAGTTCGATCTCGATACGCCGTGGAACCAGCTTCCCGATCATGCGGTGACCGCGATCCTCTATGGCACCAAGGGCGTGCCGATCGTGCTCAAGTTCATCGACGGGCGGAAGTCCTATGAGGTGAAAAAGCCGTTCGAGGGCGTGATCGGCAATCTCGACCGGCGGATGCTCGCGACCGAAAGCGCATGGATGCGCGAGGAGCTGAGCAAGTATCAGACCTCGCAGCCCTGCGAAGTGTGCCTCGGCGCGCGGCTGCGGCCCGAGGCGCTTGCGGTCAAGATTGCGGGCGAGGACATCAGTGTTTCGACCCGGCGGGCGGTTGGCCCGGCGCTTGAATTCTTCACCGGCCTGCCTGCGCGGCTCACCGATCAGCAGAACCAGATCGCCGAGCGCATCCTGAAAGAGATCGTCGAGCGCCTTGGCTTTCTCAACAATGTCGGGCTCGATTATCTGAACCTTGATCGGACGTCGGGGACGCTGAGCGGCGGCGAGAGCCAGCGCATCCGCCTCGCTTCGCAGATCGGCAGCGGGCTTTCGGGCGTGCTCTACGTGCTCGATGAGCCGTCGATCGGCCTGCACCAGAAGGACAACGACCGGCTGCTCATCACGCTGCGCCGCCTGCGCGATCTGGGCAACACGGTGATCGTCGTCGAGCATGACGAGGACGCGATCCGCAGTGCCGATTATGTCGTGGACATGGGGCCCGGCGCAGGTGTCCACGGCGGCGAGGTCGTCGCGCAGGGGACGTTGCAGGACATTATCGCTTGCGAAACCAGTTTGACGGGTGATTATCTCAGTGGCCGTCGCGCAGTGCCGCTGCCACCCAAGCGACGCAAGGGGAATGGCAAGAAACTGACAGTCAAGGGCGCGCGCGCGAACAACCTCAAGGACGTGACCGCGAGCATGCCGCTCGGCACCTTCACCTGCATCACCGGCGTCTCGGGATCGGGCAAATCGAGTTTCACGATCGACACGCTCTACGCGTCGGCGGCGCGCACGCTGAACGGCGCGCGCATGCTTGCCGGCCATCATGAGAAGATCGAGGGACTCCAGCATCTCGACAAGGTGATCGACATCGACCAGTCGCCGATCGGCCGCACCCCGCGCTCGAACCCGGCGACCTACACCGGCAGCTTCACGCAAATCCGCGACTGGTTCGCCGGCCTCCCGGAGAGCGCGGCGCGCGGCTACAAGCCCGGGCGCTTCAGCTTCAACGTGAAGGGCGGGCGCTGCGAAGCGTGCACCGGCGACGGGCTGATTAAGATCGAGATGCACTTCCTCCCCGACGTCTATGTGACCTGCGACGTGTGCCACGGCGCGCGCTACAATCGCGAGACGCTCGAGGTGAAGTTCAAGGGCAAGTCGATCGCCGATGTGCTCGACATGACCGTCGAGGACGCGGTCGAGTTTTTCAAGGCGGTGCCGAGCATCCGCGAGAAGATGGCGATGCTCGCTGAAGTGGGGCTGGGCTATGTCAAGGTCGGACAGCAGGCGACGACATTGAGCGGCGGCGAAGCGCAGCGCGTGAAGCTCGCCAAGGAATTGTCGCGGCGTGCCACGGGGCAGACGCTCTATATCCTGGACGAGCCGACGACCGGCTTGCATTTCGAGGACGTGAGGAAGCTGCTCGAAGTGCTCCATGCCCTCGTCGAGCAGGGCAATACCGTGGTCGTGATCGAGCATAATCTCGAGGTCATCAAGACGGCCGACTGGCTGATCGACCTGGGCCCTGAGGGCGGGGTGCGCGGCGGCGAGATCGTGGCGGTGGGGACACCCGAAGCGGTCGCGAAGGAGCCGCGCAGCTACACCGGCCATTATCTGGCTCCGCTGCTGGGGATGCAACGCGCTGCGGCATAGGCGGCGGCGCGCGATCGTTTTCAACAGAAGGCTGGCGGAGACGGCGAGATTCGAACTCGCGGTGGCGGTTACCCGCCACGACGGTTTAGCAAACCGTTGGTTTCAGCCACTCACCCACGTCTCCGGATGCGGCAGAACGCGTGCCTATAACCGCCGCTCGAGCCGCATTCAACCGTCTCGCCGCGAATTCGATTCGCTTCGGCGCGGTGTTCATTGCCGGGACACGTCGGCGCGCGCTATCAAGCGGTGAACCGCGCGATTTCGGAGACGAACGGCCATGCGCTCGATATTCCTGACTCTGATGGCAGCGCTCGCGCTGACCGCCGCCCCAGCAACCGCGCAAATTCGCAGCGTCGATCCCAATGCGGCCGCGCAGGCCGATGTCGCGCCGCTTCCGGGCGAGCGCGGCTATGCGACCGTCGGCGCGCCGCCGGTGAGCGATGCGCCTGCCGATGCTGGATTGCCGCCTGCGCCCGCTTCCGATCCTGCGACAGCCAGCGGTGACCTCCCAACCGCGCCCGCCAGTCCGGTCGCGACACAGGCCGCGCCGACCTACAAGAAGGACGATCTCATCGGCGCTGCCGAAGGCGTGTTCGGCAAGGGTGCCGCGGGGCTGGCGGGGATCATCGAGAACATTCTGAAGGATCAGGGCGAACCCAATGCCTATATCGCCGGGCGCGAGGCGTCGGGCGCGTTCGTCGTGGGCTTGCGCTACGGATCGGGGACGATTGAGCACAAGATCGAGGGGCAGCGCCCGGTCTATTGGACAGGGCCGTCGATCGGCTTCGACGTGGGCGGCGACGCGACCAAGGTGTTCACATTGGTCTATAATCTCTATGACAGTCAGGACCTCTATAAGCGCTACCCGCAGGTCGAGGGGCGGGCGTATTTCGTCGGCGGCTTTTCGGCGACCTATCTGCGGCGCGGCGACGTCGTGCTGATCCCCGTCCGTCTCGGCGTCGGGGTACGGCTTGGTGCCAATGTCGGCTATATGAAGTTCAGCGAAACGAGCCGCTGGCTGCCGTTTTAGAGGCAAGATGCCAACGGCAGATCGTCAAGTCGCTGGAACACGGCCCGGCAGATCGGCATGAGCCTGCACATCGGGTGTTGTGACAATCAGGTCGAACTTGCCGTTGCCCATGTCGATGGCCTCGACCGTAGCGCCGCCGCGCACGTAGATTCGCGTAACGATTCCGACCCTCGCAGCAGGTACGCCCGTGACCCGAACTTTTGCCATTGGTTCCTCCTCATTGACCGCTAAATGCGGCTTGCAGCGTTTTTAACGCGTCCTTGTCATCCTTTTCGATCGCTATGAGCTGCAGAAGGGTTTCGCGCTTCAGCGGCGTATCCAAAACTACAAAGTCTGCCGTCGTTGTGGTTGTCGGCACACCGGCAGCTGTCATGGCCGCGCGCAGCTTGGCGTCGCGCTGTTTTGCCAGAGCATCGTCTGGCGTGCCGAGATAATCTTGAAGCGTAACAGAAACGATTGAAGCATCAAATGCTACGCTCCGAATTTGCCCGTCTGCAGCAGCCTCGTTGGCTATCTTAGCAGTCGCAGCGCTTTCCGCAGTTGCCGTGAGCGCAGAAGTCAGCGTCCCCGCCTGCTCATATGTTTCAAGGTCGGCCATTGCCAGGCCAATCGGCCATTCATCATACGTATTGCGAAGGCGCGTGAGAATCACTTCCTTTGCTTTAGGTCATACACTCATAAATCGCTAGCCAAGGCGTTCGAGTTTTGATTCAAGCTCCGTGAAGGAGTTTGTCCATGAGCGCACGTCGGTACGAGCTTTCGGATTTTGAATGGTCTGTGATCGCGCCGT
>JBJXFA010000038.1:0-3118 GCA_046153865.1 Sphingomonadaceae bacterium
CGCTGCTCCTCGACGCTCTGGGCGGCGAGCAGTTCGCGCGGATCGATCTTGTACAGTTTGGCGAGCAGATGCGCCGTGCCGATAAAGCTGCCGAGCAGCCCGCGCTTGTAGATGTTGCGCGCGAAGCCGCCGATGCGCCGCCGCCCGATCAGGTCGCGCCCTTCCCAATATTCGCGGCTCGCCTCGTCCAGGAAGGGGCGGATATGCACCTTGTATGCGCGCACGTTCGCCTTGGCGTCGGCGAGCGCGAAGAAACGATGGAAGCTCGCATAATCGGGCAGGTGCTTGGCTGCGGCAACCTTGAGGCGATTGAAGGCAATGTGCGCCGTATTGAGATCGACGGCGGTGATCGCAGCCGGGTCGGCAATCAAATAGCTCAGCACGTTGCAGCCGCCCGATGCGATGGTCACGATATGGCTTTCCGGCGTGATCGCCAGCGCTTCCATGTCGATAACCGGATCTTCCCAGATCTGCGCATAGACGAGACCGCGGAATGCAAAGGTGAAAGCGCGTTCGAGAAGCCCGGCCTTGGTGAGATGCTCATGCTGGTGGACCGCCGCCTTGACTGCGACATTCTTTGCCTTGTCCAATGCAGGTGCGGCCATGGTGATCCCCGGGTTGCTACGGCCGGTTACAATTCGCGCATGACGAACCCGTTGCAGCTCGAAGACACATATATGGCAGCGCAACACGGGCAGGTGTCATTCGCGATCGGCTTCGCTAGAGAGACGGGCAACCCCGACTCGAAAGGCTGCGCTGGCAATGGCTGACCGTCCCGATCCACTCAATATCGTGATCGCGTCGGACCATGCCGGCTTCGACATGAAGACGGTGCTCGCCGACTGGTTGCGGACGCAGGGCCATGCCGTCGACGATCTCGGGCCGTTCGATACCGCGTCGGTCGATTATCCTGATTACGGCTATAAGCTTGCCGAGAGCATTGCCGAGGGCCGCGCCGCATTCGGCGTCGCGGTGTGCGGCTCGGGCATCGGCATCGCGATCGCGATCAACCGCGAGCCCCGCGCGCGCTGTGCGCTTGTCTCTGACACACTCTCGGCGCGCCTCGCCCGCTCGCACAACGACGCGAACGTGATCGCGTTCGGCGCGCGCCTGATCGGCATCGACACCGCCAAGGATGCACTTGCCACAGTCCTCGCCACGCCGTTCATCGGCGATCGCCATACCGCAAGGGTCGCCAAGCTGGGCCACCCGCATTTCGCAAAGGAGCCCGCATGAGCACGAACCCCGCCACGCTGCACGACGTCCAGCCCGATGGCTTTTTCACAAGGGATCTCGCCGAGTCTGATCCGCAGGTCTTCTCCGGCGTCGCGCGCGAGCTCGACCGGCAGCAGCACCAGATCGAGCTGATCGCGTCCGAAAACATCGTCTCGCGCGCTGTCCTCCAGGCGCAGGGATCGGTCTTCACCAACAAATATGCCGAGGGCTATCCCGGCAAGCGCTATTATCAGGGCTGCGCCCCTTCGGACGCAGTCGAGACGCTGGCGATCGAGCGCGCCAAGCAGCTGTTCGGCTGCAGCTTTGCCAACGTCCAGCCGCATTCGGGCGCACAGGCCAATGGCGCGGTGATGCTCGCGCTCGCCAAGCCCGGTGACACGATCCTTGGCATGAGCCTCGATGCCGGCGGACATCTGACGCACGGCGCGCGCGCGGCGCAGTCGGGCAAATGGTTCAACGCGGTGCAATATGGCGTGAACCCCGACGATCACCTGATCGATTTCGCACAGGTCGAAGCGCTCGCCGTCGAGCACAGGCCCAAGCTCATCATCGCTGGCGGCAGTGCCTATCCGCGCATCATCGATTTCGCGCGCTTCCGTGCCATCGCGGACACGATCGGCGCGATCTTCTGGGTCGACATGGCGCATTTCGCCGGGCTCGTGGCGGGCGGCGCGCACCCCTCCCCCTTCCCGCATGCGCATGTCGTGACGACGACGACGCACAAGACGCTGCGGGGTCCGCGCGGCGGCATGATCCTCGCTGACGACGAGGCGCTGGGCAAGAAGCTTAATTCGGCGGTCTTCCCAGGCCTCCAGGGCGGTCCGTTGATGCACGTGATCGCCGCCAAGGCCGTCGCGTTCGGCGAGGCGCTGCAGCCCGATTTCAAGCTTTACACGCGCGCCGTGATCGAGAACGCCAAGGCGATGGCGGCGCGCCTCAACGAGCGGGGCGCGAACCTCGTTTCGGGCGGGACCGACACGCACCTCGCGCTCGTCGACCTCACGCCGCTCGGCGTGACCGGAAAAGACGCCGACGAGGCGCTCGAGCGTGCCGCGATCACCTGCAACAAGAACGGCATCCCGAACGACCCGCAGCCGCCGATGAAGACGAGCGGCATCCGCATCGGATCGCCCGCGGGCACGACGCGCGGCTTCGGACCCGCCGAGTTCCGCGACATCGCCGACATGATCGCCGACGTCCTCGACGGGCTGCGCGCCAAGCCTGCCCTGAGCAACGCCGCAGGCGGCGTCGAAGGGGGCGAGCATGGCGACCCCGAAGTAGAAACCAATGTCCGAACCCGCGTCCGCGCGCTTTGCGAACGCTTCCCGATCTATCCGGAGATTGCATGATGGCGATTGAAGACATCAGGAACGAGATCAAGAACCAGCCTGGTCTGCGCAAAAGCATGGCGAAATGGGGTGCGCTCGGCGCCGTCGTCGCCATTCCCCTGCCCATCATCGGGCCGATCATCGGAGCCATTGCCGGGGCCGGCTATGCGTATCACAAGGGCACGAAGCGGAGCTGATGCGTTGCCCGTTTTGCGCGCATGACGACAGCCAGGTGAAGGATTCGCGGCCAACCGAAGACGGTGCCGCGATCCGCAGGCGCCGCCAGTGCGAGGGCTGCGGCGCGCGCTTCACGACCATTGAGCGCATCCAGCTCCGCGAACTCACCGTGCTCAAGAGTGAAGGCCGCCGCGAACCCTTCGAGCGCGAAAAGCTCGAGCGCTCGGTCGCGATCGCCTGCCGCAAGCGCCCGATCGACCCTGCCCGCCTCGACCAGATGGTGACGGGCATCCAGCGCCAGCTCGAAACGCTGGGCGATGCCGACGTGCGGGCAGCGCAGATCGGCGCGCTCGTGATGGACGGGCTCAAGAGCCTCG
>JBJXFA010000056.1:0-72680 GCA_046153865.1 Sphingomonadaceae bacterium
TGAGAAAGGCGGACTCACGCAAAGCCGCGAAGACGCTAAGGAAGAAGGGGAATTGGTTGCGCTGTCGCGCGTGGTGGAAACGAAACCAGTTGGTCCGGGCAAACGCCGTTACGCCAATGCCGTCGCGCTGATCGAGACCAGGCTCGAACCACCTGCCCTGCTTGCCCGGCTCAAGATGATCGAACGCATTCATGGTCGCCGCCCCGGTCGCCGCTGGGGCGACCGGGTGCTCGATCTCGACATCATCGGCTGGTCGGGCGGCATCTGGGCCTCGCCCGGACTGGCGATCCCCCACCCCGCCTTTCGCGAGCGCCGCTTCGTTCTCGGCCCCCTCGTCGAAGTCGTGCCGCGCTGGCGCGATCCCGTCACCGGCCTCACCGCGCGGCACTTGCTCGCGCGCCTTGACCGCAAGCGGCCCCGCGCATAGGTGCGAGCGCTTCCCAAGCGCATGTGGGCTCGTAGCTCAGTCGGTAGAGCAACGGACTTTTAATCTGTAGGTCCCGGGTTCGAATCCCGGCGAGCCCACCACCGCGTAGCGCGCACGCCGATAGCGCAGCGATCGTCGAGACGCGCAAGCGCGGCCGACGGCTGCAAGCCGATCGACGGCGTGGCTTTGCCACGACGCTTGCCGAAAACCACCGCACGCGCTACGCCACCCCCGTGACAGGTGCCTCGCTTCGCCGCGGGGTGAAAAGGGAAGCCGGTGTAAACCCGGCGCTGTTCCCGCAACTGTGACCGGCGAGCTGCGCGCCATCATGCCACTGGGAAACCGGGAAGGCGGCGCAAAGTATTGACCCGGGAGCCAGGAGACCTGCCTGTCGCGGTCGGTCCTTTGTCCGTGCGGGAAGACGCGGACGATCGGGGGAGCACCCTCGCGTGACGACATCGGTATGTTGTTACGTTTGAGGAGAATACCTGTGTCCCGTTCGAAAACCCTGACGGCAGCGCTTGCGCTGCTTCCCGCCGCTGCCTTCGCGCAGCAACCCGAAATTGTCGTCACTGCAACCGGCGTGCCGCAAAGCATCGCCGAGGTCGGCCAGGCGATCACCGTCATCGATCGCGCAACAATCGAAACGCGCCAGACCACCGTGCTGAGCGATCTCCTCGCGACAACGCCAGGGGTTACGGTCTCGCGGACCGGCGGCATCGGCAGCGTCACCAGCGTGCGCATCCGCGGCGCAGCGTCGGCGCAAACGCTGGTTTTGATCGACGGCGTGCGGGTCAACGATCCGTCCGAGCCGGCGGGCGCTTTCGATTTCGGCCCCGTGCTGGCTGGGTTCGTCGATCGGATCGAAATCCTGCGCGGACCCAATGCCGTCGCCTGGGGCAGTCAGGCGCTGGGCGGGATCGTCGCGATCACGTCCCGCCCGCCCGCCGATACGCCCGCGCTCGATCTCAGCGCCGAATATGGCGATTATGAAACCGCACGCGCGACGGCCTCGGCAAGTTATGGTGTGGGTCCGATTTCGGCCCGTTTCGGCGGCAGCTACGCCCGCACGGACGGCGTTTCGGCGCGCAGCGCGGGGACCGAAGCTGACGGGTTCGAACAATATGGAGCCAATGGCCGCGTTGGCGTTGCGCTTGGCGACGCTGTCGCGCTTGACCTGCGCGGCTATTACACGCGCAGCAAAAACGCGTTCGACAGCCCGTTTTCGGCGGGCGATACCAACGATGAAGCGGTCGCCCGTCAGCTGATCGGCTATGCCGGGCTGACTGCCAATCTGTTCGACGGTGCGCTGGCCAACCGCATCGGCGTTTCGCACGCCCGGATAGACCGTGCCTACACTGGCGGGTTCGATTTCGAAGCGCATGGCACCAGCAATCGGGCCGAATATCGCGGCGATGCGCGGTTCGGCGAAGCGGTCCGCGGCGTCTTCGGGGTTGAATATGAAGCGACGCGCCTGCGGACCTTCGACGCCTTCAGCGGCACTGACATCCGCACGACGGGCATCTGGAGTGCCTATGGTCAGCTGCTGGTCAGGCCGCTTGCCGGGCTGAATCTGACCGGCGGCGTGCGCCACGACGAGCACCGCACGTTTGGCGGCAAGACCACCGTCGGCGCGAACGCGGTGTTCACCGTGGCGAACACGACACTGCGGGCCAGCTATGGCGAGGGATTCAAGGCCCCCTCGCTTTCGCAGCTCTTCGGCTTCGGCGGGAGCACGGACCTGCGCCCTGAAGAAACCCGCAGTATCGACATCGGGATCGAGCAGCGCCTGATCGACAACCGGCTGCGCGCATCGATCACATGGTTCGATCGGCGCTCGCGCAATCTGATCGTCAGCAATCCGGCGACCTTTCAGCTGAGCAACATCGCCCGCGCCGAGGCCGATGGCATCGAGTTCGAGCTTGCCGCCCGCCCGGTGCCCGCGCTGACGTTGACAGCCAACTACAGCTATGTGCGCAGCATTGATGCAACGCCGGGTGGCGCGAACGAAGGGCGCGATCTCCAGCTCGTTCCGCGCCAGCACATGAGCGCGTCGGTGGATTGGGTCCGCGATCGCTTCACGCTTGGCGCGACCATCCTCGTGGTCGGCGACAGCTTCGATAACCGCGCCAATACCGTGCGCATCGACGGCTATGCGACTGCCGACATCCGCGCCAGCGTTGCGCTTGGCGAGCAGTTCAGCCTGTTCGGCCGGGTCGAAAATCTGTTCGACGCGCAGTATGAAACCGTGTCGGGTTTCGGCACTTTGGGCCGCAACGGGCACGTCGGCATCAGGCTCGCATTGTGAAAGGGATTACGATATGGCCATCGCTAAACAGGGGTCTGACGCTATGAATGGTTTCGATGCCACCAACACCGGCCGGGCGGCGCTGCTCTGGTCGGCCATTCTCGGGCTCACCGCGCTTGTCGGCAGCTACGCCTTTGCCTGTGTTTTCCCCTTCGCCGCCATTGCCGCCGTCGCCGCTTTGACCCTGTCACGACGCGAAGCTGTTGCCGTGGTCGCAGCAACTTTTGCCGCAAACCAAATCGTGGGATTCGCCTTCTTGGGCTATCCGCATGAGGCCACGACCTATGCTTGGGGTGGCGTGATCCTGATCGGCGCAGGCGCGGCGCTGATTGCAGCAACGGTGATTGCGCGACTGAGAAAACTGCCTTCGCTCTTGCAACGCCCCGCTGCCCTGCTCGGCGCGATCGTGGCATACCAGATCGCCATGTTCGCCGGGGCCTGGGCACTCGATGGTTTCGCCAGTTCAACGCCCACGATCGTCGCGCAGGTCGCGCTGAACGATGCCCTTTGGTTTGCCGGACTGTTCGCAGTGCGTGTCCTTCTGGGCCGACTTTGGGCGACCCGCTTCGGCAGCCTTGATTTGCAAACCGCGCGAGGCTGACGATGGACGTAGTCGCGTCGTGGCGCAGCCATGGCGGCACGCAGGGCGTCTATCGCCATGCTTCGGCATCGACCGGTACCGACATGGTGTTCGCGGTGTTCGTGCCCGATCACGCGCCGGACACGCGCCTGCCTGTGCTCTGGTATCTTTCCGGCCTGACCTGCACGCATGCCAACGCCATGGAAAAAGGCGAATACCGCGCGGCCTGCGCAAAGCTTGGTGTGATCCTCGTCGCGCCGGATACCAGCCCGCGCGGCGAGGGCGTGGCGGACGATGCGGCTTATGATTTCGGTCAGGGAGCTGGCTTTTACGTCGATGCCACCCAGTCGCCATGGTCGCAGCATTTCCGCATGCGCAGCTATATCGAAGACGAACTTCCCGCGCTCGTTGCCAACGAATTCCCGGTCGATATGGCGCGCCAAGGCATCTTCGGCCACTCGATGGGCGGCCACGGCGCGCTGACCATTGCTTTGCGCAATCCCGATCGTTTCCGCAGCCTCTCGGCCTTTGCGCCGATCGTCGCGCCGCTGCATTGCCCATGGGGCGAAAAGGCACTCATTGGTTATCTCGGCGAAGACCGTGCGGCATGGCGCGCCTATGATGCCTGCGCGCTGATCGAAGACGGTGCGCGCGTGCCCGAAATCCTTGTCGATCAAGGCGGTGCGGACAATTTCCTCGCCGAACAGCTCAAGCCGCACCTGCTCAACCGTGCGTGCGACGATGCGGGCATCGCGCTCACGCTCCGGATGCACCCCGGCTATGATCACAGCTATTATTTCATCTCCAGCTTCATGGCCGATCATATCCGCTGGCACGCCGAACGCTTGAGCGCGTGACCCAGTCGGCTCCGCTGATCGTCGGCCTTGGCGGCACGATGACGTCCAACAGCTCGTCCGAACGCGTGATGCGGCATGTTCTCGCGCAATGCGCAGCGGCCGGAGCCGAGACCTTGGCGTTTGACGGCACGGCGCTCGACATGCCGATGTATGGCTATGGCACGCCGCGCACTGAAAAGGCGCTGGCCCTGATCGACGGGTTGCGGCGTGCCGATGGCATCGTCCTGTCGTCGCCGGGGTATCACGGCACCGTCTCGGGGTTGATCAAGAACGCGCTCGATTATGTCGAGGACATGGCGAAAGATACGCGGCCCTATTTCGAAGGGCGGGCGGTCGGCCTCGTCGCGGTTGCGGCGGGCTGGCAGGCCACAGGCACCACGCTCGCAACGATGCGCAGCATCGTCCATGCCTTGCGCGGCTGGCCGACGCCGATGGCGGTCACGGTCAATTCGGCGATGCCGGTGTTCGGCGAGGGTGGCACGATCGCGGATGCCGCGCTGCGCAATCAGCTTGATATCCTCGCGCGCCAGGTGACGGGCTTTGCCCGCATGCGCGCGCTCGATGAACTCGCGCAGGCCAGCTCGGCAGCCGAGGCGCGCGAATAGCGCTTGACGCGCAGGCCACCACGGCCGACGATCCCGTTCATGAGCAGCATCCCGCCCGATCCGATGGCCATGTTCCGCGACGCGGTCACGCAGTGGGAAAAGATCGCGAATGACTGGGGCAGCCAGTTCATGGCACGGCCCGAGACAACCGAGGCGATGCACAATGCAACGACGTTCGCGCTCAAGGCGCAGCAGGGCGCGCAGGAGGCGATGACGAAACTGCTCGCTGCTGCGAACATGCCGAGCAAGGCCGAGGTCGAAGCCATTTCCGGTCGGCTGACCGACATCGAAAAAACGCTGGCGCGGATCGAGGCTGCAATTGCTGCACCTGTTGCCGCAGCAGCGCCGCAGCAAAAGCCCAAGCGCACACGGACACCGACACCGCCGAAATGAGCGACACGGCCGACCCACTCGCCATCGCCCGCACCGAGTTTGAACGCGCGATGCAGCGCAACATCAAGGGGCTGGGCTATTTCGGTTCCCCCGATCCGGTGCTCGGCGCAACGCCCAAGGATGTCCTGATTTCGCGCGGTACGCTGCGGCTCTATCACTACCGTCCGCTCGTCGACGAGGTGTTCCGCGTGCCCGTCCTGCTCGTCATGGCGACGACCAACCGCGGTTACATCTTTGACATGGTGCCGGGCCAGAGCTTTGTCGAATTCCTGCTCCGGCAGGGATACGATGTCTTCATGATAGATTGGGAAGCGCCGACCCCGGCCGAGCGCGACCTCGCCATGGAAGATTACATCCTCGATTTTCTCCCCGCCTGCGTCGCGAAGGTAAAGGACGTGACCGGCGAGCCTGACGTGAGCGTCATCGGTTACTGCTTCGGCGGCGTTCTCGCGCTGCTCTGGGCGGCGCTGCACCCGCAAGCGGGCCTCAAAAACCTCATCACCTTCACCGTGCCATTCGATTTCAGCAAAATGGAAGCCTTTCAGGCCTGGTCGGACAAACGCTTCTTTAATGTCGATCAGGTCGTCGCAACCTTCGGCCAGTGCCCGGCCGAAATGCTCTACACCGCGTTTTCGATGCTCCGCCCCGCCGGGCAGATCGCAGGCAATGTCCGGTTATGGGACAATATGTGGAACGACGAGTTCGTCAAATCCTACCGGATGTTCGACCGCTGGGCGACTGACATGCTCCCGCTGGCCGGCACCTATTTCAAGCAGACGACCGAACAGCTGATGTGGGACAATGCGCTCTGCCGGGGCCGGATGACAGTCGGCAGCCACACGGTCGATCTATCAAACATCACCGCGCCGTTCCTGCTTGTGACGGCCGAACATGATCACATTGTCCCCGCCGCCGCCTCGGCCGGGCTGACGGATGCGATCGGTTCAGCCGACAAGCAGCATATCGTACTTAAGGGCGGTCACGTCAGCCTCGTCGCCGGGGCAAACGCCGTTCGGCGGCTGTGGCCGCAGCTCGATCGCTGGCTGGGAGAAAAGAGTTTGTGAAGACGATTGCGATCAACGGACAAGACATCATAATCCGCGCCTTCGGGCGCGAAGACGCGCTGGCAACCGCCACGTTCGCCCAAAACCTGCCCGAACACGATCTGCTTTTCCTCAGTCGTGACCTGAAACACGCGCGGGTGATCGAGGCTTGGTGGCAAGCGGTCGATGCGGGCGATATCGACAGTCTCGTGGCCGTTGCGGACGGACAGGTCCTGGCGACGACGGCGGTGGTCCGCGATCCGCTGAGCTGGTCGCCGCATGTCGCCGAAATTCGCCTGCTGGTGGCCGCGAACTGGCGCGGACATGGCCTGGGTCGCGTCCTGCTCGAAGAGAGCATCCGCCTTGCAGCCGAGCGCGGCGCGACCAAGCTCGTTGCCCGGATGACGCCCGACCAGCGCGGCGCGATCGCGCTCTTCGAGGAAACCGGCTTTCGCGGCGAGGCGATGCTGCGCGATCAGGTGCGCAGTCGTGATGGCGCGCTTCACGATCTGGCGATCCTGTCGTTACATCTTGAGCGCGATGCGCAACGCAAAGCGGCTTGGGGATTGGACGCGCCACAATGACAAACGGTCTGGACAATGCCGTGCAATCGTTCACGATACGGGAACCATGGGTGCGCGGCGCGATTAAGGACCGTCCCCGATCGACGGGGAGGAGCCGACCATGACGACCGCCGCCAATACTGAAACGATCCAGCCGCCCTCGCCGCTGCTCGCACTCACCGAACTGCCGCGCGCAATTTTTGAGTTCGGCACGCTTCCGTTTGCAGCACTTCTCACGCAAAGCGCACCGCGCGGCGATGGTCATCCCGTCATGGTTCTCCCCGGATTCGTGACAACCGACATCTCGACCGGACCGCTGCGGCGCTATCTCGCCAGCATGGGCTATGACGTGCATGCGTGGGAACTGGGTCGCAATCTGGGACCGAAAGCGATCGGCCGCGAGGGCGAAAAGCTCATCGCGCGACTCGAATCGATTTACGAGAAGACCGGCCGGAAAGTCTCGCTGGTCGGCTGGAGCCTCGGCGGCATTCTCGCGCGCCAGCTCTCGCGTCGTCGTCCCGAAATGGTCCGCCAGGTCATCTCGCTCGGCTCGCCTTTCGTCGGCGATCCCCGCGCCTCGAACGTCTGGCAGGCCTATGAATTCCTGACCGGGCAGCGGCTAAAGGATCCCGATACGCGCGCGCAGCTGCGTGAAAGCGAAGAAGTCCCGCCGGTCCCGGCGACCGCGATCTACACCAAGGGCGATGGCATCGTTGCGTGGCAGAACTGCCGCGAACCCGTGAGCGCACATACCGATAATGTCGAAGTCTCCGGCAGCCATTGCGGCCTCGGCGTTAACGGTCTGGTTTATTATGCCGTTGCGGACCGCCTCGCGCAGCCCGAAGGCAGCTGGAAACCCTTCGCGCCCAAAGGCATGAGCCGCCTGCTTTACCCTTCGCAGCAGGTGCATTAAGCAAAAACTTTAGCCCGACTGCAACGAGCGGTGCATGGCCGACGCGATCGGCGGCTCCGGATCGAAACTCTTGTGCACGCATATAGCCGAGGCCGATCTCGACATGCTTGCCGAGTGCGCGCTCGAAGCCGATATAAGTGCGCAGCGCCGTGAGCCCAGTCTGACCGCCCCTGTCGCCACTGCGCAGCGTTAAAAAGCCCTCCGCATTGGCGACAAATGTCGTCGCCTCGCTCGCATCGAACGGCACGGAGACCCCCAGCCGCTGCCGAAAGCGCAGCGCCATCCGGTCGTCGCTGTCAACAAATCGTTGCTCTAACCGGCTTCGGCTGCGGAGCAGGCCGCGCTTGATGCTAAGCTGCTGAAGCAGGCGCCGCTCTTCCCCGCGCCCCTGCCACCGTTGCTCCACCCCGCCCTGTAGCGAGACATCGCGCGCGATGTCCTGGCCATACCAGAGGCGGACGAAATAGGTATCATCGCGACCATCGCGGATGCGCTGGGCCGTTTCGAGTTCGACTTCACCCTTGCCGAGATCGATCGCTGCGGTCGGATTGAGCCAAAGTTCAAAAATCTCGTCAGCGGCATTCGCAGGCGGCGCAAACAGCACAGCCGCAGTCACCGCAGCAATAAAAGCTACGCGGTTCATGCAATTCCCGTGGGATTGGATGGGTGGAACGCAGACGCCGCAAGTTCTTGCGGCGGCTGCGCGCACCGGCGGGGACTCTGCCCGCCGAGCGATCAGCTCGTCTTTTCAGGCATCATCGACGAATGAAGATGGTCGATCTTCCACTTGCCGCCCACAAACCGGTAGATGAACGAATAGCGCGCCTTCACGTCGCTGCGCGCGCCGGTCGCATCGGCAAGCGAGACCGTCCACGTGCCGACCCGCGTGGCCTTGTTGCAGCCGAGCTTGATCGTGCTGCTGTTGATCGTGCCGATTGGCGCGCCCTGCAGAAAGCCGACAAAATAGTCCCGGATGCCCGCCGGATCGGTGCGCGGCGTGTTCGAGACCGTTGGCAGCAAGACCGCGTCCGGCGTAAACAGCGCGGTGACCGTATCGGGGTTCTTGGTCGCCCAGGCGTTATTGAACGTCTCGAACTGGCTTTCCACTGCGGCAGCAGTCACGGGCGCGCAGCTCTGCGCCTTGCGCTTTATCTTGGCCTCGGCGGCACCCGTCGTCGCAACCAATGCGGCAGCAGCAAGAAACACAGCAATCTTCGTCGTCATGGCAACATCTCCTTTTTGTTGCGGGTTGAAAAACTCATGAGTGCGCGGGGCCGGGTTCGCCCCGGGTCTTCCACAGCGAGTAGATGATACCCCCGGCAATCAGCGCGACCGTTACGCCCAGGCTGACCACCGGCGGGAACTTGTCGCCGCCGAGCACAAAATCGGCGACGAAAATCTTCGAGCCGATAAACACCAGCACCAGCGCAAGCGCATACTTCAGATAGTTGAAGCGGTGCACCATGGCCGCCAGCGCGAAATAGAGCGCGCGCAGCCCGAGGATCGCCATGATATTCGACGTGTAAACAATGAACGTGTCGGTCGTGATCGCGAAGATCGCCGGGACACTGTCGACCGCAAACACCAAGTCGGCCAGATTGATCACCACCAGCGCGAGGAACAGTGGCGTTGCGGCCCGCACCATCTTTCCGGTCTTTTCGTCGGGCACCGTCACGAAAAACTTCTGCGCATGCAGCTCCTTCGTCACGCGCATGTGGGACGAGATCCACTTTATGGCCGGATTCGAGCCGACATCCATCTCGACTTCGCCCGGCTTGAGCATCTTGATGCCGGTAAAAATCAGGAATGCGGCGAAGATGTAGAGCACCCAGTAGAACTGCTCGACCACCGCCGCGCCAATGCCGATCATCAGCCCGCGCAGCACGATAACGGCGATGATACCCCAGACCAGTGCACGATATTGGTATATCCGCGGGATCGCGAAGTAAGTGAAGATCAGGCTGATTACGAAGACATTGTCGATCGACAGCGCCTTTTCGATGAAGAAGCCGGTGTAATATTTCATGCCGAGATCGGCACCCTTCTCCATCCAGACCCAGACGCCAAACGCCATCGCGATCGAGATGTAGAACAGCGAAAGCTTGAGGCTCTCGGCGATGCCCATCTCGCGGTCTTCGCGATTGAGCACGCCAAGGTCGAACGCCGTCAGCGCGACCACAAGTCCCAGAAAGGCAAGCCAGAACCAGACCGGCGTCCCCAGCCAGTCAGCAGTAAAAAATTCCATTGTTCGTTCCCTGTTATCCGTTTCTCAAGTGCAACGGCCCCGGCCGAAACCGGGACCGCCGCATTCTATGTCATTGAAGCGCCGCCGCCTTGTCGGCTGGGGGCGGTCCGCCGTCGCGCGTTTTCCACAGCGACCAGAGGATACCCGCCGCGAGGATCGCAAAGGTGATGCCGAGCGACACCGGCGGCGGGATTTTCCCGATGCCGAGCAGGTCGGCGACGAAGATCTTCGAGCCGATGAAGACCAGCAGCACCGCGAGTGCGTATTTCAGATATTTGAAGCGGTGCACGAGCGCGGCGAGCGCGAAATACAGTGCACGCAAACCGAGTATGGCAAAGATGTTCGACGTGTAGACGATGAAGGGATCGGTCGTGATGGCGAAGATCGCCGGCACGCTGTCGACAGCAAACACCAGATCGACGATCTCGATCATGATGAGCGCCAGGAACAGCGGCGTCATGAACGTCGCGAGCTTGCCAGTCCTGGGATCGGTCTGCTTCACGAAGAACTTTTCGCCGTGCAGTTCATCGGTCACGTTGAAGCGCTTGCGGATCCAGATCAGGAACGGCGACTTGCCGACGTCATATTCCTTTTCGGCATTGCGCCACATCTGGATGCCGGTGAGGATCAGGAACACGGCGAACACATAGAGCACCCAGCTGAACTGGCTGACCAGCGTCGCGCCGAGGCCGATCATGATCGCGCGCAGCACAATGACGCCCAAAATGCCCCAGAAGAGCACGCGGTGCTGATAAACGCGCGGAACCGCGAAATAGGTGAAAATCATCGCGATCACGAAGACATTGTCCATCGCGAGCGATTTTTCGATGACGAATCCGGTGACATATTGGATGCCCGCCGTCTCGCCCATGTACCACCAGACCCAGCCACCGAACGCGAGGCCGAGCGCGATGTAAACCGCGCTGAGGATGAGGCTTTCCTTGACTTCAATCTCGCGCTGCTTGCGGTGAAGCACGCCGAGATCAAGCGCTAGCAAGGTGATGACGATCGCGAGAAACGCGAGCCATATCCAGAGTGGCTTGGTCAGCCACTCGGTCATCAGAAATTCCATTGTTATGCGCCCCTAAGTGCCCCTGATCACTTCACGAATACAACAGGCGGCGCCGGGTCCAGGGTGCGTCCCGACGCCGCCTGCCCCGTCAGCCAGCGCTTAGGGCGCGCCGCGCGGTTCCGTACAGCCGGTCTTTGATCGCGAGCTTCAGCTTCTTGAGCCGCGTCACGCGGTCGCGATCGGGCCAGCGCGTCTTGAGTTCGCGACGGATTTCGCTTTCGAGCCGCGTGTGAACGAGGCTCAGACGGTGGATAATGGGGTTCATAACGGCACTCCTCTCGATAAAAATCGACACGAGTGACCCTGGAGCGCGGGAAGCAACGGACCCTGAGCACCGGGGATCACCCGATGCGGTCCGACATCACGATCACAACGCGATCGTCAGAGGGGCCCGGCCCGCACTCGCCAAGAATGGGGAGCGTCAAAACGCTTTCAAGCCCTCACCGCGAAAAAATTCTCGCGCGCGCCAAAGGCCCGAGATCGCCGCTCGACAGCCATCGGGCAAATTGGGATGACGCCCCAATGCTCAAGGTCGCAAGCTACAATATTCACAAAGCCGTCGGCCTCGATCGCGTCTATCGGCCCGATCGCATCTTCGACGTCCTTGCCGAAATCGATGCCGATGTCATAGCGCTTCAGGAAGCCGACCGGCGCTTCGGAGCACGCGCGAGCGCTTTGCCGCCAGATCTCCTCGATCGCTCGCCCTGGCGACCAGTCGCGCTCAATCGCCACGCCGCGAGCATCGGATGGCACGGAAATGCGATTCTCGTTCGCCACAGTTTCGAAATCATCGATGCCGGACACGTCGCCCTGCCCACGGTCGAACCGCGCGGTGCCGTGATCGCCGAAATCCGCACGGCTGGCACCATGTTACGGATCGTGGGCATGCATCTCGATCTGTCGGGATTGCGCCGCCGCCAGCAAGCCCATGCGGTCTGCATGGCGGTCGCCGCGCGCGCGCCGATGCCAACCGTGTTGATGGGCGATCTCAACGAATGGAGCCTGCACGGCGGGTGCCTGCGCGAATTTTCGCCTGTTTTCCGCATCGCGCCGACCGGCCCCTCGTTTCACAGCCGCCGACCGCTCGGCCGTCTCGATCGCATCATGGCCAGTCATACGCTGACCATCGCGGCATGCGGTGTGCACCACAGCGCCAAGGCACGGCGGGCAAGCGATCATCTGCCGATCTGGGCGCGGCTGGAGTTTGCTGCCACCGACGCCTAACGGTCATGCTCATGGACATTGCGGACCTGCGGATCGCGCTGACAAGCGGCAACTATAATTATGTTCGCGACGGGGCGAACCGCGCGCTCAATACGCTTGTCGGCTGGCTGCTCGAACGGGGAGCCGCCGTGCGCGTCTATGCGCCGACGGTCGAAAACCCGGCGTTTCCGCCCACCGGCGATCTTATCGGCGTGCCGTCGCTCCCGGTGCCGCTGCGCCCGGAATATCGCATCCCGCTCGGCCTCGGCCCGGTGCGCCCCGATCTCGATGCGTTCCGGCCGAATATCATTCACGTCTCGGCCCCCGAAATCCTCGGCCACAGCGCGGTGCGCTACGCCAAGGCGCGCAGCTTGCCGGTGATCGCCTCGGTCCACACGCGCTTCGAGACCTATTTGCGCTATTATGGCCTCGGCCTCCTCGAGGGCGCAGGCACTGCGCTGCAACGCCGGTTTTACCGCAAGTGCGACGCCATCGTCGCCCCGTCCGAGTCCTTTGCCGACGTGCTGCGCGCCGAGCGCATGAATGCCGACATCGGCATCTGGGGGCGCGGCATCGATCATGACACATTCAATCCCGCCCGCCGCAACCTCGAATGGCGGCGCGCGCGCGGCATCGCCGACGAGGATTTCACAATCCTGTTCTTCGGCCGCGTCGTGCTCGAAAAAGGCATCGACATTTTCGGCGAGACCATCGTCGAACTGAGGCGTCGCGGCATCGCACACAAGGTCCTCGTGATCGGCGACGGCCCCGCGCGTGCTGCCTTTGCAGCCCAGGTCCCCGACGCGATTTTCGCCGGGCACCAGTCGGGCAGCGACCTCGGCCGCGCCGTCGCCTCGGCGGACTTGCTGCTCCAGCCGAGCGTCACCGAAACTTTCGGCAACGTCACGTCCGAGGCAATGGCCTGCGGGCTTCCCGTGGTGGGTGCCGACGCGACCGGAACGCGCAGTCTGGTGACCGACGGCGTGACCGGCCGCCTCATCCCCCCACGCGACGTTCGCGCCTATGCCGACGCGATCGCGCATTACGCGGCAGATCGCGCCGCCGCTGCCGCAGCAGGCACCGCCGGGTCACGCGCGGTCGCAGGCTACACCTGGGATGCTGTCAACATGACGCTAGCGCGCAAATACCTCGACGTGATCGCGCGGCGCGGCCGTTAGAATCAATCTCATTTGAGTTCAAACGTGAAGCCATTCGTCCCGAGCGCAGTCGAGGAACCGGTGCGAGCCAGGTGCCTCGACTTCGCTCGGCACAAACGGGGCGGGGCGGGGCGGGGCGATTTCATTAACCTGAAGGCGAATCTAAACCATCACAGCCGCTCGATCTTCTGCGCCACTTCGTCGAGCAGCGCGGCCACGTCGTGAAGCGTATCCATCGACACGTCGTCGGCACCCAGCCGATCCTGGAGCACAGCGCGCAGATTTCCCATGGCGCGGCGCACCGGGGCACTGTCGGTTTTCGCCCGCGCCGCCCCCATCTCGTCGAGCCGGGCAAACAGCGCCTTCACTTCGGCGGCCTTCGCTTCGAGTTCGGCGGTCCCAGCATCAGAGATCGCGAACTGCTTTTTTGCGCCTTCGGACTTGGTCTCGCCGATCAGCCCCATGTCATCGAGCAGCGTCAGCGTCGGATAAACGACCCCCGGGCTCGGCGCATAAGCCCCGCCGGTGCGCTCTTCGATGGCGCGGATCAGGTCATAGCCATGGCGCGGCTCGTCGGCGATCAGCTTCAAGAGCACGAGCTTGAGCTCGCCACTGTCAAACACACGCCGCCGTCCGCCGCCTTCGCCGCGACCCATGCCACGACCCCAGCCATGTCGGCTGCCGCCGTGCATCCAGATCCCGTAATAAGCGCGCGACCCACAGCCGCCGCGCCGTCCATAAATGTGAAACATTCGCATTCCTTTTTGTAATCTCGAAAGCTATCTAAGATATATCTTGATCGGATTCAAGCGAGGGTCGCATTTTTGTGCAGACCGCTTAGTTTATGGGCATGGCCGACCTCTTCGCCGCCCCCGCACCGCCCCCGCCGCTCGCCGACCGGCTGCGCCCTGCAACGCTCGCCCAGGTCATCGGTCAGGCTCATCTGACCGGCCCCGAAGGCGCGATCGGGCGCATGGTTGCGGCAGGCAAACTCGCCTCGATCATTCTCTGGGGACCGCCCGGCACCGGCAAGACGACGATTGCGCGCCTCCTCGCCGATGCCGTCGGACTGCGCTTCGAGAGCATCAGCGCGGTGTTTTCAGGCGTCGCTGACTTGAAGCGCGTCTTTGCCGCCGCGCGCGATGCCGCCACGCTCGGCAAGCGCACGCTTCTGTTCGTCGACGAGATCCACCGCTTCAATCGCAGCCAGCAGGACGGCTTCCTGCCCTATGTCGAGGATGGCACGATCACGCTCGTCGGTGCGACGACCGAGAACCCGAGCTTCGAACTCAACGCCGCGCTGCTCAGCCGCGCACAGGTGCTCGTCCTCCACCGCCTCGATGCCGCCGCCCTCGAAACGCTGCTCACCCGCGCCGAGACCGCCGAGGGCAGCCTTCTGCCCCTCACCCCCGATGCCCGCGACGCGTTGATCGCCAGCGCCGACGGCGACGGCCGCTTCCTCCTCAACCAGGCCGAAACCCTCTTCTCCCTCTCCCTTCAGGGAGAGGGTCGGGGAGAGGGCACGCCGCTCGATCCACCAGCCCTCGCCGCGCTCCTGAATCGCCGCATGCCGGTCTATGACAAAGACCGCGAGGGCCACTACAACCTCATCTCCGCGCTCCACAAAAGCCTGCGCGGCTCGGACCCGCAGGCAGCACTTTACTGGCTCGCGCGGATGCTCGTGGCGGGTGAAGAGCCGCTCTATGTGCTCCGCCGCCTCGTCCGCTTTGCCAGCGAAGACGTGGGGCTCGCCGACCCGCAAGCGCTCGTCCAATGCCTCGCCGCCAAGGACGCCTACGACTTTCTCGGTTCACCCGAGGGCGAACTCGCGATCGTGCAAGCCTGTCTCTATCTCGCAACCGCACCCAAATCGAACGCGGCTTACAAGGCGCAGAAAGCGGCATGGGCGTCAGCGCGCGAGACCGGCTCGCTGATGCCGCCGCTGACCATCGTCAATGCCCCGACCAAGCTCATGAAATCCCTCGGCTACGGCGCGGGCTATGCCTATGATCACGACACCGCGGAGGGCTTTTCCGGCGCAAACTACTGGCCCGATGACCTTGCGCCGCAGACCTTTTACGCCCCCGTCGATCGCGGCTTCGAAGCGCGGATCGCCGAACGACTGTCCCATTGGGAGACACTGCGCCGGGAGCGCGCTTAATAACAATTCTGCCGTTGCCCCGCTGCCGCCAGCGGCTATGCTCGTTTCATAATGAAACATAACGGGAGAGTCGCCATGAAGTCGCAGCGCATCGTCACCATCGCCCTTTCACTCGCACTGGCCTTCCCGGCTCATGCCGGCACGTTTTCCACATTCCATGTGTTCGGAGACAGTCTGGTCGATGCCGGCAATATCAGCGCGCTGACCTCCGGCGCGACGCCTCCCGCCGCGGCTGGCTATTTCCAGGGCCGCTTTACCGACGGCTATGACTACACCGATCTGCTCAGCATCGCCGCATTCGGCACGCCCACCGTCGCCTCGCTCCTCGGTGGCAACAATTACGCGTTCGGCGGCGCGCGCGTCGTGGCCAATGGCGACGGCATTCCCGATTTCGCGCTGCAGCTGGGTGCCTATAATTCGCGCGTCGGCGGCGTCGCCGATCCGAACGCGCTCTACATCCTGACGCTGAGCGGCAACGACGTGTTTGCGATCGGCAGCGGCGACACCGGCGGTCTGACGGCGGATGACTATGGTGACGCAGTCGTGGCGCAATACAGCGGTGGCGTTCAGTTTTTGAACAGCATCGGCGCAAAGAACATCCTGATCACCGGCATCCCGAACGGCGGCAACCCGACCGCGATTGCGCTCGAGGTCGAGCTGCAGGCCGCGCTCGATGCGCTGTCGCTGACGCCTGGCACGCAGCTCTTCCGCTACAGCCTGCTCAATTTCTTCAATACGGTGTTTACGAACCCCGCATCGCTCGGCCTCCCGCCGCTGCGCGCCGACACCACCTGCCTGCGCGCTGTCGGGCCATCGCCAACGGTCGATTGCACGGGCTTCTTCCTGTTTGACGATGTCCACCCCACCGCCGCCGTCCAGGCCGCCGTGGCGCGCGACATCGACCGGCAGTTCAACCTCACCGGCACGGCGGTCCCCGAGCCCTCGACCTGGGCGATGATGATCGGTGGCTTCGGGCTGATCGGCGGGTTGCTGCGGCGCAAGCCTGCGTCGGGCCTAGCGGCGGCGCGCAGCGCCTAGGTTCGCGCACTTTGCCGCGATCGACTGGTCGGGGGCGGTCGGCCCTCGCCAGCCGGGCGTCGCCGTAGCCCTGTGTTCGGTCGGCACGCAGGCGCCTCGCCTCGTCCGCCCCGGCCATGTCTGGTCGCGCGCCGAAGTCCTGGACTGGCTGCTCGCCGATCTGCCTGCCGACACGCTCGTTGGCTTGGACCTCGGCATGGCGCTCGCTTTCGCCGATGCCGGAGCCTATTTCCCCGGCTGGCACGAAAGCCCGCCCGATGCGCGCAGCCTCTGGGCTCTCGTCGACACCATCTGCAGCAAGAGCCCGCACCTGTCCGCCAGCGCATTCGTCGATCACGCGGAGGCCAGCCGCTACTTCCGTCGCCACGGCAACCGCATCGGCGACCGCTTCGGCATCGGGCGTGGGCGCCTGCGTGTCACAGAGCGTGCCCAATTCGAACAGGGCCTCAATCCCTACAGCAATTTCAATCTCGTCGGCGCGGCGCAAGTCGGCAAGTCGAGCCTTACCGGCATGCGCGTGCTGCACCGGCTCGCCGGGTGCCTCCCGGTCTGGCCAGTCGATCGCCTGCCGTCCTCCGGAACGGTCATCGTCGAAATCTACACGAGCCTCGCCGCCGTTGCCGCCGGACTGACCAAGGGTCACACCAAAATCCGCGACGCCATCGCCCTCGATTCCGCACTCGTGGCTCTGGGCAGCGCGCCGCATGATCCATTGCCCCGCTACACCGATCACATCACCGATGCGCTGGTCTCGGCTGCTTGGCTCCGCACTGTCGCTGACGACCGCGCGCTTTGGGAACCGCCCGCCATGGCCGCCGTGGCCACGCTCGAAGGCTGGACGTTCGGCATTCGCTGATTGTAAAGCGCTTTCCGACGCCGGCTTAGCTCAGATGGTAGAGCACCTGATTTGTAATCAGGGGGCCGCGGGTTCGATCCCTGCAGCCGGCACCAGACCTCAGCGCGGTCGCACGCCGGTTCGCCGGGCGTGGCGGCACCGATGCCCCCCCAAATGGTGATAGACGTGCAAACGCGCGCCTGCTTGATAGCTGAGAAGGCCCGGGTCGCAACTTGGTCCAACGACGGTCGACAACGTAAAACGCCGTTGTCGACCGTCGCGTCCGCATCCGCACCGTTCGCTATGCAGAGCGGGTCGCAACACCCTGCATCTGAATGGTGCATGTTCGCCTGACACGGCCAGATCAGATAGACTGATGGTTTTATGCGAGGGTATGACAAACCGCACAGAAAGCGTGTGATTTTTCGCACAAATTGATTCGGTGAGCCGGGGGGTGCATCAAGCGAGGAACGAGATCACCTATGGCGGAATTTGAGATAGCCGAGGGGCGCGTGCTGCCCGCAGCCCTGCGGGACAAGTTGCTGGAGCGCGGTCGGCGGTTTCATGTCCGTCGCAACCAGGTCGTCGTCAGCGCAGGCGAAGAGGCTGACGACGTCTATCTGGTGATCGACGGCGTGCTTCAGGTCAGCCTGATGTCCGCCCGCGGCCGTGAGCTGACGTTTCGCGAAATCGGTGCCGGTGCCCTGTTTGGCGAAATGGCCGCGATCGAGCGCCAGCCGCGATCGGCGACAGTGACCGCGATGACCGACAGCACGCTGGCGCTGATCAAGAGCGCGGCGTTTCTCGAATTTCTCGAAAACGTGCCCGGTGCCGGGCTGTGGCTGGCGCGCGAGTTGAGCAGCCATCTCCGCGAAACGACCGACGATCTGTTCCATCTGGCCACGCTTCCGGTCCACGCGCGGGTGCAGTGCGAGCTGCTCCGCCTCGCGCATCTTGCCGGGGTCGCCGACGATCACGCCGAGATCGCTGCTGCGCCCACCCATTCCGCGATCGCCGCCCGCATCGGCACGCATCGCGAGGCGGTGACGCGCGAACTGGGGAGCCTCGCCCGTCTCGGCATCATCGCGCAGCGCGGTCGGCAATTGACGGTGATCTCGGTCGATCGCCTTGCGGGTGAAGTCCGGCGATCGACCGGCGATCAAGGCGCCTGACAGCCAGCGTCTTTTATTCGTAGGAATGCGCACCTAGACAATTGTTATGCGAATCGACCTTATCCCGGTGGGCGACGATCCCCCTAATTCCCTGAACGTCATCATCGAAGTGCCCGTCGGCGGCGAACCCGTGAAATACGAGTTCGACAAGGCATCGGGCGCGCTGTTCGTGGACCGTATCCTGCACACCTCGATGCGCTACCCGGCCAATTACGGCTTCGTGCCGCACACGCTGTCGCCCGATGGCGATCCGCTCGATGCGCTTGTCGTTGCGCGCTCGCCGTTCGTGCCGGGTTGCGTCGTGCGCGTGCGCCCAATCGCCGTGCTGCTGCTCGAGGACGAGGCCGGCGGCGATGAAAAGCTGCTCACCGTGCCGGTCGACGCAACTTTCCCTTATTATGAAAACGTCGACGAGAAGGAGCATCTGCCCGCGATCGTCATGCAGCAGATCGAGCATTTCTTCACGCACTACAAAGACCTTGAGCCAAAAAAATGGGTTCGCGTCGGCAAATGGGGCGATGCCGATGAAGCGCGCCGCATCGTGATGGAAGCTATCGAAGCCGCTAAGGCCGCTAAGGCCGATTGAGCGGACCGGAGGCGAACTCTTTCGCGTCGATTGCATAGATTAGGTGATCGATATCGCTGCCCGCCATGTCCCAGCGCTGGCGCCGGTCGGTCAGCCGCGCCCCGATCTTTTCGAGCGCCCGCCGCGACCGCAAATTGGTCTCGCCGACGAGAAAGATCACGCGGTCAAATTCGCTGGCGAACGCCTGTGCGATCATCAGGCGCTTGATCGCCCGGTTCCATGCGCCGCCCCAATAACTCCGCGCCAGGAAGGTCCAGCCGATCTCGACTTCGCCGGAGTCGCAAACGCGAATGTCGTAGCGCGAACTGCCGATAACTGCGCCGTTCGCCTTATCGACAATGGCAAGGGCGCCTTGCGAAGCCACGCCTTCGTCGAAAAACTCCCGGAAAACCGATTCCTTCCACCGGTCATGCGCCGGGTGCAGCGCCCAGATCAGCGGGTCGGAAGCGGCGGCAAACAGCGCGTCCCAGTCGGCAGCGCAAAGCGGACGCAGCAGGACAAGGCCGTCGTCGAGAACGGGCTGCATCGGCGGGATCATCATGACAGCGCGTCTAGCTTCGAATGGACATCTCGTCGAGCGCGCGCCGTAACCTTCCGTGCCCATAACGCGTAACACCACCGCGTGCGACTCGATGGTGAACACCTCCGCGCCTTGATGATGGGCAGCCTGACCGGCGAAGCGGCTGCAACCCGCGCGCTGCTGACGGCGCTGTTGCCGGTACTGCGCGGTTATTTCGGACGTCGGCTCGGGGCCGCGGTCGATGCGGAGGATCTGGTGCAGGATACGCTCATCGCCGTTCACACCCGCCGCGCCAGCTATGATCCGGCGCGCCCGTTCACGCCGTGGCTGTTCGCGATCGCGCGCTATCGGCTGATCGATCGCTACCGCCGCCTACGCTACGATCTGGATCTCGACGACATCGCCGGTCTGGTCGGCGATGGCGGCTTTGAAGACGCCGAGGGTGCGCGGATGGACATCGCCGCGCTGCTCGCCACGCTGCCGGCCAAACAGGCCGCCGCAATCCGCGCAACCAAGCTCGAAGGCCTGAGTGTCACCGAGACAGCCGCACGCCACGACATGTCTGAATCGGACGTGAAGGTGTCGGTGCATCGCGGGCTCAAGGCGCTGGCGCGGCGGCTGGAGGGGAGCGAATGAATACCGAAGACCTCATCGAGCAACTGGCGAACGCGGCCCCGCCTCCCACACGCAGCACAGCCTTTGCGCGCCTCGCGCTCTGGATCGCCACCGGGGCTTTGGTGACGCTGGTTCTGGTCGCGCTGCTGCTTGGCCTGCGTCCTGATCTTGACGTAGCGATGGCGGGCGGGCTGTTCTGGATGAAACTCAGCTACACCGGCTCGCTCGCGTTCATGGCGCTCGCCGGGCTTGCGGTGCTCGGTCGACCCGAAGCGCGCCCGCCGCGCTGGCTGTGGGCAATGCTGCTGCCGGTCGGGGCCTTGGCGGTGGTCACCATCGTCGAAGCCGCTGCGATGGACCGCAACGCGTGGATGGCGCTGTGGCTGGGCGAAACCTGGCAGGCGTGCTCGGTCCTCGTCTTTGCGCTGGCGATTCCGATCGGGCTGGCGCTGATCCGGCCCTTGCGCGCCTTCGCGCCGACCCGGCTGCGCCTGACCGGCGCGCTCGCGGGCATGGCGGCAGGCAGCTTGGCCGCCATGATCTATTGCTTGCACTGCCCCGAAGCCGGTGCCGCTTTCGTGCTGACCTGGTATTCGCTTGGCATCGCGACCGTCGCTGCGCTCGGGGCCCTGCTCGGCCCACGCCTGTTGCGCTGGTAGCGTAACCGGTCGCGAGGCGCGCGCGTATCACGCGGAAAGGAGATCATCATGTCCCGATCCGTCATTACCGTCGCCGTGCTCGGCTCGGCTGGCATCATCGCCGCCTATGCCGCCAGCGGCGCGCCCCCGTCGGCGAAGAAGACCGCGCCGACGGCTGCAAGCGCCAGCCCCGTCGTCCTCGAACTGTATCAGAGCCAGGGCTGCTCATCCTGCCCGCCCGCGCTCGCCGTGCTCGACAAGGTCGCGGCGCGTCCCGACGTGCTCGCGCTCAACTTCGCGGTCACGTACTGGGATCAGCTGGGCTGGAAAGACCGGTTTGCGAAGCCCGAATTCACCGCGCGCCAATGGGAGTATGCCCGCTCGGGCGGGCGCGGCAATGTGCAGACCCCGCAATTGATCGTGAACGGTCAGGCGGCGATTCTGGGCTCGCGCCCGCAAGAAGTCGATGCCACGATTGCGGCACAACGCCCAGCGGCAGGCGCGCCTGCGATCACCGGAACCCCCGGCAGCGTGACTGTCGGCGCCGGACGCGGCAAGGCGACAGTCTGGGCGGCCGACTATAACCCCCGCCGTCTCGACGTGCCGATCCGCGCCGGTGAAAACGGCGGCCGCACGCTCGGCCATCGCAACATCGTGACCCGGATGACCGCGCTCGGCACATGGACCGGCAGCCCGGCGCGCTTTGCGCTTCCCGCGCTCGGCGCTGGCGAGGCGCGCGCGATCCTCGTCCAGTCGGGCAAGGGCGGGCCGATCGTCGCCGCGCGCAAACTTTAGGCGGTCGCGCTTCACTCAGGGAGTGTCAGTCCCTAAATGCTTGGGATGGCAACCCTGGCACCCCCGCTCCGCACGTCCCGCGCTGATCCTATCCGCATCGCAAATTGGCTGTTCGCCGTCGCCACACTCGTGTTCGTCATGGTCGTCGTCGGCGGCATCACGCGGCTGACCGAATCGGGGCTGTCGATCACCGAATGGGCCCCCGTCACCGGCGCGATCCCGCCGCTCACCGAGGCGGACTGGCTGGCCGCGTTCGAGGCCTACAAGCAGGTGCCGCAATATGAGGCGATCCATGCCTCGATGACGCTCGCGCAATTCAAGGTCATTTTCTTCTGGGAATGGGTGCACCGGCTGCTCGGGCGCGTCATCGGCCTCGCCTTCGCGCTGCCGCTGGCGTGGTTCTGGGTGCGCGGCCAAATTCCGGCGGGCTATCACGCGCGGCTGGTCGCGCTGTTCGCGCTCGGCGGACTGCAGGGCGCGGTTGGCTGGTGGATGGTAACGTCGGGGCTGTGGCAGGGCGTTGCCGTCAGCCATTACCGGCTCGCCGCGCATCTCCTGCTCGCGCTTTTCATCCTCGCCAGCCTCGTCTGGACTGCGCGTGACCTGCGCGCACTCGCAGCGAACCCGGCTGCGCAACCGGCGCGGCTGACCCCGCTCGCGCTTGGCGTCGCCGCCGTGCTGTTCGTCCAGCTGCTCGTCGGTGCCTGGGTCGCGGGCATGGATGCCGGCAAGGTCACGCAGGACTGGCCGATGATGGGCGAGACCTTCCTGCCCGCAGGGATCGACTGGTCGCAGGAGCTGCTCCATGCGTTCAGCAGCGATCCCTATCTCACGCATTTCGTCCACCGCTGGTGGGCGCTTGTGGCGCTGATCGCGATCGTGATCCTGGCGGGCGCGGTCAAGCGCGCGGGCGATCGCGGCGGCGCAATCGCGCTCCACGCGACGCTCGGCGTGCAGATCGCACTGGGCATCGCCACGGTCATGACCGGCGTGAACATCGTGCTTGCGGTCGCGCATCAGGCCGTCGGCGCGCTGCTTGTCGCGAGCGTGGCATGGGGATCGCACAGCCTCGGGCGCCGATAAGCGTATCGCCCGCATTTCCGGCCTCGTCCTGACAGGTATTGGAATACCCGTCAGGACGAGGCCGGAAAAGCTTGACTTTGAGCAACCCCGGCAGCATTGGACCGGGGTGACGCCGCTCCGCATCCGGGGCGGCGCGTTTCGTTATTGAGGTTTGCCATGAAGGCGCTGATGAAGACCACCCGGGCGATCAAGCCTGCCGAGGTGGAGAAGAAATGGCTTTTGATCGACGCTGACGGCCTGGTCGTCGGGCGCGTCGCGAGCATGGTGGCAAACATCCTGCGCGGCAAGCACAAGCCGAGCTACACGCCGCACGTCGATTGCGGTGACAACGTCGTCATCATCAATGCCGAAAAGGTGCGCTTCACCGGCAAGAAAATGACCGACAAGGTCTATTACAAGCACACCGGCCATCCCGGCGGCATCAAGGAAACGACGCCCGCGAAGGTGCTTGACGGCAAGTTCCCCGAGCGCGTTCTCGAAAAGGCGGTCGAACGCATGATCCCGCGCGGCCCCCTCGGTCGTGACCAGATGCGCGCGCTGCGCATCTACAAGGGTGCCGAGCATCCGCACGTGGCGCAGGACCCGCAGGTCCTCGACGTCGCCGGAATGAACCGCAAGAACAAGGCAAGCGCATAACATGTCCGACACTCGTCAATCGCTCGCCGATCTCGCAGGTCTGACCGGCGAGGCTCCGCCCCCGATCGCCGCTCCCGCGTCGGCAACGGCCGACTTCGCCGACGCGCCTGCCGCCGCCCCGGTCGTCTCGACCATGCCGCTGCGCGAGCAGGAGCTCGACGCATACGGCCGCGCCTATGCCACCGGCCGCCGCAAGGATGCCGTTGCCCGCGTCTGGCTCAAGCCCGGCTCGGGCAAGGTGATAGTCAACGGCCGCGATCAGGAAGTCTATTTCGCGCGGCCCACGCTGCGCCTCGTCATCAATCAGGCATTCGAAGTCGCCGATCGCGTCGGCAGCTATGATGTCGTCGCCACCGTCAAGGGTGGCGGACTTTCGGGTCAGGCCGGGGCGGTGAAGCACGGGATAAGCCAGGCGCTGACCAAGTTCGAGCCCGCGCTGCGCAGTGCAGTCAAGGCCGCCGGCTTCTTGACGCGTGACAGCCGCACGGTCGAGCGCAAGAAGTATGGCAAGGCCAAGGCACGCCGCAGCTTCCAGTTCTCGAAGCGCTAACCGTCGCAGACGGATTTGGCGGAACCAGACGCTTCGGCTATACCAGCGCCCCTGAACGGGGGCGTTGGCGTGCACGATTCCGAAGCAACGGTCGAAGGGCGGCGCGCAATGGCGCAGCTTCTCGCCGAGAACGAAGGCCTGCGCGCGGCACTCGATGACATGCGCGCACGGGTCGACGAACTCGAGCGTCTCGCCGACACCGACACGCTCACGCCGCTGCCGAACCGCCGCGTTTTCGTGCGCGAGGTCGAGCGGGTCGCACGGCAGGTCGCGCGTTACGCAACGCCTGCCGCAGTTGTTTTCATCGACGTCAACGGGCTGAAGGCGATCAACGACGCGCACGGCCATCAGGCCGGAGACGCCGCGCTGATCCATGTCGCAACCGTTCTCAAGCGCGAGACTCGCGCGACCGACATCGTGGCGCGAATCGGCGGCGACGAGTTCGGCCTGCTCCTCGACCGGCTCGACCATGCCGCAGCACTCGCCAAGATCCGCGCGCTCATGGATGCCGTTCGCGAAAGCCCACTCGATCTCGGAGCAAAGCGGCTGACCGTCAGCCTGTCGCTCGGGCTGACCATGGTCGGCGCGGTCGACACGGTCGACGCCATCCTCGCGCGCGCCGATGCCGAAATGTATGCGGCAAAAGCGGCTCAGCGCTCCGAAAGATAATATCGGTCGCGCGCACTCAGGTCGTCGGCCAGCGAATAGACGATCGGCTGCCCGGTCGGAATTTCCAGCGCGGCGATATCGGCATCCGAAATGCCCGACAGATGCTTGACGAGCGCGCGCAATGAATTGCCATGCGCCGAGATCAGGACACGCTTGCCCGCGCGCAGCTCCGGAGCGATCCGCGCCTCCCAATAGGGCAGCACGCGCGCGATCGTGTCCTTGAGGCTTTCGGTCGCCGGAATGGCAATCCCCGCATAACGCCGGTCGCCTGCCAGATCGAGCGCACTGCCCGGCGCGAGCGGCGGCGGCGGGATATCGAAGCTGCGCCGCCAGATCTTCACCTGATCCACGCCGTGCTTGGCCGCGGTCTCGGCCTTGTCGAGCCCGGTCAGCCCGCCATAATGCCGCTCGTTCAGCCGCCAGTCCTTCTCCACCGGCAACCACAACCGCCCCATCGCCTCGAGCGCGAGATTGAGCGTGCGGATCGCCCGCGTCTGCACCGAGGTGAAACACAGGTCGAAATCCAGCCCCTTGGCAGCCATCAGCGCGCCCGCCGCCTGCGCTTCGGCAATGCCTTTCTCAGTCAGATCGACATCCCACCAGCCGGTGAAACGGTTCTCGAGATTCCAGGTCGATTGGCCGTGACGGATGAGGACGAGGGTTGGCATTCAACTTTCCAGCAATTGTTCGGGCGTCGCGACGCGTAGCGTGGGAAATAGCGGGAGGAAATGCTTCACGTTCCACGTCGCGATGGCATCGACGCCTTCGAGCAAGCCGACATAGCCGATGAGATAATCGTAGAGCCGCGCACCTCGGCCATCGCGCTGGGCAAACGCAGAGATTCCAGCCATTGTTTCGGCCACCGACAATGACCGCACCGCCGCGCTGGGGTGCAGCGCGAGCAGAGCGGCGGCGACTACCTGTGGTTGCAACTTGACAAAGACCCTCTCGGGACGGGTCAATTGATTAAAAGCCTCGGCAAAGCTGTGCGACGCAATAAAAAACGAAAGATTGTCAGACAACAGGAGCGTGGCAGAAGGGCGATGGTGCACATGGTTGAGAACAACCGCGGCTACGACGACATTTGAGTCAACGAGAACCCTCAATCCGCAAACAGGTCGCGATTGCGATCTTCCTCAATCCAGCGGTTGACATCTTCTACGGTGATCGGCGGGCCACCTGTCGATTTCATGACATAGAACTTTCCGTTCCAATCGAACCCCTCAAGCGCAGGAGGGTGATCGGCGGTTGGCTCGGGACGATAAGCAAGCACGGCGTCCTCGACGACCTGCGTAACCGATTTGCCCGTCTCGCGCACGAGGTCATCGACGCGACGACGTGCAGTCTCCGAACGGATGTTGAGCTGGGCGGTCGAACGTCGTGCCATCAGCTGTGGCTAGCACAATCTCTCCAAATTGGCTAGCCCTCACAGCTCGTCGATCATCCCCGCCAACGTTACCATGCAATCGCGCGCGAGTGCCTGAGATCGCGCGGGCGACCAGCCGCGTTCGGGGTCACGATTGTCGTCGTGATCCTTGAACGGCATTTCGAGCGTCATCGAGACCGCGCCAAACCGCTCGGCGAGCTGGTTCGTCGACATCGACAGATTGGCCTTGCCCGGCCCGGATGTCGGATAGCCGTGCCGCGTCTGGAAATCGGGCGACTGCGCCGCGAGGCGATCGACAAACATCGTATAGAGATCGCCCTGGCGCTGCGTCCACGACGGGATGCCGTCGAAGCCCGCCATAAAGGTATAGGGGATCGATTCATCGCCGTGGATGTCCATCGCGAAATCGACGCCGGTTTCCGCCATCGCGGCGCGCACGAGCATCACCTCGGGGCTGCGCGTCATGGTCGGCGCGGCCCATTCGCGATTGAGGTTCACGCCCGCCGCATTGGTGCGCAGATGCCCGCGCGCGCTGCCGTCGGGGTTCATGTTGGGCACGATATGAAACGTTGCCGCCGCGCGCAGCGTCTGCGCCGCCGCATCGTCGCTGACGAGCAGGTCGAGCGCGCCCTCCATCCACCACTCGGCCATCGTCTCGCCGGGATGCTGGCGCGCGTAGAGCCAGATCTGCAGCGGCCCCTCGCCCAGCCGGAGACAGTCGAGCGGCCGCCCGTCGAGCGTTTCGCCGAGACTGCGATGTTCGACAAACGGAACGGCGGAAATCCGCGCAACCAAATC
Organism: Sphingomonadaceae bacterium; assembly: GCA_046153865.1. GTDB lineage: Bacteria > Pseudomonadota > Alphaproteobacteria > Sphingomonadales > Sphingomonadaceae > Sphingomonas_O. The sequence goes on from JBJXFA010000056.1 coordinate 26,850, forward strand.
AGTGTGCCGCGCCGAGGTGTAGGGCGCGAAATACGCAAACCACACGAGGTCGGTGGCGGGCGTGTGGCGGATCGTCAGCACGCCGTCGGCATAGTCGGTCTCGGCGCGTCGCCAGTCGCTGTCGTCGTGCGATACGCAGGCGCGGTATCCCGGCCAGCCGCCGGGATAGGCCGAACCGGCGCAATTGGTGATCCGCAGCACCAGCGGCACGCCTGCCGCGCCATCCACACGGAAGTAGAACCACTGGTAGAAGGCCGAGTCCTTATCGCGGCGGATGGCAAGGTCAAAGCCGCCACCCGCCCCGCTCAAAACCTCGATATTGCCGCTGTCGAAATCGCTTGCGATGCTGATGCTCATGGCACGCTGATAGTGCGCCCTGTTTCGCCGGGGAAGTCCTTGAACAGTGCGGCAGCGAGCTTGTCGGCGGCAAGGCTGGGCTGAGCTGCAGGCGAATTGCCGGGGGCCTGCGTTTCGGCGCGCCCTTCCCACACCACGGTCTGATCGGCGCGGCGGCGCAGCTGCACTGCGAGTTGCGTGACCACAACCTCGCGCGACCGATTGCCGCCGACGCCAAAGCTCGCGCCCAGCCCGATGCCGCCGCCATAGCCACCCGTGCCGCCGCCAATCCCGATCGTCACTGGCGAGCGTGCCGCCAGCGCCGCCCGGGTATCGCGGTTCACATCGGCCGTGAAAACATAAGTGGCGGCTGCAGCACCGGCGCTCGGAAAGCCGACGCGATTGAGCTCGCGCTCGACCGCGGCGCGGTAGCTGCCTGCCTCGAGCGTGTCCGCGCCGAGCGCCGCCGAGACCGTATCACGGGCAATGTCCCCCGAAAGATGAAAGCGCGTGACCTGGACCGGCGGGATCGACGCAGCGCACCCTCCCATTATCAAAGCCCCGGCAACAGCGAGAACACGATAGCTCATGACACTTCTCCTCCGCACCTCTATGGCGCATCCGCCTTGACTTCGCGAGTGGTCCCGCATAGGCGCGGCGCTCATTTTCTCACCCTTTGCAAAGCCTTTCGCCATGAAAATCCGCAATTCGCTCAAGTCGCTCAAGGATCGCCACCGCGACAACCGCGTGATTCGCCGTCGCGGGCGGACTTATGTGATCAACAAGACGAACCGGCGCTTCAAGGCACGCCAGGGCTGATCGTTCCGTGACCGTGCGCGCCGTCGTGTTTGACGTCGGCGGCGTCCTTTACGATTGGCATCCCCGCTTCCTTTTTGATCGCATGACCGATGACACTGCACTCGTCGACCGTCTGGTCGCCGAGGCGGTCACGCACGAATGGCATTTCCAGCATGACGCCGGCCGCGATTTCGCCGACACCTCCGCCGAACTGATCGCACAGTTCCCCCATTATGCGCACTTCATCGAAGCCTTCGGGCCGCGTTTCAACGAGACCAACCGGGCCCCCATCCCCGGCACGCATGAGATCCTGCGCGAACTCGATGCCCGCGGCGTGCCGCTGTTTGCGATCACCAATTTCAGCCATGAATTCTTCCCGCCATTCGCCGCGCAACACGCCGAGATTTTCGATCGCTTTCGTAAGGTCGTGGTCTCGGGCACCGAAAAGCTGATGAAGCCGCATCCCGAAATCTACCGCCGCGCCCGGGCGCGCTTCGGCCTTGCGCCCGGCGAAGGCCTCTTCATCGACGACCGCAAGGACAATGCCGAAGCCTCGGAACCCGAAGGCTTTGTCGGCTACCACTTCACCGGTGCCGATTCACTGCGAACCCGCCTCGAAGGCCTCGGACTTCTGTGATCACATTGTAGTCTCACACGCCGCATGCTATGTCATGGGCATGCAGCTATCGATCCGTGAAGCCAAGGCCCGTCTTTCCGAAGCCATCGTTGCCATGGAGCGCGGCGAACGCGTCGTGCTCACCCGTTTCGGCAAGGAAGTCGCGCAATTGTGCAAGCCTGAACCCAAGAAGGGCGGCATCGATTGGGACAAGCTTGACCACATTCAGCGCGAACTGGGGATTGAACCAGGCTCACTCGTACTCCCCGATTATTTCGACGACACCGAATACAGCCGACAAGTCTTGGGGCTGGAGGATGACGATTGAGGCTACTGCTCGACGCGCACTTCATTCTTTGGCTGACGACCGATCGCGCCAAACTATCACAATCCGAGCGAGCAGTCCTTGACGAAGAGAATACTGAGCTGATCGTTCCTGCAGCAGGACTGTGGGAATTGACGATCAAGTGGAATGTGTTGGGCCGAAAAGGAGAACGACGGCTCAACGCACGGCCCGAAGATGTCTATGCGGCCGTTACAATGGCAGGATGGGATATCGCATCGCTTGACGGTCGAACCGCGACCACCGAACTCCAAATTCCCATCGCCCACAAGGATCCGTTTGACCGCCTTCTCCTCGTCCAGGCCCAGCAACTCGGCATCCAACTCCTCACGCGTGATCAAAAGCTGATTGGGCACCCGCTGGTCTTCAGCCTCGATGCCCCTTGAGCTCATCCCCCGTCAGCCGCACCACGTGAAGCACATTGGTCGATCCCGGCGTGCCAAACGGAACCCCCGCCATCACGATCACCCGGTCGCCGCCGACCGCGAGGTGATGGCGCAGTGCCATGCGCTTGGCCTTGGCCACCATCTCCTCGAAGCTCGCCACGTCGCGCGTGTGCACGGCGTGCACGCCCCATAGCAGCCCCAGGCGCCGCGCGGTCTCGGCCTTGGGGGTCAGCACAAGCAAAGGCACTGACGGACGCTCGCGCGACACGCGCCGTGCGGTCGATCCTGACATCGTAAAGCAGATGATCGCCGTCGCGCCGACGGTGCCCGCGATCGCGCGTGCCGCATCGGCCAGCGCATCGGCGGTCGTCGGATCAGCCTTGGTTTCAGTGAAGTACAGGCGCGCCGCATAGCCCGGATCGGCTTCGACCGAAATCGCGATCCGGTCCATCATCGCGACTGACTCGGTCGGCCAGGCCCCCGCCGCGCTTTCAGCCGAGAGCATCACCGCATCAGCACCGTCGTAGATCGCATTGCCGACGTCGGAAACTTCAGCGCGCGTTGGCGTCGGTGCGATGATCATCGATTCGAGCATCTGCGTGGCCACGACAACCGGCCGCCCCAGCCGCCGCGCGGTCTCGACGATGCGCTTCTGCGCGGGTGGCACTGCCTCGGGCGGCAGCTCGACCCCGAGGTCGCCACGCGCGACCATCACCGCGTCGGACAGCTCGACGATCTCCTCGAGCCGCTCGAGCGCTGCGGGCTTCTCGATCTTTGCGAGCAGCGCTGCGCGCCCGCCGATCAGCTTGCGCGCCTCGGCCAGATCCTCGGGCCGCTGCACGAACGACAGCGCGATCCAGTCGACCCCCTCGTCGAGCGCAAACGCCAGATCGGTGCGGTCCTTGGGCGTCATCGCCGTCATCGGGATCACGACATCGGGGACGTTGAGCCCCTTGCGGTCGGACAGCATTCCGCCGACCTCGACGCGCGTCATCACATGGTCATCGGCCATGTCGGCCACGCGCAGCACCAGCTTGCCGTCATCGAGCAGCAGCCGCGCGCCCACTTCGAGCGCCTGAAAAATCTCGCGATGCGGCAGCAGCACCCGTGTGGCGTCGCCCGCCTCGGCGGCATGATCGAGGCGAAACATGCTGCCCGTCTTCAATTCGACCTTGCCGTCCGCAAACGTGCCGACCCGCAGCTTGGGGCCTTGCAGATCGGCGAGGATCGTCGTGGGGCGCCCGAGCAGTTTCTCCAGCCCGCGAATGCCTGCGATCGTCGCGCGGTGATCTTCGTGCGTGCCGTGGCTCATGTTGACGCGAAACGCATCGGCCCCGGCCCGCGCGAGCTTTTCGATCATTTCGGGCGTGCGGCTGGCCGGGCCCAGCGTCGCAAGAATGCGGACCTTGCGGGCGCGCGGAGGCAGGCTGCGGACCAAATTCGTCTCTCCCCGATTAGTCGATCGTGCGATAGAGCCTGTGCGTGACAATTCAAGCAAAGGACATTGCCATGCCCGAGATTTCGGATGCCGTAGCGGCGAGCGCCTTCCGCCGCCTCGTCGCGCACCTCCAGCACCGGCAGGACGCCGCCAACATCGATCTGATGGGGCTGGCAGGCTTCTGCCGCAATTGCCTGGCCGACTGGGTCGCCGAAGCCGGTGACATCTCAAAAGACGACGCGCGCGAAGCGATTTACGGGATGCCCTATACGACGTGGAAGGCTGACCAGCCCGAAGCAACCCCCGAACAGATCGCGCGAATGAATGCGAGCGTTGCGCGGAACGGGTGAAGGGACCGCTTGCAGCACGCCAAGCGGCGCGATAGCCCTGAATGGAGAGATAAAGGGGAAAAACCGATGCGCCTGGCCTTGATGAGCATTCTTCTGGCGACCGCAGCGCCCGCCGCCGCCCAGCCTGCCGCCCCCGCACCCACGACAACCTATATCCACGCCGGTCGCCTGCTCGACCGCCCCGGCCAGCCGCCGCGCACGCGCGCGACGATCGTGGTGCGCGACGGCAAGGTCGTCGAGGTGCGTGACGGTTTCGCCGCGCCCGAAGGCGGTGCCCGGCTGGTCGATCTGTCGAACGCTTTCGTCCTCCCCGGCCTCATCGACATGCACGTCCATATCGCGACCGACGACAATCTGCTGCGCAGCCGCTTGGAAGGCCCAAGCCGCGACGCCGAAGATTATTTCGTGATCGCGCAGACAAACGCACGCAAGACGCTCGAAGCCGGATTCACGACCGTCCGCGATCTCGGCGGCGACGGGCGCACGACGTCAACGCTTCGCGATGCGATCAACAGCGGCGCGATTGCCGGGCCGACGATCATCCCCGCAGGCACGATGGTTTCGGTCACCGGCGGGCACGGCGGCGTCAACGGGCTGAACCGAACGTTCACGCCCGCCGTTGCGGCAGAGCGCACCAACGTCTGCGACGGCCCCGAAGGCTGCGCGAGTGCTGTCCGCATGCAGATTTCGGTCGGTGCCGAAGTCATCAAGTTCGCCGCAACCGGTGGCGTCCGCTCGAATGTCGCCGGTGGCCTCGGCAAGCAGATGACCGATGCCGAGATGAAGGCGATCGTCGACACCGGCCGCAGCTTTTCGCGCAAGGTGACCGCGCATGCGCACGGTAAGGAAGGGATCGACGCAGCCCTGCGCGCAGGCGTTCACTCGATCGAACACGGCAGCTTCATCGACGACGAAACCGTGAAGTTGTTCCGCACGACCGGCGCGGCGCTGGTGCCCACAGCCGTCGCCCCGATCGCGGCGCTCGCACAGGCGCGGCGCGGCGACGCCCCCGCCCCGCAACTCGCCAAGGCCGAGGAGGCGGCCGCCGCGCATGCTGTCAGCTTCGCCCGCGCCGTCCGCGGCGGGGTGCGCATCCTGTTCGGCACCGATTCGGGCGTCGCGCCGCACGGTGAGAACGCCAAGGAATTCACGCTGATGGTCAAGGCCGGGATGACCCCCGCGCAGGCGATCAAGGCGGCGACGGCGGACAACGGCACCGAGCTCGAACGCCCGATCGGCACCATCGAAGCTGGGCGCGACGCCGATATCATCGCGGTCTCGGGCGATCCGCTCGCCGATGTGACTGTGCTCGAACGCGTCAGCTTCGTCATGCGCCGCGGGGTTGTCCACAAGCTCGATGGGCGGCGGCAGGCCTTTCCGCCCGAGTGAGCTTGAGCGGCGCGGCGCACTCGCCTAGAGGCGCGCGCTCATTCTAGAGGGGACCCCGATGAGCGACCTAATCCAGGCTGACCAATTGCGCCTTTTGATCGAACGGATCGAACGGCTCGAAGAAGAAAAAAAGGGCATCGCCGACGACATCAAGGATGTTTACGGCGAGGCGAAGGCGGTCGGCTATGATCCCAAGATCATGCGCCAGGTGATCCGCCTCAGAAAAATGGAGAAGGACGCGCGCGACGAGGCCGAAACCCTGCTCGACATGTATAAGGCGGCGCTGGGCCTCGGCTGATCTGGAACCGCGTCGATTGCTCCCCATATCGCGTCGGCCGGGCCGGTCCGGCGCAGCAAGGAGCGAATGATGAGCAACCCGTGGGGCGAAGACGGCATGATCCTGAGCACGACGACGGCGATCGAGGGTCGCCCGGTCGCGCAATATTTGGGCGTGGTCGCGGGCGAAGTCATCGTCGGCGCAAATCTGTTTCGCGATCTGTTCGCCAGCGTGCGTGACATCGTCGGCGGGCGCTCGGGTTCCTATGAAAATGTCCTCAGAGATGCGCGCAAGACCGCGTTCAGCGAGATTGCCGAAGAGGCTCGCGCGCTCGGTGCAAACGCCGTTGTCGGCATCGACATCGATTATGAAGTGCTCGGGCAAGGCGGCTCGATGCTGATGGTCAGCGTCTCGGGCACTGCGGTGAAGTTGAGCTAGCCGCGCCACTTGCCTATGAGGTCCCCACGATACGCTGTGGGGACCCGATGGCAGGCCATTCCAAATTCAAGAACATCATGCACCGCAAGGGTGCGCAGGATAAGAAGCGCGCGGCGGCGTTTTCCAAGCTCAGCCGCGAAATCACGGTTGCGGCCAAGTCAGGGCTGCCCGATCCGGCGATGAACGCGCGGCTGCGCGCGGCGGTGCTCACAGCGCGCGCGGGGGGCATGCCCAAGGACAATATCGAGCGTGCAATCAGCAACGCATCCAAGGGCGATGGCGCGAACTATGAAGAGATCCGCTACGAAGGCTTCGGACCCGGCGGCGTCAGCCTCATCATCGAGGCGCTGACCGACAATCGCAACCGCACCGCGACCAACGTCAAGACTGCGGTTTCGAAGAACGGCGGCAATTTGGGCGCACCGGGCGCGGTCAGCCACGCCTTCGACCGGCTCGGCCTCATCTCCTACCCGGCCAAAGTCGGCGATGCCGATGCGGTGTTTGAAGCCGCGCTCGAAGCCGGTGCCGAGGATGTGACGAGCGACGAGGACGGCCATCAGGTCTGGACCGCGCAGGGCGACCTTCACGAAGTCGCCAAAGCGCTCGAGGCCAAGCTCGGCGATGCCGACGGCACCAAGCTCGCCTGGCGCCCGCAGACGATGGTGACCGTGGGCGACGCCGACGCCGCGACGCTGATGAAGCTGATCGACGCGCTCGACGACGACGATGACGTCCAGACAGTCTGGGGCAATTACGACGTGCCCGACGACGTGATGGAGCGGCTGGGTTGAACAAGCCCCTCCCCTTCAGGGGAGGGGTCGGGGTGGGGCAGTGTCTCGCTGAAGCCGACCGACGTTGCTTGCCGCGCAGCCCCCACCCCAACCCCTCTCCTGAAGGGGAGGGGCGTTCGCTGTGATCATCCTCGGCCTCGATCCGGGCCTCGGCACGACCGGCTGGGGCGTGATCGCCGTGCAGGGCAATCGCCTGACACACATCGCCAATGGCCAGGTCGCGACCGATCCCAAGGCCAGCCTGCCCGAACGGCTGTTGACGCTTGACCGCGAGCTTGCCGACGTGATCGTGCGCCACGCTCCTGATTGCGCGGCGGTCGAGGAAGTGTTCGTCAACGCCAACCCGCAATCGACCTTGAAGCTCGGCCAGGCGCGCGGGGTCGTGCTGCTGTCGGCCGCAAAGGCAGGGCTGCCGGTCGCCGAATATGCCACGCGCCTCGTGAAGAAGGCCGTGGTCGGCACTGGCAGCGCGGAGAAGACGCAGGTTCAGGCGATGCTCAAGATCCTGCTGCCCGGCGCGCGGGTCGCCGGGGCGGATGCGGCCGACGCGCTTGCGGTGGCGATTTGCCACGCGCATCATGGCGCGCGTCGATGACGCTTTCCTACAGCCGGAGTTCATGCTATGTTCCTTAAGTGCTTGTGGCGGGCCGCTTGAAGGGGGTGCGGCCGACCGTCGAGCAGCCGGTTTTGGTGTCAACTTCGTGTCAACTTTGGCGAGTGGCGCCATGATCGCCCGCCTCACCGGAACGCTCGCCGAGTCGGCGGCAGACCATGCCGTGATCGACGTCGGCGGCGTTGGCTATCTGGTGCAGGCGTCGGTTCGGACGCTCTCGGGCATCGGCCCCATCGGCAGCGACGTGAGCGTGTTCACCGAACTTCAGGTCCGCGAGGATGCGATGACGCTGTTCGCGTTCGCCACCGCCAGCGAGCGCGACTGGTTCCGCCTGCTCACCGGCGTACAGGGCGTCGGCGGCAAGGTCGCACTCGCGATCCTCTCGATCTTCGAGTCCGCCGATCTCCACCGCGCGATCGCCGCCCAAGACAAGGCCATGGTCGCGCGCGCGTCGGGCGTCGGCCCGAAACTAGCGGAGCGCATCGTTCGCGAACTGAAGGACAAGGCGGGCGGCGTCGTGATCGGGCCGAAAGGCGTGCCGGTCGCGCCTGCCGGACCTGCCGCCGATGCCATCTCCGCGCTGACGAACCTCGGCTTCCGCCCTGCGGAGGCCAGCGCCGCTGTCGCCGCCGCCAATGACGAGCTGGGCGAAGGCGCGGGCCTTGATGCGCTCGTGCGCGTGGCGCTCAAAAAAGTGTCGCGGTGATCCAGGCGCTGCTCCTCGCCGCTGTGCTTGGTGCGGCTGCGATTGCCGGGGCGCAGCAGTTCGAGACCACCGACGATCGAGCGCTGTGCGAAGAAGACGGCGGCACCTGGTTCGGCGACCTCGGTTGCGAAACCGAAGCGCCGACAATCGACCGCATTGTCGTCGACAAGTCCGAACGAACGCTCTGGGCCTACTCCGGCGACCGCCGCGTCCGCACGTTTCAGGTCGCGCTCGGCCGCGATCCCGTCGGCCCGAAACTTCGCCAGGGCGACGGGCGAACCCCCGAAGGCACCTACGCGATCACCGCGCACAATCCGGCCAGCGCCTTCCACCTGTCGCTGCGCATCGGCTACCCCACCCCCGCCCAACGCGCCGCCGCCCGCGCCGGTGGCTACCGGGCCGGCGGCAACATCATGATCCACGGCCTCCCCAACGGGCAAGGCGGGGTGGGCAGCGCACACCGCGAAACCGACTGGACCGAAGGCTGCATTGCCCTCACCAACGACGAAATCGCCTGGCTGTATGCGCATACGCCGGTGGGCGCGGTCGTGGAGATCGGGGCGTGAATGCGAGTGGGAGTGGCGCTGACAACAGGGGGACGATAAAGGTGAAGCCGGAGAACCGACCATGCACATGACTGCTGTCCTGATGCCCGCCGAAAAGGGCGGGTTCGTGGCCTTGAACCCCGAGACCGGGACGGCAACGCAGGGCGACACGTTCGACGACGCGATGCGCAATCTTCGCGAGGCAGTTGCGCTTTACTTGGAGGACGTGCCGGTCGAGGCCGAAGGCGCGACGATTATCACAAGCTTTGATATCGAACCTTCGGACGTTCGTCCTGCTGGCGGGCCGGATGACCAAACAATGCGCGCTTTGATCGAGGAAGGCCTTGCATCCGGGATTATCGATGCCGATCCCAGCGATGTGATCCGCGAGATCATGGCCGAGCGTCCGGCGCGCCGTGGCTAAGCTGCGTCTGACCCGCGCGGCTGCACAGGATTTGGTCGAATTTCGCGAATATGGAAACGAGCGCTTTGGCGGCGATGCCGCTGATCGTTACTTTCTCGGTCTCGATGCGGCGTTCGCACGTTTAGAGGCGTATCCCATGGCGGCTTCTGCCCAGCCCGAATGGGGACAAGCCATTCGATGTCTGACCTTTCGCCGCCATCGCATCCTCTACGAATTGAAAAATGACGAGGTCTTGATCGTGCGAATGCTACATCACGCTAGAAATGTTGCAACGGCGCTGAAATCTTGAACGCCTCCCCCCTCTCCCCCGCCCGCCAGCCCGAGGACATCGACGCCGCGCTGCGCCCCAAGACGCTCGACGAGTTCGTCGGGCAAAAGGCCGCGCGCGAGAACCTTCGGGTGTTCATTTCGGCTGCCAAGGCGCGTGGCGAAGCGCTTGATCATGTGTTGTTTTTCGGTCCGCCCGGCCTCGGCAAGACGACGCTTGCGCAGATCGTCGCGCGCGAACTCGGTGTCGGGTTCCGCGCCACTTCGGGCCCGGTGATCGCGAAATCGGGCGATCTCGCCGCGCTCCTCACCAATCTCGAAGACGGCGACGTCCTGTTCATCGACGAGATTCACCGCCTCGCGCCCGCGGTCGAGGAAATTCTCTATCCTGCGATGGAAGACCGCGCGCTGGATATCATGATCGGCGAGGGCCCCTCGGCGCGCAGCGTGCGGATCGATCTGCCGCGTTTCACGCTGGTGGGCGCGACGACGCGGCAGGGCTTACTGACGACCCCCTTGCGCGATCGGTTCGGCATCCCGGTGAGGCTGCATTTCTACACCGTGGACGAACTCGTCAGCGTCGTCAGCCGCGCCGCGCGCCTGCTCCAGCTCGATCTCTCCGAAGACGGTGCCGCCGAAGTCGCGCGCCGGTCGCGGGGCACACCGCGCATTGCGGGGCGCTTGCTGCGCCGCGTCCGCGATTTCGCACAGGGGCAGGGGACGGTGACCGCCAAAGTCGCCGATGCCGCGCTCAACCGGCTCGAAGTCGATAGCATCGGCCTCGATGCGATGGACCGGCGCTATCTCATGATGATCGCCGATATTTACCGCGGTGGTCCCGTCGGCGTCGAGACGCTTGCGGCGGGCCTCAGCGAGCCGCGCGACACCATCGAGGAAGTGATCGAGCCCTATCTGATCCAGCTCGGCCTCGTTGCGCGCACGGCGCGGGGCCGATGCCTCAATGCCGGCGGCTGGAAGCACCTCGGCCTCAATCCGCCGCCGGGCGCGCAAGACGGTTTGTTCGAAGCCTAGGGCGAACAGGGATTCCCTCAGCGACTCGTCCCGGCTAAAGCCCGCGTTCATCTTACCCGCGTCAGACGGAGCCCCAATGAACACCATGATGCTCACGCCCGAAGCCGTGACGATGTCGCCGGTTGCGCTGTTCCTTCAAGCCGATCTGGTGGTGAAAGGCGTGATGATCGCGCTGGTCCTGGCGAGCGTCTGGACCTGGGCAATCATTATCGGCCAGTGGTTCCGCCTGGCGAGCGCGGGCAGCAAGTCCGAAACCTTCGAGCGCGAATTTTCGAAAGTCGAGGATGTCGAAAGTTTCGCGCGCAGCCACGAAGCCTCGAAAACCCCCGCCGCGCAGATTTTCCAGACCGGCTTTGCCGAGTGGCGCGCCTCGACCCGGACCAAGCCGATCGACAAGGAAGCGACGCGCTCGCGGCTGGCGACCGTGCTCGCCTCGACGATCGCGGGCGAGATCGACCGGCTGTCGGACCGGCTGAACATGCTGGCGACGATCGGTGCAGTCGCGCCCTTCGTCGGCCTGTTCGGCACCGTCTGGGGCATCATGCGCAGCTTCTCGAGCATCGCGCAGGCGCAAAACACATCGCTCGCGGTCGTGGCACCAGGGATCGCCGAAGCGCTGTTCGCAACCGCACTCGGGCTGTTCGCCGCCATTCCTGCGGTGATTGCCTATAACCGCTTCAGCCACCGTCTGGACCGGCTCGAAGCCCGCCTCGGCCGCTTCGCCGACGGCTTTCATACGACCCTGAGCCGCGAACTGGACCGGGTGTGAACACCCTCCCCTCCGCCCAAGCGCGCCGACGCCGCACGCCGATGTCAGACATCAACGTGACCCCGATGGTCGATGTGATGCTGGTCCTGCTGATCATTTTCATGGTGACCGCGCCGCTCTTGACCGCAGGCGTGCCCGTGAACCTGCCCGACGCGCGCGCCAAGCCGCTCGATCAGGATGCGCAGCCGGTCCAGATCAGCCTCGATGCCGATGGCCGGATCTTCATCGCCGATCGCGAAGTCGCGCGCGGCGCATTCGACGATGAGTTGACCCGGATCGCCGCACGCAGTGGCGCAAAGCCCCGGCAAGTCCTGCTGCGCGCCGATCGCGCGCTCGATTACGGGCGGGTGATGCGCGTGATGGGCGATCTCAACGCGGCCGGTCTGAACCGGATCGCGCTGGTAGCGACAGGCAGCGAAATGCCGTGATCGATCGCGCCGAACGTCTTGGCCTTGGGGCCTCGGCTGTTGCGCATGTCGCGCTGTTCGGTGCGCTTTCGCTCGGGCTGCTCGTCGCGCCCAAGTCGATGCCGCCGCTGCAAGCGCCAGTCGATGTCAGTCTGGTCGACGAGGTTGGTCTCGAAGCCGCAATGCCCGAGCCTGCGCGCGAAGAGCCTGCGCCGAGCGTCGCGCCCGAAGTCGGCCTTCCCGAACCGGCACCACCCGAGCCGCAGCCATCGGAACCTGCCCCGCCCGCCGTGCCGACACCGGCCCCCAAAGCGGTCGCAAAGCCGGTGGCCGCCACCAGGCCCGCGCCAAAGCCGCAAGCCGCCCCGCCCGCTCCCGCCGCCCGTCCCAAGTCGATTACAACCGCCAGCGCCCCGCCGCGCGGTTCGCGCCTCGGCCCCGAGTTCTTGAAGGGCATCAGCGATCGCCCGTCGGCGGGCACCGCGCAGACAGCACGCACTGCCAAGATCGGCACGCGCGAGATGGCGGGGCTGGTCGATGCGATCCGCCGCCAGGTCCAGCCCTGTGCGGACCGGATCAACAATCCTGGCCCCGGCGCAAACGCCATCTCGACCAAGCTCAATCTGCGGCTAAACCGCGACGGCAGCTTTGCGGCTAGCCCGACCGTGATCAGTCAAACCGGTGTGGACGCCGAAAACGAGCGCTACGCCAAGCGCGTCGGCGAACTGGCCGCGTCGGCCTTTGTTCAATGTGCGCCGTTCGCGCTGCCTGACGAACTTTTCGACGGGTGGAAGAACTTCAATCTGAATTACAAGCTGCCTGCCTGAGGGCAGGCTGCGCGAGGAGAATGCATGACCCGGTTCCTAATCCTTGCAGGTGCGCTGCTGGCCAGCCCCGCCTTCGCGCAAACCAGCGTGCCCCCCTCGACGACCACGCCGCAAGCGGGTGCCCCGCTCGAGGTGGATGTCGTCGGCGGGCAGAACACCGCGCTGGTCATCGCCGTCCCCACCATGCCGACGCCTGCCATCGCGAGCACCCCCGCGGGAAGCACCGAGACGCTCGGTCGCCAGGTCGCCGAGGTCGTCGCCAATAATCTGCGCGGCTCGGGGCTGTTCAAGCCCGTCGGCCCCGGCGGGATCGGCGGCATCACTTTCCCCGAAGTCACCGCGCCGGGCTTCGAGCGCTGGTCGGGCGCAGGAGCCGCCGCGCTGGTGCAGGGCTTTGTCCGCGCGAACGGCGACGGCACGCTGACCGTCGGCTGCTATCTTTATGACGTGAACCTGCGCTCCGAACTGACGCGCGCTGGATATGTCGTTCAGCCGCGGGACTGGCGCCGCGCCGCGCACAAATGCGCCGACGCGATCTACAGCCGCTTGTCCGGCGAAAGCCCGTTCTTCGACAGCCGCGTCGCCTATATCGCCGAGACCGGCCCCAAGGGAAACCGCGTCAAGCGCCTCGCGATCATGGACTCGGACGGCGCGAACCACCGCTTCCTGACCAACGGGCAAAACATCGTTCTCACGCCGCGCTTCTCGCCCGATTACAAATCGATCGTCTATCTGTCCTACGCGGGCCAGCGCCCGCGCATCTTCGTCTATGACATCGGCAGCGGCAGGCAGCGTCTTGTCACCGAAGGCGGAAGCGCCGCCTTCGCGCCGCGCTGGTCGCCCGATGGCCGGACGATCCTTTATTCGATGGCAACGGGCGGCAACACCGACATCTATGCCGTGCCCGCCAGCGGCGGCACCCCGCGCCGCCTCACGAGTTCGACCGGGATCGACATCGGCGGCAGCTTCTCGCCCGACGGTCGCCGGATCGTCTTCGAAAGCGATCGCTCGGGCTCGCAGCAGCTTTACATCATGAACGCCGATGGCTCGGACCAGCAGCGCATCAGCTTTGGCGGCGGTCGCTTTGCAACGCCCGAATGGAGTCCGCGCGGCGACCTCATCGCTTTCACCAAGATTGCGGGCAATTTCCGCATCGGCGTGATGAGCCCCGCTGGGCGCGGCGAGCGGCTGCTGACCGATAGCTGGCAGGACGAGGCCCCGACGTGGTCGCCCAATGGCCGCGTCATCCAGTTTTTCCGGACCAGCCAGGGGCGCAGCGGCAAATCGTCGCTCTGGCAGGTCGATCTTTCGGGCGCAAACGAACGCCGCCTGCCTACCCCCGTCGATGGGAGCGATCCGACCTGGGGACCGTTACTGCCATAATTCAAAGGGAGAAGACGCAATGACGTCCACGATCACCAAGCTCATGCTCGCCACCGCCGTCCTCGGCCTCGCCGCCTGCGCCAAGAAGCCGCCGCCGCAATTGCCGCCGCCCCCACCCGAGACGACCTCGACGACCGACACCACGCCAGCCGTTCCCGGCAACGCGCCCGGCAGCCAGGCCGATTTCGTCGCGACAGTATCCTCCGACCGCATCTACTTCGAAACCGACAGTGCCGACGTCGACCCGACCGACCAGGCGACCCTGCAATCGCAGGCGCAGTGGCTGGCGCGCTATCCCAATGCGCGAGTCACGATCGAGGGCCATGCCGACGAGCGCGGCACGCGCGAATATAATCTCGCGCTCGGCGAACGCCGCGCCAATTCGACCAAAAACGCGCTCGCGGCAATCGGCGTGTCGGCAGACCGGATCACGACGATCAGCTACGGCAAGGAGCGCCCCGAAGGTCTCGGCTCGGACGACGAAAGCTGGTCGCGCAACCGCCGCGCGGTGACCGTGACGGTGCAGTAGCGAGAAACGGGCGGGCACCTTCGTGCCCGCCCCCAGTCCTCATTTAAACGTCAGTTCCTGCAGCAGCATCGTGCCCCGCAGCTTGCGGACCTTGGCGCGGTCACCCGAAGCAGCCGTCATCTGCTGATCGGTTTGTGCCATGAACTTGCGGAACGCTTCGGCCTGACGCTCGATTTCAGGGCCATCGGGAATCCGCTTCATCCGCGTCACCAGATAGATGTTGGGTTCGCCGTCACGATCATAGACATTCGCGAATACCCGGTAGTCGGTAATCCAGCCCTGTGACTTGGCATATTCCTGACTTTTGCGCCACTGGCCCGCGATGAACATCGCATAGTCATAGCTGCCGCCGGGCATGATCTCGATCATGCTCATTTCGACGTAATCCCCGGCAACCATCGGATAGTTTTGCGCCATTGCAGGCACCGGCACCGCCATGATGGCGGGGGCGATCGCAAGCGCGAGCGCGAGTTTCCACGGTTTCATTGTGCTTTCTCCTCTGTTGGGTGGCCGTGCCGGGCTGGCGCGACCTTCCCGCTTCGAGGATTATCGACTGTGACGGCCGACAGGCGTGACGGCCATCACGCTTGCGCGCGCGAATCACTCGTCGCCGTAGATCGCGATCATCGCCGCTTCGGTCGAACTGATCCGGCCGCGATACATGCCCGGCGTATTGAAGCTCCACCCCGCGCTGCCATCGGGCGCGACGACGATGACGCCGCCGTCCCCGCCGAGCGCCTTAACCTCGGCCATAACAGCGTCGGCCGCCGCCACGATCCCTTCGCCCTTGAAACGCACGCGCGCACAGATTTCGTGCGCGACGCCGGCCCGGATGAAGACCTCGCCCGCGCCCGTCGCCGAAACCGCGCAGGCGCGGTTGTCGGCATAGGTGCCCGCACCGATGATCGGTGTGTCGCCGATCCGGCCCCAGCGCTTGCCGGTCAGCCCCCCGGTCGAAGTCGCAGCAGCAACATGGCCCGCCTGATCCACCGCGACCGCGCCGACCGTTCCGTATTTCAGGTCCACGTCGAACCAGCCGAGGCTTTTCGCCTTCAACTCGTCAAGCTGGCGCTTGCGCTCGGGCGTGCCGAAATATGCGGGATCGACCTGTTCGAGACCCTGTTCGCGCGAGAATTCATCCGCGCCGTCGCCCGAGAGCATGACATGCGGCGACTTCTCCATGATTGCGCGCGCCAATCCGATCGGGTTTTTCGTTCGCGTTACGCCGGTGACGGCACCGGCTTTGCGCGTCGTCCCGTCCATGATCGCGGCGTCGAGCCGATTGGTGCCGTCATAGGCATAGACCGCGCCGCGTCCCGCATTGAAGCGCGGATCGTCCTCGAGCACGCGCACCGCCGCCTCGATCGCGTCGAGCGACGCGCCGCCCGCCTTGAGCACTGCCGCACCCTTTTCGAGTGCAAGCGCGAGCGCCGCGCGGAGCGCCTAGTCGTCCTCGGGCGTGAAGCGCGTGCGCTCGATCACGCCCGCGCCACCGTGAATGACAAGCGACCATTTGGGGGCAGGCGCGGCGGCAACAGTCATCAGCAACACTCCGATCAAAAAGGATACGCGCATCAGCCAGCTTCCCGAACTTTCGACAACTCTTACGCCGCTCACCAATAGGCAATCAATCGCCCGAGCGTCGCCACCGCCAGCCACAGCGCCAGCGAGGCAATGGCGATGAGCCGCATCAGTGGCGTCGCACGCGTGAGGGTAGGCCGCCAGAGCGAACGGAACACCAAGGCATTGGCAATCGCAATCATCACCAGCAGCAACTTCCAGCGAAACGTCGCCGACGTTGCCAGCGCCACCGCATCGGCTGCAAACAGCAAGGCACCGGTGCCTGCCGACAAAACGAAACCGGCAATGGCCACCGGGGTCAGCGCGTCCACCAGCGGGCGCAGCGGGATCGTGCGAAACGCGCCGGCCAGCCGCAGGTCAACGAACCCGATCCCGCCGACGAGCATCACGAGACCGAGCAAGTGAAGCACATTGGCAACCGGATAGGCATTGGGCGATTGCCGCATCCAGCTGCCCAGCGCCGAAGCCTGCACCGCCTCAGCAATCGCCATCACGCTGTCCAACGCGTCAGCGCAATTCGATCGTCTTGTCGCCCACGATCACGCGCTCGATCCGCATCTCGGGCGTCCCGTCCAGCCGGGGATAGCCAACCAGCGTGATCGTCTGATCGGGCGCGACCATCGCCTGCGTCAGCCCCCGCGCTTCCATTCGCGAAACGGGCGCGAGGATCACATGCCAGGCCTTGCCGCCATAGCGCGTTTTCGCCGTGCCGTGTGGATTGCCCCAGCTCACGCTGGTCAGCGTGCCCTTGATCATCAGTGTCTTGGTCGCGTCATAGCTGCTCCAGCCATGATGCGCGGCGGCAGGCACCGCGGTGGCAAACAGGATCGGAGCCAGGGCAAGGGTCAAACGGTTCACAATCGTCTCCATCATAGCCCCCGCAGGATCATAACCTGCGACGGGTGCGGCATCAACGCCTGAGGCCCGGACCGCGCAAACCTTGTTCATTCGCATGGCAGGAAAGTCGTGATAGGGTCGCGCAAACATGACGAGAGGGAAGCGACATGACGAACATCGGCAAAATGATGAGCACTGCAGCGCTGGCCAGTCTGGCCGTGGTGAGCCCCGCGCATGCCATCGGCACGACCGTGACCCAAACGCCAAACCAGACCCAGGCGACAATGCCCGTTGCGGCCACCGATGAAGCGGCCCCGCGCAGTGGCGGCTTTCTGGGTGGCCTGTTCGGCTGTGCGGCCGACGGCGACAAGCAGGTGATTGGGGCTGCGGCCGGGGTCGCGGTCGGCGGCTTGCTCGGCAACCAGATTGCCGGCCGCGGCAGCCGCACGCTCGGCACGCTGATCGGCGGCGCGCTGGGTGCAGCGGCAGGATCGGCGATCGGCTGCAAGCTCCAGAAAACCGACCGCGATCGCGCCGAACGCGCCGCACAGGCCGCGCTCGAAACCAACAGCAACCAGGACTGGACGAATGCCGAGACCGGTGCGTCAGGCACGGTCGCCATTGGCCAGACGGACGGGATCGCGCTGGGCAACATGACCTTTGCCAGCGGCGTCGAACCGGCCACAGGCTATGTTAAGGTCGGCCAGAGCTTCACGGCGGGTTCAACAGTCAATGTCCGCAGCGCGCCCGGAACCCGCGCACCCGTGCTCGGCAAACTCGCTGCCGGGCAGCGCGTGTGGGTGCCGGCCGCGGTCAAGGGCCAGCCGTGGATGCTCGTCAGCGAAAATGGCGTCGGGCGCGGCTATGTCTCGGCTCCGCTGCTCAAGCGGGCGACGACCGCTACGGCGTCGAACTGTAAGATGGTCACCCAGACGGTCAGCCTTCCCGGCGAGCCCGAAGCGGCCGAGCGCTATCAGGCGTGTAAGGACACAGCCGGGCAATGGACGATGACGCGGGTCTGATGGACGCAACCGGCGAAGCCCGATATAGCGCCTGATCATGTCTATTCGTCCGTGGCGCGACATCGCGCGTCGTCAATCGCGCCAGATCATGGTCGGGAATGTACCCGTCGGCGGCGGCGCGCCGGTCACCGTGCAAACGATGACCAACGCGCCAACCAGCGATGCCAAAGCCACGATCGACCAAATCCGGCGCTGCGAGGAAGCGGGCGCGGACCTTATCCGAGTCTCCTGCCCCGATGTCGAAAGCACGGCGGCGTTCGGCCAGATCGTGCGCGCCGCCAATGTGCCGATCATCGCCGACATTCACTTCCACTATAAACGCGCGCTCGAAGCCGCCGACGCGGGCGCTGCCTGCCTGCGGATCAATCCGGGCAACATCGGCTCCAGCGAGCGCGTTGCCGAAGTCGTGCGCGCGGCGAAGGCCAACGGCTGCGCGATCCGCATCGGGGTCAACGCTGGCAGCCTCGAGCGCGATCTGCTGGAAAAATACGGCGAGCCATGCCCCGAGGCTTTGGTCGAATCCGCGCTCGATCACATCAAGCTGCTGCAGGATCACGATTTCCACGAATTCAAGGTCGCGGTGAAGGCATCGGACCTGTTCCTCGCCGTCGCCGCCTATCAACAATTGGCCGAAACCGTCGATTGCCCGATGCACCTGGGGATCACCGAGGCAGGCGGCTTCGTGGGCGGCACGGTCAAATCGGCGATCGGCATCGGCAGCCTGCTCTGGTTCGGCATCGGCGACACGATCCGCGTGTCGCTCTCTGCCGAGCCCGAAGAAGAAGTTCGCGTCGGCTTCGAAATCCTGAAAGCTTTGGGTATCCGCAATCGCGGCGTCCGCGTCGTCAGCTGCCCGTCCTGCGCGCGTCAGGGCTTCGACGTGATCCGCACCGTCGAAAAGCTCGAGGAGCGGCTACAGCATATCCGCACGCCGATGTCGCTCTCGGTACTCGGCTGCGTCGTCAACGGCCCTGGCGAGGCGCGCGAGACCGATATCGGCATCACCGGCGGCGGCAACGGCAAGCACATGGTTTATCTCTCGGGCGTCACCGATCATCATGTCGCCGATGAGGGCATGGTCGATCACATCGTCCGGCTCGTCGAGGCGAAAGCGGCCGAGATCGAGGCGGGAACCAGCGTGGCGTTCGATCCGCATGCCAAGGCGGCTTGACCGGATCACCTCGTTTCTATATCCATCAAAACTTGTCTAGAAAGACGATCCGATGGGCTTAAGCATCAAAGATCCCGAGACCGAACGGCTGGTGCGCGCGCTGGCCGCGCAGCGCAAGACGGGCGTTACTCTAACGATCAAGAATGCAGTCCTTGTCGAGCTGAGCACGCCGCACCATGGCCGTGAAGACGATGAATGGTGGCGAGCTCTCAAGGACATTCAGGATCGTTCGCGCGCGCTACCAGTTCTCGATGCCCGGAGTCCGGATGAAATTCTCGGTTATGATGCGAACGGCGCACCTGCTTGATCGTCGTTGACACGTCCGCGCTCTACGCGGTCCAGTTCGGCGAGCCCGAAGCACAAAATTTTGCCCGGCTCCTGCGGGCGGAACGGCGACCGATGATCGGCGCGCCCACGCTGTTCGAATTCTATCTCGTCGTAACGGGGAAGTTTGGGCCGCCAGGTCTGTTCGAGTCGAAGCAGCTTATCGAGCGTATCGGCGCGGTCATCATCAATTGGGACGAGGACATGGCCGAAATCGCAGCAGCGGCCTTCCTGCGCTACGGGCGCGGCCGCGACAAGGCCAAGCTCAATTTCGGCGACTGCATGTCCTACGCGCTGGCCAAGTCCTTCGACGCACCATTGCTCTTCAAGGGCGACGATTTCGCGCAGACCGACATTCGGTCCGCACTTCAGAAATAGATATCCACATAATCGGTCAGCCCGTCGCAGACTTCCATCTCCTGCAGCCGCCAGTAGCGGCGCTTCCCAGTGATCCGGAATTCATATTCGCCATCGCGCAGGCATTCGCGACCTGCGTCGGGCGTATCGCGGATGTCGATCTGGCCCTTGAAGAAGAAGCGATCTTTCTCGATCCGCGTCACCACGCCGATCAGGTGCAGCGAGCCCTTGTCCTCGGGCGAAAGCTGGCGACCTTTGAGCGTCAGCACGCCATTGTCGAACCGCGCGGAGACCGTGCCGCGCCGCTCCCAGCCGAGCCATTGCACCGTCAGCCCGGTGTTCTGCGTCAGCCGCGCCGCGGCGCGCGCATCGACGACGATGGTGCGTTCGGCGGCAACCGGAGCCGAAGCGCCCTGTGCGGCAAGAGCAAGCATGAGCGCTGCGATCATGCGATGATCGTGCCGCATCGCGCGATGCTCGACAAGGGTGAAGCGACGTGAGAAGCGCACACCCGTGAACCGCGCGACGCTCCCCTTCTTCGCCGCCTGCCTCGGCATCGCGCTCTTTGCCGGCATGGACGCCGTGATGAAAGGTCTCGCGATCGCGATGGGGGCCTATGCGGCGATGCTCTGGCGTCAGCTGATCGGCGCGGCGATCGCGCTGGGCCCATGGCTCGCGACGCACAATGGCTGGCCGCGCGGCGCAGCAATGCGCTTTCATCTGATGCGCGGCGCGGTGGGTGCCGCAATGGCGACGACGTGGTTCTATGGCCTTGCCCGCGTGCCGATGGCCGAGGCGGTCGCGCTCAGCTTCATCGCGCCGCTGATTGCGCTTTATCTCGCGTCGCTTCTGCTCGGTGAAACGGTGCGGCGGTCGAGCGTGATCGCCTCGCTGCTCGGCGTCGCCGGAGTCGCAGTCCTCCTCGGCGCACGACTGGTCCAGCCTGACGGCACGCGCGCCCTTGACGGGGTGATCGCCATCCTCGTCTCGGCAGTGCTTTACGCGTGGAACATCATCCTGATGCGTCAGCAGGCGCTCGTCGCCAAACCCGCCGAAGTCGCCTTCTTCCAGAGCGCGGTCTCGGGCGGCTGGCTATGGCTGTCGCTGCCGGTCGTATTGCTGCTCCGCCCCGAATGGTTCGTCGTGCCCACGGGCGCGCAATGGCCGCTGCTGGCGCTCGGCGCATTGTTGACCGTCGCGTCGCTGTTCCTGCTGAGCTGGGCCTATGGCCGCGCCGAGGCGAACATCCTCGTGCCCGTTGAATACACTGCCTTTGTCTGGCTCGCGATCCTCGGCGCGATCTTTTACGACGAAGCGATTACGATCACGACGCTGATCGGTGCCGTGCTGATCGTCACGGGCTGCATCATCGCCGCGCGCGGCGGGCGAGCCGCACCGGTCGTGCGCGAAGCCGCGGCATGAGCGCGACCGTTGCGCGCCAGTTCGGCGCACTCTATTCGATTGCACATTAAACCAGTTGGAGTGCTTCATGAGTCTGCGTCGCGCCGTCATTGCCCTCCCGCTACTGTTCGCGGCGCCCGCCTGGGCAGCCGAGCCTGCACCCGTCGCGGACCTCGTCTCGAAAGTGGATATTCCCTTCGAACAGTTCACACTTCCCAATGGCTTGCGCGTCGTCGTTCACACTGATCGCAAGGCACCGATCGTCGCGGTCTCGGTCTGGTATCACATCGGATCGAAGGACGAACCCAAAGGCAAGACGGGCTTTGCGCACCTTTTCGAGCATTTGATGTTCAACGGCTCGGAAAATTCGCCCGGCGATTTCTTCGAACCGCTCCAGCAGATCGGCGCGACCGATCTTAACGGCACGACCTGGTTTGACCGCACGAACTATTTCCAGACGGTGCCGACCGGCGCACTCGATCGTGTGCTGTGGCTCGAAAGCGACCGCATGGGTCATCTGCTCGGCGCGGTGACGCAGGAAAAGCTCGATAATCAGATCGGCGTCGTCCAGAACGAAAAGCGCCAGAGCGACAATGAGCCGTTCGGGCTCACTGATTATGTCAGCTATGCCGCGCTGTTTCCGAAAGGGCATCCCTATCGTCACAGCACCATCGGCTCGATGGCCGATCTGAGCGCTGCGAGCCTGACCGACGTCCAGAACTGGTTCAAAGCCAATTACGGGCCGAACAACGCCGTGCTCGTGCTCGCCGGCGACATCGACGTTGCAACCGCAAAGGCCAAGGTCGCGCGCTGGTTCGGCCATATTCCGCGCGGAGCCGAGGTGAAGCGCGTCGCGGCCCCCGTGCCGACGCTGCCCGCACCGGTGACGAAAACCATCAACGATCGCGTCCCGTTTACCCGGATCATGCGCCAATGGGCAGTCGAAGGCGTCAACGGCGCGGACACCACCGCGCTGCAAGTCGGCGCTTCAGTGCTCGGTGGTCTCTCCTCGAGCCGCCTCGACAATGCGCTGGTCCGCAATGAGAAGCTCGCAGTTGCCGTGAGCGCTAGCGTGCAAGCCTTTGAGAAGGTTGGCGTGATGACTGTGCAGGTCGATGTCCGGCCCGGGCAGGATGCCGCCGCCGTCGGCAAGCGCCTCGATGCGATCATTGCCGATTTCCTCAAGACCGGACCGACTGCCGACGAGGTGCGCCGTGTCGCGACAAAATCGGTCGCGGGCACGATCAGCGGCCTCGAATCGGTCGGCGGATTTTCGGGCAAAGCCGTGGCACTCGCCGAGGGCCTCGTCTATTCGAACGATCCGGCGAAATACCGCGCGGAGCTGCGCGAGATCGCCGCAATGACCCCCGCGACCGTTGCGACCGCTGCCCGGAAGTGGCTGCGTCGCCCGGCCTTTTCGCTGACGATTGCGCCGGGCGAGCGCGACACCTCGCCTGCCATGCTCGAACTCACCGGCGACGCGCCGTCGACCGTGCCCAAGCCCGCCCCGCAAACGGTGACCATCGTCAAGGCCGCGCCACGTCCCGCGCCGCCAGTCGGCACACTCACCGAACTTGATTTCCCCGCGATCGAGCGGACAACGCTGTCAAACGGCATTCCGGTCTATTTCGCGCGGCGCAGCGCGGTCCCGGCTGTGCGCGTGTCGGTGAGCTTCGATGCCGGGTTTGCCAGCGATCCCAAAGCGGCGCTCGGCACGCAATCGCTGATGCTCGCGCTGCTCGACGAGGGCACGAAAACGCGGACTTCGGTGCAGATTGCCGAGGAAAGCGAGCGGCTCGGGGCCTCGATCGGCACCGGCGCGACCATCGATCGCACCAGCGTCAGCCTCTATTCGGTCACACCCAATCTGGTGCCCTCGCTCGGACTGTTGGCCGATATCATCCGCAATCCGGCCTTCGCGCCCGATGAGGTCGAGCGGCTGCGCGGGCAGCAGCTTGCGCGTATCAAGGCGCAGCTGAGCTCGCCCGATGGCGTTGCGGGCTATATCCTGCCGTCGCTGCTTTACGGGCGCGATCATCCTTATGGCGTGCCCTCGACCGGAACCGGGGAAGCTGCGGCCGTCGCCCGGGTTCAGCGCGATGCGATCGCCGGCTTCCACCGCGATTGGCTGCGCCCTGACAATGCCCAGATTTTCGCCGTCGGCGATACGACCCTGGCAGCGCTCAAGCCGCAGCTCGAGGCCGCCTTTGGCTCCTGGGCTGCGCCCGCGACAGCCAAACCCGTCAAGGCGTTCACCGCGCCCATTCCAGCGCCTGCCAACAAAATTTACCTGATCGATCGCCCCGGCTCGGGCCAGTCGGTCATTCTCGGCGGCATCGTGCTCAACAAGACGGGTCGCGACGATCTGCTGCTGCTCGTTCAGGCCAATGACGTGATGGGCGGGTCGTTCCTCTCACGGCTCAACAGCGATCTGCGCGAAACCAAGGGCTGGTCCTACGGCGTCGGCTCGGGCGTAAGCCAATATGAAAACCGGACGCGCTTCATCGTCAACGCGCCTGTCCAGGCCGATCGCACCGGCGATTCGTTGATTGCGCTCCAGGCGCAGATGCGCGATTTTCTTGGGGCAAAGGGCGTCACGCCCGCCGAGCTCGAGCGCACGGCCAACGGATCGACCCGCGAGCTTCCGGGCAGCTTCGAAACCGCAAACGACGCGCTGGGCGGCATGCAGCGGATCGTGTGGCTCGGCCGACCCGACGATTATTATGAGCGCCTGCCGCTGCGCTACAAGGCGATGACCGCCGCCGACCTCGATGCCGCCGCGCGGGCCAACATCGATCCGGCCAGGTTCACGTGGGTCGTTGTGGGCGATGCCGCAAAAGTGCAACCGCAGCTTGCCAAGGTCGGTTTGCCGGTCGAAACGCTGCTCACCCCGGCCGTGCAGTAACGGTCCATTTCAACAGGAGAGAAGAATGTCGAACGTCGCAGGCGCATGGAAATGTCTCGTCAAATCGCCGCTGGGCGAGCAGGAATCGGTGCTCACCGTCAACGATAACGGCGACGGCACGTGGACCGGCACCAACGCCGGTGCGATGGGCGCGCTCGATTGCAACAATGGCAAGATCGACGGCAACACGCTGACCTGGACGATGGACATGAAAGTGCCGATGCCGATGACGCTCGAATGCGACGCGACGATCGACGGCGACACGCTGACCGGCGGCGTCAAGGCGGGCATGTTTGGCACCTCGCCGATGACGGGGACGCGCACCTGACGAAGGCGTGCGTGCCGCACGCCGGTGCGCACGCGCATCGTCAGGCCCGGCCAGCGGCGCATCAGCGCCGACTGACGGCGCGGCTTTGCCGCGTCGGACATCCGCTCATGACGGCAAAAACCCCTTGACACCACAAACCATATGGGTTATACGCCGCATCGTTCCGGCGGATATGCGCACCCGTCGGAACGGGACAAACGACCGGCGCGGAGTCATCCGGCGATCATGCCGAAGCTTCGCAACAGTCGGTCGCGTCGAAAAACTGGGATCGCCCGTGCATGCGGGCCGCGTGGCTTGAGTTCGCTCGAAACACGCGCGTCGCCATCGAAGTCCGGACATGATCCGTCCGGGAGCGGATCCAACGTCGCGACCAAACCATAGCCTGGACGCTGGAAAGCCTGACTGACTTTCCATTTCCAAGTCGTCCAGCCCGGATGCCCATGGCGGGAACGCGCCGGTCGTCCCTTATTCGCCGTCGCGCACGCACCAAGGGATACGTGTGCCCTCGGGCGGGGACTGTCCCCGGTCTTTCCCGGTCTTCAGATTTACTACTTCGTCGCCCCGGACTTGATCCGGGGCTGGGCTTTCCTTCTCTGAGCTGCCGCAAGAAGAAGCCTTGGCCCGGGTCAAGCCCGGGCCGACGAATCACAGGGGATCACCCTAAGGTGCACCAACTCAACGCCCAACCAATCGCGTCACATGGCCCATCTTGCGCCCCGCGCTGGGCTCACCTTTACCATATAGGTGAACATGCGCCCCGCGCTCGACCGCGATCACCGGCCACGACAACACCGCATCACCGATCAAATTCTCCATTGCAGCACCCCCCCGAACCAGCCCAGTCTCGCCCAGCGGCCATCCGCAGATTGCGCGCACATGGTTTTCGAACTGCGAGGTCAGCGCGCCCTCGATCGTCCAGTGCCCGCTGTTGTGCACGCGCGGGGCCATCTCGTTGAAGACCGGCCCGTCAGCAGTCGCGAAAAATTCGACCGCGAGCACGCCAACAAAGTCGAGCGCGTCCGCAATGCGCACCGTGAGCGCCTTGGCCGCATCGGCCTGCGCCGCGACGATCGCGTGCGGCGGCACCGTCGATGTCGCGAGAATCCCGCTGGCATGAACATTTTCGGGAACGTCCCACGTCATACTCGCGCCGTCCTGCCCGCGCGCCACGAGCACTGAGAATTCATGGTCGAAGCCGACATGACCTTCGAGGATCGCAGGCGCGCCCGCGATCGCCGCCCAGGCAGCGTCCGCATCCGCCGCCGCGCGCAACCGCACCTGCCCCTTCCCGTCATAGCCAAAGCGCGCCGTCTTCAGGATTGCCGGAGTGCCGATCGCGCCAAGCGCCGCATCCAGATCGGCACGCGTGCTGACCGCCGCCCAGGGTGCCGCCCGCCCGCCCTGCACCGCCGCAAAGCGCTTCTCCGCAATCCGGTCCTGCGCGATCCGCAAGGCGGCGATCGGGGGATGCAGGGACACGCGACGGGCAATCTCCTCAAGCGGGTCGGCATCGACGTTTTCAAACTCGAAGGTCGCAACGTCGATCTGCCCGGCAAACTCGGCCAGCGCCGCGCGGTCGTCATAGGCGGCCACTGTGTGCGCGGCGGCCACGTGCGCCGCGCAGCATGCCGGATCGGGATCGAGAATGTGCACACGAAAACCCAGCGGCGCCGCCGCCAGCGCAAGCATCCGGCCGAGCTGACCGCCGCCGATAATGCCGATCGTCGATCCGGGTGGCAGCGGCGTCACTGCGGCGCGGTCGCCACGCTGTCGGTCTTGGCCTGCCGCCACGCCGCAAGCCGTTCGGCAAGCGCAGCGTCGGACAGCGCGAGGATCGCGGCCCCCAAGAGCGCAGCATTGATCGCACCCGCCTTGCCGATCGCCAGCGTCCCCACCGGCACGCCACCGGGCATCTGGACGATCGAGAGCAGGCTGTCGATGCCCTTGAGCGCCTGCGATTCGACCGGAACGCCGAGCACCGGCAGCGGCGTCATTGCGGCCGCCATCCCTGGCAGATGCGCCGCGCCCCCCGCCCCGGCCACGATCACCCTGATCCCGCGCGCCGCCGCACCCTTGGCATAGTCATAAAGCCGGTCGGGCGTGCGGTGCGCCGAGACGATGCGCGTTTCGTGGGGCACGCCCAGCGCGTCGAGTGTTTCGGCGCAATGCCGCATCGTGTCCCAGTCGGACTGGCTGCCCATGATGATGCCGATCACGCTTCCCGCCCCTGCCCGGTGAAGCCCCAGCCTCCTAGCGCTCGCCCGCCGCTTGCGCAATGTCGTGCTTGTCGGCGCGCCGCTTGCCGAGGAGCAATCCGCGCTCGAGATGCGCGCGCAGTTGCGCATAATAGGCGTTCAGAAATCCGTCGATGTCGCGCACTTCGGTCGGCCAGCCGATCCGGTCGATAATCGCCTGCGTCACGACGAGACGCGCCTGATCGTCGCTCTTGCGGATCAGCCGGTCGAGCGTGTCGAGCTCGTAAATGCCATAGGCATCGAGCTGCGTTGGCGAGAATACGAACACCCCCGCCACGGGCGTGGCGGCAAGATCATCGCCGAGCCGGGCCCTGCGCGTCTGGATCACCCATGTGCCTGCAAGCAGATCACCGACACGCAAATTGTCGCGATTGAAAAACGGGAAGGCGACGAAAATGCCGGTCCACACCAGCCCGAAAACGACCGTCGCGGCATCGATCGCGTCCTCGCCCTGCGACAGCAACAGCGTAAGCGGAAGGAACAGCTCGATCTCGCGCATCAGGTTGCGCGCGATCACGGCATCGCCGGTCAGCCGCCCGCCGTCGCGCGCGATCACGCGCAGGCCCACCCAGCTTTTGCCCAGCGTCGCGGCGCGCGGGCGCATTTCCATCGCGATGAAATAGCCGTTGCGCAGCACGAAAAAGCCGAGCAGCCAAAGGATCGCGATCGGCTGAATAGCCGCATCGCCGACGCCGAACACGCCGAAGATCGCCACAAGCGTGAGCGCCGACATCGCCGCCAGCAGCACCAGCGCATCGAGCATCAGTGCGGCGGCACGCTGGCCGATATCGCCGAGCATGACGCCGAGATCGACGCCGTCAGGCGTCACGAGGCGCCGTTGCATATCGGCCGCAGTCTTCGACTTACGCGCCATGGCGCGGCCGCAGCAGGTAGAAATAGGTCAGCCATACCGCGAGCATCGCGCCGCCGATTGCAAAGCGCAGCCCCAGATCGGTGACAAGCTGCCGGGCAAAGCCTTCGAGCAACCCGGCGACCATCAGCATGATCACGACCCCGGTCATCGCCGTCGCCGCCGTTCGCCCCGCCGTGCGCGCCGCCGCCATCCGCGACACCGCGCCGGGAAACGCGACCCGCGTGCCGATGCGCAGACCCGCCGCGGCCGCCAGCACGATCGCGAACAGCTCGGTCGTCCCGTGAACGCTCAGCCAGGCAGCCAGATCGATACCGACACCCTTGGCGAAATACACCTGCAGCAGCGCGCCGAGCATCGCGCCATTGTAAATGACGAGCAGCAGCGTCGGGATGCCAAACGCAAAACCGAGCGCAAATGCGAGCAGCGCGACCTGCGCATTATGCGTGAACAGATAGGCCGCAAACGTCCCGAGCCATTCGCGCCCGTCGGTATCGTAAAGGATGCTCTTCAGAAAATCGGCGGAGGCTTCGGGCCCACGCCCCTGCGCCATGCCTTCGGGCACGATCGCCGGATACCAGCTGGCATCGCTCGCAACCAGCAGCCATCCTGCCGCCGCGCCCGCGATCAGCAGCGCCAGCGCAACCAGCGTCTCAGCCCACAGCGCCCGGATCGCGCCGGGCCAGTCCTGCGTGAAAAAGCGCGCGATCCGCGCGCCCATGCCGCGCTCAATGCCGTAAAGATAGAGATAGGCGCGCAGGCTCAGCGCTTCGAGATAGGCCACCATGCTGCGATCGAGCGAGGTCGCGCGCGCCACAGACAGCGACGAAAGCGTCGCCCGGTAGAGCACCGGCAGCGCAAAAAGATCGTCGTCGGACAGGGCTTTGGGCGAGCGCTTTTCTACGCGGTCGAGGATCGCTTCGAGCCGCACCCAGTCGCCCTCGCGCTCGTCGCGGAAGGATTTGAGCGTCTGGACGGCCTCTGCGCTCACAGCCGGTCGCGCCGCTTCATGTCGAGATAAGCGTTGACCAGCTCGGTCCCAAGCTGCTCGTACGGCGCCTCGACAACATGGACGCCGAGCCGTTGCAGCCGGGCAATGACGATGCGGCGCTCGCGCAGCAGGCTGGCGGCGACAACCGCGCGCGACACGTCCTGGATGGCGAGTGGCTCGGCATCGACCAGCGTTTCAAGCTCACCGTCGCGCATCAGGACGAACAGCACGAGATGCCGCGACGACAGCCGCGCGACCGCACGCAGCATGAGTTCGGCGCTGGTCGGATCGGCAATATCGGTGAACACCAGCACAAGCGACCGACGCACCAGTCGCGCGCCCAGCGTCGTCAATGCGAGCGTGAAATTGGCCTCTTCGGTCGAATAATCGATCTGCGCAGCAAGCCGCTGGAAAACCGAAAAATTCGCCGCGCCCGACAGCGCGCCCGAGGCCACCCGCGGACGGGCATCGAAACCAAACAGGCTCACCTTGTCGCCCAGCTTGAGCGCCACGAACGCGGCCGAAAGCGCCGCGCTTACTGCCCGGTCGACACGCGGCAACCCGGCCACCGGTTCACACATCGTCCGCCCGGCATCGATCGCGAACACGATGTCGTTGTTGCGTTCGATCCGGTATTCCTTGGCGAGCAGCTTCGAATGGTGTGCGCTGCGCTTCCAGTCGATCGCGCGCCGGTCCATGCCCGGTCGGAACTCGGCAAGCGCCTGGAATTCGGATCCCGCGCCGCGATCGAGCTGGACGGTTTCTCCCATCGGCATATCGCGTCGGAACAGCCGCAGCGCCTCGGCGCGCGCAGGGCGAATGTCGGGAACGATGGCCATCGTCCGGTCAAGCGGCACGCGCATCTGCCGCCAGACCATGCCAAACGGCCCCGGCCAGCGCACCCAAAACGCATCGATACGCGCCAGCCCGCGGCGGACCGCCTCGAAGCTGTGCACCGCACCATCGCTTGCCAGCGGCAGCAACCGTTCGTCATGCTCGATCCGGGTCTGCGCCGCCCGCGCGCTGGCTAGGCTCAATTCAACCGACTGGCCGACATAGGCACTGTCGGCAGCGATCAGGCGGACGTCCGAACGATCTTGCGGCGGTGTCGCCACGGCATCGACCACGACCAGGGCCAGCACCAGCGCCACCAGAAACAGCCCGGCATACCAATAGGCCGGCCACGCCACGGCAATCGCAAACGCAGGCAAAGCCGCCGCGCCCGCCAGCACCGCGGCCCGGCCGCTCGGAACGATCAACGCGGCACCTCGGTCGCGGCCACCAGATCGCCGACCACCGTCTCGACCTGCCGCCCGTCGATCTGCGCAGCAGGCGACAGGATGACCCGGTGGCGCAGCACCGGCACAGCCAGCGCTTTCACATCGTCGGGGATCACGTAATCACGCCCGTCAAGCGCCGCCCGCGCCCGCGCCGCACTCGCGAGCATCGCTGCCGCGCGCGGGCTCGCCCCGGCTTCGAGATCGCCACTCGCGCGCGTCGCCCGCACCAGCCTCACGATATAGGCAACCACATCGTCCACCAGCCGCACCGACGCCACTGTCGCCACTGCCGCATCAATCCCGGCGGCATCGGCGACCGCCGCCACCCCCCAGTCGCTGACCTTGGGTGCGCCGAAGCGGCTGCCATGCGCGGTCACGATCCGCATCTCCTCTTCAGCGCTCGGATAGGAAAGGATATGCTTGAACAGAAACCGGTCGAGCTGCGCTTCGGGCAGCGGATACACGCCCTGCTGCTCGATCGGGTTCTGCGTCGCGACGACCATGAAGCGCGGGCTCAGCATGTGCGTCACACCGTCGAACGTCACCGAGCGCTCCTGCATCGCCTCGAGAAGTGCTGCCTGCGTCTTGGGCGGCGTGCGGTTAATTTCGTCGGCAAGCAGCAGCTCGGTGAAGATCGGCCCCTTCGTCAGCGTGAAGGTCGACGTCTGGAAGTTGAACAGGTTCGCGCCGACGATATCGCCGGGCATCAGATCGGGCGTGAACTGAATCCGCCCATAGTGCAGGCCGAGCGCGGTCGCAAAACAGCGCGCAAGGAACGTCTTGGCGGTTCCGGGCGGCCCCTCGAGCAGAACATGCCCACTTGCAAACAGCGCGGTCAGCAGCAGATCGACCGTATCGGCCTGTCCCGTAACGGCCTTGGCCACTTCGCTGCGGATCGCCGCGCCAAGCGCTTTTACATCGTCAATGGTCACGCAGAACGTCCTTCTTCCAGGCATGGAGAGCCGCTGCCGCGTCGCGCATCGCCGCCGCATCGGGGGCATTGCGCGCCGCGGCGGCATGTGTCGCGAAATCGCCGGGCAGCGTCGCGAGCCAGCGTTCGAGTTCCGGATCGTCCATCGTTCCGGCCCCCAGCGCTGTGCGCGCCGCATCGCGAACGACCGCCACATAGCGCTCGCCCAGCGCCCGTTCGCGCCCGGCGCGCGCGATCAGCACGGCGGCATTATCCGCCAGCGCCCGCTTGCCGAACGGGATTGCGCGCGCTTCGGCCAAGGGCGCACCGAAGCGATTGACCGCATGCCAGCCGATCAGGCCCCCGGCGGCCAGCAGCGCCAGCGTGAAGGCAAGGAAGGGCGGCTCGAACATCAGCCGCAGCAGATTGCGCTGCTGCCCGCCCGATGACAGCACCATTTCGAACGCGATCGGGCTTTCGTCATCGGGGCGCAATCGCTCGACCAGCGCGAGCGCCGAGGCGCCATTGGTCCGCGATTTCATGCCCATATTGTTGAGCAGATCGGGGTCGGCAAGCACATAGGTCTGCCGACTGACGCGCCCGAGGATGACGGTGCCGCGCGCGTCAGTGATCACCGGCACCGCACCCGTCAGCCCGCGCAACGCCTTAGGCGCGGCAAAGCGGATCGCGCCATCGCTGCTCGTCAGCGGCCCTGACGTCGATGTTCCAGACACCAGTTGCAAGGGGCCAATCGGCGCAAGCATGCGTTTCAATCCTTCGGGGGGATAGGGCTCGCCGCCCGAAACCCATCCTGCCTTCCCCGGATACGGCGCGGTCGCCCATTTCGGCAGGATAAAAAGCGTGGTCACCGGATCGCCCTCGCGGCGCGAACGCGCAGCGACCAGCGCCGTCAGCGCATCGCTGTCCGTCTGAACCGACAGCGGCACAATCAGCAGACCATGATCCCCCCAGCCATCGCGATCGTCGGTCGTTGTCGTCCAGTCCTCGTGCAGCGCGGCGGTCAAGGCATAGATCCCCGAGAGCCCCACTGCCGACTTGGACAGCGCATGCACGCCGCCGCTCCCGCGAACTTTCCACTGCGGCGCATAGGCCGTGAAGATCAGAAACCCGGCAAACGCCAGCACCCCGGCCGCGACCAGCGCGAGCACCGTTTTGACCGCAAAGGGATTCTCCGCGCGATCAGCCACGCCAGCTCCCCGCCAGCGCAAACTCGCCGTAACGCGCGCGGCACGCCGCCCAGGCGTCGGCGCTGACCGCCGCGCTGCCAAACGTGCTGACCTCGACGACGCGCGCGATCGCCGAAAACGCCTGCCGCGCGACCGACGGGACCGCGTCTGCCGCGGCAATGTCGCGCGCGGTGAGCGAGGGCTTCAGGAATTCGGGGCGCCGCTCGCCGATATCCTCCACGCTGCGCCGAAGCAGCAGCCGCGCCGCCTCGGCAAAGCGCCCGTCCGCCGCAAGCGCATCGGCCTCGGCGAGCCGCACGCGCGCCTGTGCCGCATCGGGTGCCCAATCCTCGGTCGATGCAACGGCCGCCTTGCGCTGCCATGGCCAGCGCCACGGCACGCCGCGCATCTCGCTGATCACCAGCCACGCGATCATGCCGACGATGAGGACCACCGCGCCCCAGAACAGATACGGGAAGGCCGGCGCGATGAACGCGATGACATCGGCAATCGCTTCGAACACCGGTTTGAGCCATTCGGGCAGCTCGGGCGGCTCGAACCGCGGCATATCGAATTGTGTCGATCGATCGGCCACGAGCCGCTCGTGCGCGCGAACGAATGCCGGATCGCGCGCCACATCGGCCATCGTCCATCCCGCGACCGCCATGCACGCCCCGTTCGAATACCCGGCCCTCATTGACGGCGGAACAATAGTTTCGCAAGTTCGCCGCAGGGCGAAACGGGGAATCGGACCATGGCAAGCGCGCCGGATGCGGGCAATTTCGATATCGGCCGGGCCTTCGGCACCGCGTTTCGCGCCGTTTTCGCGAATTTCTTGATCTATTTGGGGCTGGGCGCAGTATTTCTCGGCGTCCCGATCGTTGTTTTTGCAACATCGCTGACCGGATTTGTCGCGCAAAGCATGAGCGGCAACGATCCCCTCACGGTCGGCCTGCTCGGGACCGTGGCGCTCGGCGGCATATTGTTGCTGGTCGGCACGGTCATGCTGCAAGCAGCGCTGGTGCGCGCGACGGTCGAATATCTCAACGATCGCACACCCAATTTCGGCGATTGCATCCAGGTCGGCCTGCGCGCGTTCCTCCCGCTGATCGGGATCGGCCTCATCGTCGGCCTCGGTGTCGCATTCGGTCTACTGCTGCTGATCATCCCCGGCATCATCCTCTGGGTGATGTGGAGTGTCGCGGTTCCTGTCCATGTCGAGGAACGCGCGGGCGTGTTCGACAGTCTCAATCGCAGCCGCGCGCTGACCAAGGGATCGCGCTGGGCGATTTTCGGCCTCATCGTCGCGATGACGATCGTAAACTGGGTCATGCAGGTCGCGTTGCAGACGATCGGCGGGATCGGCGGCGAGATTTCGGGTGCGACGCTGGGCATGGTCGGGAGCCTGATCGGATCGCTCTTCACCAGCGCGCTCACCGCCGCGATCTACGTCGAATTGCGGACCACCAAGGAAGGTGCCAACGTCTCCGAACTCGCCGCGATTTTCAACTGACGCGTTGACCGCGCGGGCAGCGCCATGGCAGGACAGCGCGACTCGCGGGTGTAGCTCAATGGTAGAGCAGCAGCTTCCCAAGCTGAATACGAGGGTTCGATTCCCTTCACCCGCTCCAAACTCCTTTCCGCCAACGTCCGCAGATGTCCAATAAATGCCTGTTTTTTGAGACATATTGCTGATATGATGTCCCTATTGGTTTGGCGTGATCCATTACCATCCGCGTGAATTGATGGTAGATTTGATGGTAGATCGTCGAACGTTCGGACGGAGATACCATCATGGGACTGACGGCGGTTGCGATCAAAGCGGCAAAGGGCCGGGACAAGCCCTATAAGCTGACGGACGGGGACGGACTGCATTTGCTCGTTTTGCCCACCGGCGGACGGTACTGGCGGGTCAACTATCGCTATCTCGGCAAGCAAAAGACCTTGGCGCTCGGCGTCTGGCCTGAGGTCGAACTGGCCGACGCGCGGGCGAAGCGCGATGTGGCACGTCGGCTGCTGGCAAAGGGTTGCGATCCTGCTGTGCAGGCCAAGCTCGATAAGGTCGCGGCGAGCGTTGCGGCGGCAAACACGTTCAAGGTTGTGGCTGAAGAATGGTATGCAAAAGCTGAGAAAGAGGGGCTGGCCCCTGCCACGCTGAACAAGATCCGCTGGCTGCTGGACTTTGCCTATCAGGCCTTTGGCAACCGCCCGATCGCCGACATTTTGCCGCACGAGTTGCTCGCCGTCCTGCGCAAGTTCGAGGCGCGGGGAAAGCATGAATCGGCCAAACGCCTGCGCAGCACCTGCGGGCAGGTGTTCCGCTATGCGATCGCGACCGCGCGCGCCAATCGCGACATATCCGCCGATCTGCGGGGTGCTCTCATATCGGTCAAGGTGACGCACCGCGCTGCGATCACAACGCCTGCCGAGGTTGGCGCACTGCTGCGCGCAATCGATGCATATGAAGGCTATTCCGTCACACTGACGGCGCTCAAACTGCTGCCGCATGTGTTTGTCCGCCCGGGCGAACTGCGCCACGCCGAATGGCGCGAGTTCGATCTGGACAAGGCGATCTGGACCATTCCCGCCCACAAGACGAAGATGCGCCGCATTCACTCGGTACCGCTGTCGCGTCAGGCTCTCGCGATCATCGCAGGGCTCGAGACAGACGCAAGGCTGAGTCCGCTGCTCTTCCCGTCACTGCGCTCGGCCAAGCGCCCCATGTCCGAGAACACGATCAACGCAGCGCTGCGCCGCCTCGGCTATGCCCAGGACGAAATGACCAGCCACGGCTTTCGCGCGATGGCCAGCACTCTGCTCAACGAAATGGGCAAGTGGAACCCCGATGCCATCGAGCGCCAGTTGGCCCATGCGGAAGCCAATGCCGTCCGCCGTGCTTATACGCGCGGCGAATATTGGAACGAGCGGGTCGCGATGATGCAGGAGTGGTCGGACCATCTCGACCAGCTCCGCGATGGGGCGATCATCCTGCGCCCGCAGTTCACGCAGCGCGCCATCATAGCCCCCTCGCGCACGCCAAAACGAACAAGGTCTTGGCTGCCTACAAACGCACCGATTTCTTCGAAGGACGCCGTGCAATGACGCGCGATTGGGCGACGTATTTCATGTCGAAGGTGAAGAACTAGGACGCTCGCTTTGCACGCATCGGCCCGGCATCCGCGCGCGAAGCGCAACTCGTTTTGACATCGCGCCAACAACGGAATTCGGACATCAGAAATTGCTTAAACGCGCCAGTTTCTACCGACGAGCAACTCACGTTGACGTCGTCCAGCGCGAGCAACTTGTTTTAACGTCGCCGGCGACATCAAGCTAAGATCGCCATACTCTACTCTAACATCAATAACTTATACCTGCGAGCTCGCCGCGTAGGGTGTGCCGTCAAGTTCCCAATTTCAGCATCGTGTCCCGGTGATTCTCGCGTTCGAATACTGGGGCATAAAAACCCTTTATCTGCCGATGTTTACGCCGGTTGCGGCGTCTGAGCGAGCTTCAAAAATACGGGTTACGAGTCGAGCGAAACGCGCATTTGTTTCTGATTTGAACCGGATTGGGGACCAAATAGCCATCACGAGTTTAGCGACTCGAAATGGGTCATTCACCGCCGCTGATTCCACTGCGAGCATGACAAAACGGGAGGCCGGAGCCCCCCGTTTCGGTCAGTCTTCGTCGCTGCGGTTCGAGCGGATGGTGAAGACGATCTGGTCCTCGAAATCGGGCAAGTCGGCTGCATAGTCGGCTTCGTTCGCCACCCAATAGTGGCCGTGGGACGATCTCACGACGTGCTGGTCGAAGTAGCTGAACTGCGCCCTGACCTGCCCTGATCGCTGCCGATCGTCGGCTGCCAGAGACTTACAACACAGCCAATTTAGCGGTCGTTCGATGAGCTTCTCAAATCGAAAAAATGATCATTCGATGATGTTAAGAAGGGGAAGGCTTTCACGCGCCCGATTTTAACTCTCTCACATTGGCTAATTCGATGAATCCGCTTAATTCAGCAGCGGTAAGCAGGGCGAGGTTTGGTATGTGCAGAATTCGGCGAGTGGGAGGGTGGCTGTTGGCAATGGCACTTGGTGTCCTCGCCACTCCGCCGGTTGCTGTAGCCCAGCCTAGCCAGACGGCCAAGCCTGTCCTGCCGGCCAAAGCTGCGCCATCCGGCGCTGCGGCCGAGCGGGTGGCGGGCGGCTACGTCCTTGTGCCGATCAGTGATCTGGCCTTGGTAACGAAGGCGGCTCCGAACGGCGGCATCGCGAAAAGGGCCGACTGGGGCGCATCCATCGCCGCAGTCGCTGGTGCCGTTATGTGGCCGCTTGTCACATTATTCCTAGTCCTAACGGCGCTGCGGGCGCCACAAATCCAAGTCTTGTTTAACTTCCTCAATCGCAGGACCAGCCAGATCGCTATCCTCGGTGTGGAGATCAAGCTCAACGACGCGGCCGAAGCCACTATCGACGACTTGAAGACGCTCGTCGGGAAAGTTCCCCAATCGCACGAAGCCTGGGTTCACAACACCCATCTCCTTGAACAATTTCGCAACGTCATCGTTGAGCTGCAGGCCTACCTGGTGGCCCATCACCCCGGCTATCCACGTGCTTTGTGCGACGCAGTAGAGCTCAAGAAGCTCCGATTCACCCTGCACGTGCCGGACATCGTTTTCAGCCACAGCCTGCGCCAGCTCGTAGATTATAGGGGATACAGTCGCGGCGGTGCAGGTCGTCTGTTTTCGGTCCGACGTGGGATTATTGGGCTGGCTTGGCGGGCCCAGACGAGCCAATACCAAGCCCGCGATTTCAACGCAGACGAGCTGGTCAAGCTCTGGGGCATGACTCGGCTAGAAGCTCTCGACACCTCGAGCGAAAAATCCTTACTCTTGGCTTTCGTGCTGAAGGGGCGCCGGAATCAGCCGGTCGGCCTGCTTTATGTAGACGGTGATGTTCCTGAATTCTTCAAGGCAGAACGCATCGGTACGTTAGGCGCGGACCAAGTTTTTGCAGAGATTGATCAACGGGTTGCCAATTTAGCCACAACGAGTGGGCTGACCGCCTCGCTCTGGCAGCTCGATAAGGCGCGTGTGGGGGTGACCCAACTCGACATCTACGAAATCACCTGACTTAGAGGCAGTGCACAAAACCATGAACAACCGCGCGTTTTCCGAGATTGAGCCCGGGCTTGCGACCTATGATGCCGTCGCCGCTGAGTACTACGATCGGGTTGCCCATCCCACTTGCTTCAACTTCAACCGTCTGAGTCGGCTCTTCATCGATACGCGTTTTCCCGAACCTTGGGATGAAAGTGCCGTTGTTGAGGTCGGCGCGGGCGACTCGGCAGTCGCCGCGCTGCTGCACGCCCGCGGCTATGGGCTGGCAGGTCTCACTATCACCGATGGCTCGGCCGCTATGGCAGTGTACTCTGATCGCTGGCGTACGCAGGGCGCAACGATCTCCATCAGCCGCGCAGAGAACCTTGGGGGCGTGAGCGGCCGTTTCGCGATGCTGGTGTCCAGCCTCGGTGACCCCTACAACACTAGGGATTTCTGGCGGGAGGCGCACCGTGTCCTAAAGCCCGGCGGACGGCTACTTTTCACGACGCCATCGTTCGAATGGGGCCGCCGTTTCCGCCACGAAACTGCGCCACACAACGCGGAGTTCCTGGTCGGTGGACACGAGGTTATCTCTTTGCCATCCTTCGTCCTGCCGTTGGCAGCTCAGGTGGCGATGATGGAAGCAGCTGGGCTCGCTGTGATCCACTTCGAATCGCTGGGCCAAGAGCGGCTCCATCCCGCTGAACCTTTGTCACCCAAGCTTGCCGTGTTCGGCGACGATCGTTCCTCGCTTGTTTGGGGGTTTGAGTTAGAAAAACCCATGGGGTCAGGGCGCAACCGCTGACAACCGCTCTGCAATGCTGTTGAGCAGGTTATCCGCTTCTGCGCCTTCGGTGGCGAAATCGATTGTGTCGCTATGCACGATCATTACCGGCACATCTGCGTAAGCGAGCAGCGCGGCTAGCGCCTGTTCCAACAAGACGAGATAGGCAGCGTCGATTGCAAATTCCTCCGCGCGACCGCGAACGTGAATGCGGCGGAGCAGCTCGCCCGTCGCGCATTTGAGGTGCACCACTAGCGCGGCGCGGCGCAAGGGTCCGTAGAGGTGCCGATATACCGCTTCCATCATGGCGACATGCGCAGAATCGTCGGCGAGCCGGGCATAGGCAAGGTCTTGCACCGGCGCGTAGTCACATACGACCAGCCCGTTACCGGCGGCTTTGATCTCCCCGGTATGATGGGCCAGGAAGCACACGTCCTTTTCCGGACGGAATAGCTCTGGTTGCGCGTAGAAGCGACTCCAGAACGGGTTCTCGCGAAACTTCTCGAAAACCGCGAAGCCATCAAGTCTTGCGGAGAGACGTGTCGCCAACGTGGTCTTGCCGCTCGCAATCGCACCGCAGACCTCGATACGGGTTTGATCAACCACAAACATCGCGTGCGGTCTCCAAGTCAGACATATCCCGAGCAATCTCGTCGTGTTCGTCTCGTCTCATTCGCCCGTCCTTTTGCGTTGCCTAATTTACATGCCCGCATTGCTAATCATAGCGGCAGTTTCTCAGCTTGGCAGGACCCGGCGGCGTGCCGGTGGATAGCCGTTATGAGCAGCGGGGCGCCATGTACTTTGTCGGCAATGCGCAGGAGACGCTGTCAGAATGAGCGCCTCTTTTCGAAGAAGGACCGTTGTAGCTCGATCAGTCCTTTGGTGGCACCTGGCGACAACGACGTAATCAGCCACGTTGACTTACCTAGTTACATCGAAGCTAAGATCGCGCCAAGATCTATACGGATAGTGGCAGGCGCACGGGGTCGATCAGCTTCAAGCATCGATGCCTCCACAGAATTAGGGGGCCAGCAACCGCACTCTGACAGAGTGTCAGGCGCTATTCACGGGAACTATATACCTGCTTGACCCACAATTAGTTTAATGCTATATAATCGGTATTATCGAGGACATACCGATGACTGCCGAGTTCAAGAGCCTGTTTGACCTTCTACGCGCCATACCGGACGAGCAAGCGGCCATCGACCATTTCACCACAATCCGCTGGCGCGCGGGAGCGTTCTGCCCCCTTTGCGGCTCGACGCGCCTCATTCATCATTTTTCGGACAAGCGAACTCACAAGTGCGGCGATTGCCGTAAGCGGTTTTCGATCAAAGTCGGCACGATCTTTCATGATAGCAAAACCCCGCTGCAAAAGTGGCTTATGGCTGTGTGGATGCTGACTTCGCACAAGAAAGGCATCGCGAGCATGACGCTTGCCCGTGATATTGACGTGACGCAGAAAACCGCTTGGTTCATGCTTCACCGGCTGCGTCATGCGGCCCTTACTGAGTCTTTCAGTGCGCCGCTTGATGGTGTCGTTGAGGCCGATGAAACCTTTGTGGGTGGTAAGGAAAAGAACAAGCACGCCAGTGAGCGGGTCGGTGGCCTGCAAGGTGGCAAGGGTAAGGCGGTGGTTTTCGGTATGCTCGACCGTGACGGAGATCTTCGCACCGTTCACACGACCAATCTGCGCGCGCAAAACGTGCAGGGCATCATCGTTGCAAATGTCGAAGCTGGCGCGTCCGTCATGACCGACGAGCATCCGGGATTTAATGGCCTGTCAGGTCGTTACTTTCACCACACCGTCAATCATTCGGCGGGGGAATATGTGCGGCATTTCTGCATCCACACGAACGGGATTGAAAGCGTCTGGGCGCTAATGAAGCGCCGGATCATTGGCATTCACCACTATGTCAGCCCTAAGCACCTTTCGCGATACCTCGACGAAATGACGTGGCGCTTCAATCGTCGGGAGCAACGCGAAGGTGACCGCGTTAACAGCATGTTGGCGTTCACCGACGGACGGCGATTAACCTACAAGGCATTGGTGGCGTGACCGGCAAAAAGAGGAAGCCCGAAATGGACGTGTCAAATATCGGCTTTGACGAAGCCCTCGCCCGCTTTATTCAGACTGACCCCGCCGAAGCAGAAGTTGCCGCCGAGTCGGTAAGGCGAGAAAACGAGGAAGTCCGGAAGTATGTCAAAGAGCGAAGTGACAGTATCGCCAGCGGAGCAAGGCGTAGCCGAGCAAGATTCCGTCTTTGACTTCCTCTACCATGACAGCCGTCGAATTGCGTCGTTCCTCTCTCAATTCGACAACAATGGCCACTTGACAGGAATTACCCAAGGCGAAAGCGTCGCCAAGGGCGCAAAGCGAAGCAAGAAGATTGGGCTCAGCGGAAACTCGCCCTTTGGCGGCGGAGGATTAGAGTTTGAGATTGGCCCTGGGGAAACCGGCGCTCAGTCCTTAGAGCGCGCCTATGATCCGTTTTGGACGAACGCGCGCCTCTTTCTCGACGTCCTTACGGAACGCAGCATGATCCAGCGTGATATCGGCGCGGCGAATATCGGACAGTTTGTGCTCGCCAGTGGATTTCTAAGCATTCAAGACCTTGCCATGTTCAAGGACGCTTGGAGGCTACCTTCAATCCAGCGCAAGGTTAAGGCTGGAGCGACGGGGGGCAAGAAGGCGGGTAACATGACGACGGTGCAAAAAGCCGAACTCCGGGAGCAGCAAGAAAACACTGACATGTTGCTTGATATGATGCAGATACTGCCGCATTCCGTTCACGCTCGAATGTTAACCTCGGGCGACGGCGATACAAAGTTGGTCTGGTGCACACTGGATCAAAACTGCTTGGTAGCCCCTGCAAGCGATATCACGCTGACTTACGGGGCGACTATGGCGGGCGAGTGGTCTATACTCGGCATTCTGAGCGCCTACCCTGAGTATCTGACTCCAGACCTCAATCAAGAAAACGATTTTGAGAGTTTCGGGTTGCTGGAGAGCGTCGTCGGCCAAGTTTCAAATGTGCTTGCGCCAATTGTCCGGGTGACTTTGGGCCGACCTGCCGCAGCCTTTGCGGTCACCCCTCTATTGATATTCAGAGAGGCGAGTTAGGTCACACACGTATATAGTTCCCCTATTCACCTCGTCAGGGGATCTTTCGGGAACGTGAATTGACCGGCTTAACGACCGGGTTTGGCCACAAAGCGGACCGGTTAGAGTAGCTGCAAACCGACATTTATCCCCCTGCCGGTGGCGCTCCTCCTGCAAAATCGACCGCGTGCCTGTACAACGCGGACATGCGGCGCATGCCCAAAAGATTCCACCCGCGTTCGTACCACGGCGCGCCAGCCGCTTTCAAAGGCGATGGCCAATCTAATCGCAATTCTTCTAACCTGGCAAAATTGGCGGCCAAACAAGCATTTGTGTCGGCGTTCAGCGGCATAGCTTGAGATAACGCCAAGACCAAAGCAGGCGAAATTCAGGTTTGCTCACCCCGGATAATGTGGCACGCTTAGACTATTATGCGGGGGAACACGCGCTGATTCGATGTGCCGCGTGATCTCGGCGGCAAGTGATTTTCGGGGGAAGACGCAGTGAACACAGACTTTGCAAGCGTATGGGAGCTGACTCATCTTCGGCTGAAGCTCATTGCCAAGACTGCCGCTGTCGGCGTGACCGCATTCGCCATAAACGGCTGCACGCATTTATCGGTCGTGCCGGATAGGTCAGTCAGCGGTGACCCCGCAATGGCACTGTCGGGCACGCCCTATGCGCTTCCAATGCTGCAGTATGACGTTGCAGTAACACGGACGCTGACCGCCTGCCCGGAGCAGGTGAAAATCAGCGGAGATACTGCCGACGGCCAGTTCTGGCGGGCCGCGGTGGCGGTAGAGCTGTCTGCCACGGCGACGGCGAAACAAATCGAGGGGGAGCGCTATCTAATCAATTATTCAAAGCTGGACGGTGCGCTAAAGACCACCAACTTTGCGATCGAGTATCAACCCGGCACCGAGATTCTCAAAGGAATTAATGTTAGCGTTGAGGATCATAGTGGTGAAGTGGTCGGCAATGTCGTGAAGACGGGTCTCGCGGTTGCCGCAGTGGTGAGCGGTCCGGCGGGTGCAGCCGTGATCGGCACGGGTTCCGCTACGCTCTCCGGCATTACAGGGGCCAACAAGAACAATTTTGCGAACGTGATACCGAGAACTTTGTCGCTGCGGCTCGCCGAACTGATCGACCAACAAGGATCGGACAACACCGCCAAGGCGTTCGAATCAGCGCTTCGACAGGCGCGGGCCGAACAGGACGCGCTGCGCGCGCAACTGATCGCGATGGTGCGCGCGAGCACAGTATCGAAACAGATTATGACCTGCACCACCAGGGCTGCCGCCGATGTCGTGGCACGCGCCAAGCTCGCCGAGGCGCTTGAGGCGGACGGCAAGAAGCTCAAAGCCGCGAATACTGCGCTCGAAACGCTAACCAAGCTCGCCGCCGTTCGCGGGCTGACACCCGGCGGTCGCAATAACCTTGGTGAAGCCGCGGAGCAGGTGCTGACCCTGGGCAAGGCGGTCGAGGACGGCCAAGCCGCGCTGGCTGCCATTGACAAGCGCCTAGGGGTCGCCACCAGCGCGACCTGGCCCGAGAGCTTCGCGGCTTATCACACCAAAGACATCGCTCATCTCGACATCGACGAACGGGACAAACTCTCAAGGTTGCTAGCGCCGGTGCCCGCCACACTTCTGGTGATCGATGCCGAAACCCTTGCCGACAAACTGGCTAATTCAACTGAGCTTGAGCGGTTCCGGACTATTGCCAAGGAGTTCGTCAGTTCGTATGTCGATGAGGACGGAACGGCCAAACGGTTCCCGAAGGCCTCGGCGGTCGCAGGCTGTTCAAGTGACGCTGCAGCTCCGCTAGACGCGAAGTCATGCATGGTTAACCTGACGACGCTCGGCGCGGCGCTTCAGCCGGTTAGTACCGATTCCCTGCCCGCTTGTCCGACCGGCGAGCCCGAGTGTCGCTCGACGCTCGCTAACGATGTGCAACTCGAGCGGAAGGATTTTCCGCGCCAGGTGCCAGGGCGGACAACGAAGCCGCAACCGGGCCTGTTCGTGCGGCCGCCGGTCCGCGCGCAACTAACGATCTGCCGGATCGCAGCAGCCGGTGAGGTGGCGAACCCGCTCGGCTGCGCGGCGTCGGCCAAAAATCTGGTCAAGGATGATAAGGTGCTGGCGCCGCAACTCGGCCAGTTGCGTTTCTACCGGTTGGTCAACCAGATGTTCAGCAACAACGGCCTGTCGCTGAGCCTCAGCAAGGACGGCGTGGTCGAGAAATTCCAATATGCCTCAAGCAAATCGATTGCGCAGGGCCTCTTCTCGGCCACCGCCGATGCAGCAGCCCAGGTTGCGGCCTTCGACAAGCAGCGACGCGAGGAGTATTTGAAGAACACGGATCAGGCGGCGTTCATTCAAAAGCAAATTGCTCTTGAGGAAGCTTTGAACAAGCTGGAGGCGCTCAATTCCGACCCAACGCCCGACCCGATGAAAGCGGTAGCGCTTGCGAAAGCGCAGGCGGAGGTCGAACTGCTGCGGGCACAAATCAACAGCCTAAACGCGCAAACAATCGCGCTGACCGCATCCTCAGCGATGCCTTGATGGTAGCTTGGCATCCAGTCCAGCCGCAGTGAAGCGCCCAGCTCCCAGTTGGATCCAAGCAACTTGGGCGTGACAGCGTTAGCCTTCAACGGTGGTGTTTGGCCGTTCACGCACCAACCGAAGAACGGCTCGAAGTGGGCCGATTGAACGCATGCCGCTTTTGAGCCATCCGAAGGGAAGTCGCCAAAAAAGCCGCTGTATTTGGCAGTGGTGACGTGACCCCCGCCTTTCATCCAGCGGCAACCAGAGACCGGCCGGTGTTGTCGCGCATGAGCGCAGGTGAAGCAACGGGCGGGGTTAACCCCGCCCGTTGCTTTTCGAGTTCGGCGGCGAACGCCGCCGGGG
Organism: Sphingomonadaceae bacterium; assembly: GCA_046153865.1. GTDB lineage: Bacteria > Pseudomonadota > Alphaproteobacteria > Sphingomonadales > Sphingomonadaceae > Sphingomonas_O. The sequence continues at coordinate 70,828 of JBJXFA010000056.1, forward strand.
TGGCGTAGCCGAGCGACGAGTGCGGTCGCTCGTTGTTGTAGCTTCGAGCCGCAATTGGGCGACCGCCCGGTCATAGAGTTCAGCGCGTGTGCTGGGCAAGGTGCCATTCGCGTTTATGATCGCGGCGACGAAATCCAGATAAAGAGGGTTTCGAAAAAACTCGCTCAGGCCAGCCTGTTTCAGCGCGAAAACAGCTTCGCGCGCCTTATCCCGATCAGCTCGCCTTTCGAGGGCGGCAAATCGCGAGACGATCTCTTTATCACGGACTGTTTGGGTTTTGAGCGCAGCATCGGTCCAGCTGAGTGTGCGCGGAATATAGTCTCGCGCCTCGCTCATGCCCGAACCGCCGCGCTGATTTCACCCATCGCCACGGTCAGCGGCATTGCTTCGATGCCGTTGCGCATCGGGAACCGCTCGTTTCCTTTGTAGACGAGCAATCGACGCTCGGCTCCCAAATCGTCCGTGGCGTTGTGAAAACCGCGATCAATCGTTGGCGCGCTGGAGAGCTTGATTTCGATTGCCCAGCATTTTCCGGGAGCGAACTCCAGCACGAGATCGGCTTCCGCCCCACCGCTGGAGCGATAGAAATAGGGCTTCGCCCTTCCAAATGACGCGCCAACCAGGTTTTCGATAACGAAGCCTTCCCAGCTTTTCCCAGCGACGGAATGACGACGAATGTCGTCTGTCTGTCGTAGATCGAGCAGCGCATGGAGCAGCCCGCTGTCACGAACGAAAGGCCGGGGTGACTTCACAAGCCGTTTGCCACTGTTTGCTGACCACGGCCGCAAGACGCGGACGAGCAGCAGTTTTTCGAGCATGTCGAGATAACGCGTCACGGTATGCCCGCTGACACCCAAGGATCGCGCATATCGCTCGGCATTAAAAAGTTCACCTTGGTCGTTGGCAAGCATTCGCCAGAAGCGATCGATTTGCTCGCTGTCCACATTGAATCCGAATTGAGGAAGGTCGCGCTCCAGATAGGTCTGAATGAAATCGCGGCGCCATTGCAGGCTCGCTTCGCCATCATCGCGAACATAGCTTGGCGGGAAGCCGCCTTGCAGCCAGAGCCGATCGAGCGGCGCGTCACTGTCGTGTTCCACTTCGCGCGCATTCAGCGGACCCAACTCAAGGTAGCTGATCCGGCCGGCAAGGCTCTCCGACGACTGTCGTAGCAGATCCATTGAAGCCGATCCCAGGATCAGAAACTTGCCACCAGCCCCACCCATGCGCCGCCGTTCGTCGATTTGTCCGCGCAGCACGCGAAATATCTCAGGAGCGCGCTGAATCTCGTCCAGAACGATCAGCTGTTTGGAATGGGCCGCGAAGTAGGCATCTGGGTCATCAAGCAATCTGCGATCCGCCGGACGTTCGAGATCGAGATACTTGGCGCCTTTTCCGGCGGCGTCAGCGATATGCCGGGCAAGAGTGGTTTTGCCAACCTGACGCGGCCCAAGCAATGCAACGCTATCGAACTGGTTAAGCCGTTTGATCAATAGTGGGAGAATTTCGCGACTCAACATTTATGCAAAATAGATACAAGTGTTCAATTTTGCAAGGATGGTGATCTACAGATCAAGCTGTCACATGCGAGCTCTCGACGTATCAGAGCCAGCGATGAAGGTTCGCTTACAGCCGCATCGCCCGCAACAGCGGACTTTCCGGACCGTTCGGCCTAGCTGCCATCATCCGCTCAATCGCTGCCCCGATTTGCTCGGCGGCGTCAAGCACATCCGGCGGCAGACCCGGCGGCACTTCTCGGCCGAGGACAAGATCCGCATCGTGCTCGATGGGCTGCGCGGCGAAGACAGCATTGCCGAGCTGTGCCGCAAGGAAGGCATTGCCCAGAGCCTGTA
>JBJXFA010000058.1:0-2561 GCA_046153865.1 Sphingomonadaceae bacterium
GGTCGATGAACGGGATGATGAGCGTAAGGCCGGGCTGCGCGACATAGGTGAACTTGCCGAAGCGCTCGACGGTGTACTGATAGCCCTGGCGGACCATCTTCACGCCCATGACGACATAGACGATCGCGAGCAGCGCGATCACGAATACAAAAATTTCCATCGGCTGGGTCCCCACTTGATCCGCGCACTATGCGTTTGTCCGCAATTGCCGTCGAGCGGATTTGGACATTGACGACGAGTCTGCAAGGCGCTCGCTGGCGCTGGAGCGTTCCGCGCGTTAAGCGGGCGCGCACGACTCGCACAGGTGCACGCGCCCCATGGATATCCCGCTCGGACTGACTTTCGACGACGTGCTGCTGCAGCCCGGCGAATCCGAGGTCTTGCCAAGCCAGGCGGATACGCGGACGCAGTTGACGAAGGCAATTTCGCTCAACATCCCGGTCCTTTCGTCAGCCATGGACACCGTGACCGAGGCCGACATGGCGATCGTGATGGCGCAATTGGGCGGGATCGGCGTGCTCCACCGGAACCTGACGATCGAGGACCAGGCGGCGGCGGTGCGCGCGGTCAAGCGCTTCGAAAGCGGCATGGTCGTCAACCCGATCACGATCCGGCCTGAGCAGACGCTCGCTGATGCACGCGCGCTGATGGCGCGTCACCGGATTTCGGGCATTCCGGTGGTCGAGGCCTCGGGCAAGCTGGTCGGCATCCTGACCAATCGTGATGTGCGCTTTGCCGAATCGCCGGGTCAGCCGGTGAGCGAGCTCATGACGTCGCAGAATCTGGCGACCGTGACCGCGGGCGTGACGCACGAGGAAGCGCGGCGGCTGCTGCACCAACGGCGGATCGAGAAACTGCTCGTCGTCGACGATGATTTCCACTGCATCGGGCTGATCACGGTCAAGGACATCGAAACGGCGGTGACCTATCCGAACGCCACCAAGGCCGCGACCGGGCGGCTGCGCGTCGCGGCGGCGACGACGACCGGCGATGCCGGGTTCGAGCGGACCGAGGCGCTGATCGATGCTGAATGCGACCTCATCGTCGTCGATACTGCGCACGGGCATTCGAAGATGGTGTCGCGTGCCGTGGAGCGCATTCGCAAGCTCAGCAATTCGGTGCAGATCGTCGCGGGCAATGTCGCGACCGGCGAGGCGACGCGCGCGCTGATCGGTGCAGGCGCGGACGGGATCAAGGTCGGCATCGGGCCGGGTTCGATCTGCACAACGCGCGTGGTCGCCGGCGTTGGCGTGCCGCAGCTGACCGCGATCATGAATGCCGCCGAGGAAGCGGCAAAATCGGGCGTGCCGGTGATCGCCGACGGTGGGCTTCGGACCTCGGGCGATATCGCCAAAGCGCTGGCGGCAGGGGCGGCGAGCGTGATGATCGGTTCGCTGCTGGCCGGAACCGAGGAAGCACCCGGCGAAACCTTCCTATACCAGGGGCGCAGCTACAAATCCTATCGCGGCATGGGATCGGTCGGCGCGATGGCGCGCGGCTCGGCGGACCGCTATTTCCAGCAGGACATCAAGGATCAGCTCAAGCTGGTGCCCGAAGGGATCGAGGGGCAGGTGGCTTACAAGGGCCCGGCGCGCGACGTGATCCACCAGCTCGTCGGCGGCGTGAAGGCGGCGATGGGCTATACCGGCGCGCGGACGATCGCCGACCTGCAGGCGCGCGCGCGCTTCGTGCGGATCACCAATGCGGGCCTTCGCGAGAGCCATGTCCACGACGTGACGATCACGCGCGAGGCGCCGAACTACCCGACCCGATGACGCCCGCCGCGCGCGTCCAGAGTGCCATCGAGATCCTCGACCTCGTGATTGCCGCCGTCCGCGACAATGGACCGGCTGCCGATACGATCATCGCCGACTGGTTCCGCACGCGCCGCTTTGCCGGATCGGGCGATCGGCGTGCGGTGCGCGAACTGGTTTACGGAGCGATCCGTGCGTTTGGCGACGTGCCAGCGAGCGGACGGTCGGCGATGGTGGGGATGGCGCGGCAGGATGTTGCAATTGCCGAGGGGTTCGATGGCTCAGCCTATGGCGCGGCGGGGATAGGTGAAGCGGAAGCGGGGGACGTGCTGTCGTCGCTCCCGGCTTGGCTGGGACGTTTGATCCCCGCTAAAGAACATGCCGCACTGCTCGGTCGCGCGGCATTCGACCTGCGCGTCAATGCGTTGAAGTCCGATCGCGATCCGGTGATGGCGCTGCTTCCGGGGTCAGAGGCGATAGCAGAAACAACGCATGGGCTTCGCCTGCCCGAGAATGTGTCGCTGGCGAACCGGCCCGAGTTCAAAGGGCTGGTCGAAGTGCAGGATGCCGGGAGCCAGATGGTCGCGGCAGTTTGCGAGGCGCGTGCGGGGCAGACCGTGATCGACCTGTGCGCGGGCGCTGGGGGCAAGACGCTCGCGCTTGCGGCCGACATGGCGAACGAGGGCGTACTGATTGCGTGCGATACCGATCGCGGCCGCCTGTCGCGGCTTGAACCCCGCGCGCGCGATGCCGGAGCGACCACCGTCCAGATGCGGCTGCTCGATCCGAAGCGCGAGGGCGAGGTGC
>JBJXFA010000059.1:0-3082 GCA_046153865.1 Sphingomonadaceae bacterium
CGTCCTCGGAGGCAATGATCAGGTCGCAACACCACGCCAGCATCAGTCCGCCCGCAATGCAGGCGCCCTGCACCATCGCGACGGTCGGTTTGGCGACATCGCGCCAACGACGGCACATGCCGAGATACTGCTCCTGCTCGCGCGTGTAGAGGAGCTCGGCCGCCGGACGCGTGACGTGCGGCGGCACCATCAACCGGTTGTCGAACTGTTTCAGCAGGTCGCGTCCCGGCGTGCCGATGTCGTGCCCGGCGGAGAAATGCTTGCCGGTGCCGCCCAGCACGATGCAGCGGACATTGTCGTCGTTGGTCGCGCGCTGGAACGCATCGTCGAGCGCATAGGTCATCTGGCCGTTCTGCGCGTTGTTGAAGTCGGGCCGGTGCATCGTGATCCATGCGACCCGATCGATCACCTCGTAGAGGATCGGGGTTTCGGTTTCATAAACCGGCTCGAAGGGCTTGGGTTCGACCAGATCGCTCATGCTGCCTTCTCCATCGTTCCGGGCGCGCTTTCGTTGAGCAGCACCAACGCATCGACTGCCACCGCCCCGCGCCCTTCGGGCATCACCAGCAATGGGTTGATCTCGACTTCGCGCAAGGCATCGCCCCCGGCAAGGACGGCCTCGCCCAGCGCTGCAATCGCCTTTGCCGCAGCCGCAACATCGGCCTTGGGTGCGCAACGATAGCCGTCGAGTAGCTTGAAGCCTTTGAGACCGCGCAGCATCGCTTCGGCGCCCGCGGCATCGACTGGCAACAGCCGGTGCTGCACATCCTTCATCAACTCGGTCCACACGCCGCCAAGGCCGACAGTAAGCATCCACCCGAACACCGCGTCGCGGGTGACGCCGGCAAGGATTTCGACGCCGCCGGTCAGCATCGGTTCGAGCGTGACGCCCTCGATATGGATGCCGGTCATCGAGTTCGCTTTGGCCATGACCTCGTCGAACGCGGTGGCGACCGCGTCGGCGCTCTCGAGACCGAGCCGGATCAGGCCGTACTCGGTCTTGTGCGCCACGTCCGGGCTGACCAGCTTGAGGACCAGGGGATAACCGATAGTGTCGGCAGCGCGGCGCGCTTCGGCACGGTCATGGACGAGCTTGTCAGTAACGACAGGGACGCCGAACCGTGCGAGTGCCTCCTTGCCCTCGGTTTCCGACAGCGCTGTGCGCCCTGCCTCGATCATCGGCCATTGAACGTTGCTGGGCTTATGCACGGCGGCAGTTCCGCCCGCTTTGCGCCATTGGCCATAGGCCGAGATCGCGCGTGCGGCGCGGTCGAAGTCATCGAAATAGCCGATCCCATGCGCGGCGAGCCGATCCTGATCGGCGGTCGCAAATGTATCGATAACGATCAACGTCTTGTTGGTCGTTGCTGCCACCAGCTCGAGCTGCTCCAGTGCCTGCGTCAGGAAATAGCCCGGCAAGTAAAGCAGTAGCACATCGATATCATCGGGTTGTAGCGCCAGCTTGATACACTCGGACAGGAAGGTGTTCGAATTGACGATATTGCCGGTCAGATCGACCGGGTTCGAGACCATCGAATGCCCGGGAATCTGCGCGGCAAGGCTGTCCTGAACGCTTTTCGGGAACGTCGGCGTGTCACCGCCCGCCAGCGCCAGCGCGTCGGCGAGGATCGCGCCCGCCGCGCCGGAAATGCTCAGCACACCGCAATTGCTCCCGCCGATCTTGCTGGTCCCGGACTTGGTGCTGAGGGCATGTAGATAGGCAAGGTCGGCAAGTTCGGCGAGCGAGCCCGCCCGCGCGACACCGGCGCGGGCAAAGGCAGCATCATAAGCCGCGCTGTCGCCGGCCAGCGCCGCGGTGTGCGACCGCGTGGCTTCCGCGCCCTTTTCGGACGCGCCGACCTTGTAAACCGCCAGCAGCTTGCCTGCCGCGCGGAACCGGGCCGCGGCAGCGAGGAACTTGCGACCATCGCGCAGCTCTTCGATATAGCAGACGGCAGTATGCGTCGCTGCGTCGTCCGCCAGATAGTCGAGATAATCGCTGAATTCGACCGAGGCTTCGTTGCCCGTGTTGATGACATGGCTGAACGTCACGCCTGCACGCTTCGCCATGCGGAACACTGTGGCGCACATATTGCCACTTTGGGTCAGCAGCGCCGTGTTGCCCGCCGGCTCACCCGGCTGGAACGACTGGCCGAAGCTTGTGAAAATGCCGTCGGTGAAATTGGCATTGCCCATGCAATTCGGACCGGCCACGTTCATGCCGGTACGACGCGTGAAAGCGGTCAACGCGTCCTGACGCTGCATGCCTTGGACTTCGTTGGTTTCGGCATACCCCGATGCATAGGCAAGCGCCGCCTTGATCCCCAGCGCGTGGCAGCGTTCGAGCATCGGCAGTGTGGCTTCGGCGGACACGGCGACGATCGCGAGATCGACCACCTCCGGCACCGACTCGATGTCCTTATAAGCAGGCTTGCCCTGCACCATGTCGTTCTTTGGATTGACTGCATAGACGCGCTCGAACCCCGCCCGCAGCAACAGGTCCATCGGCACGCCGCCAATGCGGGTCTTGTTATCGGAAGCACCGATGATCGCGATCGATTTCGGTTTCAGCAGGGGTGCCAATGCTAAACGAGAACTCATGCGGCGACTTTCTTGGTAAAGCTATATTCGCGCGCGTCGAATTCGGCGGTCAGGTTGCGATAATCGACAAGCCGCCACGGGGAGTTTTGGGTGACGCGGCCCTTGGAGTTCTTGTACCAGCTGCTCATGCCTGGATGGGCCCATGCCATCACCGAAATCGCGTCATCGACCTTTTGCTGATAAGCTTCGAAAGGCTCCTGGCGCACTTCGACACTGGACTGACCCGTTTCGATCATCTCGCGGATTGCGAGCATGATATAGCGGACCTGGCATTCGGAATGGAACACCGCGCTGCCGCCATGGGCAAGATTCGTGTTCGGCCCATAGGTTACGAAGAAATTGGGAAAATTGGGCACCGTAATGCCCAGATGCGCGCGCGGGTCGTCCTCGCCCCATTGATCGCGGATCGAGATGCCGTTGCGTCCGACGACGTGCATCGGCGACAGCATCCGGCGCGCCTGAAAGCCGGTCGCCAGCACCA
>JBJXFA010000066.1:0-3449 GCA_046153865.1 Sphingomonadaceae bacterium
GGACCTGTTCTACCAGGGCATCCGCCCGGCGGTGAACGTCGGTCTCTCCGTGTCGCGCGTCGGCTCGGCGGCGCAGACCAAGGCGATGAAGAAGGTCTCGGGGAGCATCAAGCTCGAACTCGCGCAATATCGCGAGATGGCTGCCTTCGCGCAGTTCGGTTCGGACCTCGACGCCTCGACGCAAAAACTCCTCAACCGCGGCGCGCGGCTGACCGAACTGCTCAAGCAGAAGCAGTACGCGCCGATGCCCTTCGAGGAGCAGACGGCTTCGATCTTCGCGGGGACGCAGGGGTATCTCGATGCGATCCCGGTGGTCGATGTGACGCGCTATGAAGAGGCGATGCTCGCCGATTTGCGTGCGAACCATGGTGATGTGCTCGGCAAAATTCGCGATACGCGCGATCTTGGCGACGAGGCGAAGGCGGGGCTGAAGTCGGCGCTTGACAGCTTCGCCAAGACGTTCGCCTAGGATGCCGAAAGTTCTGGCACTGCTTGCGCTTGCGTCCGCCGCTCCTGCGCTTGCAGCTTCCCCGCTCGACGGCAACTGGATCGTGGACCTCAGCGACAAGCCGTCTGAACCCTACACCAAGCCGATGATACTTGCGCTGAATGCTGACGGCACCGTCACTGGCTCGTTCTACGAAAGCACGATCGAGGCGGGGCGCTGGAAAACCGATCGCGGCCGCACTTGCGTTAGCTTTCGTACAACCGATGGCGTTGGCCCCTACCATAGCTCGGCGTGCCTCGTCGGTGCGGCGGTCGAGGGCCAGACCTGGGCCGAGAAGCGAAACTTTCTGTTCAACTGGAATGCGGTGCGGACAAAATAGATGGCATCCCTGAAAGCCCTCAAGATCCGCATCGGCTCGGTGAAGTCGACGCAGAAGATCACCAAGGCTATGAAGATGGTCGCCGCTGCCAAGCTGCGCCGCGCGCAGGAGGCGGCGACCAACGGCCGTCCCTATGCCGAGCGCATCGAGGCGGTGATGGCGTCGCTCGCCGCCAAGGTGACGGTCGGCGAGGGCACGTCGAAGCTTCTCGCGGGCACCGGCAAGGACCAGGTCCATCTGATCGTCGTCGCCACCTCGGAACGCGGCCTTGCAGGCGCGTTCAACACCAACATCGTCCGCGCCGCGCGCAAAAAGGCCGAGGAACTCGAAGCCGCCGGCAAGACCGTGCGGTTCTACCTCATGGGCAAGAAGGGCCGCGTGCTGCGCCGCTTTTACCCCAAACAGATCGCGCACGACCAGGAAGTCGGCCACATCAAGACCGCCGCCTTTGCCGACGCGAAAATCGTCGCCGACGACCTGATCGCGCGCTACGCAGCGGGCGAGTACGACGCCGCGCACCTGTTTTTCGCCAAGTTCCGCTCGGCGCTGGTGCAGGAGCCAACGGGCATCCAGATCATTCCGGTTCCGTTACGAAAAACCGACCCGTCGTTGGTGTCAACCGTGTCAACTTCGGCGCTCGAATACGAGCCCGACGAGGAAGCGATCCTCGCCGATCTCCTGCCGCGCAACGTCGGCATCCAGCTCTTTCGCGCGATGCTCGAAAACGCCGCCAGCGAACAGGGCAGCCGCATGACCGCAATGGACAACGCAACGCGCAACGCCGGCGACATGATCAACAAGCTGACCATCCAGTACAACCGCACCCGACAGGCGGCGATTACGACCGAACTGATTGAAATCATCGCCGGGGCGGAGGCGCTGTAAACATGGAGAATCTGCCCGCACCTGAGGTCGGCGACCTAAAGGATATTGCAAAGCTGCCGGGCCGTTTACAGATAGTCTCAGTGCTAGGTCCAATACTTGTAGCTATTGGGTCTCTCGTTCTAAACTTTGTTCAGCAAAATGAAAATTCTGAGGTTCAGAGCCAACTTCGAACGGCCGAAATCGAATTGCAGCGTTCCGAGCAGGGTAGGCAACAGCGCTATTTTGAGTACCTCACGGAGGAAGCGAAAAATCAAACCAAACGGATCGTAGAGCTGGCAAAATACAAAGCTGAACAGGAACGAAAGGGACTAACGGCCGAAAGCGCTCGGCTGCAAGCAGAGGCAATGAAAGACAAAGCACAAATCTTAAAGCAGAAGACAGAAGCGGCTGGCTTTATCATGGAAGTGCAGCGCGCTGACGCGGAGATAGAAGCGGCGACGTCCCGGCGAGCTCAACTTGAAGTGGCGATGGGCCAGTCGTTCTCACGAGAATCAGCGAAATAATCGATATATCACGGAGTATTACAGCTATGGCAACCGCAGCCCCCATGACAGAAAAGCCCGCCCGCAAGCCGCGTGCCACCAAGCCCGCCGCGCCCGAAAACAACGTCGTGCCCATCCAGACGTCGAACAATGTCGGCGCGATTTCGCAGATCATCGGCGCGGTCGTCGATGTGACCTTCGAGGATCAGCTGCCCGCGATCCTCTCGGCGCTCGAGACCGACAACAACGGCAACCGCGTCGTCCTCGAAGTCGCGCAGCATCTCGGCGAAAATACCGTGCGCACCATCGCGATGGACGCGACCGAGGGGCTGACGCGCGGCCAGCGCGTGACCGACACGGGTTCGCAGATCCGCATGCCGACCGGGCCGATGACGCTCGGCCGCATCATGAACGTCATCGGCGAGCCGATCGACGAGCGCGGGCCGATCGGCGCGCTGACCAACGCACCGATCCACGCCAAGGCTCCCGACTTCGTCGACCAGTCGACCGAAAGCGCCATTCTGGTGACCGGCATCAAGGTCATCGACCTGCTCGCCCCCTATGCGCGCGGCGGCAAGATCGGGCTCTTTGGCGGCGCAGGCGTCGGGAAGACCGTGCTCATCCAGGAGCTGATCAACAACATCGCCAAGGGCCACGGCGGCGTCAGCGTCTTCGCGGGCGTCGGCGAGCGCACGCGCGAGGGCAACGACCTCTATCACGAATTCCTCGACGCAGGCGTCATCGCCAAAGACGCCGACGGCAACCCGACGCCCGAGGGTTCAAAGGTCGCGCTCGTCTTCGGCCAGATGAACGAGCCGCCAGGCGCGCGTGCCCGCGTCGCGCTTTCGGGGCTCACGATCGCCGAATATTTCCGCGATGCCGAAGGCCAGGACGTGCTGTTCTTTGTCGACAACATCTTCCGCTTTACGCAAGCCGGCTCCGAAGTGTCGGCGCTGCTCGGCCGCATTCCCTCGGCGGTGGGATATCAGCCCACGCTCGCCACCGACATGGGCGCCCTGCAGGAGCGAATCACGTCGACCACCAAGGGCTCGATCACCTCGGTGCAAGCGATCTACGTACCAGCCGACGACCTGACCGATCCGGCGCCGGCCACATCGTTCGCCCACTTGGACGCGACCACCGTGCTATCGCGCTCGATCGCCGAGAAGGGCATCTACCCGGCCGTCGATCCGCTGGACAGCACCTCGCGCATGCTCGACCCGCGCGTCGTCGGCGAGGAGCACTATCAGGTCGC
>JBJXFA010000067.1:0-266971 GCA_046153865.1 Sphingomonadaceae bacterium
CGATGGCTGACCGGCTGCGCGTCATCGCCGAAACCGATCAGAATCTCGCCGTCAACGTGACCGACGGCGCGACGCTCAACCAGACCGGCATCACGCGCAGCAGCGGCGCGATCGACATTCTGGGCTCGGCTTACACCAACAACTTTCCGGGCACCGCCTCGACCGTGCTCTATGGTCTCGATGCCGTGTCGGATACGCTGGTCGTCACCGCCGGTCCCGGCGGCGGTATCTACACCAACGTCGCGCCGATCGGCTTCGGACTGACCAGCACCAGCAATGTCGGCTTCGATATCTCGGGAAGCACCGGCATGGCGTTTTTCAACATCGAAGACGCGCTCTATTCGATCAACCTGATGCCGGGCACCAACAATGCCGCCAATTTCATCGGCACGATCGGCGTCGGCCCCCTCATCGGCCTGACCGCGACGACGGGCGCGGTTCCCGAACCCGCGACCTGGGCGATGATGATCACAGGCTTCGGCATCGTCGGCGCCACCGCGCGTCGCCGCCGCCGGGTCGCCTCGTTCGTCTGAGACCGGCTTGTCAGGGCTTGGTCGTCGCCGTATATACGGGGTATGACGACGGTGACGACCAAGACCTTTCGCAGCGGCAACAGCGAGGCGGTGCGCCTGCCCAAGGACATCGCATACGGACGCGACATCGAGCTCGAGGCGACACGCAACGGCGATATTGTTATTCTGCGGCCAGTGAAGGCGCGGCGCACGCCTGCGGAGACAGTGGCGCTGTTGCGCAAGATCGGGTTTCCCAGCGATGGTGTTCAGCCGCGCGAGCCGTTCGAATATCCTGATCGGCCCGGTCTCTTCGATTGAGCCTTCTGATCGACACCAATATCGCAATCCATGTGCGCGACGGTGATGCTGCGGTTCTGGCGCGATATTCGGCTTTGGCGTCGCCGCCTGCGATCTCAGTGGTCACGCTCGTCGAACTGGCAGGCGGGTTGCTGACTGGCAAAGTGGAGGAGCGTAGGCGGCGGGCATTGTTGCTCGAGGCGTTGCTTGAAAGCTGGGCCATAGTAGATTTCAACGGCAAGATGGCGGAAGTCTATCAGACAGTTGTCGCGAGCACCGGCTTCTCGCGTCCGCGTGTCCTCGATCGCATGATAGCTGCGACCGCAATTGCGACCGGTATGCCTCTAGCAACGATCAACACGCGTGACTTTCTGGCCATTCCCGGCCTGCAGATCGAAGACTGGTCGAACTAACGCGCTCTGATCGCGCTGATCGTCGTGCCGGGCGCGATGCGTTCGATGTCGGTTTTCAGGTGCAGCAGCTTGACACCGGTCTGCGCCAGTGCGCGATCGAGCGCGGGCGCAAAGGCCGCGGTATCCGCGACCGTCTCGCTCCAGCCGCCATAGGCCCGCGCGAGCATGGCGAAATCGGGGTTGCGCAGTTTGGTGCCGCTCACCCGGCCCGGATATTCGCGCTCCTGATGCATGCGGATCGTGCCATAGCCGCTGTTGTCGACGAGGATCACGAGCATGTCGCAACCGTGCTGGACGGCGGTGGCGAGCTCCTGACCGTTCATCAGGAAATCGCCGTCGCCTGCGATTGCCACGACCTTGCGATCGGGGTGGCGGAGCGATGCGGCGACCGCGGCGGGCACACCGTAGCCCATCGCTCCTGCCGTCGGCGCGAGCTGACACGTCGGCCCGGCATAGCGCCAGTAGCGATGCCACCAGCCGCTGAAATTGCCCGCACCATTGCAGATGAACGTGTCGGCCGGGAGGTGCGCACGCATCGCCGCTACGCACTGGCCGAGATCCAGTTTGGTATCGAAGGGGGTCGGCGTGCTCCAGGCCTGCCATTCGGCATTGGCCTCATCGCCATCCTTGAACCGGATGATGTCATCGTCCCACAGCATCGCCATTTCGGCGAACTCATGCGGATAGGCGCAGATCGGCAGGTCGGCGCGATAGACGCGGTTGAGTTCGGTCGGATCGGGGTGCACATGGATCAGGATCTGGTCGGGATGATCGGGGGTGATCAGCGTATAGCCGTCGGTGGTCGCCTCGCCGAGCCGCGCGCCCACGGCGAGGATCACGTCGGCGTTTTTGATACGTTCGACGAGCTTGGGATTGGGACCATAGCCGAGATTTCCGGCATAGACCGGGCAGGCATTGTCGATCGCGTCCTGCCTGCGGAACGCCGAGGCGACCGGCAGACCGATGCGCGTGGCAAATTGCGCGAAGTAATGCGCACAGCCCAGATCCCAGCCGCCGCCGCCGACGATGGCGACGGGCGCGCAGGCGTCCTTGAGCAGCGCCATCACCTGTTCCATCGCCGCCCCGTCAGGGTCCTGCTCGGGCGGAATGATGCGCGGCCGGTCACGCGCCTCGACGACATCGCACAGCATGTCTTCGGGCAGCGCCAGCACCACCGGGCCAGGACGCCCGGCCATCGCAACGGCATAAGCGCGCGCGACATATTCAGGGATGCGCGCCGCATCGTCGATCCGCGCCGCCCATTTGGCGAGCGGCGTGAACATCGCGGTCAGATCGACTTCCTGGAAGCCCTCGCGGTCGCGCATCCCGCGATCGACATCGCCCACGAACAGGATCATCGGCTGCGAATCCTGCATCGCGACATGGACGCCGATGCTCGCATTGGTCGCGCCCGGCCCGCGCGTGACGAAGGCGATGCCCGGCCGCGCCGTCATGGTGCCATCGGCGCATGCCATGAACGCGACGCCGCCTTCCTGCCGACAGGTCACTGTCTGGATTTGCGGCGTATCGTGCAGCGCATCGAGCACGGCGAGGAAGCTCTCGCCTGGAACATGGAAAATCCGGTCGCAGCCCTGCAGAAGGAGCTGATCCACCAGAATGCGGCCACCCGTGCGCTTGGTCATTTGCGCGCTCTAGCGAGCAATAATGGCGATGCAAACCGGGACTTTAGGCCTGGAGCCGCTCGAGCGCCTGGATTTGCTGGCGCAAATGCGCGTTTTCAGCGCGCAGCCGCGCCAGTTCGGCGGGGCGCGAACGCCGCTTCGGCGCAATGCGGAGCGCCAGCCGCCGCGCGCGTGTGCGCAACCAGCGACCGATTGCATCGAGTGGCCCCGCCGCCTTCCATAGCGTGATCGCGGCGCGCCGAGGCAGCGGTGTTGCGGAAGCGCGTTCCTGTTCGGGCGTCGGCACGCTGAGCACGATCGGAGCTGGCCGTGGTGCCGCAGCGACAACGCAATCGGCCCACAATCCGGGCTCGAGCAGATCGACGGAGTCGCAAACGGGCAACGGCTCTTGTGCGAACCAGAGATGCTTCGACGCTGCAGGCTGGTAACTCAGCAGCAGTATCGGCGGTGCAGGTACCGGTGCTGGCGGTGGAACTTCGCATTGCGCGGCCACGGCAGGGACGGTCATGAGCGCTAACGGCGGACTTGTGACGGGCTCGGGCGTTGAAGGCGATACTGGCGGGGTGGACGGCGGCGGGCGCTTGGCGCTTTTGGTTTTCTTCGCGGGATAGCGCGAGCGGAAATCGGGCGGGGCGGCGGGTGGTTTGCGGTAGAGAACGAGCGGTTCGTCGATATTGGGGAGCGGGAGTGCCGGAACCGCGAGGCGGGGCTGGAGCGATCCGGTCAGCGGCGGCGACATTTTTGGCGCTGGTGGCCGCTCGATCAAGTGGAGGGGCGGACCGCCCCCGATCCCCCGATGTGCATTCCGATCGACATGCCTGTGCTTTCGCGACTTACCCACAACATCCTCCGTCCAAGGGATGGTAGATTAACCAGCGTTTACCCCAACAATTGGTATGTTGCGATTGCTAATTACACCATTTTGGGACAATTTCATGACGACTTGCTGACACGTTCGTCACGACGCCTTTTTGGGCCCCGATCCTACGCCCAGTTCGCATCGGGATTGCGACCCGATCTGCGACGTTCTAAGCGGTCGGGCAGCAAGAGGCGCATCCGCATGAACAAGATATTCCCTGATGCCACCGAGGCGCTCGCTGGCCTGCTGCGCGACGGCATGACGATTTGTTGCGGCGGCTTCGGCTTGTCAGGGATGCCCGAGCGGCTGATCGACGCGATCGAAGCCTCGGGCGTGAAGGGGCTGACGATTGCGAGCAACAATGCCGGCATCGATGGCGTGGGTCTCGGCAAATTGCTGCGCAGCCGACAGGTCAGGAAGATGATCTCGTCCTATGTCGGCGAGAACAAGGAGTTCGAGCGGCAATATCTGGCGGGCGAGCTCGAAGTCGAATTCAGCCCGCAAGGGACTCTCGCCGAACGCTGCCGCGCGGGCGGGGCGGGCATTCCGGGCTTTTACACCGCAACCGGTGTCGGCACGCAGGTCGCCGAGGGCAAGGAAGTGAAGAGCTTCGACGGCAGGGACTATATCCTCGAACGCGGGATCGTGGCCGATCTGTCGATCGTCAAAGGCTGGAAAGCCGACGAAAGCGGAAACCTGATGTTCCGCAAGACCGCGCGCAACTTCAATCAGCCGATGGCAACCGCGAGCCATATGACGGTTGCCGAGGTCGAGGAGATCGTGGCTGTCGGTACGCTCGATCCGGACGCAATCCATGTGCCGGGCATCTACATCAAGCGTCTGATCTGTGGCGCGCCCTATGATAAACGCATCGAGTTCCGCACCGTGCGTGAGCGGGAGGCGGCTTGACCGGATCACTAGACTAATTTAATTAGTCACTATGCACACAGTTACCGTTCATGAAGCGAAAACGCATTTGTCGAGGTTGATCAATCGCGTCCTCGCGGGCGAGGAGATCGTCGTATCCCGCCGTAACGAGGTGGTTATCAAGCTCGTGCCGGCCAAGCCCGCCTCGGGCAGGCGTCGGCTCGGTTTGCTGCGCGGGGACTCGATGGGTTCGGACCCCTTGGCCTACGGCTTTTGGGACCCCGTGCCCGATGTAGATTTGGCGTTGTGGAACGGTGAAGTTGAATATCCCGATGATGCGACTGCTGCTTGATACACACACGCTGATTTGGGCTGCGCAGGAACCCGAATTGCTCCCTGACATTGCCCGGGCGGCGATCGAGGATGAGCGCAACACTGTGTATGCAAGTGCGGTATCGGCGATGGAGATCGCGACCAAGTATCGTCGCGGCAAGCTCAAGGTTTCTCCGACGCTGGCCGAGCATTTCGTCGAGGCCGTCGCCGACCTTGGATTCAAGGAGCTCGCAATCGAGGCTCGGCACGCGCAACGGGCTGGCCTGATGGGAATACCGCATCAGGACCCGTTCGACCGACTGCTGATCGCGCAGACCAATGTCGAGGGTATGACGCTGGTTTCGAACGAGCGGCTTTTCGACCAGTGGTTTGTTTCCCGCTTATGGGCAAAACCATTGTACGGCGAGGCTTGAGGGCGACAGACATGCTGAGCAAGGGTTGGACCCGCGACGAAATGGCCGCGCGCGCCGCGCAGGAATTGCGCGACGGCTTTTATGTAAATCTCGGCATCGGCATACCGACGCTGGTGGCCAATCATGCGCCCGCCGACATCGAAGTCACGCTCCAGTCCGAGAACGGGATGCTTGGCATCGGGCCGTTTCCCTATGACGAGGACGTCGATCCCGACCTCATCAATGCCGGCAAGCAGACGATCAGCGAGCTGCCCTCGTCGAGCTATTTCGGGTCCGAACAGTCGTTTGCGATGATCCGCGGCGGGCATATCGACCTGACCGTGCTCGGCGCGATGGAAGTCGCCGAAAATGGCGACATCGCCAACTGGATGATCCCGGGCAAGATGATCAAGGGCATGGGCGGCGCTATGGACCTTGTCGCGGGCGTCAAGCGGATCATCGTCGTCATGGAGCACACGTCCAAGACCGGCGATCCCAAGTTTATCCCGGCGTGCACGCTGCCGCTGACCGGCCGCAATGTCGTCGATATGATCATAACCGATCTTGCGGTGTTCGAGCGCCCGGATCACGCCACGCCGTTCCGGCTGATCGAGATTGCGCCGGGCGTGACGGCCGACGAGGTGGCATCGAAGACAACTGCGCGCTACACCCACTGAATGGACGCTGCACAGCCTGCAAAACCGCGTTGGCAACACCGTTTCGACAATTTTTCTCGCGCATTCCTGCTTTTGCGAGAGGCGATCGAGATATCGACTGACCGCGAACTGTCGCAGTTGGAGAAGGAAGGCGTCATCCAGCGATTTGAGTATACTTGGGAATTAGCGTGGAAGACACTGAAAGACGTTCTAGATGATCAGGGAGTGGTGCTTGCCACGGTGACGCCTAAAAGCGTTATAAAAGAAGCGTTCGCCGCCAAGCTGATCGATGATGGCGACATTTGGATGCGAGCACTGGATGCGCGCAACCAGATGTCGCACGTTTACAATCTTAAGGTTTTCGAGCAAGTTATCGCTGCCATCCGCTCGGATTTTCTCGCTTTGTTTGACGATCTCCACACCGCCACGATGGCACGGATCGTGGACCCGGGCGCGACATGACTGGCTTCGCACTAGGCCCGCAGCGCTTGGCAGTGATCCGCCAAATCTTGGTACCTTTCGCCGACCAAATCGACCGGGTCGCTCTTTTCGGATCTCACGCCGCGGGCATGGCGAGGGACAATTCCGATATCGACCTCGTCATCTATGGCGCAATATCGGAAGAAGCGATTGATCGGCTGTGGACGCTATTCGACGACAGTGACCTGTCGGTGAAAGTCGATGTCGTCGCGTATGGTGATCATCTCTACCCGCCTCTGAAGGCCCATATCGACGGTTCGTCCCGGCAGATTTTCACAAAAGCCGATTTGACCTGACGGTGCCGTCAGGCTTTGTAAGCGGTGAACTTCCCATGCATGAACGTCCGGTCGTGCTTCGCGCACGGCGGATCGAATCCGCGCGCAGTTGTTTAATCAGCGCGAAAGTGATTCCCTGTTATTGCGGCTGAATGCGTAAAGCGGGTGTGTGTGTGATGTGGATGAGAAAGCTGGGCGTTGCGTTTGCAACGGGTGCTGCAACGGTTGGGCTCTGGGCCGTCGGCAGTCATGCGACAGCACCGGCCACCCAGCTTGCGCAAAATTCCCTCGCGGTCGATCGCTTCGTCGGATCGCCGCAGCGTTTTGACAGCCGCATCGATTATCGCAGTTTTGATGCGCGCGCGTCGGCGATCATGGCCGATCCGTCGATGGTCGGACTGTCGGTCGCGGTCATCGAAAACGGCAAGATCGCCTTTGTGAAAGGCTATGGTGCCACGGTTGCGGGCGGCGGCGAGCCGGTTGGCGCGCATACGGTGTTCCGCTGGGCCTCGCTGTCGAAGGGCGTTGCGGCCACGATGGTGGGCGATCTGGTCGCCGCCGGGCGCGTATCGCTCGCTGCGCCGGTCGCCAGCTACGCAACGTCGCTCAAGCTGCCGCTGGGCAATGAGCAGCGCGCCACGGTCGACGATCTGCTGTCGCACCGCCTCGGCGTGGTTCGCAACGCGTTCGATTCCAAGCTCGAGGCCGGGCAGGATCCGCGGCTTCTGCGTGGCCAGCTCGCCACGCTGCAGGCGCTCTGCGCGCCCGGCGATTGCCACAGCTATCAGAACATCGCGTTCGATGCCGCGAGCGAGATCGTGACCAACGTCACGGGGCGGCCCTATCGTCAGGTCGTGGCGCAGCGCATCTTTCAACCGCTGGGGATGACCGATGCAAGCCTCAGCCGCGCCGGTCTGCTGGCCTCCAAAAGCTGGGCGCGACCGCACATCGGCAAGCGCACGCTGACCGTCAACGACAATTACTACAAGGTTCCGGCGGCGGGCGGGGTCAATGCCTCGATCCTTGATCTGGCGCGCTGGATGCAGGCGCAGATGGGGCAGATGCCCGCCGTCATTTCGCCCAACGTGCTCGACACGATTCACCGGCCGCGCGTCTTCACCAATCGCCATCGCGGCCAGTTCAATCAGGCGATGGGGGCCTCGCAATATTCGCTGGGCTGGCGCGACTATAACTATCGCGGCCATCGGCTGATCGGACATCAGGGCGCAGTGATGGGCTATCGCGCCACCGTATTGTTCGATCCGCAGCGGCAATCGGGGATCGCGCTGCTCTGGAATTCGCAAAGCGGACGGCCAGTGGGGCTGCAGCTCGAGCTGCTCGACCGGCTCTACGGCTTTGGCTACAAGGACTGGCTCGGGCTCGACAAGGCCGCAACCATTGCCACGTTGCAGGATCAGCCGGTCGACTGAACTTGCAGCCGCACGGTGGGCGGCTTAGGTCTTCGCCATGGCCAGCCGACCCCGCACGCTTTACGAAAAAATCTGGGACGAGCATGTCGTCGAGCGCCGCGACGACGGTACCTGCCTCATCTTTATCGATCGCCACCTCGTCCATGAAGTGACTAGCCCGCAGGCGTTCGAGGGGCTGCGGTTGGCTGGCCGCGCGGTTCGGCGGCCCGATCTGACGCTCGCTGTGCCCGATCACAATCTGCCGACCACGCCGCGGATCGATGCGGCGGGGCTGCGGCTGCCGATCGCCGATCCCGAGAGCGCGCAGCAGCTCGCCATGCTCGAAGCCAATGTGGCGGCGTTCGGCGTGCCCTATATCGATGCGACGGCGGAGCGGCAGGGCATTGTTCATGTCGTCGGCCCCGAACAGGGCTTCACCCTACCTGGCACGACGTTGGTCTGCGGCGATAGCCATACCGCAGCGCATGGCGCACTCGGCGCGCTCGCGTTTGGAATTGGTACGAGCGAAGTCGAACATGTCCTGGCCACGCAGACGCTGCAATTGGCGCAATCGAAAACGCTCGAAATCCGGGTCGAGGGCACGCTCGGGTTCGGCGTGAGCGCCAAGGATCTTGTGCTCGCGATCATCGCGCGGATCGGCGCGGCGGGCGGCACCGGCTATGTCATCGAATTCACCGGCGCGGCCATTCGAACCTTGAGCATCGAAGGCCGCCTGACCGTCAGCAACATGGCGATCGAGGGCGGCGCGCGCTCGGGCCTGATCGCGCCGGACGAGGCCACGTTTGCGTATCTCAAGGGCCGCCCGATGGCCCCCAAGGGTGCCGATTGGGACGCCGTCGTCGCCTATTGGCGCACGCTGCCGAGCGACCCCGGCGCGACTTATGACAAGACCGTCGTGATCGATGCTGCAGGCGTCAGCCCCAACGTGACCTGGGGAACGAGTCCCGAAGACGTGGTGCCGATCACCGGCACCGTGCCCGATCCGATGAGCTTTGCCGACCCGAACAAGCAGGCGGCGGCAGCCAAGTCGCTCGCCTACATGGGCCTCGTGCCGGGGACGCGGATGGAGGATGTCGCGATCGAAAACATCTTCATCGGCAGCTGCACCAATTCGCGGATCGAGGATTTGCGCGCGGCCGCCGCAGTGCTGAAAGGGCGGCGCAAGGCGGCGGGCGTAAAATGGGCGATCGTCGTCCCCGGCTCGGGACTGGTGAAGCGTCAGGCTGAAGCGGAGGGCCTCGACCGCATCTTCATGGAGGCGGGCCTCGAATGGCGCGAACCCGGCTGTTCGGCCTGCCTGGGCATGAACCCCGACAAGGTGCCCAGCGGCGAACGGTGCGCCTCGACGTCGAACCGCAACTTCGTCGGCCGCCAAGGCCCGGGCGCGCGGACGCATCTGCTCAGCCCCGCAATGGCGGCGGCAGCAGCGGTGACGGGGCGGCTGTGCGATGTTCGGGCATTGATGTGACCAGAAACTGGTGCTATTCTGGTCAGAGGAGATTGAGCATGGATGCACGTGTTACCGAGTTTGCCGTTGCCGACGCCAAAGCAAGATTTTCCGAGCTCGTCGCGCGGGCGGAATCGGGAGAAGCCATAACGATCAAGCGCCACGGCCAAGCGGTGGCGCGCCTTGTGCCTATCGTTTTTGCCGATCAGAGCGAGAAGCGAAAGCAAGCAGTCGAGGACTTCATCGCGTGGCGCAATGAAAATGTGAAACCGTTTCCGGGGCGGATCGATTACAAGGCCCTTATCAATGCGGGCCGCAAATATTGAGCATCGTCATCGACGCGTCGATAGCACTGTCCTGGGCGCTGCCCGACGAGGCAGTCGATGGAGTCGATGCGGTGCTGCGAAATGGGGCGATCGGGCCGTTTTGGGTTCCAGCGCATTGGCGGGCGGAGATTGCCAACGCGCTCTTGATGTCGGAGCGAAAGAAGCGCGTCACCGTAGAGCAGGTTGCACGATTGATCACGATGATCGAGGCGTTGGAGATTACGGTCGATAACGAAGGAATGCATGATGCGTTGCGTCGTGCTCTGCCGATTGCGCGGGCGCACGGTCTGACGGTTTATGATGCGCTTTATCTTGAACTCGCGGAACGAACGGGACGGCCGCTAGCCTCGCTCGACAGTGACTTGCTGGCTGCGGCCAAAAAAGTAGGAGTCACCGTCCTCCCATGACCCCCGTCACCACCATCGAAGGCCGCTCCTATCCGTTCGGGCGGGCGAACGTCGATACCGACGTCATCATCCCGGCGCGCTGGCTGAAGACCGTTACCCGCGCGGGGCTGGCCAAGGGCGCGTTCGAGACGGTGCGCGCCGAAGTCGGCAATGTCTTCGACGATCCCGCCTATGCGGGCGCGCCGATCCTGATCGCGGGGGATAACTTCGGCTGCGGGTCGAGCCGCGAGCATGCCGCCTGGGCGCTCGAGGACATGGGCGTGCGCGCGGTGATCGCGCCCTCGTTCAGCGACATTTTCTCAAGCAACGCCTACAAGAACGGGATCCTCACGGTCGTGCTCCCGCAGGCGGCGATCGACCGGCTCATGGCCGTCGCTGCGCAGGGCGATCCGCTCCACATCGATCTTGCCGCGCAAAGCGTGACGACACGCTTCCAGGACCGCTTTGTCTTTGAAATCGATCCATTTCGGAAAGAATGCTTGCTGGGCGGCATTGACGAAATTGGATTGACGCTGGCCTCCGATGCCGCAATCGCGCGCTACGAACAGCGTGCGCAAGCCGCACGCCCATGGATGGGAGTCGCGCGCGGATGAAAGCCTTATTGTCGGTTGCGGTGGGCGGACCCGAAACGCTCGAAATGCGCGAGATCGAAGCGCCGGTAGCGGGGCTCGGCCAACTGCTCGTCACGGTCAAAGCCTGCGCGATCAACTTCCCCGATGTGCTCATCATTGAGGACAAATACCAGTTCAGGCCGCAACGCCCATTTGCGCCGGGAAGCGAAATCGCCGGGATCGTCGAGGCGGTCGGCGAGGCCGTGACGGGCTTCAAAGTGGGCGACCGGATCGCGGCGGTCACCGGGCATGGCGGCCTTGCCGAGCAGATCGCCATCCCGGCGACGGCGGCCTACAAACTGCCCCCGGAGCGCAGCTTTTCCGATGGCGCGGCGCTGCTGATGACCTACGCCACCTCGATCCATGCGCTCGTCGATCGCGGCAAGCTCAAGCAGGGCGATACATTGCTCGTGCTCGGCGCGGCAGGCGGGGTCGGGCTTGCGGCGGTCGAACTCGGTGTCGCGTTCGGCGCACGCGTGATCGCAGCGGTTTCAACCGAGGCCAAGGCCGAAGCGGCGCGTGCTGCCGGTGCCGCCGACGTCGTTCTTTACGGCACCGCCCCGTTTGACAAGGAGGCGTCCAAAGCGCTCGCCGATGCCTTCAAGGCGGCATGCCCCGATGGCTATGACGTGATTTATGATGCCGTGGGCGGCGATTATTGCGAGCCCGCTTTACGCGCCATCGGCTGGGAAGGGCGCTATCTTGTGGTCGGCTTCCCCGCCGGCATTCCCCGCTTGCCGCTCAATCTCACGCTGCTCAAGTCCTGCGACGTCTGCGGCGTTTTCTGGGGCGCATTCGCCGCGCGCAATCCTGAGAAGAATGCCACGCACGTCGCGCGCCTGTTCCGCCTGTGGGCCGACGGGCGGATCGCGCCGCGCGTCAACGCCACCTTCGCGTTTGATCAGGGCGGCGACGCGATCGCCCATCTCGCCAGCCGCAAGGCGATTGGCAAGGTCGTGGTCACGATCGCCGACTGACATTGCGCGCGGAGCGCCGCCGCCCTATTTCGAACGCGAGATACGGTTCAAGGAACGGCCATGACCACATTCGACGACCGCGAGCGCGCGTTTGAAACCAAGTTCGCGCGTGACGACGATATGCAGTTCCGCATCACCGCGCGGCGCAACAAGCTGGTTGGCCTCTGGGCAGCCGAGCAGATGGGACTTACCGCGGCCGAAGCCGATGCCTATGCCAAATCGGTCGTCCAAGCCGATTTCGAGGAAGCGGGCGACGACGATGTCGTGCGCAAGCTCATCGGCGACATGACGGCGGCGGGCATCACGGTCGACGATGCGGCGATCCATGCAGCACTTGCCGACAAGACCGTCGAGGCGCGTCGCCAGCTCATGGAATCGCAATAGCATGGCGATGGCCGCGCACGAGATCGAGGCGATGATCGTGGCGGCGATCCCCGATGCCCGCGTGACGATCGACGATCTGGCGGGCGACGGCGATCATTATGCCGCGCGCGTGGTTTCGGAGAGTTTCCGCGGGCAACCGCGCATCAAGCAACACCAGGCGGTCTATGCAGCCCTCGGCGGCCGCATGGGCGGCGTGCTCCACGCGCTGCAATTGACCACCGCGACCCCCGATTGAGGACCAAGACCATGACCGACGACACCCATGCCCGCATCGCGGCCCTCGTGACCACCAACGACGTTGTGCTGTTCATGAAAGGCACGCCGCTCTTCCCGCAGTGCGGCTTCTCGTCAAAGGCAATCGCGATCCTCGATCATCTGGGCGTCGGCTATGAAACGGTCGACGTGCTGCAGGATCAGGGCATCCGCCAGGGCATCAAGGCTTTCTCCGACTGGCCGACGATCCCGCAGCTTTATGTCAAAGGCGAATTTATCGGCGGCAGCGACATCATGATGGAGATGTATGACGCGGGCGAGCTCGAAGAGCTGATGGCCGAAAAGGGTGTTGCTGCGGCGGGGTGAGGTGATTGGGCGCGGCGGAGGCTTCGCACACTCCGCATAGCGCTCCCGGAACAAGCCCGGTGCTATGGCCCGAAGTTTCACCGTGTCACACGCCCGGATAAAAATTAGGAGTCGCGCATCATCTTGTCCAGTCTGAAGGGGGTTGAGCGCGGCGGGTGCTGCCATTGACGCAAACTTCGTTCGCAGTATGTTCGAATACGCAGGAGGCGCGCCATGGAATTCATATCGCTGTTCTCAGGAGGGGGCGGGCTCGATCTCGGTCTTGAAAGGGCTGGGCTCGATTGTCGGTTCGCAACCGACCACGACAGAGATTCTATTGCAACGCTTCTTGCTAATCGAGGGCACACGTTAGGGCATGGCCGCAAAGTCCTGAACGACGCTGTCATCGCGCAGGAAGACGTTCGGCATTTGGGTGGCAAACACATCTTGGCGGAAATCGGCGCTTCGCGAGGAGATATCCCTGTTCTTGCTGGTGGCCCCCCCTGCCAGTCCTGGAGCAGCGGCGGCAAGCAACTCGGTTATGCAGATCCTCGGGGCAGATTGGTCGAGGACTATTTGCGCATCGCTAGCGATATCGACGCGCGCTGGCTCATCTTTGAGAATGTGCGTGGCCTTCTGACTGCCCGGGGTTTCGACGGGCGGCCTGGCAGTGCGCTCGAGTATATGCGGTCGCGGCTGTTTGAGCAGGGTTGGCAAACGCACGTCGAACTGCTTAACGCCGCCGACTTCGGCGTCCCGCAACGCCGTGTTCGGCTCATCGTCATAGGCTATCGAAGCGGAGATGTGCCGTTGATGCCTGTGCCGACTTTCGGACAGTCGGGAGGACAGCAGCATTGGAAGACGTTGGGAGGTTGCTTGTCCGACCTCAGTCCGGTCTTGGCGGAAGAGGTAATCCGCCCAAGCGGCAAGATGGCTACCGATCTCGCCGGTCTCCGCCCGGGCACAGGCGCGAAAAGCGCGGGCAAGGCCGAATCCACACGTCCGGGAGGGCATTGGGGCTACAAGCAAGGTGCCTTCGTTGCCGATCAGAGTCTACCAGCGCGAACTGTAACCGCCAGTTCGCAACAAGACTGGATTCTTGATAACCTGCACGGGTTGCGTCGCTTAACGACGCGTGAGTGCGCTGCAATTCAATCCTTTCCGCCAGAGTGGCAATTTGTAGGGAATCGCGTTTCACAATATCGGCAGATTGGTAACGCCGTCCCGCCTGTACTCGCTCAGGCCATAGGGTCGGCAATGATTTCGCATGCTCGCGTTGATGCAGGCGCGTCCGCCCAGTGGCAGGCGCCAGCACCACTCGCACCAAAGCTTCAATCTGCAATCGAATACACCGCCCGGGAGGAACGCCGGAACGGCTATTCGCGTCGCCATCCTACCACTCCGCGAATTACCCCAGCGCTCGCTACGAGGTGACGAATGCAACAACCCGATGCGCAGAAGGCTGAAGCGCTCTACGTTGCCAGTCTCGCTTCGGGGGCAGCGGATACCGATTGGTCGAATGCCGTAGTCGCATCGCGCAAACGTGTCCTCAACGCGCTACGTGCGTCCGACCATCTTCGGGACATCGAAACGGCACTAAAGGCAGCGGGCGAACATCTGACGGTCTTCCGACACATGTTCGGGCCGCCGCTTAGCCAGGATCAATTCGCGCTGATTTGTCCGGCTTATCGAAAATCGTGCGAGAAGACCCGTAAGCGTGTGGGCGGCAAAGCTGTTTCTGAGGTGTCAGCAGCTATTAGCTTGCTGCTGGATCCCAAAATCACGCCTTGGCTACGCCAGTCGCGTCGTCCAAGGGCTCGCGAAATTCGGCACCTGGTTGCGACGGTAGCTCCAATGCTTAGTTTGCAGGTAGTGGCGACCCTGCGTCGTAACCGATTATCATTGGCGCAGGAAACTGCAGTCATCGATCTCCTTACGGCGATAGGCTGGACGCGACTATCAAGTGGCCTTGTGAATCAATCTGCTGCGTTGCCCGCTCGCCATTTCATGCACAAGACTCGCTTTGCTACGCAGACCCGACCACAAGAGGTAGATATCGCACTTGGCCTTGGAACATCAGTCGTGCTGGCGATGGAGTGCAAAGTGACGAACGACCGCACCAACTCAGTCAAGCGCGTGAATGATATTCTCAAGAAAGCAACCGCATGGCAGCTTCATTGGGGATCATTCGTGCGGACAGCTGCGTTGTTGCAAGGCGTCATCGCTGAAAAGGATGTTCAGCGTCTCCTCGCTGCCAATGTGGAGGTCTTTTGGTCGCATGATCTAGCACGCTTTCGCGCGTGGCTTGCGGAGTACTCGGCCGCTTCCCCGCCCTCCGGGTCGTGACGCTCGCCGAGCTGTTCCAGGGGATGAAGCCCAAGCTGCCGCCGCTGATCTCGCCAGTGAAGAAAGCCAGCTGCGTCGAAACGCGCGTCAGCCACAAGCCGGGGGCGCAATCAGCACTCGATCTGTAGGAAAGCGGGTGAGGGCGGGTCGGTTTCGCGAGACCAGGGAAAGCGTAAACCGACCCGCCACTCGATCAGCGGGGGACACCGCCGTTGGGACACTCAGGGTAATGCATCGTGCGTGCCAGTTTTT
The DNA here is from genome assembly GCA_046153865.1 of Sphingomonadaceae bacterium. Taxonomy (GTDB): domain Bacteria; phylum Pseudomonadota; class Alphaproteobacteria; order Sphingomonadales; family Sphingomonadaceae; genus Sphingomonas_O. The sequence continues at coordinate 15,466 of JBJXFA010000067.1, forward strand.
GGGAACGCAGCTTGTTCTAGGGATGCAATGGTTTCCCAATCGTTAACCCTGTTCGCCAGTGTCAAGATTTCCGACAGCAGCCGCGCCGCTTGCGCGCCGCCGGTCGCCGCGCCACATGGCTAGCATGACCGATCAGCAGCCCGATATCGCGCAGGCGCTCTCGCCGCAGGTGCGCCGCGTGCTCGCCGCAAACCCCTCGGCGTTCACCTTTACCGGCACGCAGACCTATCTCGTCGGGCGCGGCACGGTCGCGGTGATCGATCCGGGGCCTGCCGACCCCGCGCATATCGACGGCATCCTGCGCGCCACTGCCGGGGAACAGATCGCGGCCATCGTCTGCACGCATACCCACCGCGATCATTCCCCCGCCGCTGCGCCGCTCAAGGCCGCGACGGGTGCCGAGATCGTCGGCTGCGCGCCGCTCGTGCTGCGTGACGACGGCCCGCGCGCCGATGACGGGTTCGATCCCGGCTATGCGCCCGATCGCGTGCTGGCCGACGGCGCGACGCTGACCGGCCCGGGCTGGACACTGCAAGCGGTGGCGACGCCGGGGCACACCTCGAACCATCTCTGCTATGCGCTGCTCGAAGAGCGCGCGCTGTTCACCGGTGATCATGTCATGGGCTGGTCGACGACGGTGGTCTCGCCGCCCGATGGCGACATGGCGGCCTATATGCGCAGCCTCGACCTGCTCGGGCGCCGCGACGATGCGGTCTATTATCCCGCACACGGCGAACCGGTGACCAACCCGCAGCAGTTCGTGCGCGGGCTGGGCGGACACCGGCGGCAGCGCGAACGGCAAATCCTCGCGTTGGTCGAAGACGGTGTCAGTGCGATCGCCGGTATGGTGCCGCGCATGTATAAAAGCACCGATCAGCGGCTGTGGCCTGCCGCTGGGCGCTCAGTGCTCGCGCATCTGATCGATCTGCGCGATCGCGGGTTGGCGCGCGAAGTCGATGGAGCATGGCTTCGGCCATGAAGCGCACCGGGATCGTCGTTGCGGTGCTCGTCGCGCTGATCGTGGCGGTGCTCGGCGGCGGCTATCTGTGGATGCAGCGCGCGCTGACCGGGCCGACGCCCGAAACGATTGCCGCCGCCAGCCTGCAGGGTCTGCGCGAGCAGAACCGGCTGTCGGCTTTCGCCGCGCGCTTCGTCGCGGTCGTCACGTCGACGCAGACGCGCTTCGGCCTGAGCGCCAAGAAAACGCTGATCCTGCCCGGCACCGTGCAGTATCAGGTCGATCTCGCGCGATTGACACCGAACGATGTGCGCTGGGACGCAGCGACCAAAACGCTCGCGGTCACGCTGCCGCCGGTCGAGGTTTCGCAACCCGAAATCGACCTGCGTGCGGTGCGCGAATATGACAGCGGCGGGTTGCTGATGGCACTGACCAGTGCCGAGACAGTGCTCGATTCGGCCAACCGCGCGGCAGCCGTGGCCGAGTTGAACCAGCAGGCGCGGGCCTCGGTCACGATGCGGCTTGCGCAGGATGCGACGCGCCGGGCGGTCGCCTCGACCTTTGCAATGCCGCTGCGGGCAGCGGGGCTCGACGCCAAGGTCGTCGTGCGCTTTGCGGGCGAGCCTGATGGCACCCGATCGATGGTTGACGGATCAACGCCAATATCGGAAATATACAAGCGCTGACGAAAGTCGGGCGCACAATTCGTCGGCCATCGGACAACCCTTTGGGGGAACCATGACCACGCTTGCACATTCAGCGCCACGCGCCCGCAATGACGACCGCTTTTTCCTGAACACCGCGCTGCTGATGGCGGCGATCATCGTGGCGGGGTTCTCGCTGCAGCTTGCGATGGGGCGATCGAGCTTCGCGTCGCCGCTGCGCGTGCATCTTCATGCCGTCGTCATGTCCGGATGGGTCGTGATCTTCGTGGCGCAGACTGCGCTGGTGGCGAGCGGGTCGCTAACACTGCACCGGCGGCTTGGCTGGATCGGGGCGGGGTGGGTCGTGGCGATGATCGTGACAGGCTTCGTCGTCACCATCGCCATGGTGCGCAACGGGAGCGTGCCGTTTTTCTTCACGCCTCTGCAATTCCTCGTATTCGACCCTGTGTCGATGCTGACCTTTGCCGGATTGACGGCGGCGGCCATCGTCAATCGCCATCGGACCGACTGGCACCGGCGGCTGCATCTCTGTGGCACGGCGATGCTGCTCGGCCCCGCTTTCGGACGATTGATGCCCATGCCGTTGCTCGCGCCCTATGCCTTTGAAGCGACGGCTGTGGCCATTCTGCTGTTTCTGCTCGGCGTCATGGTTGCCGACCGGCCCGAAGGGCGCACGCATCCAGCCTGGGGGTGGGGCATTGCCACATTTATCGGCTCGACGCTCTTCATCGAGGCTCTCGCCTTCGGCCCGCTCGGCCCGCCGATCTACGACGCGGTCGTTGCGGGCTCGCCGGGCGCGGCGGTGGATCCCTACGCATTTCCGCCGCCGCCCGCCTCGCCCTTGATCACGGGGCGCTAGACGTCCATCTCAGCCCGGCAAGAGCGAAGGGCAATCAGGTGGACGCACGGGCTGGCATTGGCGGATCGTTGAAGGGGCTCGACCTGCGCACGGAGATTGACCGGCTGCGGAAAGAGCGCAACGCGGTCATCCTCGCGCATTATTACCAGAAGCCCGAAATCCAGGACCTCGCCGATTTCGTCGGCGACAGCCTCGACCTGTCACGCAAGGCGGCGGCGACGGACGCCGATGTGATCGCGTTCTGCGGGGTCAAGTTCATGGCCGACACCGCGAAGATCCTGAGCCCCGACAAGATCGTGGTGCTGCCCGATCTCGATGCGGGGTGCAGCCTCGAGGACTCGTGCCCGCCCGACAAGTTCGCCGCGTTCCGCGCAGCACACCCGGATCACATCGCGCTGACCTATATCAACTGCTCGACCGAGGTGAAAGCGCTCAGCGACATCATCGTCACCTCGTCGTCGGCCGACGCGATCCTGTCGCAGATCCCGCCCGAGCAGAAGATCATTTTCGGCCCCGACAAGCATCTTGGCGGCTATCTCGCCAAGAAGACCGGGCGCGACATGCTGCTCTGGCCGGGGGTGTGCATCGTCCACGAGGCGTTCAGCGAAACCGAGCTGATCAAGCTCAAGGCACAGCACCCGGGCGCCCCCGTGGCCGCGCATCCCGAATGCCCCGCGCACATCCTCGACCACGCCGACCATGTCGGCTCGACCTCGAGCATCCTCGCCTTTGCCAAAAGCTTCCCCGGCGACACGCTGATCGTGGCGACCGAGCCGCACATCATGCACCAGATGGAAAAGGCGCTGCCGGAAAAGACGTTCATCGGCGCGCCGGGCACGGACGGGAACTGCAACTGCAACATCTGCCCCTATATGGCGCTGAATACGCTCGAGAAACTCTACGTGGCACTGCGCGACCTGCAGCCGCGGATCGAGATCGAGGAAGGGCTGCGGCTGCGCGCGAAGAAGAGCCTCGACCGGATGCTCGAGATGGCGGGCGGCACGGTGGGGCAGGGGGATTTGGGGGCAGTGAGGGTTTCGGGTGACTGACCCTGACCTTGTTGGGCGCACGGGCGCGCCATCGACACGAGACTATTTCGCCGAGATGTATGTCGCGGGGCTACTTGCCGACGCGGGTTGGGACATTTACTTCCCTCGTCGTGACAAAGGCTTTGATATGGTCGTTTCTCGTCCGGTTGCAGGCGGGTCGATTGTCCGACCGGTCCAGGTCAAGGGCAAGTATTCGACCGACAAAAAAATTGACAAAGCGCGCTACGGATTTGTGGGCAAACTCACCGCACTCCATGACGACATGATCTTGGCCGTTCCATTCTTCACATCATCGGACGCAAGCGCGTCTGGCTTGATTGCGTGGGCACCCCGTTTTGCAATTAAGGCTTCTGCCAAAGGGTTTGCGTTTGAGCCAGCAACATTCGTCGCAGGGAAACCTCAAATGCGTCGTGATTTCAAACGATATTTTGCCGACGAAGGCCTTAGGGCGCTTGCCACTTCCAACTGATTCACCCCGCCATCACCCGCTTCACCACCTCGGGCTCCGCACCGATCACTTTCAGGTAGGCCAGTGTAGCTGGCGGCGGCATGTAGCGACCGATCTCGTACTGCCGGATGCTGGCGAGCGGAATGCCGTAAATGCTCGCAAACTGTTCCTGACTCATGCCTAACCGATTGCGCAGCATCCGGATTTCGCGCCCCATCAGCCCGCGTTTCCAGGCGGCGACGCTCACATCCCGATCCTCGGGGTCATTGGGGTCTGCGGGTATCGCGATCATAGTTTCTTCGTTCGGTGTCATTGCTTCGCCTCACTGAAATCATCCGGACGACATCACCGCGCCAGACATGAACAGCGGTGTAGAGCTTGCCCTCGACCAGCCCGATCGCCTTGAACCGTTCCTCCTCATCGCCGATGCGAAAGGTCGGCAAGGTGATACTGCCGTCCGCCTCCAACACCCGCTTCCCGAACGCGAGCGGCAGCCGGTGCTTGAACCGGTTGATCGCGTCCTTGTCGGCATCGAATTCGACCTCCATGATGGAAGGTAAGTGATTCACACAGGTTCCGCAATGCTCTCCACCCCCGTCATCGCTGCGATCGCATGGTCCGTCATCTTGGGCGGCGTCGGCGGGCTGTTAACCGAGATCGGCCCCTGGTATCGCAACCTGCGCAAACCTTCGTTCCAGCCGCCCGATTGGCTGTTCGGCCCGGCGTGGACGATCATCCTCGGGCTTGCGGCCTGGGCGGCGGTGCTCGCTTACGAGGGCGCGACCGACGATGCCGGGCGGACGACCGTCATCATATTGTATGCGCTCAATTTCATCGGGCATCTCCTCTGGTCGCCATTGTTCTTCAGGTGGAAGCGGCCCGACTGGGCGCTGATCGAGGTCGTGTTCCTGTGGGGATCGGTGCTCGCGCTGTGCGTGATGCTGCGGCCCTATTCGGTGCTCGCGAGCTGGCTGATCGTGCCCTATCTGATCTGGGTCAGCTTTGCCGCGATCCTCAATCTGGCGATCGTGCGCCTCAATCCGCGCGCTGCCGCTGCAGCCTGATCGGCCGACGGGGTTTTTTCGCTGTCCTACAGCCCCGATACCGCGCTACGCTGGCTGCCTGGGGGCCTCTCGACGGTGTGGGGGCGTTTGCACAATCGCGGGAGCGGAAAGGTCGTTTTGGTGTCAACTTCGTGTCAACTTCGGCTGAAATGACGGCTTTTCCCCCAGGCGTCGATCTCGATGCCTTCGTGCGCGCCACGCTCGCCGAAGATTTGGGGCAACCGCCACGTGACGTGACGTCGGAGGCCGTCATCCCCGCCGATGCGCGCTTTACCGGCGTCATGGACAGCCGCGATGCGATCGTCGTCGCGGGCCTGCCGCTGGCGGCGGCGTTCTTCCGCCATCTCGATCCGGCGGTCGAAATCGAGTTGCTGGCGGAGGAGGGCGCGCATGCTGCGGCAGGGAGCGACCTGATGCGCCTCAGCGGCAACGCCCGCGCGCTGCTGACGGCGGAGCGCTCGGCGCTCAACACCGTCCAGCATCTTTCGGGCATCTCCACGATGACGCAGGCCTATGTCGATGCGATTGCCGGAACTGGATGCACGCTGCTCGATACGCGCAAGACGATCCCCGGGCTGCGTGTGCTCGAGAAATATGCGACGCGGATGGGTGGCGCACAGAATCACCGCATGGGGCTGTGGGATGCGGCGATGATCAAGGATAATCATGTCGCGGTTGCAGGCTCGGTCGGCGAGGCGGTGCGCCGCGCGGCAGCGGCGGGCATTGCACGGATCATCGTCGAGGTGGACCGGATCGATCAGATCGAACCCGCGCTTGCGGGCGGGGCCACGCATCTGCTGCTCGACAATATGGATGTCGATATGTTGCTAGAGGCGGTGACGCTCGTCGCAGGCCGCGTGCCGACCGAAGCCTCGGGCGGGGTGACGCTGGAGACGATCCGCGCAAAAGCGGCAACGGGGGTGACCTATGTTTCAGTCGGACGGCTCACGCAAAGCGCACCGGCGGCGGATATCGGGCTGGATTTTGCTCTGGCTTAGTGTGGCATTGCCCGCCATCGCCCAAGCCCAGGCGATCGCCTGCGCCCTCCCCACAGACCTTCCGCGCCCGCGCGCCGACGGACCCGACGCGCGGGACTTGCGGCGCGTGTTGCCGATCGCGGGCTACACACTCGCACTGAGCTGGGCGCCGCAATTCTGCCGCGCGCGGGGGAGTAGCGATTCAGCAGCGATCCAGTGCCGCGTGGGCAATCGTTTCGGGTTCATTCTGCACGGGCTGTGGCCCGACGGGCCGGGAGGCGAGTGGCCGCAATATTGCCGCCCGGTCGCGCTGCTGAGCGAAGCGACGCTTCGCCGAAACCTGTGCGCCACGCCTTCGGTGCAACTCCTCCAGCGCCAGTGGACCAAGCACGGCAGTTGCATGAATACCGATGCCGACGGCTATTTCCGCCAAGCGACTGCGCTTTACGGGCGCATCCGCTATCCCGACATGGGTGCGCTGTCGCGGCGACCGACGCTGACTGCCGGAGCACTCGTAGCGGCAATCGCGCGCATCAATCCCGGGCTTCAGCCCAGCATGCTGCGGATCACCACCGAGCGCGGCGGCTGGCTCGACGAGGTGCGGATCTGCCTCGATCGCAATTTCCGGTACATGCGCTGCAATCCCTTGCGCGCAGGCGTCGGCGCTTCGGCACCGGTGCGGATCTGGCGCGGTGCGGTCGCCTAACCGTCGATGATGGCCGTGCCGGGGTGGTGCTTGTCGAGCCAGCGCTTGACGATCTTCATGTTGCGCGTGTTCGATTTGAAGAAATAGTCCGGAATAGCGCCGATAACCGGAATCGCGCCGAACAGCGCATCGAGGCCGATGTTGCCCGCCATGCGGACATAGGCGCTCTTGGGCATGCCGAGATTGCGCGCTTCCCACACGATCCAGCTGCCCATGGCCGCGCCGATCACACTCCCACCGACCGGAAGCAGGTTCAGGATCAGGTCGAGCCCAAAGCGCTGGTTGGTGCCGGGAATGACGACGAGGCCTTCCATCACCTTTTCCATCATCGCGATGCGCCGACGCACCGAGACCGGGTCCGTCCCGCCCAGGCCGATGGCCTGCGTGATCGCGTCGAAATCGGGGCTTGGGGCCTTCGCCATGCATGTCTCCTTGGCCGGAGATATAGGGTCGGCGATATGCGATCGCTAGTTGGCGGCCTCGCGCCGCAGCCGCTGCAAGGGATGCACGGCAAAGGCATTTTCGCGAAAGCCATTGAGGCGCGGTGCCACCAGCGACCAGCGCAGCGGCTTTGCCAAGGGGATAAACCCCTGCGTCTCGGCATAGGCCGCATCAGCGCGCGCGATTGCGGCGGCGCGCTCGCCGAGCGTGGTGGCCGTCCGCGCGGCGACCAAGGCTGCGTCGCCCGCCGGGCTGCACGTAAGGCCTGCTGCGCATCCGGTGCGCGTCAGATACCAGTTTGCGCTGGCGTTGGGGGCCACCGCGTCGATCAGGCGCAGATCGGCGTCGCGTGCTCCGGCGTCCACCCGACGCGTGGAAATGCCAATTGCGCGCCAGTCGGCAGCGATCCGGGCAAAGAGCAGGCGGCTGCCCGGACCATTGGGAAGCGCGATCCGCAGCGGCGCGATCGGTCCATTGGCGCGCGCCCATTGCGTGATGCGCCCGCGCGCGATTGCCAGCCGCTCGATCGCGGTGTTGTTTACCCAGAGCGGCGTGGCGGGAGGCTGACCGCTGTCGAGCTGGCCTTGTAGAAGGCGATCAGCGGCTTTCCAGCGCCCCGCACCAAAGAGGCTGACGAGCGCCACACGGTCGATCGCCATGGCGAGTGCGACGCGTATCTGCCCGTCGCGCAGAAACGGCGTGCGCGGGATCACAGCCAGGCCAAACAGCCCTTCGGCGATATCGACGCGGGTCGCGCCGGGCGGAAGTCCGGCGACCTGCGCGACGGGCCAGTCGGCAAAGGTCCCGCCGAGCACAAGGTCTGCCCGATTGTCGGCAATGCGCGCGATGGCAAGCGCTGCCCGTCCGCCGCGCACCGTAACCTGCCGTTCGTCCAATGGGGCGTCCGGGTCAGCGGCGAGCGCGGGATCGGGGACAGGACGCAGCACCAGCCGATCCGCTCGCCGCTGATCGATCCGCCATGGTCCCAGGCCCACGCCGCGCCGCCGAATGCCCAGTTCGGGCTGGGCAAACAGTTGAAGCAGATTCGGGCGGGGCGCTTTGAGGCGGATTTCGACAACCCGGCCGGTCATCCCGATCACGGCATCGATCGCGGTCAGCAGCGGCTTGAGTTCGTTGCGGCTCGAGGGCGCCATCGCCTTGGCAAGGCTGGCCGCCACATCGTCGCCCGTTACCTCGCGGCCGTCGGGCCATGTCATGCGGCGCAGGCGGAAAATGATGCTCAGGCCGTCGTCGGTTACGATCCAGCTTTCGGCAAGCGCGGGCTCGATCTGACCATTGGCGTCGAATGCGACGAGCCCCATGGCCGTTTCGCGCGCAAGGAAGGCGCGACCGTGATCGAGCGGCTCGGCGTCGGGATCCGCCGAGCGGGGCAGCGCGCCGATGACACTGACCTCGGTGCGGTTGGGATCGTCGCCGACGCCGCATCCAGCCATCGCGCCGAGCAGCAGGCAGGCGGCGGCGCGCAAGGGCAAGGTGGATCGGATCAGCACGGCAGTCCGGTGTTAACCCATGATCGGCGAACAATCACCTGCGGTTCCGCGCGATCCTGTGCGAAACGCAGCGCGTCAGCGACCTCCGGTGATCAGCACCAGCGGAATGCGCAGGACGGTCCGGACATCGGTCGCATCGTCGGTCGCGCCGACTTCCACCGACCAGTTGACACTGACCTTCTCGGTCGCGCGATACGTTACGCCTAAGAGCAACCGGCCGAGCTGAAGATCGCGCGAGCGCGTTTCGAAAACGCCGGGGTTTGCCGGCGTTGGGTTGATGGCTCGCGTCCGCGTGAGCGTGCCGAACGACCAGGTTTGCGCATACCCTAGATTGAGCGATGTTCGCTCATTGAGTGCAACACCGATACCCCCGCTGAATGCCAGCGAGTCGCCCGGCTTCACATATTCGATCCGCACCGGCGGGATGTCGGTATTCACATTGCGTCCAAAATTGCGCGTGTAGCCGATCGTGCCGAACAAGACGGCGGGATCGCTTTGCACGATCGCGGTCAGGCTCGGCGTCACGCCCCAGAACCCGGCCCCCGTTGCAGCCCTCGTCCCCACGCCGCGTGCGTTGCGCGGCACCGCAAATGGGCTGGTTCCGGTCGGCGCGATCACTTGAAGGTTGCCCACGAGAAACGGCAGGCCGCGACGCCCGGTCAGCAACTGATAGCGCGCGGAAATCTCGATATCGCCCATGCCGAAGCCCTTGGCCGATGTGTTGATTTCGCGTGCCGCATCATTGTTGGTGCTGCCTTGGACCGGGACGAGCACCGACGTATCCGACCGGCGGACGAGCGGCACGCGGGTCGAGATTTCGAACCGGTCCGTCACGCCATAACGCAGCGCGCCTGAAGCGCTGATGATATCCTGGCGGCTCTCGTTGATATCGAACTCGCCGACCAGCACCGCCTCGACGAGTTCGATCCCGCGAAACAGCGCGCGGTTGCGGTCGGAGCGGGCATAATCGAGTTGGAACTCGGTCGTCAGCTGGCCCTTGCGCGTCACCACGCTGCCTTCGGACCCGAGCACTGCGACTTCGGGCGGGCGGTCACGTTCGGCGGGCCGTTCGCCGACACGCTCGACGCCGGGCAAGGGCGCCGCATTCGCGCTCGCCACGCCCTGCGATGGTGTCGCCTGTGCGACTGTACTTGGCGCGCGCGGTGTCGGCACTGTTGCGGCTGCGCGTTCGGATGCCGTAATCCGCTCTTCCAGCGCGCGCAGCCGCGCCTCTTGCGCCTCGAGCCGCGCCCGCTGCGCCGCAATTTCAGCCTCGGCCGCCTTGAGCTGGTCGCGCAAGGATTGCGTTTCGCGTGTCGGTGTCTGCGCTGTTCCCGCAGTCGGATAGGCAAGAGCGGCGATCGATGCCGCGGCCGTCAGCACTTTCATCGCGAAAGCCCGATGGCGACGTCCCGGGCGATGCCGTCGATCTGGAGCATTGCCGAACCCACCGAATAGGGCGCCACATCGCGCAGATCGATATTGATGTTGGTCACGGTATCGATGATGCGATTGTTGGCGCTGTTGACAATCGCGGTGGCGATATACTGGCCGACGACATGCGCGACGCCCAGCTGATCGGTGCTCAGCGTGACCTGCGATCCGCGCTCGGTCGTCGCGATCGTGACGTGGCCATGGTCAGTGGCAACCGCTTCGCCGCCGGGCGTCACCGGGAGCAGCGTCAGGCCACGCGCTGCGGCATCGTTTGCGGCGATTGGCGCGCTGGCGACCTTGGCCGCATTGGTCACCCCGAAGGTCGGCGTGACGGTCTGCGTTCCCGAGCGACGGTCGAGCATCACTGAAACGCCGGTCGCGGCGACAGTGCCCGGTTGATCGTTGCTCACGCCGACATACGGCATCGTATCGCCGCCCCCTTGCCGCCCAAATACGTCGACCCGGGCCGTTTGGTCAACCGTCAGGACGGTGCGCAGCGCGAGCTGGCCATCGACGACGGTATCGCTGACGACCGACATTGCAAACTCGACGCCGTTGGGCAGCACGAATTTGCCGGTCATTTCTGCGAGTTCGGCATCGCTTACAGGGGCCGCATCGGCGTCGCCCCAGCCGGCCTCGTCGTCCGGGGACGTGGTGTCCTCGGGGCTCGCTATTGCCGGAGTCGCGATGCCGATCGCGGCCGCAAAGGCATAGCCTGCAAGCAAAAGCTGGCGCACCATGTCAGAAATCCCGGTAGAACGGTGCGGTGAGATTAAGCGCCTGCTGGCTCAGTGGTTCGACGAAGGGAGCATTGACCGGTCCACGGGCCAGCGCGAGCCATTGCTGTGCCCCGTTGAAATTGCGCTGTCCGACTTCGGGCGACGAATTCAGCACGAAATACACGCCGTTCCAGGCCGTCTCAAAGTCGCTGCGCGGCATTTTGCGCAGCCCCAGCGAGGGATCGCCGACGAGAACTTCGTCGTCGGTCACGCCCTTGACCACGACAAAGTGCCGATAGCCCTTGATCGTGACCAGCGTGACGCCGGGCAGGCGGCGCTTGGCGATCGCATCGAGCGAAACGCGATAGCCTTCGGACCGCAGCCCGTTTTCGGCAAGATAGCGTTTCATATCGAGCAACGAAAAGCCGACGCGGCGGATCTGCGCCTGATCGCCCTCGCGCCACATGCCCAGGAAGACGTCGCTTTCGCTGCGCGGCAGCCCGTAATGATACTGCAGCAGCGTTGCGAGAGCCGCCGAGCCGCAACTGAAATCATACTGCTGCCGTACCACGGTCGTGAACCTTCGCGCCAAAATGGATGCGACCGGAACGTTATATTCGCCGACGCCGCTGGCCGACGTTGTGAATTTCGGCGCGGTTCCGACCACGCGGTCGGCACAGCCAGCCAGAGTCAGGCAAACCAGTGCCACGGGCCACGCAACGCGCAGCCGGGCATTGATCATTGCGGGCCGCCGAGGTTGATCGTCACGTTCATTGCCGAATTGATCGCCACGTTGTTGCCGCTGTTCGCACTGATGACAGCAAGACCTTGCAGATTTTGAAAGGCATTGCCATCGATCTGTACGGCACCGGTCGTCGATTGGCCGATCACGCTGTTGTTCGAAACCGTGTTGCGCTGCGTCGCCGAGGCAATCAGCGTGCCACTGTCTTCGCGCCCGGCGATGGCGCTCAGGTCGGTTTCCGCCAGCGTTTCAATGCCCGCAAAGGCATCGGTTGCTGTCGCATCGACCGCATGCTCAGCGGTCGCCGGTTCGGTGATTTGGGCAACCGCAGGCACCGCGATCTGCGCGATTGCCAGGGCCAGAATACCCGCTGTCCGAAACATGTCATTTCCCCTGGTCGAGGTCATCACCAAATGAACAGGAAATGAGGCAGGTCGGCACTCGCGCGCCGACCTGCCCGCATTCCAGGCTTAACGGTCCTGCGGCGCAGACGTCATCGTGACGCTGCCGATGGCAACGCTCACGTTCGAGTTCTGCGAAGCGCCGGCACCGGTGTTCATGTTGATGGCCTGCATGCCAGCGAAGTTCTGGAATGCACTGTCACCGGTGGTGAGGCTGTTGTTGGCCGCGTTTTCGGCGGTGCCAGCAAACAGAACCTTCACGCCGCTGACATAACCGGCCAGCGCGCTCTGTGCGACGACGGCGGAGTCGCCGAAAGTGCCGCCCGTAGCGTTGACTGCACCCGAACCGGCAGCATTGTTGCTGTCGGTCGACGAGTTGTCGGTGTAGGTCTTGGTGATCGTCTTGTAGCTGTCGTTCACCGAGTTGTCGGTGTTGTTCGTGTTGTCGGTGTTGTCGGTGTTCTGCGTATTGTCGGTCGTCTCGGTGTTGGTGAGCGTGACGTCACCGACCGCCAGGCTGCCGTTATTCGCTGCCGACTTACCACCATTGGCGTTGGTCTGCGTCGAGTTGTCAGCGTTGCTGGTGGTGTTGGTCGTCGTGTTCTGCGTGTTGTCGGTGTTCGTATTGGTCGTGGTGTTCTGGCTGTCGGTCGTGTTGCCGCTGCCCGAGCTGTCGGTGTTGCCACCATTGTTGCTGTCATTAGTCGACGAGTTCGAGTTGTCGGTGTTGGTCGTGTTGCCACCGTTGTTCGAGTCGTTCGTCGAATTGTTCGAATTGTCGGTGTTCGTCGTCGTCGTATCGGTGTTGCCGTTGTCGGTCAGCGTGACGTCGCCAACCGCGAGGCTGTTGTCGCTGGCTGCCGACGTTCCGCCATTGGCGTTGGTCGACGAGTTGCTGTTGTCGGTGTTGTCGGTGTTGCCGACGTCGCTGACGGCAATGTCGCCAACGGCCAGGCTGCCGTTGTTCGCAGCCGACGTTCCGCCATTGGCGTTGGTCTGCGTCGAAGCGTCGGTGTTGGTCGTGGTGTCGGTGTTGCCGATGTCGCTGATAGCAACGTCGCCCACCGTGGTGCTGCTGTCGGTGTTGCCACCGTTGTTCGAGTCGTTCGTCGACGAATCGGTGTTGGTCGTCGTGTTCGTGTTCGTCGTCGTGTCGGTGTTGCCGATATCGGTCAAGGTGACGTCGCCGACCGCGAGGCTGCCGTTGCTGGCTGCCGACGTTCCGCCATCTGCCGAGTCGTCGCTCGTGGTGGTGGTCGTCGTGTTCGTGTTCGTCGTCGTGTCGGTGTTGCCGTTGTCAGTGAGCGTGACGTCACCAACCGCGAGGCTGCCGTCGTCAGCGGCCGACGTGCCACCGTTGGTCGAGTCGTTGCTCGTCGTCGTGGTGTTCGTCGTCGTGTCGGTGTTGCCGTTGTCGGTCAGCGCGACATCGCCAACCGCGAGGCTGCCGTTGTTGGCGGCCGAGGTGCCAGCGTCGGTCGAGCCGTCCGTGTTGGTGGTCGTGGTCGTGTCGGTGTTGCCGTTGTCGGTCAGCGCAACATCGCCGACAGCCAGGCTGCCGTCGTCGGCAGCCGAAGTGCCGCCGTTGGTCGAGTCGTTGCTGTTCGTCGTCGGCGTGCTGTTGCCGCTGTCGGTGATCGCGATATCGCCGACGTTGTTGCTGCCATTGGTCGACGAATTGGTGTTGTCAGCGAGCGAGACGTCGCCAACCGCGAGGCTGTTGTCGTCAGCGGCTGACGTGCCGGCGCTCGTGGTGTTGCCAACGTCGGTGTTGACGTTCGGGATGACTTCCTGCGCGCTGGCTGCGCCTGCGAAAAGCAGCGCGGCCGCCGAAGTGGTGATGAAAAGCTTGGCCTTCATTGCCCTGTTGTCCTCTTGATTGCGATGAGAGGCTTCCCGACGAATACCAAAAACGGCATCCAGCGAATCGCCCTGTCCGATGAGACAACCCGTTAATATACCGCTAAGATTTTCGCCGAACTGCTCAACCGTGCAGAAAAGGACCCGCACTTGGGGAGGTCGTCACTCCCCAAATGGGGAGGATGTGTCATCGCGGGACGTCGGATGGTTAATCACAGGGCGTCAAACTCGACATCGGTCGGAATACCGCGCAGCGAATGGCTGATGAGGTGCAGTAGCTCAGTTTGCCGATGCGTGCCCGTTTTTGCAAAAATCTGCTTGAGATAGGCACGTGCGGTGTCAGGCTTGATCCGCATGTTCGCAGCCGAAGTTGCGACGCAACTCCCCCCGACCAGGTGCCCGACGAGCCGCGTTTCAACCGGGGTGAGCTTGTGGAGCTGGCAGAGCTGCTCGAGGCCGCGCTGGCCGACCCGATCAGGACGCACGAGGTAGATGACGGCCGATGCGTCGATCGCGGGAGTTGACCCGCCTGCCGGGGATTGAACCGGAACCAGCACGACGACCAGTGGCCGCGAATAGCTTGGGTGCTCCAGCATCATGATTGCGCCCCGCCGCCGCTCGCTCCGCCGCATTGCGGCACCGAGCACGCCGTCGAGCGCAACCTGGAAGCGCACCGCATCCTGATAGCGCGTCGGGCGGATAACCCCGCGCCGGATGTGCAGCACGGCCTCTTCGGAAAGGATGGATTGTGCTGCGGCATTGGTGAACACGATCGAATTGTCCGCTTTTACGGCAATCAAGCCACAATCATCCCGGTCAAGCGCCGCCATCGCCAACCGCTTGTGATCGCTGAGCGCGGCGATCTTATCAGCCTGCTCCAGATGCGCTTCGACCAGCATGGCAATCGGCTTCAGCAGATCGGCGGCACGCGTCGCCGCCACCCGCTCGTGACGATCGAATTCGAGCACGACCCAGAGCGATCCGTCGGCGCGGTCGGCGAGCTTTGCGATCAACACGTCACGCACCAGAAGGTCCGACCGCCGGGCCCAGATCGGGTCCAGGGCCTGACGACGCGCCATAAGTGCGCCTTCGACGAGGTCCAGCGTCGCGGCATCGACGCCAAACGCCATCTGCCCGCTCAGCGGATCATGGAACGCGCCGGTCGCGTCATTGTGCATCATCAAGTGAACGCCGATGGCACCGGCCAGCTCGCCAATGGCAAGGAGAATAGGGCTTGTGCCGCCAGACTTCTCCGGACGCAGATGATCACTTATCCCGGGCTGAACCGGAAAAAGCCGGGGTAGGGAAATCCTCTCAGAAATCACGCACACTCTCCCAAGCAAACACCTAGAGAGCGACCCGGCCGCAGTTACCCTGCGATCTTCTATAATCATCAGATAACCACGAATTATTGCAGGTTGCGGACTCAGACTGCGGTTGTCAATTGATTGGGGGGCGTTCTGTCCCAAATCGGGCCATCCCTGCCGACTGTGTCGGCGAATCGCAGGCGGCATTGGTGCGGACGGCGGGGCTTGAACCCGCACTCTCGTTCGAGAAGCAGATTTTCGTACCACTTCGGCTTTCGCCGCCACCCGTCGCCATTGACGATGAGGGTGTTCGTGGTCTGGACTATCCCTTCACCATGGCCCGGTCTCGATCCGGGATTTAGGTGCCGCCCGTCTAGTCTCTACACCTTCCCGATCGACTGATGCGTCCGGGCTTGGCTCGGGATTGGCAAGGTTTTTCAGCCTTAAGCTTTCCCCGAATTTGAGCGGTTCTACTCCGGGCGTTTCCCCCCGGGCACTCCAAAGAAGTCTGCTGCGTCTACCAGTTTCGCCACGTCCGCGTTGTTTTCCGCGTTGGCTCTAGCGCATGCAGGCGGGCGAGGCCATGCGCGACCGGCTGCATCACGGATCAGGCGTTTCCTCGCGCAAGGACCACTGCTATCGCGCCCCTATGAGCGAACCCATCATCGCAATTTCCGGCATCACAAAAACCTACGCGTCGGGCCAGGTCGCCCTCAAACCGATCAATCTCGAGATTCAGCGCGGCGAGATTTTCGCGCTGCTCGGTCCCAATGGTGCCGGCAAGACCACGCTCATTTCAATCGTGTGCGGCATTGTGACGCCGAGCAGTGGCACCGTGCTCGCCGACGGACATGATATCATCCGCGACTATCGCGCAGCGCGGGCGGGCATTGGACTCGTTCCGCAGGAACTGCACACCGATTCGTTCGAGACCGTGCTCTCGACCGTCCGCTTCAGCCGCGGGCTTTTCGGCAAGCCGCCCAATGCCGCCAAGATCGAGGCTGTGCTGCGCGACCTCTCGCTCTGGGACAAGCGCAATTCGGAAATCCGCGAGCTTTCCGGCGGGATGAAACGGCGCGTCATGATCGCCAAGGCCTTGAGCCATGAGCCCCGGATCCTGTTCCTCGACGAGCCGACCGCTGGCGTCGATGTCGAGCTGCGGCGCGACATGTGGGAGCTGGTCCGCCAGCTACGCGCGACCGGCGTCACGATCATTCTGACAACGCACTACATCGAGGAGGCCGAGGAAATGGCCGACCGGGTCGGCGTCATTAGCAAGGGCGAACTCATTCTCGTCGAGGACAAGGCGCAATTGATGAAAAAGCTGGGGAAGAAAACGCTGACGTTGACGCTCGCGCACCCGATCGGCGCCATCCCCGACGCGCTGGCCGCATGGTCGCTCGAACGCATCGATGACGGGCATGCCCTGCGCTACCGTTTCGATACCGGTGCCGACGACAGCGGCGTTCCGGCGCTGCTGCGCGCGCTCGACGGGCAGGGGATCGGCTTTCGCGATCTGCATACCGAACAGAGCTCGCTCGAAGACATCTTCGTCGGTCTGGTGAGCGAGCGGGAGGCAGCGGCGTGACCGGGTTCAACGCGAACGGCGTCTGGGCGATCTACCGGTTCGAAGTCGCGCGCTTCCGGCGGACGCTGCTCACCGGGCTGCTCGTGCCCGTCATCACGACCTCGCTCTACTTCATCGTCTTCGGCTCGGCGATCGGCGGGCGGATGACCGAGATCGGCGGCGTCCCCTATGGCGCGTTCATCGTGCCCGGCCTTATAATGCTCTCGATGTTCACTGAGAGCATCTTCAACGCGAGCTTCGGGATTTACATGCCGAAATGGTCGGGCACGATTTACGAGCTGCTCTCCGCGCCGGTCTCACCGTTCGAGACGGTGCTCGCCTATGTCGGGGCCGCTGCAACAAAATCGACGATCGTCGGCCTGGTGATCTTTGTCACCGCGCATCTCTTCGTCGATGTGCAAGTCGCGCATCCGATTGCGATGCTGGCGTTCATGCTGCTGATCGCGACGACTTTCTGCCTGTTCGGCTTCATCATCGGCATCTGGGCAAAAAGTTTCGAACAACTCCAGATCATCCCGCTGCTCGTCGTCATGCCGATGACGTTTCTCGGGGGGGCCTTCTACTCGATCGACATGCTCCCGCCCGCGTGGCGCACAGTGACGCTGTTCAACCCGGTCGTCTATCTGATCAGCGGCTTCCGCTGGACCTTCTTCGGCAAGGGCGACGTCTCGATCGCGATCAGCCTTGGCGCGACGGTTGCGTTTCTGATGATCTGTCTGGCGGTGATCGGGTGGATGTTCCGGACGGGCTATCGGTTGAAGAGTTAGGTAAGAACTGCCGTATCGATCGCGACGGCCTCGACGGTCGCTGCAACTATCGTTTCACCGTATGTGATCGGCTGATCTTTCTGATATTTACCGTGCTCGGGCTGCCACATTTGATGAATGAGCCGTCCCACCAGATCGACGACCCAGTATTCCGAAATGTCATGGGCCGCGTAAAGCGGTGCCTTGCGGCCAAGATCGCTCTGCAGCGTCGAATCGGCGATCTCGACGACGAGCCGAACCGAGGCAAGCGGGATGGGACCGTCGCCGATCGGCTCGGTTGTCAGCACGATATCGGGCTGCGGCATCGAGTTCGGTGACAGGTCGAGGCTGCATTCGTCGGTGGCGGTCAGGCCGTCCTCGCGTCCGGCTAATGCCTCGTCGAATGCACGCATGAGTTGGCGGCGCGCCCACGCGTGGCGTCGAAACTGCGCATTCACGACGAAAATTTCCCCCTCGATCAGCTCGGTCTTGGCAAAGTCATCCAATAGCCCCTCGTCCGACATTCGCCGGAAGCGTTGGACATCGAAGCGCAGTGAGACCGGCGAGGTGTCGATTTTGGTGAACGTCGTCATGCCTACAAAACTACCATGCGCGAAGCCGAACGCAAACCTCACCGAGGGATCGTATCAGTCTAAACCTGATCAATGCGCACGGCTAAGTTTGCCGAAGGCAGTTATGAACTTAGGAGTCCGGAGGTTAGTCGCTCCCACCGCCGCTTCCACCGTCGCCGTCATGCTGCCAATTGTCGCCATCGTTGTCTAATCGCTGCCGATGACCCCAAACGCCCCGAATTGCGAATATGATTAGGACGGCCAGAAATCCAACGCCAACGATCTCGCCTGTCGTCATTTTGGCTGGTCCAACAACGGTATATGCTCCGCTTTGCGAGCTGCTCTGTGAAGTGCTCGGAAACGTCGTGAGATTCCATCTCCGTGCCGCGTTCGCTGCATTAAACAATGCCCTCACACATTCAACCGCGCGCGCATTTCCTTGCCCGGTTTGAAGTGCGGCACGCGCTTGGCATCGATATCGACTGCGTCGCCGGTGCGCGGGTTGCGGCCGGTGCGCGCGTCGCGAGCGCGGGTCGAGAAGGTGCCGAAGCCGCGCAGCTCGACGCGGCCGCCGCGGGCCAGTTGCGCGCCCATCGCCTCGAAGAACACCGCGACGATATGCTCGACGTCGCGCGCCGACAGGCCGGGGTTTTCAGCGGCGATACGCTCGACAAGCTCGGATCGGATCACGCCAGTCTCCCGAAGTAACGGCCGCACAACTATCATGTCATCGCCCGGCGCTCAACCGGGCGACTTAACCATCATTGCAATTACCGAAATACGCCTGAGGCGTCTCCTGCGTTACTTCTTGTCGCCGCGTGCCTTAAGCGCTTCGCCGAGAATATCGCCGAGCGACGCGCCCGAATCGGACGAGCCATATTGCTGCACGGCCTGCTTCTCCTCGGCCATCTGCATTGCCTTGACCGAGAAATTGGGCTTCTTCGAGCGATCAAAGCCGATGACCATCGCATCGAACTTCTGCCCGACCTGGAAGCGCTCGGGGCGCTGCTCGTCGCGGTCGCGGCCGAGATCGGTGCGCTTGATGAAGCCGGTTGCGCCATCGTCGCCCGCCTGCACTTCGAGCCCGCCATCGCGAACTTCGAGCACGGTCACTGTGATGACCGCGTTCTTGTTGAGCCCTGCGCCTGCAGACGTGCTGCCCACCGCCGGTGCTCCCTTTTCGAGCTGCTTCATGCCGAGCGAGATGCGCTCCTTCTCGGCATCGATGTCGAGCACGATCGCGGTGACGGTCTCGCCCTTGCGGTGCAGGTTGAGCGCGTCTTCGCCCGAGATGCCCCAGGCGATGTCCGACATGTGGACCATGCCGTCGACGTCGCCGTCGAGCCCGATGAACAGGCCGAATTCGGTCGCATTCTTGACTTCGCCTTCGACCGTCGAGCCGACCGGGTGCTTGCTTGCAAAGTCTTCCCAAGGGTTCGACACGGCCTGCTTGAGACCGAGCGACACCCGGCGCTTTTCGTTGTCGACCTCGAGGACGATGACGTCGACTTCCTGGCTGGTCGAGACGATCTTGCCGGGGTGAACGTTTTTCTTGGTCCAGCTCATTTCGGAGACGTGGACAAGGCCCTCGATGCCCGGCTCGAGTTCGACAAACGCGCCATATTCGGTGATGTTGGTGACGCGGCCCGAGAGCTTCGCGCCGATCGGATATTTGGCTTCCGCGCCGTCCCACGGATCGCTCTCGAGCTGCTTCATGCCGAGCGAGATGCGCTGCGTGTCCTTGTTGATGCGGATGATCTGCACCTTGACGGTGTCACCGATGTTGATGACCTCGTTGGGGTGGTTGACGCGCTTGTAGCTCATGTCCGTCACGTGGAGCAGGCCGTCGATCCCGCCCAAATCGACGAAGGCGCCGTAATCGGTGATGTTCTTGACGACACCGTCGATGATCTGGCCTTCGGCGAGCGTCGAGATGAGACCGGTGCGCTGTTCGGCGCGGCTTTCCTCGAGGATCGCGCGGCGCGAGACCACGATGTTGCCGCGCTTGCGGTCCATCTTGAGAATCTGGAAGGGCTGCGGGATGTCCATCAACGGTTGGACGTCGCGCACCGGGCGGATATCGACCTGGCTGCCGGGGAGGAAGGCAACCGCGCCGCCGAGATCGACCGTGAAACCGCCCTAGACGCGGCCGAAGATCACGCCCTCGACGCGCGCCGATTTGGTGAATTCCTGCTCGAGCGTGTCCCACGCGGCTTCGCGACGGGCGCGGTCGCGGCTGAGCATCGCTTCGCCGTGCATGTTTTCCACGCGATCAACGAACACTTCGACTTCGTCACCGACTTTGAGATCGGCCTTCTGGCCGGGGCTGGCGAATTCGCGCAAGGGAACGCGGCCTTCGGACTTCAGCCCGACATCGATGACGGCGAGATCATTCTCGATCGCAGTGACGAGGCCCTTGACGACCTTGCCTTCAAAAGTGCCATCGGCACCGAATGTTTCATCGAGAAGTGCTGCGAAATCGTCGCGCGTCGGAAGTGCCGCAGTGGCCATAAAGTCTCAGTTCCCAGTTTGGATGTGTATTCCGGCCAGCCGGTTGGTCCGGCGGTCTTTGGACCAGAACGGCCCGGGCGACCCCATGTCGCCAAGGCATCCGCTTCCGCGCTTGCTGGTATGACGCCGCGCAAAAAACGAAAAGCGCGATCGGCACAAGCCGTCGCGCGCTCAACCGTTCAAGCGAGCGTCCACCAAGGCAATCGCCTGTCGGACGGCCGCGTCTATATCGAGATCGCTGGTATCGAGCAAGTCTGCATCGGCGGCACGGGCGAGGGGCCCGGCGGAACGGCCCGAATCGCGTGCATCGCGTGTCTGAATATCGGTCAGAATATGCGCGAGGGCGACCTGCGCGCCTGCCTGTGTCAGTTCGTCATGTCGCCTTCGGGCGCGAATTTCGGGCGTCGCGGTTACGAAGAGTTTCGCCTCGGCGGCCGGGGCGATCACCGTGCCGATGTCGCGTCCATCGAGAACGGCACCGCCCGGCTGCGCGGCAAAGGCCCGCTGACGGTCAAGCAGCGCCGTGCGCACCGCTGGGTGTGCTGAC
The DNA here is from genome assembly GCA_046153865.1 of Sphingomonadaceae bacterium. Classification (GTDB taxonomy): domain Bacteria; phylum Pseudomonadota; class Alphaproteobacteria; order Sphingomonadales; family Sphingomonadaceae; genus Sphingomonas_O. The sequence goes on from JBJXFA010000067.1 coordinate 36,571, forward strand.
ACAATCGAGGCCGCGCGCGCCGCCGCTTCGGTGCGCAGATCGGGATCGTGCAGCATCGCATCGCTGAAATCGCAGGCCCGCAGGGCATCGATTTCATGGCCGGGGTCACCGCCTTTGCGCAGCACCGCAAGGCCGACTGCCCGATACAGCAGGCCTGTATCGAGATGCGGCAGCCCGAAATGACCGGCGAGCGCACGGGCAATGGTGCCCTTGCCCGACGCCGCCGGGCCATCGACGGCGATGATCATGCGCCGCTCGTCAATTTCATCAGGATCATGCCTGCCAAGATGAGCAGCGCGGCCACGATGCGCCCGGCAGTCACGGCTTCGCCCAACATGATTATCCCGACAATGAACGCTCCGACCGCGCCGATCCCGGTCCAGATCGTGTAGGCCGTGCCGAGCGGCAGCGACCGCATGGCGACGGACAGAAGCTGAAAGCTGGCGATCATCGCGACTATGGTGATGACGCTGTCGACTGGCCGGCTGAACCCTTCGGAGCGCTTCATGAAGTATGCCCAAACGATTTCGAGGAGTCCGGCACCGACCAGATAGACCCAGGCCATTACCCCGCGCCCAAAGCGTCAAGCGTTGCGAAAAATCCTGGGTAGCTCGTCGCGACCGGAGCCGCATCGTCGATGGTCACTGAAGCTGCGCTCGCCAGGCCTGCGACAGCAAAGCTCATCGCGATCCGGTGATCGAGATGTGTCGCAATCGTCGCACCACCGGGGAAGGGAGCACCGTCGCGGCCGTCGATCGCGAGGCCGTCCGGCAATTCCTCGACTTGCGCGCCGATCGCCCGCAGCCCGTTTGCCATCGCCGCGATCCGGTCCGATTCCTTGACGCGCAGTTCGTCGAGTCCGCGAAAGACACTGCGGCCCTTGGCGAGCGCCGCTGCGACAAAGAGGATCGGGAATTCGTCGATCATGCTCGGTGCCGCCGCCGGATCGGGCTCGATCCCGGACAATGCCGAATGCTGGACGATCAAGTCGGCGACAGGTTCCCCGCCAACGCTGCGCTCGTTCACGATCGTGATATCCGCACCCATCGCCATCAGTGCGAAAACCAGCCCCGCGCGCGTCGGGTTCATGCCCACATTCACAACTTTCACCGCCGACCCCGGCACGATGAGCGCGGCAACAATCGAGAACGCTGCGGACGACGGATCGCCGGGAACGGTGATCGCCTGCGGCTTGAGTTCGGCATCGCCCCGGATGGCGATCGTCCGCACGCCTGCCGCGTCGGTCTCGATGGTAAGCTCAGCGCCAAAGCCCGCCAGCATGCGCTCACTGTGGTCGCGGGTCGGCACGGGCTCGATCACCCGCGTGATCCCCGGCGTGTTCAATCCGGCAAGCAGGATCGCAGATTTCACCTGCGCTGACGCAATCGGAAGCCGGTATGCAATCGGCACGGCAGGGCAGAGCCCGCGCACCATCAGCGGCAGCGTGCCGCCCGGGCTTGCCGTAATCGCGGCCCCCATGGTGGACAACGGATCGATGACGCGACCCATCGGGCGCTTGGACAGCGAGGCATCGCCAGTGAACGTCGCGGTGACGGCATGGCTCGCGACAAGCCCCATCAGCAGCCGCGTTGAAGTGCCCGAATTGCCCATGTCGAGCGCGGCCTGCGGTTGCAGCAGCCCGCCGACCCCGACCCCGTGGACGTGCCACTGCGCCCCGCGCTTTTCGATGGTCGCCCCCATTGCTCGCATGGCGGTGGCCGTCGCCAGCACGTCCTCGCCTTCGAGCAGGCCGTCGATCACCGACTCGCCGACCGCGAGCGACGCGAGCATGAGCGCGCGGTGCGAAATCGACTTGTCGCCAGGAACGGTGACGGTTCCGCGCAGCGGGGCGCTCATCGAGAAGGCACGGGGGGCGGTCACGGCCGCGCGGCTTTGACAGCGGCGATTCGCTATGGCAAGGGCGCGCACTTCGCGAAACGGCCTGCCGGTTTTCGCGTCTTCCTCTTTTTTCGGAGCTTATACGGCCCATGGTTAAGGCTGAATGGGGCACGAAGCGGACCTGCCCGAAGTGCGCGACCCGCTTTTACGACCTGACGAAGGACGATCCCGTCACCTGCATTTCGTGCGGCAACATCTGGATGCCCGATCCCATCCTCAAGTCGAAGCAGCCATTGCCCTTCGACGCGCCGAAGAAAGAAGCCGCGGTCGCCGACGCTGATCTGGGTGCCGACGATCTCGATATCGACGTTGACGAGGACGCGGAAAAGTCGCCCGACGACGAGGTCGATCTCGGCGGCGACGACGATCTGGGCGTCGATACCGGCGAGCAGGAGCAGGACGTCTAACAGACGCATTGCAAGCGATCGCCCGAAGGTCTATCGGGCGCGCTTCAAGGGGCCTTAGCTCAGCTGGGAGAGCGCAACACTGGCAGTGTTGAGGTCAGCGGTTCGATCCCGCTAGGCTCCACCAAATCTCGTTGTTTGATGTGTCAGCACGCCGCATTCCCGGCTAGGGGATCTGCATGAGCGACCCTATCGGCAGTTTTGTACCGTCACGTAGCGCGGCTCTCGATCGGTTGGCGCTATTCGCGCCGCGTGCGGGGCGCGCTTATGAAACCGGGCGAAATACGGATCCCGGCCTGGACGCCAAGTCGGCAGTTTCGCAGCTGTCTCCCTATGTGCGCTATCGCCTCATCACCGAGCGCGAAATTGTCGCGACGGTCCTTGCTCGACACAGCCTCGCCGAGGCTGAGAAATATGTTCAGGAAGTTATGTGGCGGACCTATTGGAAGGGTTGGCTTGAAATGCGTCCCGCCGTCTGGACGCGTTTCGTGCTTGAGCGCGATCTCCAGAGCGCGACCTTTCCGAACGCGCGGGCGCTTGCCGCCGCCGAAACGGGCACCACCGGGATCGACGGGTTCGACGACTGGGCACGCGAATTGGTCGCGACGGGTTATCTCCACAATCATGCGCACATGTGGTTTGCATCGATCTGGATTTTCACGCTGCGGTTGCCCTGGGTGCTCGGCGCAGACTTTTTTCTGCGGCATCTGATAGACGCTGATGCCGCCAGTAATACGCTTTCGTGGCGTTGGGTTGCAGGGCTTCAGACCGTCGGCAAGACCTATCTGGCAACGGCAGAAAATATCGCGCGCTACACCAACGGGCGTTTTGCCCCGGTGGGACTCGCCACGGATGCCATTTCCCTGACCGAACCGCCAGTCGAAGCCGCTGTCGACTTGCCGCGCACTGCGCCGCCTTGCGACGAGCCATCGTTGCTCCTCGTCACGCACGACGATTTCGATCCCGGATCGGCAGTCAATCACCCCGGAAAGGTTGCAGCGGCGCTGGTTGTTGCCGACGATAGCCTCCTTTGGGGCGAACGTGCGCGCGCATTCGTCACTGCAGCAGCCCGTGACACAGCAAGCCGGGTCACCCCAGCGTTTGGCTGTCCCACTGCCATTGCCGCACGGCTAGACGCGGACACACTCATTGCCAATGCAAGAGTCGCCGGATTGCGCCAGATCATGACGTCCTATGCGCCGGTCGGGCCAGTCGCTGACGCACTGCGGGCAATCGGGCCGCAGCTGGCGCCCGAAGCGATTGCGCTCGTGCCGGTGCAGCGGCGCTGGGATGTCCAATGCTGGCCACACGCCAAGAAAGGATATTTCGCGTTCAAAACGAGGATTCCCGAATTGTTGCGCGAAGAGGGTCTGCAGTAGCGCTGTGCCGACGCCCGCAGGCTTCAACCGCTCAGTGAGTCGGCAAGCTCCTTCAGCGGCACCGAAGCATCGGCGAGAGCCGAATGGCTGCATGTCGCGCGCTGCTCGACCAGTTTGCGGCCCTGCACATAATCCTTCGTCGCGTTGACGCAGTCGAGTGCGATCACGCGGCCTTCTTTCACGTAAACCACCGAAAAGCTGCGCGTAGCCGGGTCGCCGCGCACGATCGCTTGGTCGTGCCCCGTCGACAGACCGACTGTTTGCAGCTTCAGATCATATTGATTCGACCAGAACCATGGTGTCGCGCCGTAAGGCGCTTCGATACCGCAGATCGCTCTGGCGGCCGTGTTTGCCTGATCATTGGCATTCTGCACCGATTCGAGTCGGATCGCGGCACCGTCGGCGAACGCATTGGCATGCAGCGCGCAGTCGCCAATTGCATATACGTGCATGAGCGACGTGTGGCACAGTTTGTCGACCGCAACGCCGTTCGCGCCTTCGGCTCCGGCCGCGATGAGTGGCGCAACAGCAGGGATGATGCCGATGCCGACGATCACCATGTCGGCGGGCACAATCGTCCCGTCGGCAAGGCGGACTCCGGTCGCGCGCGTATCGCCTTCGATCGCCTCGACGAGGGTATTGACTCGGAGATCGACTCCGCGCGCGCGGTGCTCGGCTTCGAAGAACGCCGACAGCGCTTCGCCCGCCACCCGCGCGAGCACGCGCGGCAGCGCTTCGAGCAATGTCACCGGCTTGCCGAGCTTGGTGAGGACCGCCGCCGCCTCAAGCCCGATATAGCCGCCACCGATGATGACGATGTGCTGCGCCGCATTGAGATTGGCGGTGATGGCATCGACATCGGCGCGGTTGCGCACGCAATGGACGCCGGCAAGATCGTGGCCGCGGCACGAAAGGCGACGCGGATCGCCGCCGGTCGCCCAGATCAGATCGCCATAGCCGATCGTCGCGCCGTCTTGCAGCGTGACTGTTCGCGCCTCGGGATCGACAGCATCGACCGCGCACCCGGGCAGAAGCGTGACCCCGCGCTCGCTCCAGAAGGCAGGCGGGCGAATGTAAAGCCGCTCGAAGGGCTTTTCGCCGGCGAGATAGTCTTTTGATAGCGCCGGACGCTCATAGGGTGCTTCGGCCTCGCGCCCGATCAGCGCGATGCTGCCCGCAAACCCTTGCTGGCGCAGCGCGATGGCAGCCTGCGCGCCGCCATGCCCAGCCCCCACGATGACGCAATCGAAATGCTGCATGCCCGCCTCGCTGATGAATGGTCCGATCCGCAGCGGCGCGTTTCGTTCAGGCGTTGCCAGAAAGCAAATCGGTCAGGCTATTTCTTCTTGGCAAATCGCGCGCGGGCGACGAGTGCCGCTGCCCCCAGACCGAACAACGCGATCATTGGCGGAGCGGGAACCGGGGCGGGATCGCCGCTCGATGAGCCGCCACCCGAGGAGGTGCTAGTGCTGGTCGAACTCGAGACATTGCCGCTCGACGAGGACGAAGTGCTACTCGACACGTTGCCGCTTGATGAGGACGAGCCGCTGCTCGAAACATTGCCGCTCGACGACGAGGAACTGCTGCTCGAGACATTGCCGCTCGATGAAGAAGAACCGCTGCTTGATACGTTGCCGCTCGACGAGGACGATACGTTGCCCGAGGAGGACGACGTCGACGATACGCCGCCAGTCGACGAGCTTGTCGAGGATCCACCGGTCGAACTGGTCGATGAAACTCCGCCGGTGGACGTCGAAGAGCCGCCCGTCGAACTCGTCGAAGACACTCCGCCGGTCGATGTCGAGCTCCCGCCGGTGGACGTGGAACTCCCGCCAGTCGATGTGGAGCTTCCGCCAGTCGAGCTGGTCGATGACACGCCACCCGACGTGCTGCTGACGCCGCCAGTCGAAGTCGAGCTCCCTCCCGAACCGCCTGAGCCGCCTGAAGATGTCGAGCTTGAGCTGCCGCCCGAAGTGCTGCTCACGCCGCCGGTTGACGTTGAGCTGCCGCCGGAGCCTCCCGAAGTGCTACTCACACCGCCGGTCGATGTCGAAGTTGAGCTGCCCCCCGATCCGCCTGACGACGTCGAGGTTGACCCGCCGCTGGTCGTCGACGAGACGACGATACCGCCGCCGCCGCTGCCGCCGCCAAAGAAGCCACCGGCAAAGAAGCCGCCGCCAAAGCCGCCGAAGCCTCCCGAACCGCCGATGACGACCGGGACGCTGCCACCACCGCTCTCACGCTGAAAGGCCGCCTGCTGCGGCAGCATCGGCGGGAGGGGTGCCGCTGCCACGCGCGCGCCGCCAACTGTGCGCGACACCGTGGTTACGGCGCGGCCACCGCCGCCCGCTGCGCAGGCATATTGAACTGTCGCGCGCCGGGCCCGCTGCACATAACGGCGCGTCTTGGGCGCACGGAACGCCGTCGCTGCGGGCTTGCGGATCTTCTTGACCTTGGTCGGCTGCGCATATTGCGCACGCGGCGCTTGCGCCACGTGCATCGCGCCGCCTCCGACGATGGCGCCGCCACAGGCGCAAGCGCAGAGTTTAGCCAGTGCCATTTTTACCGACATCGCAGTGTTCCTGTCCGTTATTCACGCTGGCAGAGCAGCGCCTCGTTCCTTCGCCCCGATCTACCGTGCAGACATTTGAGCGGTGCGCAAGCGGGTTAACCTTGATTAAACCCTCGTTTCGCCCGGTCGGCGCAGCGGCAGGCCAAGAGACAGGGTTAATGTCTCATTCAGGGCCGATTTCACTGACTCTGACTTCGTTCCGCGAGGTCGCTTGTGCGCTTTTTGCGGCATGAGTATAGGCGCGCCCGTCCGGAATGTCTTTTGGCCGGATCGCAGGAGAGTATCATGGCGACCACGGCCGAACGATCCGACGATGCGACCCAGGGTGCGCGTTCGAAAGACCCGGAGTATCGGCCCGGTGCCGACGAAGAATTCATGAACGAACGCCAGATTGACTATTTCCGCGCCAAACTCATTGAATGGAAAGAAGCGCTGCTCCGCGAAGGCCAGGACACGCTGGCAACGCTGCAGAATGAGCCGCTGCGCGAACCCGATGTCACCGATCGTGCCTCGAGCGAAACCGACTGGTCGATCGAATTGCGAACGCGCGATCGGCAGCGCAAGCTCATTTCGAAGATCGACGCTGCCCTGCGGCGGATCGACGACGGCGAATATGGCTATTGCGAGGTGACGGGCGATCCGATTTCGCTGGCGCGGCTCGAAGCGCGTCCGATCGCGACCATGACGCTCGAGGCGCAGGAAGCACATGAGCGTCAGGAGAAGATCTCGCGCGACGAATAGACCGTTTACGCTTTGGCGAGCTTTGCTGGTCTACACTGCCGGATGACGAGGGGTCGAAACAGGTTAGGCATGATGGCAGGCGCAGACGAACAGGAGGCGACCAATCGGAAAGCGCCGCGCGACAGCCTGTTCCTGAGCAGCAGCATCATGGTCGCGGGCGCTAAGGCTCCCGTAACGGTGCGTGTCCGCAACCTTGCGCCCGGCGGCATGATGGTCGACGGCAGCAAGGTCTTCTACCAGAACGCAAAGATCATGACCGATCTTCGCGGCATTGGTGAAATCGAAGGACGGGTCGTGTGGGCGACCGAAGATCGCGCCGGCATCGCATTTGACGAAACCGTCGATCCGAAGCTGGCCCGCCATCCGGTCGTGGGCCGATCCGAACCTGCGATCTACGTTCAGCCAGTTGTCGATCGTTCGCGTCGCCCCGGGCTCAAGCTGCGCGCCTGAGCCCGCGCTGCGCATCGTTATTTGCGAATCGACGCCAGCGCTTCCTTGATGCGCAATTTCTGTTTCTTCATCGTTGCCACCAGCGACGAATCCGGCCACGGGCGCGCGGTCTCGGCCGCAATGCGACCTTCCAGACCTGAATGCTTCGCTTGGAGTGCAAGGATGTGTGCGCTGTCCATGAAGGCTGCTCCTTTGCCGTGGTGATCGAAACGCGAGATTGAACCACCAATTGTTGCAATTGTCTTTAGAGAATCGGGTCCGGAATCGACCAGCCGTTGGGCGGGGCACGGCGGAGCGTGTCGATTGAGCGAAGCTGCGGATCGGGCTAGCATGGCGCGATGGAACCGCGCGAACTGCAAGGCCGACTCGATCAGCTTCAGCGCGAGCATCGCGATCTCGACGCGGCGATTGACGGTCTTGCTGCCGACGGTTGTGCTGACCAGCTCGCCATTGCACGGCTCAAAAAACGGAAGTTGCGCGTCAAAGACGAGATTGCTCTCATTCAGGACATGATGATCCCCGATATCATTGCCTGACCCATTTCGGGATGCCCTTCACCCCCATTTGGACATTCCGGGCCGTGCCTTGCTATGCCATTAGGCGCAAATGCTTGCCCATCGCCTTGTCGATAGTCTTTATACTGAAACCATGCTTCTGGCGGACGAGGCCCGTAGCTATTTCGACATTCAGGGATGCGGAGCGCGCGATGCGCTGACGCCACTCGAGCGCGTGATATTCTCGTGCGAATCGCTCAGGGTGACGACGCGGCTGATGCACGTGATCGCCTGGCTGCTTACGCAGCGCGCCATTCACGCCGGCGAGCTTGCGCCTGAGGCGATGCGCTGGGGTGTCCATCGGCTCGGTGCGCCGGTTGTCAGCGAACCCACGTCGCTCGAGCGCTTGCCCGAGGACGCGCGAGCACTGGCGGAAGCCAGCATCGATCTGTATCGCCGGGTTGAACGGCTCGATCAGGGGCTGGGCGAGGCGATGCCAACAACTAGCCCCGCACGCTTCCTGATGAGCCAGATCGAACGGGCTTTCTGAGCGAACGGACTTTTGCGAACATGGCGCTCACTGCGCTCGATATCATCGTATTGCTGGCAATCGGGATCGGTGCATGTCTTGGCGGGATGCGCGGGTTCGTCGTCGAGGCGACCTCGCTGCTGGCATGGATCGGTGGCATCCTGGCTGTGCGCCTTTTGCATGCGCCGGTGAGTGCGGCGCTGGCCGGTCCGGTGGGGACCGAGGGCGGTGCCGCTGTCCTCGCCTTTGCCATCGTGTTTGGTTTGACGTTCCTCATCATCCGTTCGGCGGGCAACGCACTTGGCAAGCAGACGCGGGCATCACTTCTCGGGCCGTTCGATCACGTGCTCGGCCTCGGCTTCGGGGCGGTCAAAGGCCTGCTCGCCGCGACACTCGCTTTCCTGTTCGTCTCGCTGCTCTACGATACGGTGTTCGGCGGATCGGCCGATCGGCCCGAATGGATGACGACGTCGCGCACTTACCCGTTGCTGCGCGCCAGTGCGGCGGCGGTCAGCGATTTCGTCGAAAAGCGCCGCGAGGAATGAGTAGACTTTACACCTCCGAAATCCTCCGCTTGGCCGCTTCGACCGGGCAATGGCCGCGCCTCGCCGCGCCGGGCGCAACTGCCGAGCAGCGCTCGCCGGTGTGCGGCAGCCGGATCATGGTCGATGTGGTGCTCGATGCCGATGGGCACGTCACAGCCTATGGCCATGAGGTGCGCGCTTGCGCCCTCGGGCAGGCATCAGCGTCGGTCCTCGCCAGCGCGATCCCGGGGCGAACGGCAGCAGAGCTTGGCGAAGCAACAACGGCTTTGCGCGCATACCTGCTAAGCGAGCGCGACGATCCCGGCGCATGGCCGGGCCTCGAGATCTTCGCGCCCGCCCGCGAACACCGCGCGCGTCATGCCGCGATCCTTTTGCCTTTCAAAGCCGCCGCTGAAGCGGCGTTGCGCGCATGAGCGAGTCGGTGCTCCGCGAAGCCGTTGTCCTGCTGGGTGCAGGTCTCGTTTTCGTGCTGCTTTTCCGGCGCTTCGGCCTCGGTGCCGTGCTCGGCTATCTCGTTGCCGGAGCCGCGATCGGGCCCTTTGGTCTGGGCCTTGTCGGCGGGGCAGAATCGAAGCTCCATGCCGCCGAGATCGGCATCGCGCTGCTGCTGTTCCTCGTTGGCCTCGAGCTCAATCCGGCACGGCTGTGGAAGCTCAAACGCGACATTTTCGGACTTGGTTTGTTGCAGGTCGTCGTTTGCGGGCTGGCGATCACGCTGCTGATCCTCGTCGCGACACCGTTCACCTGGGGCGCGGCGCTCGCATTGGGCCTGCCGCTGGCGTTGTCGTCCACCGCGCAAGTGCTGCCGAGCCTCAAATCCTCGGGCCGCATCAACACGCCATTCGGCGAGCGCGCCTTTTCGGTGCTGCTGTTTCAGGATCTTGCGATCGTCCCGCTGATCACCGTCATCGCCGCGCTCTCGCGCGCGCCTGCCGATCCCAGCGCGCCGCCGGGCTGGATGCTGGGGATTTACACCGTTGCCGCCGTCGTCGGGCTGGTGCTCGCCGGGCGCTTCGTGATCCGGCCGTTGCTCGGGCTGATCGGGCGGCTGGGCGAGCAGGAGCTGTTCATCGTCGTCGGCCTGTTCACGGTCTTTGCGGCCGCCATGGTCATGGAACTGCTGCATCTGTCGACGGCGCTTGGCGCGTTCGTGGCTGGCGTGATGCTCGCCGACTCGCCTTATCGCCACGAGATCGAGGCCGATATCGAGCCGTTTCGTGCGGTGCTGCTTGGGCTGTTCTTCATGGCGGTCGGCATGGTGCTTGATGTGGGCGCGGTGATCGCCAACCCGCTGTTCGTGATCGGCATGGCCGCGGCACTGGTGGCGATCAAGATCGCGCTGATCTTCGGGCTTGCGCGTGCTTTCGGCATGGAGGCGCGGCCCGCGTTCGGCCTGGGCCTGCTGCTGAGCCAGGGCGGCGAATTCGGCTTCGTGCTGTTCGCGCAGGCGCAGGATGCCTTGCTGATCGAGCCGCAGGCGGCCAGCCTGTTCGGCGCGATTGTCACGCTGTCGATGGCGACGACACCCTTCCTGCTGATGATCGCGCGCCGCTATGAGTTCGCTGCGCGCACCGGGCCGTTGCCCGAGGGGCCGGAAGCTTCCGGCGCAGCGCACGCCATAGTCGTTGGCTATGGGCGCTTCGGGCAAACCGTGACGCAGATGCTGTTTGCCGAAAAGCTTGCCGTGACGCTGATCGACATCAAGCCCGAGCAGATCGAGCGCACTGCCGAATTTGGCATGAAGGTTTACTACGGCGACGGGCGGCGGCTCGATCTGCTGCGCACGGCCGGGGCCGATCACGCGCAGGTCATCGTCTTTGCGATCGACGATGCGACGCTTGGCCCCAAGGAACTCGATCCGATCATCCATGCGTTCCCCAAGGCCGCGATTATGGTCCGCGCGTTTGATCGGCGGCAGATGATGGCGCTCACCGACGTGAAAGCCGCTTTCAAAATCCGTGAAGTCTATGAATCCGCAATCCTGATGGGGCGGCGCGCGCTGGCGGCGGCGGGCATCGAGGAAGACCGGATCATCAGTATCGAGCGCGATTACCGGACCCGCGACGCCGACCGTCTTTCCGCGCAATCGGCGACCGGCGACTTGCACGCGATGGACGACACGATGTTCCGCGCCGAACCCGAGGGCACCCGACGTGAAGCGTGACGCGCTGGTCGTGGCGGCAGCGCTATCAGCCGCGCTCGCCGTCGCTGCGGGCGCGTTCGGTGCGCACGGTGCAGAGGCGCAGGCGGCGGCGTGGCTGAAAACCGGAACCGCTTATCAGCTTCCGCATGCGGCAGCCGCAATCACCGTGTCACGGTTTGACCGGCGCGTTAGTTGGCTGCTGCTGGCAGGCGGCGCGATCTTCGGCTGCACGCTTTACGCGATGGCGCTGGGCGCGCCGCGCTGGCTGGGTGCGGTCACGCCACTGGGCGGCGCGATGATGATCGCGGGGTGGCTATGGCTGGCGCTTGGACGGCGCATTTGAACGGCATTTGTCCGAGCAGTAGATCACGCTCTCCCAATCGCGCGCCCATTTCTTGCGCCAGGTGAAGGGCCGCGCGCAGACCGGGCAGGTTTTGCTCGGCAAGTTCGCCTTGGCGATGCCGTTGGGCATCACCCGTCCCCGTCCAGAAACGACGCCACCTCACCCAGCGTGACATCGCGCGCCAAAAAAGTCTGTCCGATCCCGCGCGCGAGCAGGAAAGGGACGGTGCCACCCGCCTTTTTCTTGTCATGGGCCATATGTGCGGCGAGCGTTGCGCCGCTGGCGTTGGTGATCCCCTGCGTGCCGGTCGGAAGTCCGACGCTGGTGAGATGCGCTGAAACGCGGGACGCATCGTCGATTGAACACAACCCGCGTGCCGCCGAAAAGCAGAACGCGATCGCCATCCCCGCCGCAACCGCCTCGCCGTGAAGCAGCCGGTCCGAAAAGCCGGTTTCGGCCTCAAGCGCATGCCCGAAGGTGTGCCCCAGATTGAGCAGCGCGCGAGCACCCGTGGTCTCGCGCTCGTCCTCGGCGACGATGCGCGCCTTGGCCGCCACGCTGGTGGCGATGGCATGGGCACGCGCCCCCGCATCGCCTGCTAGCAGTTCCGCGCCATTCGCTTCGCACCAGGCAAAGAAATCCGCATCGTCGATCAGCCCGTATTTGACGACTTCGGCATAGCCCGCACGCAACTCACGTGGCGGCAGTGTTGCAAGTGTGTCCGGATCGATCAGCACGAGCACGGGCTGGTGAAACGCACCGATCAGGTTTTTGCCCGCACGCGTGTTGATCGCGGTCTTCCCGCCGACCGAGGAATCGACCTGCGCCAGCAGCGTTGTCGGCACCTGGATTACGGTGCAGCCGCGTTTCACGATCGCGGCGGCAAAGCCGGTGAGATCGCCAATCACGCCACCGCCGAGCGCGACGATCGCGTCGGTGCGCTCGACTTCGAGGGCGATCAGCCGGTCGGTCAGTGCCTCGAGCTGTGCCCAGCTTTTGGTGCCTTCGCCCGGCGGCACGACAATGTTGTCCACGCGTAGTCCCGCGCTCTCGGCGCTGCCGACCAGCGTGTGGAGATGCAGCGCGGCGACATGCTCATCGGTGACCACGACGATGCGCCCGGTCCGCGCGTGCGCCGAAAGCGCGCGGCCGCAGCTGGCGAGGAGCCCGCTCTTGATCACGATGTCATAGCCCCGGTCGCCAAGGCCCACGCGCACGACGCTCATTGCGCGAGCTTTGTCAAAATCGCCTCGACGGCGTTTTCGTGGGGCTGCGGCTGGCTGCGGATGTGGATCGGGGCCAGCGCATAGACCGGGTTGCGAACGGCGGCGAGATCACGCAGCACGGCGCGCGCATCGCGGCCCTTGAGCAGCGGGCGACTGTCGCGCCGCCCGACGCGCTGCGCTAGTATTTCGATATCGGCATCGAGCCAGATCGCCGTCGCGCGCGAAAGAATCAGCGCGCGCGTGGCATCGTTCATGAAGGCGCCGCCGCCAGTTGCGATCACTTTGCGCGTGCCGTCGATCAGTCGCGCGATCACGCGGCGCTCGCCGTCGCGGAAATGCGGTTCGCCAAAACGCTCGAAAATTTCGGCAACGGTCATCCCCGCCGCGCGTTCGATTTCGGCATCGGCATCGACGAACGGCAGATCGAGCCGCGCGGCAACCCGGCGGCCCACCGTGGTCTTGCCGACGCCCATGAGGCCGATCAGCACGATCGGGCGATCGCGCGCGGCAAGCGACGCATCAGGGATTGGCGCGGGCGCGGCGGTCATGGCAACGGGGCTATACATAAGGGTCGCCGATCGGGCAAAGGACCGCACAGATGCCAATTTCGCGAGGGTGCGGGCACACTGATGACGAGACTGATGGTGTTGATCCTGCTTGTGCTCGTGCTGGTTGGCGGGGCAGTCTGGCTGTCGCAAATGAACGCCGCGCAGGAACCCAAGCGCGTTGAAAAGGTGATCCCCGCCGATGCGTTTCCGCGCTAGATATCTTATTGGCACCTTGGCGCTGGCAGCGATGGTGCCTGCGCTTGCCCAGCGTGGACCGGAATCCATCCTGCCGCCCGGTTTCGGCGATCCTCCGGCACCACCACCCAAAGCCGCGCCTCCGGTCAAGGCACCCGATAATCCGAGCCCCGCGCCCGAGCCTTCAGCGCCGACGCCCGATGTGCCCGATGTTGCGATCGTGCCGCCCTCGCCGGGCGTTTCCGAAACCACGAGCGAACCCGCCAACAGCGCCGACAATGCGATGGCCGCCGTGGCCGAACTGCAGGATCTGCCCCCCGCCGCGCAGCGCTCGCTCGATCAGGTCGGCCTGCTTGCCGAGGCGGACGGTGGCATGGGGGCAGGGGCGTTCGGCGGCACCGATGGCCGCTTCCTGACCACGCTGATGCGCAGCGCCAAGGTCCCGATCACCTCGCGCTGGGCCTCGATCACGCTGCGCCGCGCATTGCTCTCGCAAAGCCGCATTCCGGCGGGCGTCGGCGGCGCGGATTGGGTGGCTGAGCGCGCCTGGCTCCTCGTGCGCATGGGCGAGGCGGACAATGCGCGCGCCCTCGTCCAGCGCGTCGATGCCGTCAATCACACGCCGTGGCTCTATGACGTCGCGATGCAGGCCGCGCTGGCGAGCGCCGATCCGGCCGGATTGTGCGGGATCGCCGATGGCGCGGCGGCGGTGAGCGACAAGCCGTCGTGGACGCTGGCGCGCGCAATGTGCGCGGGGCTTGAAGCCGAGGGCGGCACGGCATCGGCGCTGGCCGGGCGCGTGCGTGATACGCGGCGGGCCACCGGGATTGACGTGCTGCTCGCCGAAAAGGTGGCGGGCGCAGGCACGAATACGCGGCGTGCGATCACGATCCAGTGGGACGGGGTCACGCGGCTCAGTGCCTGGCGTTACGGGCTCGCGGCAGCGACCGGCGTTGCCATCCCGCGCCCGCTATATGGCACAGTAGGCCCGCAGGTGCAGGCGTGGGCCGCGCGCGCACCGCTCTATGCGCCCGCAGCGCGCGTGCCTTTTGCCGAGCGGGCAGCGACGCTGGGCGTGTTCTCAAGTGCCGCGCTCGTCGATCTGCACGGGAGCGTGTTCGACGCGACCGATGCTGCCGATCGCACCGATCTTGTTGCCAATCAGCTGCGCGCGGCATTCACAGGCGGGGCCGGCGACCGGTTGGACGCGCTCAAGCGCCTGTGGACGGGTGCTGCGGGTCCATACGGTCCTTATGCCCGGGCGATCCTGACCGCGCGCGCGGCCGCCACGCTGCCCGCTGATGCGGCAACCAGCGATGCCGATCGTGATGCGCTGATCGGTGCGATGCTCTCGGCCGGACTCGACATTCAGGCTGTGCGGCTGGCCCCGTCGGTGACGAGCGGCAGTCTTGGTTGGGGATTGCTGGCCGTTGGCGCGCCGCAGACGCCGTTTGCGATTTCGGCATCGACTGTGGAAGGGTTTGACGGCGAGCTGCGCAGTCGCTTCTTGTTTGCAGGGCTGGCAGGGCTGGGGCGGCTGTCGGCGGACGAAACCACGCGCCTTGCCGAATCGCTTGCCGTGCCCGTCTCCCGCCAGACCTCATGGACCCGTGCACTTGCCCGGGCGGTGGCGGCGCGCGAACCGGGAACGGTTGCGCTCCTCGCCGCGATCGGTCTGCAAACGACCGACTGGGCGTTCGTGCCGCCCGAGCATTTGTATCACATCGTCACAAGCCTGCGGCAGGTCGGTCTCGAACCCGAAGCACGGATGATCGCGGCGGAGGCGATTGCGCGCTCGTGAGCGGCGATGCGCTGCTGATCGAGGCGTTCCTCGCAATGCTGGCAACCGAGGCCGGAGCCGCGCGCAACACCCTGTCGGCCTATCGATCCGATCTGATGCTGGCCTCGACCGCCATTGACAGGGGTCTTGCGCAGGCGGGTCCGGTCGAGATTTCCCGGCTGGCCGATGGCTGGGCAGCGCTCTCGCGCGCAACGGTGGCGCGCAAGGCGGCCGCGCTCCGGCGCTTCTTTGCCTTCCTGCTCGACGAGGGGCATCGGACCGACGATCCGTCGCACGCGCTGCCGCGACCGGGCACCGCCCGGGGGCTGCCCCGCACGCTCGATCATGACGATATCGCCCGGCTGTTTGCCGCGCTTGCCGACCGGCTGGAGCGGTTCGGACAGCGGCCCGCCGATCTGCGCATGGCAGCGCTGGTCGAGCTGCTGTATGGATCGGGCCTGCGCGCGACCGAGCTCGTCTCGCTTGAGCGGCGCGCGATCGCCCCCGATCGCCCCTTCACGATTCTGAAAGGCAAGGGCGGGCGCGAGCGGCTGGTGCCGGTTTCGGAGCGCGCGCGCACTGCGGTGTCGGCATGGCTCGTGGTGCGCGCAGGCGAGGGGCCATGGCTGTTTCCGTCAGGCAAGAAGCATCTCAGCCGGGTGCGCCTGTTTCAGCTGCTGCGCGGGCTCGCGTTAGAAGCCGCTATCCCGCCCGACCGAGTCAGCCCGCACGTGCTGCGCCATGCCTTTGCGACGCACCTGCTCGAAGGCGGAGCCGATCTGCGCGCGCTGCAGACGATGCTTGGCCATGCCGATATTGCGACCACCGAAATCTACACGCATGTCGAGACCTCGCGGCTGGTTGAGCTCGTGACCACGCGCCACCCGCTCGTTGACGCCAAGCCCGCTGCCGCCTAGGCGGCCTCGCCACATGGTCGCGTATCTCGATTTCGAAAAGCCCGTCGCCGAACTCCGCGCCCGCGTGACCGACCTGCGCGCCGCTGACAGTGGCGCGGCCGACATTGGCGGTGAAATCGCGCGGATCGAGGCGAAAGCCGAAAAGCTGCTCGCCGACACCTATCAGCGCCTCACCCCGTGGCAGAAGACGCAGGTTGCGCGCCACCCCGACCGGCCGCATTTCGGCGATTACATC
This sequence comes from Sphingomonadaceae bacterium, assembly GCA_046153865.1. GTDB lineage: Bacteria > Pseudomonadota > Alphaproteobacteria > Sphingomonadales > Sphingomonadaceae > Sphingomonas_O. The sequence goes on from JBJXFA010000067.1 coordinate 52,971, forward strand.
GCGGCGATGTTCGACGAATTTCTGCCGCTCGCAGGCGACCGTGCCTTTGCCGACGACAAGGCGATCATCGGCGGCTTTGCCCGGCTCGACGGGCAGCGCATGATCGTGATCGGCCACGAAAAGGGCAACGACACGACCAGTCGACTCCGCCACAATTTCGGCATGGGCAAGCCCGAGGGCTATCGCAAGGCGATCCGGCTGATGCAGCTTGCTGACCGGTTCGGCCTGCCTGTTATCACGCTCGTCGATACGTCGGGCGCGTTTCCCGGCGTCCAGGCCGAGGAGCGCGGGCAGGCCGAGGCGATCGCGCGCTCCACCGAACAATGTCTGGCGCTGGGCGTGCCGCTTGTGGCTGCCATCGTCGGCGAAGGGGGATCGGGGGGTGCCGTCGCGCTCGCCGCCGCCAATTGCGTGCTGATGTTCGAGCATGCCGTCTATTCGGTCATCTCGCCCGAGGGCTGCGCTTCGATCCTGTGGCGCAGTGCCGATCAGGCGGCGCTGGCTGCCGAGGCGATGCGGATCACGGCTACCGATCTCAAACGGCTGAAGGTGGTGGACACGATCATCGCCGAGCCGCGCGGCGGGGCACACCGCGATCCGGTGGGAGCCGCACATGCGCTTAAGAATGCGATCGCCGATGCACTGGCGACACTAGCGCCAGTCGATCCGGCCGTCCTGCGGCAACAGCGGCGCGCCAAGTTCCTGGCAATGGGGTCGGTGTAGGAACTTGTAAGCGGCAGACCGATTGGCAATGTAGCCTCGACAAGGAGACCAGGGATGCGCACAAAGTTTGTTTTCGGAGCGTTGCTGTCGGCTGCAGCGCTGGTCGGCACGCCCGGCGTCGCGCAGGCCCCGCAGTCCATTTCGGCGAATGACAAGGCGATTGGAGCGAAGGCGCACCCGCAATTGATGGCGCAGTTCGGCGGTGCCTATTCGGGTCCCCAAGCGGACTATGTTCGCCGGGTCGGGCAGCGGATTTCGGTCCAGTCGGGCCTGTCCAACGCGCAGTCCGATTTTACGGTCACGCTGCTTAATTCGCCCGCAAACAACGCCTTCGCGATCCCCGGCGGCTATGTTTACGTTACGCGGCAACTGCTCGCGCTGATGAACGACGAGGCCGAGCTGGCCTCGGTCTTGGGCCACGAGACCGGCCATGTCGCCGCCCGCCATTCGCAAAAGCGCCAGAATGCCGCGACGCGAAACAGTGTGCTCGGCGCGCTCGGACAGGTGCTTGCAGGCGCGGTGCTGGGCGGCGATTCGGCGATCGGGCAGGTGCTTGGGCGCGGGATTGGGTCGGGATTCCAGTTGTTGACGCTGCAATTCTCGCGGTCGCAGGAATACGAAGCGGACGATCTCGGCGTGACCTATCTCGCGCGCGCCGGTTATGATCCGCGTGCCTCGTCGACCATGCTGGCGTCGCTTGCCGCCCAATCGGCGCTCGATGCCCGGACGCGCAATCAGGACGGGCGCTCGGCACCGGCGTGGGCCAGCACACACCCCGATCCCGCCAGCCGCGTGACCCGTGCAGCGCAAAAGGCGACCGCGACGCGCAAGACCGGCGGCACGCGCAATCGCGACGGCTTTCTTGATGCGATCGACGGTGTGCTTTACGAAGACGATCCCAAGCAAGGCGTGATCGACGGGCAGACGTTTCGCCATCCCGAGCTGCGGCTGCAGTTCACCGTTCCCGATGGCTTTGCCATGGCAAACGGCACGCAAGCCGTGTCGATCACCGGCAGTGCAGGGCAGGCGACTTTCACAGGTGTTACGTTCGACGGTGATCTGGAACGCTATATTGCGAGCGCGTTCAACGCGCTCACGGGCGGGAAGGGCGGCATCAATTACGGAACGCCGCAGCGCCGCACGATCAATGGACTGTCCGCCGCGATCGCGCAGGGGCGTGCGAACACGCAATCAGGTGCGCTTGACGTCACCGTCATTGCTTATGCGTTCAACGCAAATACCGCTTACCACTTCGTACTGCTGACGCGCGCGGGATCGGCGATCGGCCCGTTTGACGGCATGGCGCAATCGATGCGGCGGATGACGGCCGCCGAAGCGACAGCGGTCAAGCCCCGGCGGATCGATGTCGTGACGGTGCGCTCGGGCGATACAGTCGCCTCGCTTGCCGGGCGCATGGCCTACACAACGCTCCAGACCGAGCGTTTCCTGACCCTGAACGCACTGTCGGCCGGAACCGCATTGCGGCCCGGCCAACGTGTCAAACTGGTCGTGTACGGCTGACGCGCAGCCGTCTGCGATCAAGTAGTCTTGATCGAATTGCCCACCTTGGTGAAGGTGTTCTTCAGGTTGTTGCCGATCGAGCCCATGGCTGCAATCGCTGCAACCGCGATCAACGCCGCAATCAGGCCGTATTCGATCGCCGTGGCAGCCTTGTTATTCTTCAAAAAATTGCGAATATTATTCATGTCCCTGCTCAAAAAAAAATCGGGACGAGCGGATTCCCCTCTCCGCTCGCCCCACAATATGTCGAAAATTGGTCCTTCGATCCGATCAAGTGGTCTTGATCGAATTACCCACCTTGGTGAAGGTGTTTGTCAGATTGTTGCCGATCGTGCCCATCGCAGCGATGGCAGCGACGGCGATCAGCGCTGCAATAAGGCCGTATTCGATGGCCGTGGCAGCTTTGTTGTTCTTCAGAAAGTTGCGAATGTGGTGCATGTCCCTACTCCACTAGAAAAAAGGCGAGCGGAAATTTCTGTCCGCCCGCCCACTATAAATCGAACGACAGTCAGGAAAATCGATCAGGTGGTCTTGATCGAGTTGCCGACCTTCGTGAAGGTGTTGCTGAGGTTGTTACCGATGGTACCCATGGCAGCAATTGCGGCAACCGCGATCAGCGCAGCGATCAGGCCGTATTCGATGGCCGTGGCACCCTTCTTATTGCGGAAAAAATTGCGAATCTTCGTCATATCTGGTCTCCGTTCGTCCAAACTACCCGTTTACCCTGCCGCGCAATTGGCTGAGTAGGTTCTCGTCTACGTTCAATTTATTGACAAAACTCTAACAGCCGATCGAGATTTACTGCGAAGATTTCGCCACGCTGTTCGAAACCGAGTTCCACATCCGGATAGTGTTCGAAGCAACGGTGTTCATCGACGCGATGATCGCAACCACGATCAGCGACACGATCAGCCCGTATTCAATCGCGGTTGCACCGCGCTTGTCCCGCGCCAAAGCGCGCCCTAGTCTCAACATCGTACTGTCCCCGGTCTCGATGCACCCTTATGGGTATCGCTGCGATTACACGGGGTGGAGTTAAGGAAATCCTAAAGCCGGTTAACGCCCGCGCGACACCGGGAGCGCTGCTCGTGGTCGCCGCAGCCCTCGTCGACGACGATCGCGTGCTCGTCCAGCAGCGACCGCCGGGCACGTCGATGCCCGGGCTGTGGGAATTTCCGGGCGGCAAGCTCGAGCCCGGCGAACTCCCGGCAACGGCGCTTGCGCGCGAATTGCATGAGGAACTGGGAATTGCGGTCGATGTCGCGGCGCTGGCTCCGCTGACGTTCGTCAGCGAGCCACTTGCCGACCGGACGCTGATCCTGCTCCTCTATCACTGCCGGTCCTGGCAGGGCACGCCGCGCCCGCTCCATGCGAGTGCCCTGCGCTGGGCGACGCTTGCCGGGCTGCGTCAGCTCGCGATGCCCCCTGCCGACGTCCCGCTCATCGATGCGCTCGCCGCGCTGATCTAGCGCCGGGTGCCGAGCGCTTTTGCAAGCGAGGCGGTCGCACTGCCGCGCTGCGCAGGCTTCGGCTGGTTGTCGGCGGGGGCCCAGCCGGTCAGCGTGATGAAGCTCAGCGCTTCGTGCGTCCGCCCGTCCGGACCTGCTGCGCGCGCAAAGGCATCGGCAACCCGCGCCAGCCAGCCGCGTGTTACGGAATGGCGCTGCGCCAGCACGTTCGTCGCACCCGCAGCACGCAAGTCGGCGAGCAGCGGCGCGAGGCCTATATAGGCAATGTCGAGTGTATCGAGATCCGCGACTGGAAGTGCAAAACCGGCACGCACCAGCAGGTCGCCCGCCGACCGCACGTCGATCTGCGGATGGAAGCGCGCGACGGCGCGACCGCGTTCGGCATCGGCTTGCGTGACTGCCGCGCGCAATGCAGGCAGGCTCGGCGCACCGGCCATGTTGCCCAGAAACAGCCCGTCGGGCGACAGCGCACGCCGAAGCAGGATCAGCGCGCCGGGAAGGTCAGAGACGGTGTCAAGGACGCCGCTGGAAAGCGCGAGATCGAACTGCTCCGCAGGCAAGACGAGCGCATCCTCCTCGGCCACCAGTGCGCCCATGCGACCCGCGCGCCGGGGAGCCGCCTCGATCACCGTCGCCGGAATGCCCCGTTCTGCCAGCTCCGCGAGCAGCAGTGGCTCGGCCCCGATGACGAGCGCGCGCGTAAACCGACGCTGCACGCAGTCGAGCCGTTCCACCAGATCGTCCACCAGGGTCTGCGCGAAAAAGCCCGGCATATCGGTTGCGCGCCGATCGCGGCGCATTTGCCGCGCCTTGCGGTCAAAGATTTCAGGAGCACTCATGTCGGCGCTTGTGCCCGGGCGCGCGCCGCTCGACAACGGCTGCGATGACCTCTGCCTTGCGCTTCGTCCGCCCGGTGATCGATCTGGTGCTACCGCCCCGCTGTGGCGGCTGCGGCGCCATCGTCGATGACGATCACCGCTTCTGCGCCGTGTGCTGGCAGGCAATCGACTTTCTCGACGATGGCGGCTGCGCGCAGTGCTCGCGGCCACTCGACGGGCGCGAAGGTCTGATTTGCGGCACCTGCCTTGCCGCGCCACCCGATTTCGATGCCGTCATCGCCGGAGTCGCCTACGGACCTGTCGCGCGCCGGGTGACGCTGCGGCTGAAGCGCGGCCGTCGCCCGGGGCTGGCGCGGACGATGGCGCAGGTGCTCGCCCCGCGCCTTGCCGACCGTGCGGCGCTGCTGGTCCCGGTCCCACTGCATCGCTGGCGGCTTTGGTCGCGCGGGTTCAACCAGTCGGTGGCGATCGCCAGTGCCCTGTCTGCGCGGACGCGCAACCCGGTTCGCGTCAATCTGCTCGACCGGATCAAGGCGACGCGCACCATGCGCGGGCTGAATCCGACGCAGCGCCGCAACACCGTGCGCGGCGCATTCGCCGTACGTGGCCGGATCGAAGGCGCACACATCTACCTCGTCGACGATGTGCTGACGACCGGCGCGACCGCCAATGCCTGCGCGCGTGCGTTAAAAAAGGCCGGAGCCGCGCGCGTCACGCTGATCTGCTGGGCCCGTGTGCTGGCCGATCATTGACACAGGCCAGCCGCGGCCGCACCTCCTGGGGTGAGGAGCAAACCGGTGCCCAAAGTCGAGATCTACACCAAATTCCTGTGTCCCTATTGCGGGCGCGCGCTGGCGCTGCTCAAGCGCAAGGGCGTCAGCTTTGACGAACATGACATCACGATGGATACAGCCGGGCGCGCCGCAATGATCGCACGCGCGGACGGCAAGACGACGGTGCCGCAGATTTTCATCGGTGATGTCCATGTCGGCGGCTCGGACGATCTCGCCGCGCTCGATGCATCCGGCGCGCTTGACCGGATGCTGGCGGGCTGAGCCGTGCGCATCGCGGTTTTGCAGATGACGTCGGGCATCAATCCGGCTGCGAATGCGGCCGTGCTGGTGGCGGCGGTCGCCGAGGCGGCGGCGGGCGGGGCGGCGATGCTGTTCACCCCCGAAATGTCGGGGCTGCTCGATCGGAACCGCAAGCGCGCGCAGGGTGCGATCTGCGGCGAGGCTGACGATCCGGTGCTCGTCGCCGTGCGCGCGGCCGCACGCACGCATCGCCTGTGGGTAAGCCTCGGCTCGCTGGCGGTCGATCCCGGTCGTCCCGACGGACGGCTGGCAAACCGGGCCTTCGTGATCGATGCAGCGGGCGATATCGTAGTCCGCTACGACAAGATGCATCTGTTCGACGTTGATCTTGCGACAGGCGAGAGCTGGCGCGAATCGGCGGCCTATGCGGCGGGTGACGTGCCCGTCACGGTCGAGACGCCTTTGGGCAAACTCGGCCTTTCGGTGTGCTATGATCTGCGCTTTCCCGCGCTCTACGCCGCACTCAGCGATGCGGGCGCGACGCTGCTGAGCATTCCGGCGGCATTTACTGTGCCCACCGGTGCGGCGCACTGGCACGTCCTGATGCGCGCGCGTGCCATCGAAAATGCCGCATTCGTCGTCGCAGCGGCGCAAACAGGCAACCACGAAGACGGCCGCGCAACCTATGGCCATGCACTCGTCGTCGGGCCATGGGGCGACATCCTGCTCGATATGGGCACCAAACCCGGTCTCGGCTTGTGCGATCTGCCCGAGGCCGCCGTCACCGAGGCGCGGTCACGCGTCCCCGTGATCGCGCATCGGCGTCGGATTCAGCGCTGCTCGACCGGCACGTAATCGCGCTGCATCGGTCCGGTGTAGAGCTGGCGCGGGCGCCCGATTTTCTGTTCGGGGTCGCTGATCATCTCGTTCCATTGCGCCACCCAGCCGACGGTGCGCGCGAGCGCGAACAACACGGTGAACATCGTCGTCGGAAAGCCGATCGCCGACAGGATCACGCCCGAATAGAAATCGACATTGGGATAGAGCTTCTTGTCGATGAAATAGGCGTCGCTCAGCGCGATCCGCTCAAGTTCGCGCGCGACATCGAGAATGGGGTCATCGACACCCAGTTCGTCGAGCACCGAATCGGCCGCCGCCTTCATAACCTTCGCGCGCGGATCGAAGTTTTTGTACACGCGGTGGCCAAAGCCCATCAGGCGGAACGGGTCGTCCTTGTTCTTGGCGCGCGCGATGTATTCGGGGATGCGATCGGGCGTGCCGATCTCGCGCAGCATCTCGAGTGCCGCCTCGTTCGCCCCGCCGTGCGCCGGACCCCAGAGGCACGCAATGCCCGCCGCGATGCAGGCAAACGGGTTTGCGCCCGAAGACCCGGCCAGCCGAACGGTCGAGGTCGAGGCGTTCTGCTCGTGATCGGCATGGAGGATGAAGATCTTGTCCATCGCGCGTTCGACGACGGGGTTGATCTCATACTCCTCGGCCGGATTGCCGAACGTCATGCGCAGGAAATTGCCGGTGTAGCACAGCGCATTGCGCGGATATACGAACGGGCGGCCGACGCTGTATTGATAGGCCATCGCGGCGATCGTTGGCATCTTGGCGATCAGCCGGTGCGAGGCGACCATGCGCTGGTGCGGATCGGTGATGTCGGTTGAATCGTGATAAAACGCTGAGAGCGCGCCCACGACGCCGCACATGATCGCCATCGGGTGCGCATCGCGCCGGAAGCCGCGATAAAAGGTCGACATCTGATCGTGCACCATCGTGTGGCGCGTGATCGTGGTCGTGAATTTGTCGAGCGTCGCCTTGTCGGGCAGGTCGCCGTTGAGCAGCAGATAGCTGACTTCCATGAAGCTCGAATGTTCAGCGAGCTGCTCGATCGGATAGCCGCGGTGCAGCAGCACGCCGGCATCGCCGTCGATATAGGTGATCGCCGAATCGCAGCTCGCCGTGCTGGTAAAGCCCGGATCGTACGTGAACGCGCCCGTATGCGCGTAAAGTTTGCGGATATCGATGACATCGGGGCCGACGCTGCCCTGCATCACCGGAAAGTTGATGTCCTTGCCGCCGATGGAGAGTTCTGCCGTGTCGGTCATGTGCGCCCGTTCCCTGTTCGATTGCTCAGCGCGTGTTGCGCCCTGCGATTGTGTCGTCAAGCCGTGCCAGCGTCTCGGCGTGCCCGAGGAGCGTCAGCACGTCGAAAATGCCCGGTGAGGTCGTCCGTCCGGTGAGCGCAGCGCGCAGCGGCTGGGCAACCTTGCCGAGGCCGAGACCGGCATCCTCCGCCACCGCGCGCACCGCCGCCTCGAGCGCGGTTGCCGACCAGTCGTCGCAGGCCGCGAGCGCGTGGCGGACATCGCCGACCAACGCCACCCCGGCATCGTCGAGCAGCGCGGCAGCGCCGTCGTCGAGCCCGAGCGGCCGCGCATCGAACAGAAAACGCGCCCCGTCGGCAAGATCGTTCACCGATTTCGCGCGCACCTTAAGCACCGGCATGGCGCGTTCGAGCAGCGCGGCGTCGCCCGCGTCGATCATCGGCGCGACCAGTCCCGCCAGCCGTGCATCATCGGCCTCGCGCAGATAATGGCCATTGAGGTTCTCGAGCTTCTTGACGTCAAAGCGCGAGGGGCTGCGGCCGACGTCGTCGATGTCGAACCAGGCGATCGCCTGTTCGCGCGAGATCACTTCGTCGTCGCCGTGCCCCCAGCCGAGGCGCAGGAGATAGTTCGCCAGCGCTTCAGGCAGCACACCCATCTCGTCGCGATAGGCATCGACGCCGAGCGCGCCGTGCCGCTTCGAGAGCTTGGCACCGTCGGACCCGTGGATCAGCGGCACATGTGCGTAGACCGGCTCGGGCCAGCCCATGGCGCGGATCAGCGCAAGCTGGCGGAACGCGTTGTTGAGATGGTCATCGCCGCGGATCACATGGCTGACGCCCATGTCGTGATCGTCAACGATCACCGCGAGCATATAGGTCGGCGTCCCATCTGAGCGGAGCAACACGAAATCGTCGAGTTCGGCATTCTGGACCGTGACCGGACCCTGCACCCGATCGACGATCGTCACCGCGCCGGTCTGCGGAGCCTTGAGGCGGATCACGAACGGCAGGTCAGGCGCATCGGTGCGGTCGCGCCAGCGCCCGTCATAGCGCATCGACGCTTTAGCCGCGCGCTGGGCTTCGCGCATCGCCTCCAGTTCTTCGGGCGTCGCATAGCAGCGATAGGCGTGCCCCGCCGCCAATAGTGCGTTGGCGACTTCGGCATGGCGCGGCGCGCGCGCGAACTGATAGACTTCGGGGCCGTCCCAATCGAGGCCGAGCCAGCGCATCCCGTCGAGGATCGCGGCGATCGCCGGCTCGGTCGAGCGGGCACGGTCGGTGTCTTCGATGCGCAGCAGGAACTGGCCACCGTGGCGGCGGGCATAGAGCCAGTTGAACAGTGCGGTGCGCGCGCCGCCGATGTGGAGAAATCCCGTCGGTGAAGGTGCGAAACGCGTGACGACAGTTTGCGTGCTTGCGCCCATGGCGCGTTTCTCCAACGATGCGGGGTGAATGAACGAACTCGCTGCTCCTAGCATCGTTATCGACGCCGTTCCAAGAGGGCGGGGCCTTGCCATGCTCGCGCGCGTCGAGACCTAGCTCGACACGCAGCGCGACCAGCTCGCGCTCTGGCTCCCGGTCGCGCTCGGGGCGGGGATCGCAGCATGGTTCGTGATTAACGGCTGGCGCGGCTGGGTCGCGTTCATGGCCGTGATGGCTGCGCTGGCGCTGGTCGGCCTGCTGCTGCCTGCAGGCACAAGGATGCGCAGGCTCGTGCTCGCTGGCGCACTCGCAGCGCTGATCGGTTGTGGCGCGATCTGGGTGCGCGCTACTTCGGTCGCAGCTCCGGTGCTCGCCCGGCCGGTGGTGGCGACCTTCGTTGCGCAGGTCGCCAGGATCGAGGTGCAGACCGCGCGTGAGCGCGTGCGGCTGACGCTGCTGCCGGTGAACGCACCCGCCTTGCCACCGCGCGTGCGGGTCAATGTGGCTGCGGCAGACATAATTGACGGGCTGGTCGTCAGCGAGGAAATCCGGTTGCGCGCCCGGCTCGTCGGGCCGCCGGGGGCCAGCGTGCCGGGCGGGTTCGATTTTTCGCGCGTGGCGTGGTTTCAGGGCCTTGGCGCGACCGGCAAGGCGATCGGCAAAATCGAGCGCACCGGGCCGCCCGCCACTGACGGTCCTGCCTTGCGCGAGCGGCTTTCGTCGCACATTCGCACCCAGCTTGCGGGCAGCGCAGGCGGGATTGCGGCAGCATTCGCGACCGGCGATCGCGGCGGCATCGATCAGGCCGACGAGGAGGCGATGCGCGCCAGCGGACTGACGCATCTGCTCTCGGTCAGCGGGCTGCATGTGACTGCGGTCGTCGCGGCCGCCATGGTTTTGACGCTCAAGCTGCTCGCGCTGAGCAAGACGCTGGCCCTGCGCGCGCCGCTGCTGCTGGTTGCAGCCTTCGTCGGTGCGCTCACCGGCGTCGGCTACACGCTGCTGACCGGTGCTGAAGTGCCCACCGTGCGCTCATGCATCGCTGCCGTCCTCGTCCTGATTGGGATCGCGCTCGGACGCGAGGCGTTCACGCTGCGCCTTGTTGCAACCGGTGCGGCCGTCGTCCTGCTGCTCTGGCCCGAAGCGCTCGTCGGCCCGAGTTTTCAGCTCAGCTTTGCCGCGATCACGTCGATCGTCGCGCTCCATGAAACGCCGCTCATGCAACGGCTGGGCGCGACCGCTGATGTCGACTGGGCCGGGCGACTGGGACGCGGCTTGCTGAGCCTGCTCGTCACCGGGCTGGTGGTCGAGGCGGCGCTCGCGCCGATCGCGCTTTATCATTTCCACAAATCGGGGCTTTACGGCGCGCTCGCCAATATCATCGCCATCCCTTTGACGACGTTCGTCATCATGCCGCTCGAAGCACTCGCACTGCTGTTCGATCTGGCAGGGCTTGGCGCGCCGTTCTGGTGGTTGACCGGCGTCGCGCTCGAGGTGCTGCTCTGGATCGCACGAACAGTCGCCGCCGTCCCCGGCGCACAGGCGGCGCTCGCCTCGGTCCCGGTCGGTGCGTTCGCCTTGATGGTGGCGGGCGGGATCTGGTTTGCCCTGTGGCGCGGGCGCGTGCGGCTGGCGGGGCTGGCACCGGTGGCAGCCGGGGCACTCATCGCGCTCGCAACGCCATCGCCCGATATCATCATCACCGGGGACGGGATGCACATGGCAGTGCGCGGCAATGACGGCAAACTCGCTACGCTGCGGCCCCGCGCAGGTGATTACGTCCGCTCGGTGCTCGCCGAGCGCGCGGGCGAGATCGGCGAGCTTGGCGATCTCGACACGCTGCCCGGTGCGCGCTGCAGCGCCGACGTCTGCCGCGTCCGCCTGATGCGCGGTGACCGCCCATGGACCGTGCTGGCGATCCGCAGTCGCTACCTGATCGCCCCGGCCGATCTCCGCCGCGAGTGCGCCGGCTCCGATATCGTCGTCAGCGAGCGCCGCCTGCCGCAATGGTGCCGCCCGCGCTGGTTCGCAGCGGATAGGGCCTTGCTCGCAAAAACCGGCGGACTCGCCATCACGCTTGCCGACGGCGATGTCGAAACCGTGGCGCAAGGGGAGGGCGCGCATCCCTGGGTGCTGGCGCGCTCGACATCTTTGGCCACCGGCGGCAAGGGAACCCCGTGAACACGCTCGACCGGATTTGCGCCACCAAACGCACCGAAATTGAGGCCCGCAAGCGCGAAGGCCTGGCGCGATGGCCCGAACCCAGCGCACCGCGCGGGTTCGAAGCCGCTTTGCGCACCCGTGCCGAAACCGGCTTCGCGCTGATCGCTGAGATCAAGAAGGCAAGTCCCTCTAAAGGCTTGATCCGCGCCGATTTCGATCCCGCAGCGCACGCTCGCGCCTATGCCGCAGGCGGTGCCGCCGCCCTGTCGATCCTCACGGACGCACCCTATTTTCAAGGGAGCGAGAGCTATCTCGTCGCCGCGCGCGGGGCCTGCGATCTGCCGCTGCTGCGCAAGGATTTCATGCTCGATCCCTGGCAGGTCGCCGAAGCGCGGGCGATCGGGGCCGATGCGATCCTCATCATCGTCGCCGCGCTCGACGATGGCGCGATGGCCGAGATCGAGGCGGCCGCATTTGAGGCCGGAATGGACGTCCTCGTCGAGGTTCACGAAGACGCCGAACTCGCGCGCGCGCTGCGCCTGCAATCGCGCCTGATCGGCGTCAACAACCGTGATCTGCGCACGTTTGAAATCGATCTTTCCACAACCGAGCGCTTGGCCAAGGCCGTTCCGCCAGACGTGCTCCTCGTCTGCGAAAGCGGCATCGTAACGCATGCCGATTGCCTCAGCATGCAGGCGCATGGCGTGAACACCTTCCTCGTCGGCGAAAGCCTGATGCGGCAAGCTGATATCGAGTCCGCCACCCGCGCCCTGCTGACCGGCGCATGAGCGGGCTCACGCACCTCGACGCAACGGGAGCTGCGCACATGGTCGATGTCGGCGGCAAGGCTGCAACCCTGCGCGAAGCCACCGCCGAGGGACGCATCACCATGTCGGGCGAAGCGCTGGCGGCGCTGCGCCAAGGCAGCACAAAAAAGGGCGATGCGATTGCAGTTGCCCGCGTTGCCGGGATTATGGCGGCCAAAAAGACAAGCGACCTCATCCCGCTGTGCCACCCGGTCGCGCTCAGCGCCGTCACGCTCGATTTCGCCTTCGAGGCCGATAGTGTCTGCGTGGTGGCGAAGGCACGCACCACCGGGCCAACGGGCGTAGAAATGGAAGCGCTGACAGCGGTTTCGGTCGCGCTGCTCACAGTTTATGATATGGCCAAGGCGCTCGACCGCGAGATGATCCTTTCCGGCATCCGCCTCATCGCAAAATCGGGCGGGCGCAGCGGCGACTTTACCGCGTGATCGGCCCAGGCGAAGCGCTGGCCCGCCTGCTTGCGCTCGGTGCGCCGGTTCCCCTCGAAACCGTCCCTCTGGTCGCTGCAGCCGGGCGCTGGGCTGCCGAACCCGTCGATGCCCTGCGCACCCAGCCCGCGCGCGATCTCTCGGCGATGGACGGCTATGCGATCTGCCACGCCGATCTGCCGGGGCCGTGGCGCGTTACCGACGAGTCGGCAGCGGGCTTGCCTGCGCGCTCGGCCCTCGGCGCGGGCGAAGCGATCCGCATTTTCACCGGGGCCACGCTGCCCGAAGGCGCGGACACAATCCTGATTCAGGAAGACGCTGCTCGGGTGGGTGATCGCCTGACGCTTACTGGAAACCCTCCGCGCCCCGGCCAGCACATCCGGAGCGCAGGCTGCGATTTTGCGCGGCACGACCGCCTGATCGAACCGGGCGATCTGCTCACCCCGCCGCGCCTCGGTCTTGCCGCCCTCGCCGGGCACGGCACGCTTGCCGTCCGCCGCCGCATCAGAGTTGCGCTAATCGCAACGGGAAGCGAGCTTGTCCCCCCCGGCATCGATCCAGGCGCGGACCTGCTTCCCAATTCGAACGCCCCAATGCTGGCAGCGCTGCTCGCCCCGCTCCCGGTCGATGTCATCGATCTCGGCATCGTCGCCGATGACCGAACCGCGCTCGCCGACGCCTTCGCAGCCGCGCGCGCCCATGACGTCATCGTTACAACGGGCGGGGCCTCGGTCGGCGATCATGATCTCGTTCGGCCCGTGCTGCTCGAAATCGGCGCGACGCTCGATTTCTGGAAGATCGCGATGCGGCCCGGCAAGCCGCTGATGGCAGGCACGCTGCGCAGCGCGATCGTCCTTGGTCTCCCCGGCAATCCGGTCAGCGCTTTTGTCACCGCGACGCTGTTCCTGCTCCCCCTGATCCGCCATCTGAGCGGCGCGCGCGACCCTGAGCCGCTGCGTCTCGGAGCCACGCTCGCCGCTCCGCTGCCACCGGCAGAAAGCCGCACCGACTATGTCCGCGCCGTCTGGCAAGACGGGCAGGTCGCCCCGCTCGGCGGTGACAGCGGCATGCTCTTGCCACTTGCGGCTGCCACGTTGCTCATCGAGCGTCCGGCAGGGTCGCCCGCCGCCCGCGTGGGCGATCGCGTCACGGTCATTTCGCTGGCTTGACGTTCCGCTTTTGTTTGCATAAAGCGTTCGGCGTTCGTTCCACAGCAAAGGCGCGCCGCTCATGTTGACCCGCAAGCAACACGAACTGATTTGCTTCATCGAAGACCGTCTGGCCGAAACCGGCATTTCGCCCTCGTTCGAGGAGATGAAGGATGCGCTCGATCTGAAGTCGAAATCGGGGGTTCATCGGCTGATCTCGGCGCTCGAAGAGCGCGGCTTCATTCGCCGCCTGCCCAATCGCGCGCGCGCGCTCGAAGTGATGAAATTGCCCGAGGGCATGCAGCGCGCGGCAACCGCGCCGATGCCCGCTGTGCTTCCCGCTGCTGCCAATGACATTATCGAACTTCCGCTGCATGGCCGCATTGCGGCTGGCATGCCGATCGAGGCGATGGAGAGCGATCGCTCGCTGCCGGTGCCTGCGGCATTGCTCGGCCCCGGCGAGCATTATGCGCTCGAAGTGTCAGGCGATTCGATGATCGAGGCCGGCATTCTCGACGGTGATTTCGCGCTCATCCGCAAAACGGACACCGCGCGCGACGGCGAGATCGTCGTGGCGCTGGTCGATGACAGCGAGGCGACGCTGAAGTTTTTTCGCAACGTCGGTCGCGACATCCGCCTCGATCCCGCCAATGCCGCGCACGAACCGCAGCTTTACAAGGCCGAGCAGGTGCGCGTGCAGGGGCGGCTTGCCGGGCTGCTGCGGCGTTATTGAGCCGGGTCGCTCAGCGGTAGGCGATCCAGCAGTCGAGCAGCGTATTGGCCAGCCCCCGGTCGATCGCCTCGGCAGCTTCCTCCACGCCGTCACGGATCGCGGTCACGGCACCGGCGACGAGCAGCGCAGCTCCCGCATTCATCAAAACGGCGTCGCGAAATGCGCCGGTTTCGCCCTGCAGCATCCGGCGCAGTGCGGCCGCATTGAACGCGGCATCGCCGCCGCGCAGCGCGACCAGCGGATGGCGGACAAGACCGACATCTTCGGGCACGATCCGCTCGGGCACCTTGCCGATCCGCAACATCGTGCTCGGACCTGACACCGAAAGCTCGTCGAGCGGCTCGTCGCCCGCCACAAGCAGTACGTCGCCAGTGCCCAGCAGCGCCAGCGCCTCGGCATAGACCGCCAGAAAATCGGGGCGCGCCACCCCGATCAGCTGGCGGGTAACGCGCGCCGGATTGCAGGCCGGGCCGGTCAGATTGAAGATCGTGCGCCGCGCGATTGATTTGCGGATCGGCGCAAGCCGGACGAGTGCCGGGTGGTGCTTTTGCGCAAACAGGAAGGCGATGCCCAGATCGGCGAGCGTTGCCTCGGCGGTCTCCGATGCGCGATCGAGATTAAGACCCAGCGCCTCAAGTGTGTCAGCGCCGCCCGCCTGGCTCGATGCGGCGCGATTGCCATGCTTGGCTACCGGCACGCCGCATGCCGCGACCACGATGGCAACAGCGGTCGAGACGTTAAGGCTGTTGCTCATGTCGCCGCCGGTGCCGCAAACGTCGATCGCGCCGGGCGGTACGTTCACCGGAATCATCCGCGCGCGGATCGCCTGGATCGCCGCTGCGATTTCGATCGGCGTTTCGTCGCGCAGCGATAAAGCGAGCAGAAAATCGCGCGCCTCCGCATTGTCGAAGTCGCCCCCCAGCAACGCCTCGAACGCAGCACCTGCCTCCGCTTCGCCGAGTGGCCTTGTCGCATCGGGAAGCGTCATGCCGGAACTCTCGCGGACAGCCCCGCGATCGCCATGAAGTTCGCCAGCAGGGCATGGCCATGTTCGGTTGCGATGCTTTCGGGGTGAAACTGCACGCCGTGGATCGGCAGCGTCGCGTGGCGAAAACCCATCACGCAACCGTCGGGCGCGGTCGCGTTCACGATCAGATCGTCAGGAATACGCTCGACGATCAGCGAATGATAGCGGGTCGCGGTAAAGGGCGAAGGGAGGCCCGCAAACACGCCCGAGCCATCATGGCTGACCGCGCTGGTCTTGCCGTGCATCAGCCCGCCACGCACGACGCTGCCGCCGAAATGCTGGCCGATTGCCTGATGACCGAGGCACACGCCGAGCAGCGGCCGCCGGGCTGCCGCGCAGGCGGCGACGAGCGCGAGCGAAATCCCGGCCTCGTTCGGCGTGCAAGGCCCGGGTGAAATGAGAAACGCGGCGGCATCGCTGGCCATCGCCGAATCGACTGACACCGCATCGTTGCGCACGACTTCAACGGTCGCGCCGAGCTCCATCAGATAATGGACCAGGTTCCACGTAAAACTGTCGTAATTGTCGATGACGAGGATCATGGTGCCGTGCTTTGGCGCATTCGGCCGCGCAAGGGAATTGCCAGCGTTCACTGACGATAGCTTATTTCGCTAAACCGTTACGGGGCTGGGCCGTTATCGGCCAGCATGAGCTATCTCGATCGGTCCTCGCACTTCGATCTCAAGACCCGCCTGCGGCGCATGTGGAGCGATGAGCCTGCCCCGCGCGCGGAGCCCGCATTGAGCTGGCAGGAACGCATGTTTCGCGACGTCGGCGAATTCATTTTTACGAACGGGCTTTATCCGTCGCCCGACAATTATGATCTGGCCTGGCAGTTCACGACTGCGGCAAACGCCCAGCTGGTCGCCGCAATCCGCGACGAGATCGCCACGGTCGGATCGTTGAGCGCCGATGCCGCCGAGCGTATTTTCACGGCAAGTGCAGGTCCGATCAGTCCTGATATGCTGGCGAAAATGGCAGGCGAGATCGAGAGCCAGGTCAGCGGTTTGACCGGCATGGTCCGCCAATCGGGCGATGATGCTGCCGAATTCGGGTCCGCACTTGAAGAGGCACCGCATGACGTCGCGCGTGTGCTCGATCTCACCCGCGCGATGGTCGCGCGGACGCGCACCGCCGAGGCGCAATTGCGCACGTCGATGAAGGAGCTCGACGGGATGCGCGCGCATCTGGCCGAGGCCCAGCATTTCGCCGATGTCGATCCGCTCACCGAGTTGGCGAACCGCCGCGCGTTCAAGCGTCAGCTCGAAAAGGCGATCACGGCGGCGCATGCAGACGGGCAGCCGCTAGCACTCGCCTTTGCCGATATCGATCATTTCAAAAAGCTCAACGACCGGCACGGCCACGAGACGGGCGATCGCGTGCTGCGTTTCGTGGCGCAATTGATGACCAAGCATTTCGCGGAAACCGGCTTTGTCGGTCGCTTCGGCGGCGAGGAATTCGTCGTAATGTTTCCGGGGCTTGACGCCCAGGCGGCATGCGCGGCGGTTGACGCTTGCCGCGAAGCGCTGGTCAAATTGCCGCTCTATTCGCGCACCACCGGGGATCGCCTCGGTGCGGTCAGCTTTACTGCGGGCGTCGCGCTGCTCGGCGCGGGCGAGGACATCGCCTCGCTCCTCCGCCGGGCGGACGAGACGCTTTACCGCGGCAAGAACGAAGGCCGCAACCGCGTGCTGATCGCCTGAATAATGAAAACCTCAGTGAGTTAACCCCTAATCGTCGCCCCGGGCTTGACCCGGGGCTTGGCTTTTTCCTTCTCGCATCGTGCACGAAGAACAGCCTAGGCCCGGATCAAGTCCGGGCCGACGAAGCTGGCGGTTCAATCAAACGTCGTCGCGTCCTTGGCTACTGCCCATAGCCCGGCGCGCCTGACCGCTCGATCGCGTCGCGCGCCGCCGCAATCAGCGCCCCCGCCTTGGCTTCGCATTCGCGCTGTTCATAAGCGGGGTCGCTGTCGGCCACGATCCCGGCCCCCGCCTGAATGTGCATCGCGCCGTCCTTCACGATGGCGGTCCGCAGCACGATGCACGAATCCATGCTGCCGTCGGGGGCAAAATAGCCAACGCCTCCGGCATAAGCCCCGCGCGTTTCGGGCTCGAGTTCGGCGATGATCTCACACGCGCGGACCTTCGGCGCGCCGCTCACCGTGCCCGCTGGAAAGCCCGCAAACAGCGCATCGAGCGCGTCCTTGCCCGGCGCAAGCCGACCGACGACGTTCGAGACGATGTGCATGACATGGCTGTAGAATTCGACCGTGTAGCTGTCGGTCACGGTGACGCTGCCCGCCGTCGCCACCCTGCCAACGTCGTTGCGGCCCAGATCGAGCAGCATCAGGTGCTCGGCGCGCTCCTTGGGATCGGCGAGTAGCGACGCGCGATTGTCAGCGTCTTCGAGCGCGGTGCGGCCGCGCGGGCGCGTTCCGGCGATCGGGCGGATCGTGACCTCGCCGTCGCGCGCGCGCACCAGGATCTCGGGGCTCGATCCGGTCAGCGCAAAGCCGGGGAGGTCGAGATGATAGAGGAACGGCGAGGGGTTGATCCGCCGCAGCGCGCGATAAAGATCGAAGGCGGGCAGCGCGAACGGGAGCGTGAAGCGCTGCGCGAGCACGACCTGAAAAATGTCTCCCGCAGTGATGTATTCTTTGGCCCGGGCGACCATCGCGGCATAGCGTCCCTCGGCCAGCGCGGGCACCGGCTCGGTGGGGGAAGCCGAAACTGGCACCGGCGCACGGGCGCCCGCAGGGAGCGGACGGCTCAGCCGCGCCATCGCCAGCTCGATCCGCTCGATCGCCGCGTCGAATGCCCCGCCGGGCCACACCGGCGCGGCAAAATACAGCGTGTCGGCGAGCCGGTCGAACACCAGAATGAGCGTCGGGCGCACGAATAACATATCGGGCAGCGCCAGCGGGTTGGCGGGGGGCCGCGCGAGCGCTTCGATCAGGCCGACCGTTTCATAGCCGAAATAGCCGACCAAACAGGCCAGCACCGGCGGTAGCCCGGCGGGCATCTCGATCCGGCATTCGGCGACGAGCGCGCGCAGCGACGCAAGCGTGCCCGGCGGCGCGGCTACAAAGGCATCGCGATCGGTTTGCCATTGGCGATTGAGGACCGGGGCATCGCCGTCCGCACGAAAAACCAGATCGGGGGCAAGGCCGATGAGGCTGTAGCGCCCGCGCGACCGCCCGCCTTCGACCGATTCGAGCAA
This sequence comes from Sphingomonadaceae bacterium, assembly GCA_046153865.1. Lineage (GTDB taxonomy): Bacteria > Pseudomonadota > Alphaproteobacteria > Sphingomonadales > Sphingomonadaceae > Sphingomonas_O. The sequence goes on from JBJXFA010000067.1 coordinate 71,640, forward strand.
ATAGTCGCCGCGCCCCGGTTCGTGCAGCTTCAGAAAGGCCGAGACAGGCGTTTCGGTATCGGCCACCATGCTGCGCCAGACGAGGGCAGACCGGCCAGCGGCGATGGCCACGCGGGCGACGGCGTCGTCGCCGGTCACGGCTGCTTCACCGCGACGGCGCGCCGGTCAGCGAGCGTTTGAACGCCGCAATCGCGCCGGCGTCGCGCGTGACCCCGACCTCGGCGGCGATCGCGTTCACGAATTGCTGGGCATATTCGTCCCCCGCAACCTGCGTCAGTTGCGTGCGCACCGGCTCGAGAAACTGCTGCGCCTGCGCCGGATCGCCCGGCGTGATCGAGTCGAGCCAGACGATATACCAGCCGACATTGCCGTCGATCGGCTTCACCTGCGCACGCTTGGCGGTCATGCTGAACATTTCCATGAGCGGCGGCGGCATCTGGTTCTGGCCTTGCATCGCCTGGATGCGCGTGCCCCGCGCGGGCTGGGGCGGCGGCAGGCGAACGCCCGTCGCCGCGAGCGCCTGTGCAAACGGCGTGCCCTTGCCGAGCGCCGCCGCCACCGCATCGGCAACGCGCCTGGCAGCCTTCACGGCACGGTCGATCTGCGCATCGGCGATAACCTGCTGGCGGATCGCGGCAAAAGGCGGGGCGGCGGCAGGCACAATCCGGTCAAGCTGATAGAGCGCATAAGCGCCGTCGCCCACGGTCCCGACCTGCGCATCGTCCCCCACGTCGCCCTGGAAGGCGTCGCGCATCGCAGCACCCAGTTCGGGGGGCAGCTTGTAAGCCGGGTCGGCTGGATTGATCCCGCCTGCCGTGATCGGCGGCGTGGCCGCGCCCGCCAGCCCGTTCGCCCTGACAACGTCGTCAAAGGTCGCACCGTCGCTGATCGCCTCGTCGAGCGTCGCGACAAAGTCGGCGATTCCGGCTTCGACCTTGGTTTTCGTCAGCCCCGCGACCAGCTCGTCGCGCACCTGCGCAAGCGGTCGTGCGGGCACATCGACGATATCGTCGATCCGCACAACGTGAAACCCGAGCCCAGAGCGAGTCAGTATCGCAAATCCGCCTTCAGGGCCTGCAAAAGCAGCGTCGGCAACGGCGTTGCTCGTCAGCTTGGCGAACCCCGCCTTGTCGGTCAGCGCCACCGGCAGCGGCTCGAGCCCAAGCGCGGCGGCTGCGGCAGCAATCGCCGTCCCGCCCCTGACGCGGTTGAGCAAGCCTTGCGCATCGGCCTGGCTCTGCACGATCACCTGCGTGAACGCGCGCATCTGCCGCCCCGCATATCGCGCGGCATTCGCCTTGTAAGCGGCAGCGATCTCGGCCTCGCTCGGCACGAGCTTGGCGGCAAAGCGGCTCCGGTCGAACAGCGCATATTTGATCACGCGGCGCTCGGGCACGGTGTAGCGCGCCACGTTGCGCGTGTAGAACGTCGTCAGCTCGGCATCGGCGATCGGCGCTGTCGAAACAAACGCTGCGCTGGGCACCACGCCGATTTGCCCGCTGCGAGTTTCCATCAGCAGTCCGGCGTACCGATCGATCACGCCCTGCGGCAGCTGCGGCGCAGCAGCAACGGGGGTGAGCAGCAATTTGGTGATGATGTCGCGTTCGAAATCGCCGCGCACCTGCGCCTTGGTCAGTCGCCGCTGCTGCAGCACCGCGTTGAAGTTCGATTCATCGAACTTGCCGTTTGGCCCGGAAAAAGCCGGGATGCCCGCGATGATCCCATCGACCAGCGCGGGGCTGGCCACGAGTCCATGCGCCTTGGCAAACGCAGCCATCGCCTCGCCGTTGATCATCTGGTCGATCGTGCGCTCGGCGCCGCCCTGCGCGACGAACGCCGCCATATCGAGCTCGGGGGCCTGCTGGCGCGCAATCTCGAATTGGTTCTGCACGCGGCGCAGCGCGTCCACATCGCCCACCTTCGCGTCGCCCACCGTGGCAAGCGTCCTGCCCGCACCCGCAGGCGCGCCGAGCCCGGTCAGATCGAAACTGGTGACGACAAACGCCACGAGGATCAGCGTGAGGATCGCCAGCATGATCTTCGATGAAAGCGCGCGACGGAAAATCGAAATCATGGGAGCGACACGTCCAGCCTTGAGCAAAGTCGCCCGTCCCCATAGAGCGCCCGCATGACCGCACGCAAGCTGATCGCCGGAAACTGGAAAATGAACGGTGGCCGCGCCGCGCTCGCCGAAATCGATGCGATCGGCACGGCGGTGGCGGCGCATCCCGGCGTCGAGGTCGTGCTGTTTCCGCCGTTCACGCTGATTGCAGACGGAGCCGCGCGCGGCGTCGCAATCGGCGGGCAGGATTGCCACGCCAAGGCGTCAGGCGCACACACCGGCTGCATCTCGGCCGAAATGCTCGCCGATGCGGGCGCGACCTATTGCATCGTCGGTCACAGCGAGCGCCGCGCCGATGACGGTGAAACCGATGCCGATGTCCGCGCCAAGGCCGAAGCGGCGATCGCCGCTGGGCTGACCGCGATCGTCTGCGTCGGCGAAACCTTGGCGCAGCGCGACGCGGGCGAGGCGCTGGCGGTGGTCAAGGGGCAACTCGCCGCCTCGCTGCCGGGGATGCTCGACAAGACCGTGGTTGCTTACGAACCCGTCTGGGCGATCGGGACAGGCCGCACCCCGTCCCCTGCCGATGTCGCGGAAATCCACGCCGCGATCCGCGCGCTGGTTGGCCCCGACGTCCGCATCCTCTACGGCGGCTCAGTCAAACCCGCCAACGCCGCCGAACTGCTCGGAGTGGACAATGTTGACGGCGCGCTCGTAGGCGGGGCGAGTCTGACGGCGGCGGAATTCATGCCGATCGTCGGGGCGGCATAGCGCCTTTCCGGATCAACCTGACATCGCTTCCGCCTAACCCAGAGCGGGCATCCAGCTACCGTGAAACGTATACGGCACCCGTTGGGGAAGCGTGATCTCGGCCATCGGTCCTTTCGCAAGCTGCTCCGCCTCGAAAACGGCAACCTTGGTTGCGCCGGATTTCGCTTCGGACACGAGCGCCATGATGAGCCCTTCGCCTTCGCGCGCGTCTTCTCCGTGCGGAATGAAAATGCCTTCGCTGGTCACGTTGCCGGGCCCGAAGCTATGCTCTTGCGATGAGCCGTCGCCGTAGCGGGTTATCAGTCCTGAGCCGCCCGAAAACCGGAACAGCTCGGTCATCACGCTGAAACCGTGGCGTTTTCCCCAGAAGCGATCGTCGATCCGCGGGAATTCCTGAACGCGGGGGTCGAGCAGCGCTTCGGTCATTGTCCGGTTCCGCAGATCGAACTCCCAGCGATAAAGCTGCGGCGGCGCCATGTCGCCCGGTCCAGTGCGCACCTGATCGAACATTTTCGCATAACGCGAAACATCGCAGACGACCTTGACCACCTCGCCCTCGGCATTGGGTTCTTCCCAGGCGTTGACCGGATGGAAAACGAATGCGGCGGGCGCATCGAACCAGATCACCGAGTCGTCGGTGCCGTCGATGGGCCGCAGGCCGACGCTGGCATGGTAATTCGGTTGCCACTTGTACGGTGCCTGCTCGCCCGCGTCGGCACATGCCTGATCGAATTGCAGCGGCAGGTCCCAAAGGATGAGGTAGCTTGCGGTCATCGCAAAGTCGTGAACCCATGCCGGGCCGTTCATTGCAATCCGCGTTCGGCGCAACGGCGCTCCATGCGGATCAAAAACATAGTGCGTGACCTCCGGCTGCGCATCGACCGCATAGCCGATGGCGTGAAGATTGCCGGTGTTCGGGTCGATATGCGGATGCGCGGTGAAGCCACGATCGATGAAACCGTTAAAGTCGTCGCGCGCTTCGGTGGCGAAGGCCGCATCGAGGCGATAGGGGATGCAGGTTTCGGTCATCGCATAATATTTCCCAGCAAAGGGAATGATATGCGTGTTGGCCACATCTTCTCCAGCGAGCGCGGGCCACTGGTTCGATTCGCCGAGTTTGCGGGCCACCGGTTCGGTGCGCACCCAGCGATTGCGAAAGGCTTTGGCCACGCCGTTCTCAAACGTCACCGCGTGAACCATGCCATCGCCGAAGAAGAGATTATGATCTGCGCCAACCTCGCCGATCGGGCTGGGTCCGATCCGCGCCAGGATGCCGTTCAGCTCGGGAGGCAAGCGGCCGGTCATCGGCAAATCGCAAACGTCGAGCTCGTCGTTAACGGGTGTGTAGGGGCCTTTCACCCACGGACTTTGCGACATTGACGACATCCTTCTATAACAGCGTTATTCGAGGGATATAACGTCGTTATGGTAAGTCAAGGTGAATCGCTTCAGCCCAACCAAAATAAGGCCGAGATCCTGCGGGCGGCGACCGCGCTGTTTGTCGAACAGGGCATGACAGGCCTTAATGTGCGCGCCGTTGCGACACGGGCCGGTGTGTCGACCATCGGGGTCTATAGTCATTTCGGAGGCAAGGCCGGGCTGCTCGACGCGCTTTATGCAGATGGATTTGCGCAACTGGGGCAGGTGGTTGCGGCGGCCAATCATGCGACCGATCCGCACGATGCGATCATGAATGCGGTCGATCGCTACGTTGCCTTTTCGACTACGAACGCGGCGCATTATGCGTTGATGTTCGATAGCGGATCGGCCGGGTATCAGCCGGGCGCGGCGGCGAGAGCCGTCGCGCGGTCGGCTTTCGGGCAGCTCGCCCGAACCGTGTCGCGCGTTGCAACGGCTGACCTCGGCAGAGATGGCAGCAGCGCCATGGCGTTTTCGTTATGGGCGCTGGTTCACGGTTACGTGACGCTGCGCGCGCATGCCTCGATCGATGGTGTGAGTGATGCCGATTGGCTTGGCTTGGTCCGCTCGGCAGCGCAGACGCTTTTGGCGGGGGCGCGCCAGCAAGGCGTTGCGTCTTGAAGAATGACCGGTAACCGTATTGGCTGCATTCGGCGAAGGCCTGTCTCGGAAAAATGGCTGTCCTACAGACTCGTCGTTGTGCTCCAACGTTGCCATGTCCGAACAGCGCGTTTTCATTACCATCTCCCAAACCGCCAAACGACCGGCGAAAGACCGAAAACTCCGCTCATATGTCGTGAACTTCGTGAACTTCCGCCACCCACGATGCCGCGAATCGTGCGCTCTGAACGCCGCCCGGTTGATCGTCGGCGGCAACGGCGCTAGGGCAAGGGTTTCCCGATTTAGCGAAGATTGCCCGCCTCCATGATTACGTTCTTGCTCGTCGTTCAGGCGATTGTCGCCGCCATGCTGGTCGGCGTCATCCTCATGCAGCGTTCCGAAGGTGGCGGGCTGGGGATGGGCGGCAGCCCGTCGGGGCTGATGTCGGCGCGTGGCGCGGCGGATTTTCTGACGCGCGCGACCACTGTCCTCGCGACAATCTTTGTCGCGCTCTCGCTGACCATGGCGGTCCTCGCCTCGCAGCGGCAGGGCGGCGGTAAGATCGATACCTCGCTTGCCAAGCAGCGCGAGGCAACCGAGGCGATTCCGCTGTCGCAGCCCGATGCCGCCGCCAATGTCGCCGTGCCGATGGCCGCGCCAGCGCCCGCGCCCAAAGCCGTGGTCGGCGCGACCGAGCAGCGTCCGGCTCCCAAAGCTGCAACTGCCCCGACAGTGGTCCCCATGGCTGCGCCGACGCCGCCCGCCAACGCCAACTAAATCACGGCGCTCGATTCGCCGGGTTGCGCAAACCGCAACCGCGCGACTAAGCCTGCCCTCCCATGGCGCGGTTCATTTTCATTACCGGCGGCGTGGTGTCCTCGCTTGGCAAAGGTCTGATGGCGGCGAGCCTCGCGGCGCTGCTGCAGGCACGTGGCTACCGCGTGCGCATCCGCAAGTTCGACCCTTATCTTAACGTCGATCCGGGCACGATGAGCCCCTATCAGCACGGCGAGGTCTATGTGACCGACGACGGCGCGGAGACTGATCTTGACCTTGGCCATTACGAGCGCTTCACCGGCGTCGCCTCGCGGCAGTCGGACAATGTGACCTCGGGGCGCATCTACAGCCAGATCATCGCGCGCGAGCGGCGCGGCGACTATCTTGGTGCCACAGTGCAGGTGATCCCGCACGTCACCGACGCGATCAAGGAATTCGCGCTTGCCGAATCCGACGATCTCGATTTCGTGCTCTGCGAAATCGGCGGCACGGTCGGCGACATCGAATCGCTCCCGTTCATCGAGGCGATCCGCCAGCTCCGCAACGATGTGGGGCGCGGCAACAGCGTCTCGATCCACGTCACGCTGGTGCCCTATATCGCCGCAGCGGGTGAGTTGAAGACCAAGCCGACACAGCATTCGGTTCGCGAACTGGCAGCGCTCGGCGTGCAGCCTGATGTTTTGGTGTGCCGCTGCGAACAGCCGCTGCCCGAAAGCGACCGCGCCAAGATCGCGCTGTTCTGCAACGTCCGCAAGGATGCCGTCATCCCTGCGCTCGATGCGTGGAGCATCTATGCCGTGCCGCTGCAATATCACCGCGAGGGGCTCGACGAGGAAGTGTTGCGCGTGTTCGGGATCGAGCCCGCCGCCGATCCCGATTTGTCGCGATGGGCCGAGATCGAGGACCGGCTCGCCAATCCCGAGGGCGAGGTCACGGTCGGCGTTGTCGGCAAGTATGTGGGGCTTCCCGATGCCTATAAGTCGCTCAGCGAGGCGCTGGTGCACGGCGGGATCGCTAACCGGGTGAAGGTCAACATTCAGTGGATCGACGCCGAGACCTTCGAAGCGCCCGATAGCGACGTCGCCGCCGAGCTTGAACCGCTGCATGCCATATTGGTGCCGGGCGCGTTCGGCGAGCGCGGGGCCGAAGGCAAGATCGCCAGCATCCGCTTCGCCCGCGAGCGCGAAATCCCCTATTTCGGCATCTGCTTCGGGATGCAGATGGCGTGCATCGAAGGCGCGCGTCATCTCGCGGGGATTGCCGATGCCTCATCGACCGAATTCGGACCGACCGCCGAGCCGGTCGTCGGCATGATTACCGAATGGATGTCGCCCGAGGGCCTGCAGACGCGCGAGGCCGGCGGCGATCTCGGCGGCACGATGCGGCTCGGCGCCTATGAAGCGCAGCTTGCGGGCAACAGTGTCGCTGCCTCGGTCTATGGTGCCACGACCGCCTGCGAGCGACACCGGCACCGCTGGGAAGTGAATACCGCCTACAAGGAGCGGCTGGAGGCGGGGGGGCTCGTGTTCTCGGGGATGTCGCCCGATGGGACGCTGCCCGAGATCGTCGAGCGGCCCGATCATCCCTGGTTCGTCGGCGTGCAGTTTCACCCCGAGTTGAAGTCTAAGCCCTTCGAGCCGCACCCGCTGTTTGCGAGTTTTGTCGCGGCTGCCGTGAAACAGTCACGCCTCGTCTGATCCCACGGCATCACGAAACCTTGCTCCTTGAAGTCCTAAGGCGCGATGAGCACGCAAGCTGCTTTGCTTGCCTTGACCGAGGCGCACAGTGCCTCCGCTGCTGCGCGGCTGGGCAGGGGACCAGCCTGGAGCCGGGTGACTGCACCTGCGGGGACGAGGTAGTTGCGATAGGGGCCGAGCACCGGGAGGCGCTTGTGCAGCGTGCCCCACAAGGCGTTCGCACCCGCCGGATTTGCAAACGCGCCGAGCTGGACTTTCCAGTTGCCCGAGGGCGCCGGTGTCGCGACCGCCTTGACCGGAACTACGATCGGTTTGACGACCGGCGCGGGCCGCGCTGCAACAACCTTCGAGGGCGGAAGCGGTTCGGGCGTAATCGGCCGGATCGCGGCAGACGGCGGCGGACCGGGCTTGTCCGCCGCAAGCTCGAAGGCGCGCGCGAGTTTCAGGCCGCGCTGGCGCTGTTCGAGCGGGATGAACCGGTCCATCTGGGCAAGACTGGCCGACGCGGCATCGACGCCTGCGGCGCTGGCGCGGGTCATCAGCGCGTAGGCGCGAACCCAGTCTTTCTCGACGAGATCGCCGTTGAACAGCGCGGTCGCATAGACATATTGCGCCTCGCGCACGCCGCGCCCGGCTGATTCTTCGATATAGTCCATCGCACCGGCGCGGTTGCCATTTTGAAAAAGTTGCAGCCCGTAAGCGTCGCGGGCTTTCAGCAGTCCCTGGTCCGCGGCCTTGCGATACCAGTCCTCGGCCATTTTGGGATCGACGGGAACGCCGCGTCCCAGCTTGTAGGCCTGACCCAAATTATACTGCGCCTCGGCGTCGCCCGCGATGGCGAAGGGCCGCCATGTCTCCACGGCCGCGCGATATTCGCCACGCTCATAAGCATCGACCCCGGCCTTGACGTCTGCCGTTGCCGGGGCACACCACACGCTTGCCGCGACGGCAGCAATCATTGTCAAGCAGCGCAAATCCATGTTGCAAGCCCCCACAACCCGATGGTTGCCGTAGCGGGCCGATGCTTAACGCGGCGTTAGCGCACAATGTCACCGTGTTAACCTCATCTTTAGCCGGAGCGTGGCACTTCGCTCGTTGAAAGACGCAACCCCAAGGATTTCAGATGCGCGTATTGGCAATGGCTTCGCAGAAAGGCGGATCGGGCAAGACGACTCTGTCCGGCCACCTCGCGGTGCAGGCACAGATTGCCGGAGCGGGACCGGTCGTTTTGATCGATATCGATCCGCAAGGGTCGCTTGCCGACTGGTGGAACGAACGCGAAGCCGAGTTTCCGGCTTTCGCCCAGACGACGGTCGCAAGGCTGCAGTCGGACCTCGAAATGCTCCGGCAGCAGGGCTTTCGCCTCGCGGTGATCGATACGCCACCGGCCATCACCATGGCGATCCAGAGCGTGATCGCGGTTGCCGAACTGATCGTCATCCCGACGCGTCCGTCGCCGCATGATTTGCGCGCTGTCGGTGCCACGGTCGATCTGTGCGACCGCGCAGGCAAGCCGCTGCTGTTCGTCGTGAACGGCGCGACGCCCAAGGCCAAGATTACCTACGAAGCCGCGGTTGCGCTCTCGCAGCACGGCACCGTCGCGCCGGTGACGCTCCACCATCGCACCGATTTTGCAGCCTCGATGATCGATGGCCGCACTGTCATGGAAGTCGATCCCAAGGGCCGCTCGGCGCAGGAAGTGGTCGAACTTTGGGATTATATCTCGGATCGCCTCGAAAAGAATTTCCGTCGCACCGTGTTCGCTCCGCCCGCCACCGGCGCGTCGCCCGCTTATGCACAGCGTCCCGCAGCCGGGGGCTTTGGCCGCCGCGTCGTCGGCCAGTGAGGGAGGGGATCATGATGAGCGAACCCAAGCCCTTTGCATCGCTGTCGTCGTCGTTGCTTGCTCGTAAAGGTCAGGCCAAGCCTGCCATGCGTCCGCAGGGATTTGGCGGCTTCGGCATGAGCGCCGCCGCCGTTCAGCACGACGATCTTGGCTGGAACGACATGGGCACTGAAGTTGCCAACACGCAACCGACGGCCCCGCCACCCGTCAGCGCGGAAGTGATTGCGTTTCAGACCGCCATGCCGACCGTTTTGCGTCAGCAGGCAGATCTTGCGCGCGACATGGCGCCGCAGCCCGGCAGCGCGCCGCGCGCCAAGGCTGAGCGGGCAGCGCCCGGATCGAAAGGCAAGGCCGCTTTTACGCTACGCCTCGATCCCGAGCGACATCTGAAGCTGCGCCTTGTCTGCGCCGTGCAGCACCGCTCGGCGCAGGCGATCGTTGCTGCCGCACTCGATGCTTATCTTGCCAGCCAGCCCGCCGCGGCGCTGTCTGGCCCTGCTTCCGCCCAGTCACGCTGAGGATCGCGCTCATGAACATGACCCGTCTTGCCAAGATCGCAGCTTCCGGAATGGTGATGGCGTTCACCCTCAGCGGTGGGCATCCGGTGCCCGCAACTGAGGCCGGCGCACCGTCCGATGCCCAGATGATCAAAGCAGCCGAAGATGCTGCCGCCAAAGCCGGCAAGGCACTCAAAAAGGGCGACTTGGTCAAGGCGGTTGCTGCCGCTGAAGAGGCGGTCGCCTATCAGCCGCGCGATCCGGCTTACCGTTTTCTGCTCGGCCAAATGTATATGAGCAGCGGTCGCTTTGTCGCAGCGGGCGCGAGTTACGCCGATGTTCTGACGCTAACCCCTGACAATCATCGCGCCGCGCTCAATCTTGCGCTTGCGGAAATTGCGCAGGGCAAGCGCGATGCCGCGTTGACTTTGCTTGCCGACTATCGCGAGAAGCTCGCCCCGTCCGATTACGGATTGGCGCTGGTGCTTGCCGGTGCTGTCGAGCAGGGCGTGGTGACGCTCGAAATGGCAATTCGCAGCGGCGCAAACACGGTCAAGACGCGGCAGAATCTGGCCCTCGCTTATGCCGTCCAGGGTCAGTGGAGCAATGCGCGCGTGATGGCGATGCAGGATCTGTCGCCGACCGATGCCGGGCAGCGCCTCGTGCAATGGGCCGCATTTGCGCGGCCGCGCGCGCCGCATGATCAGGTCGCAAGTCTGCTCGGGGTTACCCCGGCGGCCTCCGATCCGGGGCTGCCGGTCCAACTTGCGCTGACTGCAGGCCCCGCCAAAACCGTCGATATGATGCTCGATCCGGTGCCCGCGCAGGTCAGCGCCGCACCGCTTGTCGCCGCGCTTCCGGCTGCACCCGCGCCAGCACCGGTGGTTGCCGCCGAAGCGCCGCAAGCGCCCGAAGCACCGGTTTTCGAAACGCCTGCGCCCGTCGCGGTCGCAGCACCTGCGGCACCGCTCATCCGTGCCGCGCCGACTGCGATCAGGCAGGTCATCGTCCCAGCCTCGCAACCGGCCCCACGAATTGCTGAAACAGCGGTCGTCCGCAAACCGGTCCGCGCGATCGAGGCCGGTCGCTACGTCGTCCAGCTTGGGGCCTACGTCAACGCCGCCGTGTCGCGCGATGCGTGGAACCGGCTGGCTCCGCGCTACGGTTTGACGGCCTATGATCCGGCGAACATGCACGCGCGGGTTCGCGGTGCCAGTTTCGTGCGCCTGTCGGTCGGCGGGTTTGCCACGCGCAGCGAGGCAACGGCAATCTGCACGCGCATTCAGGCGGCGGGCGGTTCGTGCTTCGTGCGCGGGCGGCTCAGCGATGTGCCCGCCCAGTGGGTGCAGCGCGGCTTGCCGCGTGCGGCCAAGCCCGTGCGTCTCGCCGCGCGCTAGGCGTTCAGCGGAAAGATCGTCCGTCCGCCCTTCATGGTGCGAACGACCTTGCCCTGCACGGGAAGCCCGTCGAACGGCGTGTTGCCCGTCGAGGCGAAGGCCGACCCGCGAATCTGCCACGGCCGTTCAACATCAACCAGCACAAGATCGGCCGGCGCGCCCGCCGCGATCCGTCCGGCGTCGATGCCCAGAATGCGCGCAGAGTTGGCGCTCATCAGCGCCACTAGCCGGTCGAGCGTGATCGTGCCGTCACGGACCAGCCCGAGCCCGAGTGCCAACAGCGTTTCCGCCCCCGCCATGCCCGGCGCGGCATCGGCATAGGGCAGGCGCTTTTCCTCCGGCCCGCGCGGATCGTGGCTCGAGGCCAGCACGTCGATCGTGCCGTCGGCCAGCGCCTCGAGGCAGGCCTGTCGATCGTCTTCGCTTCTGAGCGGCGGTGACAGGCGGGCGAACGTGCGAAAGTCGCTCATCGCGATATCCGAAAGCAGCAGGTGCGCCGGCGTGATCCCGCACGTAACCGCCAGCCCGCGCGCCTTGGCCCGGCGGATGCGCTCGAACCCCGCGCGTGTTGTGACCTGGCGGAAATGGATCGCGGCTCCGGTGTCATCGGCAAGCATGATGTCGCGCGCCACCGCCATCGCCTCGGCAAAAGCAGGCGCGGCGGGAAGCCCGTGGCGCGTCGCGGTTTCCCCGGCGGTGGCGACGGCGTGTCCGGCCAGCCCGGCATCTTCGGCATGGGTTATCACACACAGCCCCAATGAGCCGGCATAGGCGAGGACGCGGTGCATCACGCCCGAATCTGCGATCCAGTGGCGTCCCGTCGCCACTGCCTTTGCGCCTGCCTTGCGCATCAGCGCGTATTCGGCAAGCTGACTGCCTGCGAGCCCCTTGGTCGCAGCAGCAAGCGGATGCACCCACAGATGCGGCTTGGCGGCGAGGGCGGCGCGCTGGACGAGGCCGGGATCGTCGAGCGGCGGCGCAAGATCGGGCATCAGCGCGATGCGGGTGATCCCGCCTGCGGCAAAGGCACGGCGATCGACGTTGAACACGCCCAGATCGACCAGGCCCGGCAGCAAGGTCAATCCAGCAGCATCGATGCGCTCGGCCCCGGTGGCGTCGAACGCCCCGGTCGCGGCGATCGTGTCACCCTCGATCAGCACGTCGGTGCTGCCGCCGGTGATCGCGATGCGGCTCATGCGCGGCGCTCGCGCGTCAGCACGTCGAGGCAGGCCATGCGAACGGCAACCCCCATTTCGACCTGCTCGGCGATGAGCGAACGCCCCTCGAGGTCGGCGACGCCGCTCGCAATCTCGACGCCGCGGTTCATCGGCCCCGGATGCATCACATAGGCATCGGGCGCGGCGCGCGCGAGCCGCTCTTCGGTCAGGCCATAAAGCATGTGATATTCGCGCATCGAGGGGATGAAGGCCCCTTCCATGCGCTCGGTCTGCAGTCGCAGCATCATGACGATTTCCGCCCCGGCAATGCCTTCGTCCATGTCGGTAAACGGCACCACGCCCATCCGCTCGACTGCGCGCGGCATCAGCGTGGCAGGGGCGATGATGCGGACGTCGGCCCCCATTGTTGCCAGCAACAGCATGTTCGAGCGCGCGACGCGACTGTGCAGCACGTCGCCGCAGATCGCGATGCGCACGCCTGCCAGGCGACGGAGGCGGCGGCGGATCGTCAGCGCATCAAGCAGCGCCTGCGTCGGATGCTCGTGTGCGCCGTCGCCCGCGTTGAGCACGGGGCAATCGACCTTGCCCGCAATCAGCGCAACCGCGCCTGAGCTGGCATGACGGATCACGATCACATCGGCGCGCATGGCATTGAGCGTGATCGCCGTGTCGATCAGTGTCTCGCCCTTTTTCACCGAGCTTTGCGCCGCATGCATGTTGACGACATCGGCCCCCAGGCGCTTGCCCGCGATCTCGAAGCTCAGCAGCGTGCGCGTGGAGTTTTCGAAAAACGCATTGATCTGCGTCAGCCCGTCGAGCCGGTGGTCCGACGCGCGGTGAAGCCGGTTGTGCGCGACCCACTGGTCGGCCTCGTCGAGCAGAAATTCGATTTCGTGCGGGTGAAGCCCCGCGATGCCGATCAGGTCGCGATGAGGAAATGCGGCTGTCATTAAAACAACGCGCTTAGGCAGACGGGTGTTGACTGGCAAGCCGTGGCGAACGCCGATATGCTTTCGGCATGACTGATCGGGCAACGCCCAACCTTCCGTCGCGGGATTTTGACGCCACCTATGCGTTCTTTGCTGCGCTCGGCTTCGAGGAAAGCTGGCGTGATGCGGGGTGGATGATCCTCGAACGCGGGAGCCTGACGCTTGAGTTTTTCGCGTATCCCGATCTCGACCCAACCGTGAGCGCCTTCGGCTCGTGTTTGCGCCTCGACGATCTCGATGCGTTCTACGCGGTTTGCAAGACATCGGGGATCCCAGAGAAGGTTACGGGACACCCCCGGCTTCACCCGCCGAAACTGGAGGATTGGGGTGGCCGCGTCGGCGCGCTGCTCGATCCTGACGGGAGTTTGCTGCGGCTGATCCAGAATTGATCGGTCACACGGACGCCAGCCGGTCAATCGCACCCTGCAGGATATAAGCGGCGGCGGCGTTGTCGATCTGTTCGGCGCGTTTGCCGCGCGTCATGTCGGCAGCGATCATCTGTCGTTCGACGGCGGCGGTCGACCAGCGCTCATCCCACATCAGGACCGGCAGGCCAAGCGGGGCGAGATTGCGGGCAAAGGCGCGGACCGACTGAGTGCGCGGCGAATCGCTGCCGTCGAGGTTGAGCGGCAGCCCGACGACCAGCCCACGCACCGCTTCGGACGCAATCAGCGCTTCGAGCGCGGCCCGATCGGCAGCGAATTTGGTGCGCTTGATGAGGCGCGCCGGACTGGCGATCGTCCACCGGGCATCGCACAGCGCCGTGCCGATCGTCACCGTTCCCACGTCGAGCCCGAGCAATCGGCCTCCCGTCGGCAGCGCGGCGGCAAAGGCCGCAACGTCGCTCAACGCGCGCCGAACGCCCCGACCCGCCGCGCAACATCGGCCCGCAGGTTCGACCAAAACAGGCTGTAGTCGAACACATGGTAGTTATTGCCGGGCAGCACATAGCTGTCGATGTCCTCGGGGGGCGCGCCGATCAGCAGGAAGCCGCGCTTACCGTCGCAGCGCGCGGGCACCAGCCCAGTCCGCAACGTCGCGGTCTTGAGGTCGGCGCTGGGCACTAGCCCGCCGCTGTTGGCCGCGATCGGTGCGACCGCACCCGGCGTGCCCGTGAGCGGGTTGGTGCACAGCATCGTCGTCCCGCGCCGCGCAAGCCCGGTCGGACCCGCGGTCTTATCGAACGCGGCTTCGATCTGCGCCGTGTCGGCAGGCTCGGCAAAGCTCTGCCACGAAAGAATGCACCCCGCCTGATCAGCGCGGGCGCAGGCGGGCAGGCCGAGCGCGGGGAGATCGGCGGTCATCGACACAGGCCAGCCGACGACATAGGCCGCGACGATCCGCTGCGCGACCGGCTGTCCCGCGATCCGCTCGCGCAACAGCCGCATCAGGTGCAGCGCACCCTGGCTGTGCCCCGCTACGATGATCGGCTGGTCGGCCGGATGCTGCGCAACGAACGCATCCCACGCGGCGGCGACGTCGCGATAAGCAGCGTCGAGTGCACGCTGTCCGTCGGCCCGGTCGGTCAGGAATGCGCCGAACGTCGCCTGCCGGTAGCGCGGGGCCCAGACTGTCCCCGCATCGTTGAAGACAGAGGCCTGCCCGCGCAGAAAGGTGCGCGCGCGCTCGTTGGCAGTCGCGTTGTCGAGTGGCGCGTTCCAGCCGCTGCGGTCGATATAGCTTGTCGGGTGAATGAAGAAGGTCGCGACACGCGGTTGCGCTGGCGGCCCCGACGCAACGCTTTCGGGGCGCCACTGCGCGGGATCATCGGCAAGGCCGGGGCGCGCATGCCACATCCCGGGTTCGTTCCAGGCATTCGCCGTCATCGGCGTTTGCGCCACGAACGGGCCGCCGGGCACCAGCGCAATGCGGGCGATTTGCGTGCCGAACATTTGCCACGCAAAACCCGCAATGAGCACGAGCACGATGCAGGCGGCGATGACGAGGAGGAACTTGCGAGCCATGGCTGGTGCGGCTAGCAGCCCGGTCGGGTTGTTCACAACCCGCAACAGGAAACGCCATGGCCGTCGATAGTGCAACCGTTCGCAAAGTGGCATCGCTCGCGCGGATCGCCGTGACCGATGACCAGGTCGCAGCGATGGTGCCCGAGCTTAACAACATCCTCGAATGGATCGAGCAGCTCGGCGAAGTCGATACGGCGGGCATCGCACCGATGACGGCGGTGATCCCCAATACGCTGCGCCTGCGCGACGATGTCGTGACCGATGGCAATGTCCGCGCTCAGGTGCTCGCCAATGCGCCTGCGCCCGAGCACGGCTTTTTCGGTGTCCCGAAAGTGATCGAATAGTGAGCGACCTGACCGAACTCGGCATTGCCGGCATCCGCAACGGCGTGCGTGACGGCAGCTTTTCTGCTCGCGAAGTGGCCGAAGCGTTCATCGCGAACGTCAGTGCCGCCAGCGCGCTGAACGCGTTCATCGTCGAAACCCCCGACCATGCGCTTGCCGCCGCCGACCGCGCCGATGCCGATCGCGCGGGCGGCACGCTCAAAGCCATGTCGGGCGTGCCGATCGGCATGAAAGACCTGTTCTGCACCGTCGGCGTGCCTGCCACCGCATGTAGCGATATCCTGAAGGGCTTCACGCCGACTTATGAATCGACTGTCAGCGCAAACCTGTGGGCGGCAGGCGCAGGGATGCTCGGCAAGCTCAACATGGACCAGTTCGCCATGGGTTCGTCGAACGAGACCAGCGCGTTCGGCCCCGTGATCTCGCCGTGGCGCGCGGCGGGCAGCAACCGCGATCTCGTCCCCGGCGGCTCGTCGGGCGGCTCATCGGCCGCCGTGGCGGCGCGCCTCTGCCCGGGCGCTACGGGCACCGACACCGGCGGCTCGATCCGCCAGCCCGCCGCCTTCACCGGCATTTCGGGCATCAAGCCAACCTATGGCCGCTGCTCGCGCTGGGGCACGATCGCGTTCGCCTCTTCGCTCGATCAGGCCGGACCCATGGCGCGCGACGTGCGCGATTGCGCGATCATGCTTGGCGCGATGGCGGGGTTCGACCCGAAGGATGCGACCTCGCTCGACCTGCCCGTGCCCGACTGGGCAGCGCTGCTGTCGTCGGATTTGCGCGGCAAGCGCATCGGCATTCCGCGCGAATACCGCATGGACGGGATGGATGACGAGATCGAGGCGCTGTGGCAGCAGGGCATTGCCTGGGTGCGCGATGCCGGTGCCGAGATTGTCGATGTCAGCCTGCCGCACACCAAATATGCGCTGCCTACCTATTACATCATCGCGCCCGCCGAAGCCTCTTCGAACCTCGCGCGCTATGATGGCGTGCGCTACGGTGCTCGGGCACTGCCCGAAGGTGCGGGCTTGCAGGACATGTATGCCGCAACGCGCGCGGCTGGGTTCGGCGCGGAGGTCAAGCGCCGCATCCTGATCGGAACTTATGTTTTGAGCGCAGGCTTTTACGACGCCTATTTCACGCAAGCCTCAAAGGTGAGGGCACTCATTGCGCGCGACTTCGAGCAGGCGTTTGCGCAGGTCGATCTGCTGCTCACACCCACAACACCGACGGCGGCGTTCTCGCCCGGCGAACAGTCGGACAATCCGCTGGCCATGTACCTTAACGACGTTTTCTCGGTCCCCGCGTCGCTTGCGGGTCTCCCGGCGATGTCGGTGCCCGGCGGGGTCAACACGGCCGGGCTGCCGATGGGTCTGCAGATCATCGGCCGCGCGCTCGATGAGCAGTCGGTGTTGAGCGCCGGGCTGGCGATCGAGGAGCGCGCAGGATTTGCAGCCCGGCCCGCCAAATGGTGGTGAGATCGTTCACCTAACGTCGCTATCGGCGACTTGCATTGGGGGAGAACGGCGTTGCGTTACGATTTTCCGATTATCGTCAGCATAGCCACCGTCCCGAGCCGCATCGCGCACCTGAAACCCACGATCGAATCGCTGCTCGCCGGCGCGCTGGTCCCCGATCAGATCATCATCACCCATCCCGAATTCTGCGAATGGGAAGGGCGCGGCTATGAAGCCCCGGAGTTTCTGATCGATCCCGCGTTCTGCGGGACGATCGTTCGCCGGGTCATTTCGCCGCAGGACTGGGGTTCGGGAACGAAACTGCTCGGCAGCCTCCACGAAATCCCCGACAACGCCCTCATCATCCTCGCCGATGATGACGTGGCGTATCACCCGCGCTTCGTGCAAACGCTCGTCGAAGCGCATTCCGCCACCCGCGACCGCTCGTTCTCCTTCTATGTCGAATTGCATCGCGGCCTTGTGGTCGGGCAGGGCTGTGACGGGATTTCGCTCTGGAAAGACTATCTGACCGGCGTCGAAGCCTTTGTGCGCACGCATGTCGCGGGCACGACGCTGCGCTATCATGACGATCTCTGGCTGCGCTTCTTCCTGCTGAAACAGAGCGTATCCGCGCACAAAGCCGAGCTGCCGCCGGGCGAGCGCCTCATCTATACCCAGCTCGTGCCCAATGACGTTCTGTCCGCGCCCAAGGATCCGTCACTGGCGCGGCACGTCATCCTCGATACGCATTTCGAGCGAATGCTCCGCGTCTGCGCCCCCAGCAATCGCGCGATCCTCGAAATCCGCCTGCGGGCGCTGCGGCACGCGGCAAGCAGTTTGGTTAGCCGTGCGATCAATAAGCTGATGCCAGGCAAGGCCGGGTTGTAACCACAAGCCGATCGCCGATTACCCACGGTCCCCAGCAACCGCATAACAATTATATTCCACGACAGGCTGGATGACCGCGCGGGCGGTCACGTTGAACATGCCGACCGAGAGGAATCCCAAGTCCTTGATCGCCGCGAGGCTTTCGGCCATCGACGGCGCGCCGACGTAGATCGGCAGCACTGAAACCTCGCTGACCAGCCCGCAAAAGCGATCGATAACGCCCGACGCGCCTTTCAACACTTCGAGATCGAACCCCTGCGTGTCCAGTTTCAGGAAAGGGTTCGAAAATCCGTAAGTGTCCCGCAACTGCACGAACTGATCGTCGAGCGTCACGACATCGACATCGATGACGCGCGCCACCTCGTGACCCTCGATCGCGCCGACATGCGCATCCTGCTGGGGATCGAGAAACGATGACAGCAGATTGTGCTTCATCACCTTGAACTGCATTTTTGAAACCGACGCTCCCAACGCATAGGGAAAAACGTGCCAGTGCTCGTCGCCTTCGGTTGCTTTGCGCAGCTCGGCAAATGCCTCGGGGTTGGGTTCGAACGAAAGAATGATCCCGTCATAGCCCTCGACACGCAGCTCGGTCGCATATTGGCCGACATTGGCGCCGACGTCGAAAACGCAATCCGGCTTCAGCTGCGCAAACAGTCGCCGCACAAAATCCTTTTCGGGAAAGGTATGGCCCCAGCGTTCCTGAAACATCACGATGCCCAGCCGGGCCTGCATCCGGTCGGCCAGACGCCGCCGCCAATTGGTGTAAACTTTCGCCATCGTGTCCCCCTTGTGCCGATGTCATCGCCGATTAGCACGCGATCGTTGATTTTTCAGATCGTGTCGCGCACTCAGCTGGTGGCGGCGCAGGCCCCATCCAGCAAAGGTGTCCCATGCAGGTGCAGAACGAACAGGCTTACCGGGTCAAGGGTGCCACCGGCGACTGGGAGGTCGTGATCGGCCTCGAAGTGCATGCGCAGATCACGTCGAACGCAAAACTGTTTTCCGGCGCATCGACCGCGTTCGGTTCCGAGCCGAACACCAATGTGAGTCTCATCGACGCCGCGATGCCGGGCATGCTGCCGGTGCCCAATGGCGAATGCATCCGTCAGGCGGTGCGCACCGGGCTTGCGATCGACGCGACGATCAACCGCTGGAGCCGGTTTGACCGCAAGAATTATTTCTATGCCGATCTACCGCAAGGCTATCAGATTTCGCAGCTTTATCATCCGCTTGTCGGCGAAGGTTCGCTAACCGTCACGACCGATGCGGGCGAAAAAACGATCGGCATCGAGCGCATCCATGTCGAGCAGGACGCCGGCAAGCTGATGCACGATCAGCATCCCAGCATGTCCTATGTGGATCTCAATCGCTCGGGCGTCGCGCTGATGGAGATCGTTTCGAAGCCCGACCTGCGCTCGCCTGCCGAAGCGGGAGAATATGTCCGCAAGCTGCGCCAGCTGCTGCGCTACGTCGGCAGTTGCGACGGCAATATGGAGCAGGGCTCGATGCGCGCCGACGTCAACGTGTCGGTCCGCAAGCCCGGCGATCCCTTCGGCACGCGGACCGAGACGAAGAACGTCAATTCGGTCCGCTTCATCCAGGCCGTCGTCGAATATGAAGCGAAGCGCCAGGTCGAGGTCATCGAGAGCGGCGGCAAGATCGTTCAGGAAACGCGCCTGTTCGATCCCGACAAGGGCGTCACGCGCTCAATGCGCTCGAAAGAAGATGCGCATGACTATCGCTATTTTCCCGATCCCGATCTGCTGCCCCTCGAACTGAGCGAGGCCTATGTCGAGGCCTGCCGCGCCTCGCTGCCCGAATTGCCCGATGCCAAACGCGCACGCTTCACGCAGACGATGGGGATTACGCCTTATAACGCCGAGGTGTTGACCGCCGACGTCGAGACCGCGCACTGGTTCGAGGCGCTGCTGGCGCAAGGCGTCGAGGCCAAAGCAGCGGCCAACTGGGTGACGGGCGAACTCTTCGGCGCGCTCAATCGGCTCGGTCGCAGCATCGCAACGTCGCCCGTCAGCCCCGAACAGGCAGGCGACCTGCTCAAGCTGGTCGGCGACGGGACGCTGTCGGGGAGCATGGCCAAGACCGTGTTCGAGAAAATGCTCGAAACCGGCGACGCTGCGGCAGAAATCGTGGATCGTGAGGGACTGCGGCAGACGAGCGACACCGGCGCGATCGAGGCGGCGGTGGCCACGATATTGTCATCGAACGCAGACAAAGTGGCCGAATACCGCGCAGGCAAGGAAGCGCTGTTCGGCTTCTTCGTGGGCCAGACGATGAAAGCGATGGGCGGCAAAGCCAATCCGGCGGTGGTCAATGAATTGCTGAGGAAGGCACTTTCGTGAAGGTGAAGCTCGCCATCGTCGCGACAGTTTTGATGTCGGCTTCGCCTGCTTGGGCCGAAGACCCCTCCTATTTCCATAAGGCGGGGGTTTCCCGCGAAGCCTATATGGCGGACATGGACCGCTGCAACGCGCTTGCAGGCGCTGCCCGCGCCAAACAGCCCGCGACGGGCTATTCGCCCAACATCTATGCGACGATGGCCACAGCTTTCTTTTCAGGACTGATGCAAGGTCGCGAACGACGCCAAATGCAGCACAGCGTGCAACGGACGTGTATGGCGGACAAAGGCTATTCGCGCATCATGGTTCGCAAGGAGCAGATCGCCGAAATCTTGAAACTGGAGGATCAGGCGCGACTTGATGGGCTGTTCGCGCTTGCGTCTGCCCCGGAACCGATCGGTGCACGGATAAGCGAGTGAGAATGCTCGGCGTCATGATCGCGCTGGGAATTGCCGCGCCAGCGCATGCCGAAGCCTTGAAGCGCGTGCCCGCAGTGCTCGATCCGGGCAAAGCCTATGTCGTTGTCGAAGTGCGAAACCGTGATGCGGATACAGCGCCCGCGAGTTTTGTGCTGGCTATGTACGACCCGCTCACGAAAGATTTGCTGGGTGCGCCGACGGTTGCGGAAACGCGTGATGGTGACCGCGTTATACGGGTAACTTCAAAAAGTCGGATTGTCCGCGAGTCGGTCGGATCGAAAGCAATGGTGAAGGAAGCGACTCGGCGGCTTTTTCTCCTCGCGCTGCAGCCGGGCGTTTGGACCATCGAGGGCACCAACCCGGTCCAGTCGGTCGTCATGTCGCAAGTGACGAGTTTTTCGCTGGGGTCGCCTACGGTCTCGCTGGTCGGCGGGACCGTAACGGACTTTGGGGTGTTCGCGATCGGTGGTGACTGGAAAGAAGGACAAGCACCGCCGAAAATGACGTTTGGCAATCTGATGGCTGCGGGGATGCTGGGTAGCTTCGGCGACGATGACGATCCTGTCCCGGCAAAAGTGGTTTATCGTCCACGGGCAGCGAACGACATCGTTGTTCCAGCCGAACTTGCCAGATATCCGGTGCAGCCAGCGCAATGGTCTGACTTGGCCGAATTCGGCAATCATCTCGGAGGCTTGGTCAATCGCATCGGCGGCCGTGCGTCGCGGATCAAGGCACCGGCGGTGCCAAGCACTCCTGAGGGTCCGCGTCCGCCAGTTGCGACTATCGGGCCGGCACCGAGCAACTGATTGTTGGGGAATCGACAATCGCGCGCCGCGATCCATTTCGCATTGGTGCCGTTTCTAGCAGTGCCCTTCGGCATCGCTCGGGCCTCTGACGCTCACGCCAGCACCACAGACTATTCCATTGCCTCGCTCGAATATGCGCTGACGCCAATGGAACAGGTCGGGCGCGTGCAAGCCGGGTTGCTGTGCCTGCCCAAGGGCAAGCTGCGCTGGCGCGACGTCGCGCGGCCGCCTGACGATGTGATGACCAGGCGCCTCGAGCGTGTCCTGCGTGATCGCGGCATGACAGTCGCGCCGCAGCCCGACCCGCTGTTCGGCGATCTGCCGCCACCGACGCGTTACCGGATCAAGATCGTCGTCGATGCGCTGTCGATGCGGCTGTGCGTTCCAGGGCTCGGTATCGGCGAAAAGGCCCCGTCGGGCAGTGGTAGGCTGACGGTGCGCTGGGAAACCTGGGACCGTGAGGCGCGCACGCTGGCGGCATCGCAGCGTTACGACGTGCCGATCGCCATCGCCCGGCGCGATGCGCGGACGGCAAGTTCTGTAATCAGCGATGCCGTTGTCGAGACGGCGATGCGCTACGCCGCGGAAAGCAGCCGCTAGGCAGTCATTTGACGCGCCGGGCCATCGGGGCCGGGGTCGGCGATGGGCGCGGGTTGATCAATATCTGCCGGCATTGGCGGCATTTCACTCGGCGGGTGCGTCGGCTCGGGTGATTCGATCGGGCCGGTATCGGGTTGGGGATCGGGTGCGGGAACGGTTGCCATGACTGGTCTCCTTGCCTGTCGATAACGCGCGAAGCAGGCGCTTGCTCCCGCGCCTTACTCTGGTATAGCGCCGCGCTTCACGAGCCGGGTGCTTTTGCGGGCGTGGCGAAACTGGTAGACGCGCCAGATTTAGGTTCTGGTATCGCAAGATGTGGGGGTTCGAGTCCCTTCGCCCGCACCAGTTTTCGCTGACTCGCAAACGTCCGGGGGACGTTTGCGGCGCGAAAACTCCCGAGCGCAAGCGACGGGGAGAAGCCCCAAAGGAAAGAGTTATCCAGAAATGCAGATTGCCGAGACGCTGAACGAGGGCCTCAAGCGCGCCTACACGCTGATGATCACCGCCAAGGACATCGATGCGCGCATCGACGGCGAGGTGAAGAAGATGGCGCCGCAGATGCGCATGCCCGGCTTTCGCCCCGGCAAGGTGCCGCCCAATCTCGTCCGCAAGATGCATGGCGCGCAGCTCTTTCGGGAAGCGCTGAACACGACCATTCAGGAAGGCGTACAGAAGACGATCGCCGATCACAAGCTGCGTCCCGCGATGCAGCCCGCCGTCGAACTCGACGAGGGGTTCGAGCAGGGCAAAGATGCCGAGATCAAGATCGCGCTCGAAGTGCTGCCCGATGTGCCGACGCCCGCGATCGACGGCATCGTGCTCGAGCGCCTTACGGTCGAGGCCGACGATGCCGCGGTCGACACGCAGATTGCGCAACTCGTCAGCCAGCAGAAGACGTGGGACGATGCGCCTGCCACGCATGTCGCGGTCACTGGCGATCTTGTCGTGATCGACTATCTCGGCAAGGTCGATGGCGAGCCGTTCGATGGCGGCAAGGGTGAGGCCATGGCGGTCGAGATCGGCAGTGGCCGGTTGATCCCGGGTTTCGAAGACCAGCTCGTCGGCGTGAAAGCGAATGACGAAAAGACGATCACTGTCACCTTCCCTGAAGATTACAATGTCGCCTATCTGAAGGGCAAGGACGCGACTTTCGATCTGGCCGTGCAGGTTGTGCGCACCGCCAAGGCGGGTGCCGCTGATGACGATTTCGCCAAGGCGCTCGGGCTCGAAAGCCTCGATCAGCTGCGCGGGCTGATCAAAGGCCAGATCGAGCAGGAGCATAACGGCCTCACGCGCACGCACATGAAGCGCAAGCTCCTCGATCATCTGGCCGCGACGCATGATTTTGATGTGCCGCCCTCGATGGTCGAAGCCGAATTCGGCCAGATCTGGCAGCAGCTTGAGCATGAAGCGAGCCGCGAGCCCGACCCGCAAGCCGCGCTTGCCGAAATGGAGGGCGATCGCGAGGATTATCGCCGGATCGCCGAGCGCCGCGTGCGGCTCGGCCTGCTGCTGTCCGAAATCGGTCAGGCCAATGGCATCGAGATCACGCAGGCGGAAATGAACCGCCTCGTCAGCCAGGCGGCGGCGCAATACGAGCCCAAGGATCGCGAGCGCTTCGTCGACTACATCCGCAACGAGCCGATGGCGGCCGCCCAGCTGCGCGCGCCGCTCTATGAAGACAAGGTCGTCGATTTCCTCTTCGCGCGCGCCGAGATTACTGATCGGGCCGTCACCAAGGCCGCGCTCGAAGCCGCAATCGAGGAAGAGGAAGGGCATGTTCATGGTCCCGATTGCGGGCACGATCATGCGCACGAAGCTGCTGAAGAAGCGCCCGACAAGAAGGCTGCCGCCAAACCCAAAAAGGCAAAGGCAGCCGCCGAAGACGCGCCTGCGCCGGTTGACGCCGCCCCGGTGGAAATCGAGGCCGACGCTGCTCCCGCCAAGGCACCGCGCAAGCGCAAGAGTGCGACGCCTGAAGCCTAAGCGCGTCGCGAACGCACCCGTGCGGCTTGGCTGGGTCGATGCTGCGCGCGGCATGCGGCAGGTGTGCGCTTGAGAATCGCCGTCCTGCTCCCGTGTTACAACGAAGCGACTGCGATCGGGCACACCGTCGCTGATTTCCGCACGGCGCTGCCGGGCGCGACGATCTACGTCTATGACAACAATTCGAGCGATGACACGGGCGCGGTCGCGCGAGACGCCGGTGCCATCGTGCGCACCGAGCGGATGCAGGGCAAGGGCCATGTCGTGCGGCGGATGTTCGCCGATATCGAGGCCGATATCTATGTGATGGCCGATGGTGACGCGACCTATGATGCGGCCGCCGCTCCCGCCATGGTGGCGCAACTGGTCGGCGAGCAGCTCGACATGGTCGTTGGCGCGCGCAAGTCCGAAGTCGATGCAGCTTACCGGCGCGGGCATCGCTTCGGCAACGCAATGCTCACGACGCTGCTCGCCTGGACCTTCGGGCGCAGTTTTAGCGACGTGCTCAGCGGCTACCGCGTGTTTTCGCGGCGCTTCGTGAAAAGTTTCCCGGTGCTCTCGTCGGGCTTCGAGATCGAGACCGAGATCAGTGTCCACGCGCTCGAGTTGCGCATGCCGGTCGCCGAAGTCATCACCGCCTATGCCGCGAGGCCCGAGGGGTCGGTGTCGAAACTCTCGACCTATGGCGATGGCTGGCGCATCCTGCGCACCATCGCGATGCTGTTCCGCTTCGAACGCCCGTTGCTCTTCTTCGGATTGTTCGCCGGTCTGTGCGCAGCGCTGGCTATCGCGCTCGCGGTGCCCATCGTCATCACCTATCTCGAAACCGGCCTCGTTCCGCGCTTTCCGACCGCTATCCTCGCGACGGGGCTGATGCTGCTCGCCGCGCTCAACGGTTTTTGCGGGCTGATCCTCGATACCGTCGTTCGCGGGCGGCGCGAGGTGCGGCGGCTGGCCTATCTGTCGCATCCCGCGCCGGGGGGGTTGAACGCGGACGCAGAACCGCCGAAATACAGGGCTGCAAACTTCAAGGATCCTTCATGAGCACCCCTGATCACGCCGACATCATCGGCGGCCTTGTTCCCATCGTCATCGAACAGTCGACGCGCGGCGAACGCAGCTTTGACATTTACTCGCGCCTGCTGCGCGAACGCATCATCTTCATCACCGGCGGGGTTGAGGATCACATGGCCTCGGTGATCACCGCGCAGTTGCTGTTCCTCGAATCGGAAAATCCGAAGAAGGATATCTACATGTATATCAACTCGCCGGGCGGCGTCGTCACGGCGGGCCTCGCGATCCATGATACGATGAACTACATCCGGCCCGAGGTCGGCACGGTATGCATCGGCCAGTGTGCCTCGATGGGGTCGTTCCTGCTTGCGGCGGGGCAGCCGGGCAAGCGCGTCGCGCTGACCAACAGCCGGATCATGATCCATCAGCCCTCGGGCGGCGCACAGGGCATGGCGTCGGACATCGAGATCCAGGCCAAGGAAATCCTGCGCATGCGCCACCGGCTCAACACGCTCTATGCAGGCTACACGGGGAAGACGCTCGAGGAGATCGAAAAGGCGATGGACCGCGACATGTTCCTCGAAGCCGACGAAGCCAAGGCGTTCGGTTTGGTCGACGAGGTGTTCGACAAGCGCCCGGCCCCGGCGGAAGATGCTTAACGGCCGCTCCCTTCAGGCGATTTTCAGCATTGCCCGATAGGTTCTTGGCGGTAACATGACAGGGCGGCCCACGCCCGCCAGTGAAAGGTTCGAATGACGAAGCTCAGCGGCAGCGACTCGAAGTCGACGCTCTATTGCTCGTTCTGCGGGAAATCGCAGCACGAGGTCCGCAAACTTATTGCCGGGCCGACGGTGTTCATCTGCGATGAGTGCGTCGATCTGTGCAACGACATCATTCGCGAAGAAACCAAGTCGGCGGGCATCGGCAAGAAGGACGGTGGAGTGCCCACGCCGCAGGAAATCTGCGACGTGCTCGACGATTATGTCATCGGCCAGCGGCGCGCCAAGCGCGTGCTTTCGGTCGCGGTGCACAATCACTACAAGCGGCTGAACCACGGCGCCAAGGGTGCCGATGTCGAGCTCGCCAAGTCGAACATCCTGCTCGTCGGGCCGACCGGCTGTGGAAAAACGCTGCTTGCGCAGACGCTCGCGCGGATTCTCGACGTGCCCTTCACGATGGCCGACGCGACGACGCTGACCGAGGCAGGCTATGTCGGCGAGGATGTCGAAAACATCATCTTGAAGCTGCTGCAGGCGTCGGATTACAACGTCGAGCGGGCGCAGCGCGGGATCGTCTATATCGACGAGATCGACAAGATTTCGCGGAAAGCGGAAAACCCGTCGATCACGCGCGATGTCTCGGGTGAAGGCGTGCAGCAGGCGCTGCTCAAGCTGATGGAAGGCACGACCGCAAGCGTGCCGCCGCAGGGCGGGCGCAAGCATCCGCAGCAGGAATTCCTGCAGGTCGATACGACGAACATCCTGTTCATTTGCGGCGGTGCCTTCTCGGGCCTCGAGAAGATCATCGGCGACCGCCTGCAGGGCAAATCGATCGGCTTTGGCGCGCATGTGGCGGGGCCGGACGAGCGGCGGACGGGCGACGTGCTCCAGAAGTGCGAGCCCGAGGATCTGCTCAAGTTCGGGCTCATCCCTGAGTTCGTCGGCCGCCTGCCGGTGATCGCGACGCTCGAAGACCTCGATACTGACGCGCTGGTCAAGATCCTGACCGAACCCAAGAACGCGCTCGTCAAGCAGTATCGCAAGCTGTTCGAGATGGAAGACGTCAAACTCGGCTTTACCGATGAGGCGCTGGTGGCGATCGCCAAACGCGGCATCGAGAGGAAGACCGGTGCGCGCGGCCTGCGCTCGATCCTGGAGAGCATCCTGCTCGATACGATGTTCGATCTGCCGTCGATGGACGGGGTCGATGAGGTGATGATCGACAAGGACGTCGTCGGCGGGACCAAGGAGCCCGTGCGCGTTTACGCCATGAAGGAAAAGGCGGGGACAGCGGCTTGAGGTGAGCGGTATTACTGCGTAATACCCCGTTATGGAAATGAGCCGCGTCACATCGAAATACCAGGCGACGGTGCCCGCCGACGTGCGAGCCGCACTCGGCGTTAAGGCAGGCGATTGTTTAGGGTGGGAAGTGCGCGATGGCGTTGCCACCGTCAGGCGAGTCGCGAATGTCGCGCCCACTAGCCCCGTAACTGTCGTCGATCATCGCGTTTTCGCCGAGTGGCTGAGTGACGAAGATATTGAGGATTGGGGTTGATCATAGAGCGCGGCGATGTGGTCATTGCACCATTTCGCTTTTCCGATCTCGACTTGTGGAAAGGCCGCCCTGTGCTGGTTGTTTCGCGGCGCGACGATCATGATCAGACGGGCCACTTGATCGTGCTTATGATTACGGGAGCAAGAAACTCGCAATGGCGCGATGATATCACGATAGTAAGTTGGGAGCGGGCTGGATTAAAGCGGCCCTCAACAATTCGATTCCGGCTTGCTTCGGTTGCCATGGTAGCTGTAGCCGACCGACTTGGCACGGTCGATGATTGGACCCTTGATCGCGTTAGCGAGACGCTAACTCGACTAATTATCTAAACGGCGGCTCATTGAACGCCCTCAGTTTCCGCGAATGCAGCTTCGCGCCCTCGCGCCGCAACTCGTTGCACGCCTCGATGCCAATCTTCATGTGCTCGGCGATGGCGCGTTCGTAGAAGCGGTTGGCTTGACCCGGGAGTTTGAGTTCGCCGTGCAGCGGTTTGTCCGATACGCACAGTAACGTGCCGTAGGGCACGCGGAAGCGGTAGCCTTGTGCAGCGATGGTGGCGCTTTCCATGTCGATGCCGACCGCGCGGCTCTGCGAGAAGCGCAGTGCGCTCTTTGAATACATCAGTTCCCAGTTGCGATCGTCGGTCGTCACGATCGTACCGGTCCGCAGGCGGCGCTTGAGCGTTTCGCCGCTTTCGCCCGAAACGGTCTCGGCGGCGCGCGCGATCGCCTGCTGGACCTCGGCGATGGCGGGCACGGGGATTTCGGGCGGGAGCACGTCGTCGAGGACATGATCGTCGCGCAGATAGGCGTGCGCGAGCACATAGTCGCCGATCCGCTGCGAGGGGCGCAGTCCGCCGCAATGCCCGATCATCATCCACGCTTCCGGGCGAACGACCGCGAGATGATCGGTGATCGTCTTGGCATTCGATGGCCCCACGCCGATGTTGACCAGCGTGATGCCGCTGCGATCGGGGCGGCACAAATGCCACGCCGGCATCTGGTGTCGTCGCCAGGCATCGTTGGTGATGACGCTTTCGGGATCATGCGTGTCGCGCGTGACGCAGACCCCGCCTGCACCCGACAGTTGTGTGTAAGGCGAATCACCACCGAGCTGGCTCAGCGCCCAGCGCGCGAATTCATCGACATAGCGGTGATAGTTCGTGAACAATATGTAGCGCTGGACGTCCTCGGGCGGCGTGCCCGTGTAATGCTTCAGCCGTGCGAGCGAGAAATCGGTGCGCAAGCCATCGAACAGCGCGAGCGGGCGGGGGGCATCGCTCCGCGCGTTGAAAATGCCGTCGGCGATCTCGTCGCCGATATGCGCGAGTTCGGTCGCGGGAAACCAGCGCGCGATCTCGCTCGCGCTGATTTGATCGAGGTCCATTTCGGCATCGAGCACATAGGGGAAGGGGATTTCCTGCCGCCCCGGGCCGACCTCTACCGTCACGTCGTAATCAGCGATCAGCAGGTCGAGCTGCTCGGTCAGATAATCGGCGAACAACCGCGGCCGCGTGACGCTGGTCGCATAATGCCCGGCCTGCGTAAGACGCCCGAACGAGCGCAGCGGCACCGGGCCATTGCCCTCGCCCGAATAATGCACGCGGATTTCGGGATAGGCAAAGCTGCCGTCCGAGCGTGCGGCGGAGTCGGGCCGCGTGCCCTCGCGGATATACGCCGCAATGGCGTCGCGCAGGCGTCCGGTTGCGGCGGTGAAGAGGGTGTCGAGTTCGTCGACAAGGGCACGGCCCGATTGGCTGGTCATGAGAGCACGGCCTAGGCGTCGCGGCTGCCGACCGCAAGGCAGCCCGCGTCAGACGCGCTTGCCGTCGCGCGCGATCACCATGTCTTCGCGATTGGTCTCGAAGTCGCTCGCCGCGTGGCGTTCCCTGACCTGGCTTTCGGGGCCGCCGAACGTCCGGTTGACCATCCGCCCGCGCTTGACGGCGGGCCGCTCGCCCACGCGCATCACCCACGCGTCGAGATTGCGGTATTCATCCACGCCGAGAAATTCCTGGGCGCTATAAGCCTCGCGCATAATGGAGCCATACCAGGGCCAGATCGCGATATCGGCGATCGTGTAAGTGTCGCCGATCATGAAGGCCTTGTCAGCCAGATGCGTGTCGAGAAGGTGTAACTGCCGCTTCACCTCCATGGCATAGCGGTCGATCGCATATTCGATCTTGTAGGGCGCATAGGCATAGAAATGGCCGAACCCGCCGCCCAGCAGCGGGGCTGCGCCCATCTGCCACATGAGCCAGTTGATCGTCTCCGCCCGCTGCCGCACGTCAGTCGGCAGAAAAGCGCCGAATTTTTCGGCAAGATAGACCAGGATCGATCCGCTTTCGAACAGCCGCAGCGGCGGATCGAGCGATCGATCGAGCATCGCCGGAATCTTCGAATTCGGATTGATCGCGACAAAGTCGCGCCCAAACTGCTCGCCGCTGCCGATCGGGATCAGCCACGCATCATATTCGGCACCCTCGTGCCCCGCCGCGAGCAGCTCTTCGAGCATGATCGTGACCTTGACGCCATTGGGCGTGCCCATCGAATAGAGCTGGAGCGGATGCACGCCGACCGGTAGCTCACGCTCGTGCGTGGCGCCCGATGTCGGCCGGTTGATGTTGGCAAACTGGCCGCCGTTCGCGCCGTTCCATGTCCAGACTTTTGGTGGGACATAGCCCGGCGGCTGGTTGCTGGCGCTTGCGTCGTCGTCGGCGGCCATCGTGCCGGTCCTTACAGCTGCTCGAGCATGAAATCGGCCGCGCTCACGCGAAACTCGCCGCCCTCTTCGACATTGAGCTGCTCGACTGTGCCGTCGTTGACGACCATCGAAAAGCGCTGGCCGCGCGTGCCCATGCCGAACTTGCTGCCGTCCATCGTCAGGCCGACCGAGTCGGCAAACGCGCCGTTGCCGTCGGACAGCATGGTGACCTTGCCGTCCACGCCCGAGCCCTTGCCCCAGGCCCCCATCACGAAGGGATCGTTAACTGCGGTGCAGGCAATCTCGTCGATCCCCTTCGCCTTCAGCGCATCGGCCTTTTCGACAAAGCCGGGCAGATGCTTGGCCGAGCACGTCGGCGTAAAGGCTCCCGGCACTGAAAACAGCGCAACGCGCCGACCCTTGAAGTAATCCTCGGTCGTCACCGGTTCGGGGCCGTTTTCGGTCACCTTGAGCAGCGTGCCTGCCGGAATTTTGTCGCCCACAGCAATCGTCATCGTCGTTCTCCCGAGTCGCGGTTTCGGGCGTTCCCATGCGCCATTCGGTTCGTCGCGTGCAAGCGCCCTTAACCCTTTCTCAACCACCTTTTGAAACCATTGCGCAAGCGGCGCGAGCGATCCTGTCGCAGGGACATCAGCGAAGGGACGGGACATGATACGGACATTGATTTGCGCGCTTTTGGCAACGGCAATTGTCGCGGCTCCGGCGCAGGCGGCTTGCTGGCGGGCGGACGAAGTAGCGGCGGCCAAAGTCCGCGATTTCGATACTCTGCTCATGGTGTCGTCGCTGCGCTGCCGGATGCAGGACCCCGCCATGGTCGCGCGCTACAACGCCTTTGTCACCAAAAACCGCGTGCCGCTGACGCAGGCCAATGTCGTCTTGCGCACGCGCTTCGTGGCGCTGGTCGGCAAGGCCGCGGCGCTCAACGCCTATGATCGCTACATCACCAAGGTCGCCAATCGCTATGGTGCCGGGGCCGACGGACTGAGCTGCGCTGACTTCGCCTCGCTGACCGATGCAGCGCTCGCCGAGGCCCCCAGTTTTGCAGCGCTGACGGCGCTTGCCGAGCGTGCGTCAACCCGACCGGTGATGGACGATGAGGCCTGTGCCGTGACGCTGGCGGCGCGCCGTTAGAGCAAATTGTTCCTCGGCTCGTCGCAAATCAGGCGAAACGCGACGAATCGCGCGGTGTTGTCATCATCCGGCCATGTCCGAATGATGCCATCCTCATCACAATAGTCTGAGTCGGACCGCAAAGGGTAATCCGCATGTGCGCGGATCGGGAGCGTTCTTGGGTGCCCCCTTGTCCTTTTGCAGGAGCAATTCCGATGCCAAGTTTTGTGTTTTGTTCGATTGCCGCAGTCGCCGCCGTATCGACCGGTGCCACCAGCTTTGCAGCCTGCTGGCAACCCGAAAGTGTGCACGCCGCCGAAGTGCGCGATTTCGATACCATGTTGATGGTGGGGGCGCTGCGCTGCCGCGCCGACCCTGACAGCTATCTCGAGCGCTACAATGCGTTCGTGACCGCCAGCCGCGGCGCATTGGCGGAGGCGAATCAGGGTCTGCGCAATCACTTTGAGGATGCCGTCGGCAACGTCGCCGCGCTTGCCGAATATGATCGCTACATCGTCAAGGTGGCGAACCGCTACGGCGCGGGGAGCGACGATCTGAACTGCCGCGATCTCGGTTCGCTCGTCGATGCCGCAATGGCCGAGGGCGCAAGTTTCAGCACGCTAGTGGCGTTTGCCGAACTTGCGGCCGCCGATCCGCTGCTCGACGATGAGCGCTGCGTAGTCGAAATCGCCGATGCAGCCCCGCGCGAAGCCGCGCATGAGCAAACGATCATGGCAGCGCTCGCTGACCCAAGCATATAAAGATATCTTTATATTTGCCTTTCGCGGGGCGGCGCGCTACGGGCGAGGGCATCCTCACTTGCCGGAGTTTGCATCGTGGCCACCGCCCCCGTTCTCGACGTCCAAGACTATGTCATCGCCGATATCGCCGAAGCCGATTTCGGGCGTCGCGAGATTCAGATCGCCGAAACCGAGATGCCCGGGCTGATGGCGCTGCGTGATGAGTTCGGTGTATCGCAGCCGCTGAAGGGTGCGCGGATCACCGGTTCGCTGCACATGACGATCCAGACGGCGGTCCTGATCGAGACGCTGACCGCGCTCGGCGCCGATGTGCGCTGGGCGACCTGCAACATCTTCTCGACGCAGGATCATGCCGCCGCCGCGATCGCTGCGACCGGCGTGCCGGTGTTCGCGGTCAAAGGTGAGAGCCTGGCTGACTATTGGAATTATGTCGGCGACATTTTCAGCTGGGACGGTGCGGTTGAAGGACAGACCGCCAACATCATCCTTGACGACGGCGGCGACGCGACGATGTTCGCGCTGTGGGGTGCCAAGCTCGAAGCCGGGCACACCATGCCCGAGCCGGAAAATGAGGAAGAGGTCGAAATGCAGCGGGCGCTGAAGGCGTTCGTTGCCAAGAAGCCGGGCTATCTGACCGAGACCGTCAAGGCCCTGAAGGGCGTTTCTGAAGAAACGACCACCGGCGTGCACCGGCTCTATGAGATCGCCAAGAAGGGCGAGCTGCCGTTCCCCGCGATCAACGTCAACGATAGCGTCACCAAGTCGAAGTTCGACAATCTCTATGGTTGCAAGGAATCGCTGGTCGATGCCATTCGGCGCGCAACCGACGTCATGCTGGCGGGCAAGGTCGCCTGCGTCGCCGGGTTTGGCGACGTCGGCAAGGGTTCGGCGCAGTCGCTGCGCAATGGTGGCGCGCGCGTGATGGTGACCGAGATCGATCCGATCTGCGCGCTGCAGGCAGCGATGGAGGGCTTCGAAGTCGTGACGATGGAAGAAGCGGTGCAGCGCGCCGACATCTTCTGCACGGCCACCGGCAATGCCGACGTCATCACCGCCGATCACATGAAGGCGATGCGCCCCAACGCCATCGTCTGCAACATCGGCCATTTCGACAGCGAAATCCAGATCGCGGCGCTCTCGAACTACAAGTGGACCGAAGTGAAGCCGGGCACCGACCTCGTCGAGTTCCCCGACGGCAAGCAGATCATTGTGCTTGCCAAGGGGCGTCTGGTGAACCTCGGCTGCGCGACTGGGCACCCGAGCTTCGTGATGTCGGCGAGCTTCACCAATCAGGTGCTCGCGCAGATCGAGCTCTGGACCAAGAGCGAGAACTATCAGAACCAGGTCTATGTCCTGCCCAAGCATCTCGACGAAAAGGTCGCGATGCTCCACCTCGACAAGCTCGGCGTGAAGCTCACCAAGCTCAGCGAGAAGCAGGCCGGATATATCGGCGTGCCGACCAGCGGACCGTTCAAGCCCGATCATTATCGCTACTGACGGCTTGGCACCCGCGCACATTGCGGCCTAAAGCCGCGTCCATGGTGATGGCGGCGCGCGGATGATCTTGCTGACGACGCTGCAGGCGACGGTCTTGGGCCTGGTGTTGGCGGTATGGCTGTTTGCTGCTGCATGGGCGCTGCTTACGGGACTGCGCCTCAGGCGTGAGGCCGAATCCGGGCGCGCGCAGGCGGACCGGCTTGCAGCCCTGCTCGATAATGCACCTGCGGTTCCACTTATCGTGCGTGCCGATGGCCGCGTTGAGGGACCGCCCAAACTGGCCGACTGGCTGGGTCTCGGTCGTGTCCCGAACTTCATCGCCGATTTTGCGGGCAAGGACGTCGGGCTGAGCGCGATTGACGCGACCGAACTGGTGGCCGAGGTCAGCGCGACGTCGCGAACGGGGCGGCCGTTTTCGAAATCGGTGCGGGCCATCGGTTCAAAGCGGACGTTGCTGTTGCGCGGCACCCCTGCCGTCCACGGCGTCGGCGGGCGGGGCAGTGTCGTCGTTTGGGTGTTCGACGCGACCGAAAGCCAGGCCGAGATCGCACGGCTGACCGGCGAAACGGCGCGGCTGGCGAAGGCCTTTGACGCGCTGTCGCAACTGATCGAGGCAGCACCGATCCCGATGTGGCATCGCGGACCTGATCTTCGCCTCACGCTTGTCAACAAGGCCTATGTGAGCGCGGTCGATGCTGCTGATGCCGATGAGGTTGTCGGCAAGGGGCTCGAGCTGGTTGACGGTGCCAGCGGTGCTGGGCCGATGGCCGCTGCCGCCGCCGCGCGTGATGCGGGCGAGGTCCGCTCGCGCGACGTGCCTGCGACGATCGG
Source organism: Sphingomonadaceae bacterium (assembly GCA_046153865.1). Lineage (GTDB taxonomy): Bacteria > Pseudomonadota > Alphaproteobacteria > Sphingomonadales > Sphingomonadaceae > Sphingomonas_O. Next base: position 105,908 of record JBJXFA010000067.1, read on the forward strand.
CGGGCAACGGCGCGCGCTGCGCGTGGTCGACGTGCCACTGGGGGCGGCCGGTGTTGCTGGTTACGCGATGGACAATGACGAGCTTGTCCAGGCCCGCTCGGATTTCCGGCGCTTCGTCGATACGCAGCGCGATACGCTTGACCGGCTTTCGGCGGGCGTGGCGCAGTTTGCCAACGATCGCACGCTCGCCTTCTGCAATGCGCCGTTCCAGCGGCTGTTTGCGCTCAAGCCCGAATGGGTCTCGGATCGTCCCGAGTTCGACCGTGTGCTGGAGCGCATGCGCGAAGCGGGGCGGGTTCCCGAAGCCCGCGATTTCCCGGCGTGGAAAGCCGAGCGGCGCCAGTGGTTCACTGCAGTGGGCGGGGCTGCCGAGGAAGCGTGGTTGCTCCCGGGTGGTGCGCATCTGCGCGTGGTCGCCCAGCCGTTGCCCGATGGCGGCCTCCTTTTGGTGTTCGAGGATCGCACCGAGCAAATCCAGCTCGCCAGCGCGCGGGACACGCTGCTGCGCGTCCGCGAGGCGACGTTCGACAATCTGTTCGAGGCGGTCGGCGTCTTTGCGTCGGACGGACGGCTGCACTTGTGGAACAACAAGTTCCGCGACGTCTGGGGCTTTGAGGAAGCGCTGCTCGCCAAGCATCCGCGGATCGATGCGCTCGCCGAGGCCGCCGCTGCGAGCCTCGTCAATCCGCGCCGCGCGTCACTGATGCGCGATCTTGTCCGCGCGGCCACGGTCGAGCGCAAGATGCGCGGCGGCCGTGTCGCGTTTCGCGACGGGCGGCATTTCGAGTTTGCCGCCGTTCCCCTGCCGGACGGCAATGCGCTCCTCACGATGCTCGACATCACCGACAGCCGCCGGGTCGAGCGGATGCTGCGCGATCGTGCCGATGCGCTACTCGCCGCCGACAAGGTCAAGAGTGCCTTTGTCGCCAACATGAGCTACGAACTGCGCACGCCGCTGACGTCGATCGGCGGGTTCGCCGAAATGCTGGACAAGGGTTATGCCGGCGCGCTGACGGCGGCGGCGAAGGATTATGTGAAAGCGATCATCGAAGCGGTGGCGACGCTCAGCTCGCTCGTCGATGATGTGCTGACATTGACGCAGCAGGATGCCGACGTCGTTGCGGTCGATCGCGAGACGGTCGATCTCGTTCAGGTGCTCGATACCGTGACGGCGGAGTATGACACACGAGCGCTGAACAACCGGCTCGAATTCGTGACCGATTTTCAGGCCGGAATCGGGCGCGTCGAGGGCGATGCCAAGGCGCTGCGCGAAGCGGTTGCCGCCCTGATCGACAATGCCGTGCGGTTCACGCCCGAGGGCGGTCGCGTCTTGCTGCATGCCAGTGGAAATGCCGCGGGGGCATTCGTCGTGGTGTCGGACAATGGTCCTGGTTTCGCGCCTGGTAGCGAGCGAATCGACGCCGGTGGTCTTGCCGGTGCGCGCAAGACCGTCGAGGCGCACGGTGGGCGGTTCACGCTCCTGTCCGAGCCCGGCCTCGGCACGGCGATCAAGATCGAACTTCCGCGATGATCCTTGCTGATGTGGCGCAAACCGAGGCGGCGGGCGCCGCGCTTGCCGCAGTCGCACAGATCGGCGATGTCATCGCGCTGTCGGGACCACTGGGGGCGGGTAAAACTGCGCTTGCACGCGGGTTCATCCGAGCGCTCGGTTTTAACGGCGATGTGCCGAGTCCGACCTTCGCGCTCGTCGTGCCCTATGCGCCGCCCGAAGTCCGAACCCCAGTCACGCATGTCGATCTCTATCGGATCGAGGATCAGGACGAGTTCGCCGAACTCGGACTCGACGAGGCGCGCGCGACGAGCATTCTCCTTGTCGAGTGGCCCGAACGGCTCAGGTCGCGCCTCTGGACCGACGCGCTGCAGATCAGCCTTGCGCCCGAGGGCAGCGGGCGATGCTTGACAGCGCAGGTGCCGCCGTCTTGGGAGGGCCGATGGCCGTTACCATGATGCCGCCGCCTGCGGCCCCCGCGTTTCTCGACCGTGTCGGCTGGGCCGGTGCCGACATTGTGCCGCTCGCGGGCGATGCGTCGTTCCGGCGTTATTTCCGGATCGTCGCAGGTGAAAGACGCGCCGTCCTCATGGATGCACCGCCGCCGCACGAGGATCCGCGCCCGTTCATCGCGGTCGCCGAGCATCTTTCGGGTCTGGGATTTTCAGCCCCATCGATCCTCGCTGCCGATCTCGATCACGGCCTCGTGCTGCTCGAGGATTTCGGCGACGCCCGGATGCGCGAGTTCGTCGATGCCAACGCCGATACCGAGCGGGCGATCTATGCGCGCACCGTCGCACTGCTCGCCCGGCTGCACACGACGCCAGCCGCCGCGCTGCCGCCCTATTCGCGCGCCGAGTTGCAGCGCGAAGCGGGCCTGTTCACTGACTGGTATTGCCCGGCCGTCGATCTGCAGGTCGATGGCGAAAGTTACCGGGCGGCGTGGGACGCAGCGTTTGACCGGGTTGCCGGGCCGACCGTCACAGTGCTGCGCGACTATCACGCGGAAAACATCATGTTGATCGACGGGCGCGAGGGCGAGGCGGGCCTTGGCCTGCTCGATTTCCAGGACGCGCTCGCCGGGCATCCGGCCTATGATCTGGTGTCGATGTTGCAGGATGCGCGCCGCGACGTGCCCCCGGCGCTGGAGGCCGAGATGCGCGCGCTCTACGCCGTGACTGCGCGGCCCGGTGCCAGTTTCGAGACCGCCTATGCCGTGCTCGGTGCGCAGCGCAACGCCAAGATCCTCGGCATCTTCACCCGCCTGTGGAAGCGCGACGGCAAGCCGCGCTACCTCGAATTCCTGCCACGCGTCTGGGGCTATCTCGAACGCGACCTGACGCATCCCGCCCTCGGGGAAATCGCCGCATGGTTCGAAGCTGGCATCCCTGCGGATCGCCGCGCAGCCTTTTGGGCTGGCCGATGATCGCGACCAAACCGCTGCGGCTGCGCTCGCCGGCAAGCGACAAGGTGCCCAAGACCGCGATGGTCATGGCAGCGGGGCTCGGCAAGCGGATGCGACCGCTGACCGCGAGCCGCCCCAAGCCGCTCGTTGAAGTCGCCGGTCGCGCGCTGATCGATCACGCGCTCGCCAAACTCGCAGCGGCGGGGGTCACGCGCGCCATTGTTAACGTCCATTATCTCGCCGCCGCACTCGAAGCGCATCTCAAGCGCCACCACCACGGCATGAAGATCGTGATTTCCGACGAACGCGATGCCTTGCTCGAAACTGGGGGCGGGCTGGTCCGCGCGCTGCCGCTCATCGACACCGACCCGTTCCTGTGCGTCAACAGCGACAATCTGTGGATCGACGGACCGGTCGATGCCTTTTCGGTGCTCGCCGAGCAGTGGGACGACGCACGAATGGATGCCCTGTTGCTCATGGTTCCGCAGGCGCGCGCCAATTGCCACAAGGGGCGCGGCGATTTTCACATGGACGCCGTCGGGCGGATTGCGCGCCGCAAGCCGGGGCGGATCGCGCCGTTCGTCTGGACCGGCCTGCAGATCCTCTCGCAACGGCTCATCGCCGATCCACCGGCACCGGCGTTCTCGACCAATGTTTTCTGGGACCGGGCGATTGCGAGCGGACGCGCGTTCGGCGCAGTGCATCAGGGCATGTGGTTCGATGTCGGCCACCCGGGCGCTATTCCTGAAACCGAGGCGATCCTGGCCGATGCCTGATCCCGTGCCGGGTTCAGACCGGGGGCGTCCGCAGGTTTTCACGATTCCCGTTCACCGCAATTTTGCCGATGCGCTCGTGAACGGTCTGCTCGCGCAGCACGGTCGCACGCCCGAGCAACTTGCGCGCGGGATGGTTATCCTGCCGAGCAATCGCGCTGTCCGCGCCGTGCGCGATGCCTTTGTGCGCCGCGCCGAACCCGCGCTGCTGCTGCCCCGGCTGGTCGCGATCGGCGAGGCGGGCGAGGACGCGCCGGGCCTCGCGCTTGATACAGCGGGGGAGGGGCCGTTGCCGCCCGCGATCGAGCCGATGCTGCGGCGCTTCATGCTTGCCCGGCTCGTCCAGCAGGCGCGCGCCGAAACCGGCCAGCGCACTGATGCCTCCGAGGCGCTGCGCCTCGGCAACGACCTCGGCGGCGTGATCGATGAGCTTCAAGGCGAGGAGATCGCGCCCGAGCGGCTGCGAACGCTCGACGTCGGTCCCGAACTGTCAGTGCACTGGCAAAAGTCGCTCGATCTGATCGCAATGCTGCTCGATCGCTGGCCGGGCGAACTGGCGCGGCTCGGACGGATCGATCTTGCCGAGCGCCGCGGTCTGCTCCTGCGCCAGCGGGCGGCGGCATGGTCAAAGACGCCACCGGTCGGCTGGGTCGTCGCGGCGGGCATCACGACGATGGTGCGGCCCGTGGCAGCTCTGTTGCGGACGATCGCACGGCTGCCGCGCGGAAGCGTGGTTCTTCCGGGCGTCGATCTGGCGAGTCCCGAGGAGGAGTGGGACGCGATTGCGCAGTCCGCCATCGAGGGCCATCCGCAATATCAGCTCAGGCTGCTGCTTGATCGGATGGGCGTGGCGCGCAGCGATGTCGCGCGGTGGCGCTGGGGCGATGGGCGCGCGCGGCAAGCGGTGCGCGCCCGTGCCGTATCGAACGCTTTTGCGCCCGCGCGGTTCACGGCGAAATGGCAGGACCTTCCAGCAGCGCAGCGACGCCTGCCGGGTGTCCGCCTCGCCGAGTTCGCCACCCTGGCGGACGAGGCACAGGGCATCGCGATTGCGCTGCGCGAGGCGATCGAAACACCGCAGCGGACAGCGGCCCTCGTCACGCCCGATCGTGCGCTCGCAACGCGCGTCGCGGCGCATCTCCGGCGCTGGGGGATCGAGGCCGACGATTCGGCGGGGCGCGTCCTGTCGATCACGCCGCCGGGCACTCTAGTCCTCGGCATCGTCCAGATGGCGGTCGAACGGTTCGCACCAGTGCCGCTCTTGACCGTGCTCAAGCATCCGCTGGTCCGTCAGGGCGACGTGCGGCTGGCTTGGCTCGACAGCGTGCGTGCGCTCGACCGCGATCTGCGCGGACCGCGCCCTGCGCCCGGTCTTTCGTCGGCGATCCTCAAGGCCGATGCTGCGCTGAAGCCGGTGCTCGCCGACGTGCTCGGTTCACTCGAAGCGGCGTTTGCCGTTCCCAATCCCGATTTCGGCTCGCTGGTGGATGCCGTCCGTATCGCGACAGAGGCGCTGGCGGGCGATGCCGCATGGCGCGGTCCGGCGGGGCGTGCCGCAAGCGATCTGTGCACGGCGCTTGCCGGGGCGGCCGGGGAAGGGCCGCGCGATTTTTCCGCGTCGGCGCTCGAACCCATGCTGCGCGACCTGATGGACGGGGTTGCCGTCCGGCCAGTGCAGGGCGGGCACCCGCGCATCGCCATTTGGGGGTTGATCGAGGCCCGGCTGCAATCGGCCGATCTGCTAGTGCTCGGCGGGATGAACGAAGGCTCATGGCCTGCAACCCCCGCGCCTGATCCCTGGCTTGCGCCCCGGGTGCGCAGCGAGCTCGGGCTCGGCGGGCTCGAGCGCCGGATCGGCATCATGGCGCATGATCTGGCGACGCATCTCGGCGGGCGCGACGTGATCCTGACGCGCAGTCGGCGCGACGCGCGCAGCCCGGCGATCGCATCGCGTTTCCTCCTGCGGCTGCAAGCGATGCTCGGCGGCATCCCGCGCGATGACGAACTCGTGCGGCTGGCAAGCGCGATCGACGCCTCGGATGCGCTGCCGGCGCCCGTCAAGCGACCCGCGCCGTGCCCGCCGCTCGCGGCGCGGCCCAAAGCGATTTCGGTCACCGATGTCGATCGACTGAAGGCCGATCCATTTGCCTTTTACGCCAAGGCTATCCTCAAGCTGCGCGCGCTCGAACCGGTCGACGCCGATGCGGCAGCTGCGTGGCGCGGCTCGCAGGTGCATGCCATCTTCGACCGCTGGTTCAAAGACGACGCGCTCGACCCCGCCATGCTCCACGCGCGCGTCGATGCACTGTTCGCCGATCCCGCGACGCACCCACAGCTGCGGGCCTTCTGGGCACCCCGGCTGCGCGAGGCGCTGACGTGGATCGCGGCGCAGGTGGCGGCCGATCGGGCGAAGGGCCGCGAGCCGATCGCCAGCGAGATCAGCGGATCGACCGAGATTGCCGGGGTGCGGCTTCACGGCGTCGCCGACCGCATCGACCGCGATGGCGAGGGCCTCGCCATCGTCGATTACAAGACCGGAAAACCGCCGAGTGCTGCTGCAGTGGCGGCGGGCTTTTCGATGCAGCTCGGGCTGCTCGGCCTGATCGCGGCCAGGGGCGGCGTTCCCGGCATCGAAGGCACGCCGACCGCTTTCGAATACTGGTCGCTCGTCAAGGACAAGGACAGCTTCGGCAAGCGCGTCACGCCTGCCAAGCCCCGAAGCGCGCTCACCCCCGAGAACTTTGTCGCCACCGCTACATCGGTATTCACAGAAGTAGCGGGCGAATGGCTGACCGGCCATGCGCCGTTCACTGCCAAGCTCCATCCCGAATACGCGAACTATGGCGACTATGACCAGCTGATGCGCCTGCAGGAATGGTATGGCCGGGAGCGCTGATATCGGGCCGCATGCTGCGCTCAAGGGCGTGCAGCGCGACGCCTCCGATCCGGAGCGTCACGTTTGGCTGGCAGCGTCGGCGGGAACGGGCAAGACCTATGTGCTGTCCGCGCGCGTGCTGCGGCTTTTGCTGCGCGGCGTGAAGCCTGATGCGATCCTGTGTCTCACCTTCACCAAGGCGGGCGCGACCGAAATGGCCGAGCGCGTGCACTCGCGGCTTGCCCATTGGGTCGGGCTGAAACCCGCCGATCTTGCCGCCGAGCTGAAAGCGCTCGACGAGGATTTCGGCATAGCCGAGATCGCGCGGGCGCGCACGCTGTTTGCCAGCGTCCTCGAAGCACGCGGCGGGGGCCTCAGGATCATGACGATCCACGCCTTCTGCCAGACGCTGCTTGCAGGGTTTCCGCTCGAGGCGGGGCTTGCGCCGGGTTTCCGCCCGATCGAGGGCCGCGAACAGGCTGCGCTCGAACGGCAGGTGATCGCCGAAATCGTGGTCACTGGCGATCCGCTGCTGATCGCCGATCTCCGGGTGCTTTCGCTTCGACTCGGCGAGGCGGCGGCGCTGGGCTTCCTGTCGCGCGCTGCGAAGTCGCTTGAGAACCTCGAGGCGCTCGGCCCCGGTCTCGAGGCGCATGTCCGTCGCGGGCTGGGCCTGTCGAGCGATCCGCTTGACGACGATGTGGTCGGCGATTGTACCGACGGCAATTTCGACGAAGACGCTATCATGGCGCTCGTGGGAGTATTGAGCGGCTGGGGCAAAACGGGTGAGAAGCGCGCCGACATCATTACCGAATGGCTTTTGGGCACACCGGCGCAGCGCGCTGCCGAGCTGGCTGCGCTGCACCTCGTCTGGACCAAGGCCGACGGTGATTTGCGCAGTGGCAAAGGGCAGGTGCCGCCCGATGCCGGTTACGAAGCGCTGGCGATCCACTGCGCAGATTGGTGCGGCGCACTACTCAGCCGCCAGCGTCGCGCCACCTTGGCGCATGACATTGCGGCAGCCTTGCGCGCCGCCCGCGCCTATGCCCGCGCTTATGCCGAGGCCAAGCGGGTGCGCGGTTTCGTCGATTTCGACGATTTGATCGCGCGCACCCGGGCGCTGCTCGACACGCCCGGCATGGGCGACTGGATCCGTTACAAGCTCGACCAGACGACCGATCATGTCCTTGTCGATGAGGCGCAGGATACCAATGCCGATCAATGGGCGATCGTCCACGCGCTGGCGGGTGAGTTCTTCGCCGGCGAGGGCGCGAAGGGCGATACGACGCGCACGCTATTTGCTGTCGGCGACTTCAAGCAGGCGATCTTCGGCTTTCAGGGCACCGATCCGCGCCACTACAAGCGCGCCGGGTTCGAGTTCGCGCTGGCGGCGGTCAACGCGGGCGATGAGGTTCTCGAGTTGTCGCTGAACCAGTCGTTCCGCTCGTCGCCGCCCGTGCTCGCCGTCGTCGATGCGGTAATGGAAGCGCTCGGGCCCGAAGCTGTGGGGATCGATGATGGCTTCGAGGCACATGTCAGCGCGCGCGGCGGACCTGGCGAGGTGCTGTTGCTGCCTCCGGTTCAGCCCGGCTCGGATGCCGAAGTGGAGGGCGACGAGGACTGGCTCCCCGATGCGCCGCGCATGTTGGCGACATCAATCGCCCTTCAGGTGAAAGCATGGCTTGCTGAGGACGATACGCTGAGCCCCGGCGATATCATGATCCTCTGCCGCAAGCGCGGCGCGCTGGCCGCGCTGCTGGTCGCGCGGCTCACCGAGGAGCGCGTTCCCGTGGCGGGTGTCGATCGCCTGATGCTGCAGGCCCCGCTCGCTGTGCAGGATCTGGTCGCGGCGATGCGCTTCGTCGCGCAGCCGGGCGATGATTTGAACCTGGCCGCGCTGCTCGTCTCGCCGCTGATCGGATGGAGCCAGCAGGCGCTTTACGATGTCGCTTATGACCGGCGGGGCGGCCTTTGGGATGCGATTCCCGAAGGCGACATGCGCAATGCATTGCGCGCGATGCTGGCTGCCGCCGATCTGGTGACGCCGCATGGTTTCATCGAAGCGCTGCTGTCCGGCCCGCTTCAGGCCCGCGCCAAAATTCTGGCGCGGCTCGGTGAGGAAGCGCGCGATCCGATCGACGAACTGCTCAACGCCGCGCTCCAGTTCGAGCGCGAGGGGGTGGGCTCGATCCAGCAGTTCATCGACGCCTTCGATCGTGGCCAGGTCGAAATCAAGCGCGATGCGGGCGCAGCGGGCGATGCGGTCCGCGTGATGACGGTGCATGGCGCCAAGGGGCTGCAGGCCCCGCTCGTGATCCTTGCCGATGCTTGCGCCGACCCTGATGCGGCGCTGGACCGCGATTTCAAATGGACGCTCGACGGGGTTGCGGCCGATCTCCCGCTGTTTCGCCCGCGCACCGCCGAACGCGCGCTGGTCGAGTCCTTGCAGCGGTCGGCCGAGGATGCCGACGATCGCGCAAGGCGCGAGCACTGGCGGCTCCTTTATGTCGCGATGACGCGCGCCGAGCGGCGACTGGTCGTTGCGGGATCGCTGGGGCCGCGGGCCAAGGGCGAGGCTCCGGCGGACAGCTGGCATGCGAAGATCGAAGCGGCAATGCGGGCGCTGGGCGCGCGCGCGGCCCCGGATCCGAGGTGGGGTGAGATCCTTCAATATGGAGACCTCCCGTCCGCTTCCCCAGGTTCGAGCCGTCAATCGACAGGCTCAGGGCCGTCGTTCGTCGAAAAACCACATTGGCTCGCCGCGCCAGCGCCTCAGGAAGCCCGACCGCCCCGGCCATTGGCCCCGTCGTCGATCGGAATTGATGACATGGCCCATCCTCCAGCCGGGCCTGCGATGCTTGCCGCTGCCGAGCGTGGTCGATTGCTGCACGCGCTGTTCGAGCGGCTGCCGCCGGTCGCGCCGTCTCAGCGGCATGCAGCGGGGCTGGCGTGGTTGGGCAATGCCGAGGGTGCGGAGGCTCTCGTCAAGACCGTGCTTGCCATCCTCGACGATCCCGCCTTTGCGCATGTCTTTGCGCCCGATGCACTCGCCGAAGTTCCGGTGGCCGGGGTCGTCGATGGACTGGTGATTGCCGGCGCTATAGACCGGCTCGTGATCACCGAAGTCGCAGTCGAGATCGTGGACTTCAAAACCGGACGGCGCGTTCCCGCAACACTTGATGCGATCCCCGAGGCGCACATCCGCCAGATGGCCGCCTACGCAGCGCTGCTGACCGGTGTGTTTCCGGGCAAAGCGATCCGCGCGACGCTGATCTACACCGAGGGGCCCTCCCTTCATGTATTGCCCGATGCGCTCCTTGAAGCGCACAAGCCACGCTTTGCCGGGACGCAATGATCCTTTTGGGTGAACGGTTGAGCGCGGGCGTTGGCACGCTTAAGTGTCAGGCCAACAGGAGATTTCAGACATGGCGACGAAAGCAATTACCGACGACAGCTTCCAGGCCGATGTGCTTGACGCGAGCGGCCCCGTGCTCGTGGATTTCTGGGCCGAATGGTGCGGTCCGTGCAAGATGATCGGGCCGAGCCTTGAGGAGCTTTCGGAAGAGCTGGGCGAGCAGGTGACGATCGCCAAGCTTAACATCGACGACAATCCCGACGCCCCGGGGCGCTACGGTGTGCGCGGCATCCCGACGATGATCCTCTTCAAGAACGGCCAGCCCGCCGCGACCAAGGTCGGTGCGGCACCGAAGTCGCAGTTGAAGGGCTGGCTCGAGGGCGAGCTTTGAGATAGGGTTTTGAGATGGCAACGATCGGACATAACCGGGGGCTGGATCGAATGTATGCAATCGTCTTCGATCTGGATACGAACGTGCTTCAGGCCACCTATCACAATGCGTCTTGGAACAATGCGTATTTCGACATTCGCCGGGTGCTCGAAAAGCGCGGGTTCGAATGGCAGCAGGGTTCGACGTATTTTGGCAATGAACGTGTGACGCCGGTGGATTGCGTCCTGGTGGTGCAGGAACTCAAGCGCGAGTATCAGTGGTTTCAGCCTGCCGTTCGCGACATCCGGATGCTGCGGATCGAAGAAAACAACGACCTGCTTCCGGCGATCAATTAGCTCCGATAATCAGCGTTGATCGAAATATACCCGTGCGTCAGGTCGCAGGTCCAGATGGTCGCGCGACCCGAGCCGAGGCCAAGGTCAACGCCGATCTCGATCTCCGTGCCCTTCAGGTGCGCGGCGACCGGGGCTTCGTCATAGCCCTCGACGACCATCCCCTTGCGCGCGACCTCGATACCGCCGAACGCGATGGAAAGCCGGTCGCGGTCGGCGGGTTCGCCGGCCTTGCCCACTGCCATGACCACGCGGCCCCAGTTCGCATCTGCGCCGGCGATCGCGGTTTTGACGAGCGGTGAATTGGCGATGCTCATCGCAATCCGGTGCGCGCTCGCATCGCTGGTCGCGCCGCTCACGCGCACTTCGATGAATTTCGTAGCACCTTCGCCGTCGCGGACGACGAGCTGGGCGAGCTGGCGGCATAGGTCGGTCAGCGCGGCCTGAAACGCGTCGGCACCCGGGCTTTCGTAGCTGCTCAGCGCGTTTTCGGTGCCCGTTGCAAAGGCAAGCACGGTGTCGCTGGTCGAGGTGTCGCTGTCGACCGTGATGCAATTGAACGTCTCGCGATTGGCCGACGTCAACATCGTCTGCAGGAACGCGGGCGCAACGGCGGCATCGGTAAAGATGAAGCCCAGCATCGTCGCCATATCGGGCGCGATCATGCCCGAGCCCTTGATAATGCCGACGAGCGTTACGGTCCCCCCGCCGACCACGGCCTGCGTCTGCGCGGCCTTGGGGAACGTATCGGTCGTGCCGATCGCGTTGGTCGCGTCTTCCCATGAGCAGGGCGGCGCGGCGAACGCGGCGGCAAGACCCGCTTCGGCTTTGTCGATCGGCAGCGGAACGCCGATGACGCCGGTCGAGGCAATGAAGATCTCATTGGTTTGGCAGCCAAGGTGGTCGGCGACGCGCGCGGCAATCGCCGCGACCGCAGCGCGTCCGCGCGCGCCAGTAAAGGCATTTGCATTTCCTGCATTCACGACAAGCGCCCGCGCCCTCCCGGCCGCCAGCGCGTCGCGACACCATTCGACTTCGGGCGACGGGCACAGGCTGCGCGTGGTCACGCCCGCCACACTCGTATGCGGCGCGAATTCTGCAAAGGTCAGATCACAGCGGCCCCAGGCCTTGTAGCCCGCACGCGCGATCCGCGGCGTGACGCCAACGATTGCGGGCAGATCGGGGAAGGGGATAGCGAGCGGGGATCGGGTCATCCGACTTGCCTATGCAAGCGCGCATTGTCGTTCAACCGCGTTGGCGGCTTATGGACCTTTTCATAGGCACGTCTTATGTGCACGTCCATGCGTTTCTTCCTGCTCCTCTCCGCGCTGCTGACGGCATTTGCTGCGGGTCTTTCGCCTGCACGTGCGGCAGGCGTTGCCGCAGCGCAGGTCAGCGCACTGGTCGAGCACAATGTTGCTCGGGCTGTCGTCTCGACGGTGAACCAGCGTCCGCAACCCAAGATGCCGCGCGTCAGCGATGTCTTGTGTCTCGATCCGCTAGTTGCCACACCTGTCGGGCACGCCGTGCCGCGCTATGCGGGACGTTTGCGCACCTGACATGCGTTGCCCTGCCGAGGCGGGGCGAGGTCAGACGCTCGAACACAGGCGTCGCAGTTCCGGTCATGCGGGACAATTGCACTTTCTCAAATCAACAGGAATTCTTCATGCTCGGCGGCATTGCCAAGACTCTCTTCGGGTCGTCCAACGACCGTTATGTCAAATCGCTCGGCGCGATCGTGTCCAAGATCAACGGGTTCGAGACGCGCATCTCGGCGCTGACCGATGCCGAGCTTGCGGGGCAGACTATGCTCTTCCGCCAGCGGCTCGAAGCGGGCGAGAAGCTTGACGATCTCTTGCCCGAGGCCTTCGCCACAGTGCGCGAGGCGGCGAAGCGGACGCTGGGACAGCGGCATTATGATGTGCAGATGATCGGCGGCATGGTGCTGCACCGGGGCGAGATCGCCGAGATGCGCACCGGCGAAGGCAAGACGCTGGTGGCAACACTTGCTTGCTATCTCAATGCGCTGCCCGGAACCGGCGTCCACGTCGTGACCGTCAACGATTATCTGGCGCGCCGCGATGCCGACTGGATGGGCCAAGTCTATAAATTCCTCGGGCTGTCGGTCGGCGTGATCGTCCCCAATATTTCCGACGAGGAGCGCCGCGCGGCCTATGCGGCGGACATTACCTACGGCACCAACAACGAATATGGCTTCGATTATCTGCGCGATAATATGAAGTATGAGCGCGCGGCAATGGTCCAGCGACCGTTCAATTTCGCGATCGTCGATGAAGTCGATTCGATTTTGATCGACGAGGCGCGCACGCCGCTGATCATCTCGGGCCCGACCGACGACAAATCGGACCTCTACAAGCAGGTCGATGTGCTGGTGAAGCAGCTCGTGCCCGAGGATTACGAGCTCGACGAAAAGCAGAAGTCGATCATCCTGACCGAGGACGGCACCGAGAAGATGGAGCGGATGCTCGAACATGCCGGGCTGCTCGAAGGTGCGAACCTCTATGACTTCGAGAATACGCAGGTCGTGCATCACCTCAATCAGGCACTGCGCGCGAACGTCATGTTCAAACGCGACACTGATTACATCGTCAAGGACGGCAAGATTATCATCATTGATGAATTCACCGGGCGCATGATGGACGGGCGGCGCTGGTCCGATGGCCTGCACCAGGCAGTCGAAGCCAAGGAGCATGTCGATATCGAGCCCGAAAACCAGACGATGGCTTCGATCACCTTCCAGAACTATTTCCGCATGTATCCCAAGCTCTCGGGCATGACCGGCACGGCGGCGACCGAAGCGGCCGAGTTCTTCGACATTTACAGGATGAATGTCGTCTCGATCCCCACCAACGTGCCGGTCAAGCGGATCGACGAGGAAGACGAGTTTTACAAGAATACGCAGGACAAATTCGGCGCGATCGCCAAATCGATCCGCGAAAAGGCCGAACTCGGCCAGCCGGTGCTCGTTGGCACGGTCTCGATCGAAAAATCGGAACTGCTGTCGCAGTATCTCGAAGCTGAAGGCGTCGAGCATGCGGTGCTCAATGCGCGCTTCCACGAGCAGGAAGCGCACATCGTGGCGCAGGCGGGGCGCAAGGGCCGCGTGACGATCGCGACGAACATGGCCGGTCGCGGGACCGACATCCAGCTCGGCGGCAATCTTGAATTCCGGGTCCAGGACGAACTCGGCGGCGTCGCGACCGAGGCCGACGAAGCGCGCCTCCGCGAGGAGATCGCTGCGGAAAAGGCCGAGGTTCAGGCGGCAGGCGGGCTTTACGTGCTGGGCACGGAGCGGCACGAAAGCCGCCGGATCGACAATCAGCTGCGCGGCCGCACCGGTCGCCAGGGCGATCCAGGCCTCAGCAAGTTCTACCTCAGCCTCGACGATGATCTGCTGCGCATCTTCGGCGACAACACGATGTTCGCCAAGATGATGCGCGGTAATCTCGATGATGGCGAGGCAATCGGCAGCCGCTGGCTGTCCAAGGCCATTCAGACGGCGCAGAAAAAGGTCGAGGCGCGCAATTACGAGATGCGCAAGCAGGTCGTCGAATATGATGACGTGATGAACGATCAGCGCAAGGTCATCTACGAGCAGCGCAACGACATCATGGATTCAGCGACCGTCGACGATGTTGTCACCGATATGCGCCGCGAGACCGTGAATGCGATGGTCGGCGGTGCCTGCCCGGTCGGCAGCTACCCCGAGCAGTGGGACCGGGCGGGGCTTGCCGCGCGCGTTGAGGACGTGCTCGGGCTGGCGATTCCGGTTGAGGCGTGGATGACCGAAGAGGGCATCGATCCCGAAGCGATCGAAATCAGGCTCTCGGCAGCCGCCGACGAAGCGATTGCCGCCAAGGCGTCCGAAATCGGTCAGGACACCTGGGCATCGGTTGAAAAGAGCGTTCTGCTGCAAAATCTTGATCATCATTGGAAGGAGCATTTGGCCACGCTCGATGCGTTGCGCTCGGTCATCCATCTGCGCGCCTATGCGCAAAAGACGCCGATCAACGAATATAAGCAGGAGGCGTTCGCTCTGTTCGAGCGGATGCTCGGCGCGATCCGCGAAGACGTGACCAAGGTGCTCGCGCACGCCAATTTCATGGCCCCGCCGCCCGAACTGCCGAGGATGCCCGACATCTTCACGACGCATTTCGATCCGCTGACCGGTGACGACGACACCTATGATGACTTCGACGGCATGGGGCTGGTCACAACGCGTCTGCCGCCACTGCAGGTCATCCAGCCGAATCCCGAAGTGATGCTCGGCGTTGATCCGAGCGAATGGGTCGGCAAGGTCAGCCGCAATGCGCCGTGTCCGTGCGGCTCGGGGCAGAAATACAAGCATTGTCATGGGGCAGCTTGAGCTAGGTAAGGGAAGAAGGGCCACCCCAGCCCCTCCACGAAGGCGTGGAGGGGAGTTACAGTGCAATTCTGCTCCCCTTCAGCCCTTGCTGGAGGGGCTGGGGGTGGCCCCTTCTACTTCTTCTGAATGGCGCTGACTCTAGCCTTCTTCGCCACCGCGCTTCTCTACGCAAGCGTCGGCTTCGGCGGCGGATCGACTTACACCGCGCTGCTCGCGCTGGTCGGCACGGACTTTCGCATTCTCCCGTTCGTGTCGCTGGTGTGCAACGTCATCGTGGTGACGGGCGGCACGATCCGCTTCGCCCGTGCCGGGTTGCTGCCGTGGCGGCGCGCCTTGCCGCTGGTCGCTGTTTCGACGCCGCTGGCGCTGCTGGGCGGGCTGACGCCGATTCGTGAGACGACGTTCATGCTGCTGCTCGGTGTGAGCCTTATCGCAGCGGGCATCCTCCTGCTGATCCAGCGCGAACGCGCTGTCGTGCAAGCGGACCGGCACAATTCACCCCTGATCGAACCGGGCCTCGGCGGTGCCATCGGTTATCTCTCGGGACTTGTCGGCATCGGCGGCGGCATCTTCCTTGCGCCGATCCTTCACATGATGCGCTGGGGCAGCGCCCGTGAAATCGCGGCGACCGCGTCGCTGTTCATCCTCGTCAATTCGCTGGCCGGTCTGATCGGGCAGGGGCTCAAGCTCAGGGCGGGCGGCGAGCTCGCACAGGTCGTCGACTATTGGCCGCTTGCGCTCGCCGTTCTGATCGGCGGGCAGATCGGGAGCTGGGCCGGGATCGCCAAGCTTCCGCAGGCGCTTGTCCGGCGGCTTACGGCCGTGCTGATCATCGCCGTTGCCGTCCAGTTGCTCTGGAAAATGCTTCTTGCTTGACGCTTACGTCAGGCGCGCCGACATTGTGGCTATGGAAACGTTCGACGTCGTCATTGTCGGGGCCGGGCTTTCGGGCATCGGCGCGGCCTGGCATCTGCAAAACCGCACCCGCAATACGACTTACGCGATCCTCGAAGCACGCGATGCCATCGGCGGGACATGGGATCTGTTCCGCTATCCCGGCATCCGTTCGGATTCGGACATGTACACGCTCGGCTATCGCTTCAAGCCGTGGACCGAAGCCAAGGCCATCGCCGACGGCCCGTCGATCCTGCGCTACGTGACCGAGACGGCGCAGGAGAACGGTATCGACGACCACATTCGCTTTCGGCACAAGGTTGTGGCGGCGCATTGGTCCTCGTTCGATGCGGCATGGACAATCGAGGCCGAGTTTGACGGCCAGCCGCGCCGCTTCCGGTGCAACTACCTGTCGGTCTGCGCGGGTTATTACGCCTATGATGCAGGCTATCGCCCACACTGGCCGGGCGAGGAGCGCTTTGCCGGGCAATGGGTGCATCCACAGCATTGGCCCGAAACCCTCGACTATGCGGGCAAGCGTGTCGTCGTGATCGGCAGCGGTGCGACCGCAATGACGATCGTGCCCGAAATGGCGAAAAGCGCAGCGCTCGTGACCATGCTGCAGCGCTCGCCGACCTACGTCGTGTCGCAGCCGGCTGAGGATGCCTTGGCTCGGCGGATGCAGGCAATGCTCCCGTCCAGGCTCAGCTATGCGCTCACCCGGTGGCGCAAGGTGCTGTTGCAGCAATTCTTCTATCGGATGACGCGGACACGACCGGCCAGAGTCAAGGCGAAGCTCCTCGACATGGCGCGGGCCGCGATCGGCGACAAGTATGTCGCGGAGCACTTCACGCCAGCCTACAATCCATGGGATCAGCGCCTGTGCTTGATACCCGACAACGACCTGTTCGATGCGATCACGTCCGGCAAGGCAAGCGTCGTGACCGACACGATTGCCCATTTCGAGCGCGATGGCATCCGGCTTGCCTCGGGTGAGCTGCTCGAGGCCGACATCGTCGTGACCGCAACCGGACTCAGGCTCAACGCCATGGGCGACATCGCGCTGAGCGTGGACGGCGCGCCGGTCGATCTGGGCAAGGCGCTGATCTACAAGGGAATGATGCTAGGCGACGTCCCCAATATCGCCTTCACTTTCGGCTACACCAACGCGAGCTGGACGCTGAAAGCCGACCTGGTGTCCGAATACACCTGCCGCGTTATCAATCACATGCGTGCGCAAAACACGCCGATCGCGACCCCGATAACGTCCGAGGACATTGAGCCCGAACCGTTCCTCGATTTCTCAAGCGGCTATGTCCAGCGGGCGCTCGATATCCTGCCCAAGCAGGGCCGCGAAGCCCCGTGGAAACTGCATCAGAACTACACCCGTGACCTGCTTACGCTGCGGTTCGGCAAGGTCGATGACGGGACGATGGTGTTTTCGCGGCCTACCACTGAAGCGCCGATTGCCGCCTGATCGGTCTGGCTATTCGGCAAAAAGGCGCTTGTGCATCGCTTCGCGGGCCGCCGCGATCTCGGCGTCTTCCTCAGGGGAAAAGGTCCGCTTGTAGTCCACGACAATGCTTGCCGGTCGCGCCGCGCGCTTCGCCTTGGCGGGCTGCGGTTCCGCCGCGTTCATCGCGTTCATCGCGTTCATTGCGTCTTCAATGCTGCGGGCCATCGTCCACCTTCATCATTGTCGCTGTATAAATTTCAGCGCTTTGCACGACGAGCATATCCTGTAGCGTTTCGTCAGCAAAGACATCTTCGAGATTGTCATCGCTATCCACCACGAGGATACCTGAGGGTTCGGGCCGCACGTCGGCTTCGAGTTCCCAGCTCCCCGTCTCAGCAAAAATGGGAACGCAAATCGCACTGTGCAAGCGCGCGCGGATCAAGGCCCGCTCATATTTGGTCATATGCGAATCCCATCCCGCGCCGCGGAAATTGGCGATCACGATGTTTTTCCTCCTGAACGCACGCGCCGCGCCGCTTCCGCGCCGGTCGATGACGAGCCGGTCATCGGCATCGCCATCCATTCCGACACTTTCGAAGACGCGCAGCGACCGCGCGCCAAATGGCCTGATCAGGTTCACGCGAACATGCGTGACCGGCTTTTCGCCGAGTTCGGCCCGCTTCTCGTTGATCGATTGCAAGGCTGCCGCGCGGACGGTTTCAAGCTCGTCCCGAATGCGCTCGGGTTTGGTCTCGAGCGAGAAGCGCAGCTGTTCGGCGGCACTCTTGCGACCCGCCTCGCGCGCGGCGGCATAGGCATTGCGATCGGCTGCAAAGTCGAGTGTTTTCAACGCGCACTCCAGACGAATAAGTTGCACGTCGTCCAGAAACTGCACCGTCGCGTTTTGGCTCCCCTGCAAAGCTGCCGTTACGAGCTTGGTAGCGTATTGAGCGAACGCGCTGACGGTATTCTGCCGCCTCGCGGTCTCCTTGGGCGGTTCAAGGGTGAACCCGATCATCGGAATGGGCGGCTCGCCGGGACGTTCGCGTTCCAGACAGAGTTTTTCTTCGGTGAAGCTCCAGATCGGGAGATTGGAGACCAGGCCGCCGTCAGCAAAGCGCCCGGCCCGGTAGCTTGGAATGGCGGCCGGGCGAAACACGAGCGGGATCGCGATCGAGGCCGCGACCGCCTCGGCAACGACCACATCGGGCGTGCGCAGCGCGGTAAAGATTTCGAGCGTGCCGCTTTCGACATCGGTTGCCACGATTTTCAGCGGAATGACGGTCGGCCAATCATTGGCCAGCTCTGCAAACGTCACGCGATCAGGGATTTCGCGCCCGAGTCCGGCAATCTCGTTGATGTCCTTGAGACGTTTTCGAATGACGGTATCGACAAACGCCTCGATACCCACAGTCGAGAAATGACCCGAACGCTCGATCAGCCGCCAGATCATGCCCATCACGCGCGGTGCCGTGGCAAGGTTGACGACACCGCCCCACAAGGCCGCCATCAGAAAAGCCCATGCGCCCCGGTTGCGCAAATGCTGAAACTGCTCCCAGTCGCGCTCGTTCAGCAGGCCGGTCGGCGTCTGCCCAAGCGTCGTGATGATGTTCTTGTATGGATCTTCAGGGTCGATGATATCCTCGGCTTCGAATCCCAGCGCGACAAGCACCGCCACCAGCGCTCCTGCCGACGTGCCCGCAACGCCGTCAATCCGGTAGCCGCTGTCTTCGACAGCCTGCAGCGCGCCGACATGGGCGACACCGCGCGCACCGCCACCTTCGAAGACAAGATACGCGGGGCGCTTGGGGGTCGATGTCGGGTCCGCTGCCATTCGCAAATGCCCCCGCGCCGTTCGCGAGTGGCTCCCCGGGCCTGATTCGAACAGGCGGCCGTCCGATTAACAGTCGGATGCTCTACCGCTGAGCTACCGGGGAATACCGTCGCGGAAGGCGCTCGGTTAAACGTGCGACCCTAACAATGCAAGTCACACGACGAACTGTTCCATCGCGATACGGTCATCGAGGGCATGTTCGGGATCGAAGAGCAGCTTGAGCATCGAAGATCGATCGATCGCGATGCTGACGGTTGCCACATCGCGGACCTCGCGCTGGTCGGCAACTGCTGAAACCGGGCGCTTGACCGCGTCGAGCACGCGAAAATCGATCGTCGCGCTTTCGGGCAGGATCGCTCCGCGCCAGCGCCGCGGGCGAAACGGGCTGATCGGAGTCAGCGCCAGCAGTGCGGAGCCCAGCGGCAGAATGGGTCCGTGCGCTGACAGATTATAGGCAGTCGATCCGGCGGGCGTGGAGACCAGCACCCCGTCGCAAACCAGTTCAGGGATCACGACACGGCCGTTGACCGCCACTTCGAGCTTGGCGGTTTGCCGGGTTTCGCGCAGCAGCGAGACTTCGTTGATCGCCGGAAGTGTGACGCGCTCACCTTCGATGGTTTCGGCATCCATGCGCAGCGGCGTCACGGCAAAGACCTTGGCCTTGTCGATCCGCGAATCGAGCCCCTTGCTGCGCCATTCGTTCATCAGGAAGCCGACCGTTCCGAGGTTCATCCCGAAAACGGGCAGGGTGCGGCGCGCCTCAAGCATCGCGTGCAGCGTTTGCAACATGAAGCCGTCGCCACCCAGCGCCACGACCATTTCGGCCTCGGCGAGCGGCACCCAGTCGCGGCGCTGGCGGAGCTCGTTTGCGGCATGGGCTGCATTTTCGGTCGGCGAAACGAGCAGCGCCCGCCGGGGTTCGGCAACGCTCATCCGCCGGTTACGCTCATGTGCCGGGCGGTTGCAGGCGTCGCAAGATCGAATTCGTGGCGGGCCGGTTTCAACCGGAGCGCACGATCGATCGCTGCATCAAGGTCTTCGCCACCGCGCAGCGCGTTGCGCAGATCGACACGGTCCTCATGGCCCAGACACATATAGAGCTGCCCCGCCGCCGAAACGCGAATACGGTTGCAGCTGTCGCAGAAGTTGCGCGTCAGTGGCGATATGAGCCCAATTGTCGCGCCGAGTTCGGGCACAGACCAGTAACGCGCCGGGCCGCCGGTCCGGTGAGTCGAGGGGACCAGCGTGTAGCGCTGTTCCAGCCGTTGCTTTACGGCGGTGAGCGGCAGGAAGCGGTCGGTCCGGTCGTCCTCGATCGTGCCGAGCGGCATCGTTTCGATCAGCGTGAGGCCAAATCCTTCTTTGCCACACCAGGCAAGCATCGGCGCGATCTCATCCTCGTTCAGCCCGTTGAGCGCGACCATGTTGATCTTGATCGCAAGGCCCGCCGCTTTCGCCGCTGATATGCCGTGCAGAACCTGCGCGACATCGCCGTGGCGGGTAATATGCCGGAAGCGATCGGGATCGCGCGTATCGAGGCTGACATTGATCCGGCGCACACCCGCGGCGAACAGGGCCTCGGCATACTCGGCCAGCCGGGTGCCGTTCGTCGTCAGCGTCACTTCCTCAAGGCCGTGGCCGATCAAGGCACCAATCCCGCGCACGGCGTCGAGCGCACCGCGCCGGACCAGCGGTTCGCCGCCGGTCAGCCGGACGCGGGTCACGCCACGCGCCACGAAACGCTGCGCGAGGTCGACGATTTCCTCGATCGAAAGGATTTCGGCGCGCGGGAGAAACACCATGTCCTCGGCCATGCAGTAGCGGCACCGCAGATCGCAGCGATCGGTGAGCGAAAGCCGGACATAGCTGATCCTGCGGCCAAAACCGTCGTTCATCGCGCTGCCGGTCGGGTTGCTGCTCATGGTGCAGTGGTTAGGCGCAAGTGAACCGTGCTGCAATTGGCGTGTTGGCGCGGGCGAAGGACGGCGCTAGCGTGTACCGGTGGGGAAATAATTTGCTGGCTGATCAAGCGAAGGGCAGGGTGACACCGTCGGCTCCGGTATTTTTGCTCGCCGGGCGGCGACGGCAAGAGCTTGTCGCAACGCTTTCAGGGCTGGGCTGGCGGGTCGCTAACGAGGCTCATGGTCCTGACGCAGCTTCCCGGTTTGTGGCCCTCGGCGCGCGCGTGTGCATTGTCGATCTCGACGGCGATCCGACGGACGAACTTGATGCACTTATCCGGGCGGTTGCGCGCGAACGGGGAGCCGCGCTGCTGCTGGGTAATCCAGACGACCCGGCTGTGGACCGGCTGATTGCGGCGGGCGCGACGCACTGGCTGCCGCGCCCGTTTTCCACCATCGATTTGGCACGCACGCTGCGCCTGGTCGAACGCCATGCTGCGCTGGTTGAGGGGCGAGTTGAGCGGCGTGTGTCGCATCCGAACGCCAAGCCAATCGACGGCGAAACAGCGATCCGTGAGCAAATCGCTGCGCGCCTTGCCAATGATCCGACACCGCTTGGGGTATTGCTGATCGCGTTCACGCGGTTTGAAATGATCAATACCGCCTTTGGGCGGGAAACAGGGGACGTCGTCCTCAATGCCGTGGCAGGCCGGATTGCTGCCGTGATTGACGCTGAAGGCGGCACGCTGGCGCGGATGACTGGCACGCGCTTTGTTGTGATGACGGATAGGGGCGCTGCGGCGCGGGACGCGCTTGCGCATGCGATCGTCGACCGGGTTGAACGGCCGTTCCTCGCCGACGGCCATATGGTGAGCATCGGCTGCCGGATCGGGATCGTCGAAAGTCAGGACGGTGACGATGTGTCGCAACTGCTGCGCCGGGCCGGGGCCGCCTTGACCCGGGCGCGGGTCTCCGACGGGTCGCCCGTCCGCGCGCTGAGTGCGGCGGATGAGGGGGCGGCGTTGCATGATGCAGGGCTTCAGGCGGATTTGCGCCGCGCGCTCGACGCCGACGAGATCGAAATCCTATTTCAGCCACAACTTTCGATGTCGACCGGCGCAATCATCGGCGTCGAGGCGCTCGCGCGCTGGCAGCATCCCGAACATGGCGAACTTGGCGCGGAGACCTTGTTCGCCGTCGCCGATCGCTCGGATTATGTGATTGCGCTGTCAACGCACATCCAGCAGCGCGCCGCCATGATTGCGGCAGCGTGGCCGCGGGAACTTGGGCGTCTGCGGCTGGCGATCAATCTGACGGCCGCCGACATTGCCCGGCCCGGGTTCGTCGTCGCATTCTTTGCGATGATCGACGCGTCGGGCTTTTCCCGCAACCGGTTGACCGTCGAAGTCACCGAAACCGGGCTGATGATCGATCTGGCAAGCGCTGCACAGGTGCTCGCCGAACTGCGTAAAGGCGGCTGTCGCGTGGCCATCGATGATTTCGGGACGGGCTATTCGAGCCTCGCTTACCTCAAGGCGCTGCCGCTCGATTATCTCAAGATCGACCGACAGATTGCGCAGGACATCGGCGGGACCATGCGCGACCGCGTCGTCGTGCGCGGTGTGATCGATATGGCGCGGTCGCTCGGGCTTGCGGTCGTCGCCGAAGGGGTCGAGACTGAGGAGCAACTGGAGCTGCTCGCGGCGGAGGGGTGCAACGACTATCAGGGGTTCCTGTTTTCGGGCCCGGTGAGCGTCGCGGAACTCGAACGGCTGCACGCTGCTCATTTGCAAAGCTGACGGGCGGGGTGCATGGCGTCGCGATGCATCGTGTTAGTTCATTTATGGCTGCCGCGTTGCTCGCCGGGTGCGCGCCTGGTCCATCAAAACAGGCGGAAACGGCGGCGCTCCCCAAGCAGGAGGACATCGAGGCTGCGCTCACGCCCAGTGTCGCTGCGTGGAAAGCGGGCAGGCTCGAAGGGTTTCTATCAGTCTATTCCGATGCGCCTGATGCGGTTTTTGTAACGGACGCAGGCATGGTGCGCGGCAAGGCGGCGATGGCCGACCGGTATCGCAAGACCTATGCCTTCGACGATGTGGCGCGGCGCGGCGACCTCGCAATCGCAACCACCTATTTCCGCCCGATCGACGCGTCGCATGCGCTTGCCGTCATGCGTTTCACCCTGACCCCGCCGACCGGCCCTGCAATCACCGGCTATTCGACGCTGGTCTGGCGCAAGGAGTCCGGCGGCTGGAAAGTGATCGCCGATCACAGTTCCTGATCGTCAGCCCGCCGCCTTGGCGAGACCTTTTGAAAGCTGCAGTGCCCCGTGCAACCGCGCTCGGGGACCCTCCCATTCGCGGCTGACACTGAGCTTCATGTCGGGCCGCAGCTTGGCGACGCCTTTCAACCGGTCGACATAGGCAAGCAGGCCATCAATGTTCGGGAATTTGTCATTCCAGAACGCGACCAGCGCGCCCTTCGCGCCAACGTCGAGCTTGGCGATCTGCGCGGTGCGCGCATTAAGCTTGATTGCCATCAGCGTCAGCAGATTTTCGGTCGGCTCCGGCAGCGGGCCGAAGCGGTCGATCAGTTCCGCACCGAACGCCTCGATCCGGTCGGCATCTTCCATCTCGTTGATCCGGCGATAGAGCGACATGCGCAGATCGAGGTCGGGCACATAGTCCTCTGGAATCAGGATCGGGGCATCGATGGTGATCTGCGGCGAGAGGTCGCGGCCTGAGCGCTCGGCGCGAATCCCGCCCGCCTTGGCCTCGAGGATCGCCTCCTCGAGCATCGACTGGTAAAGTTCGAAGCCGACTTCGCGGATGTGACCCGATTGCTCGTCGCCGAGCAGGTTCCCGGCGCCACGAATATCGAGATCATGGCTGGCCAGCTGGAAGCCCGCGCCGAGCGAATCGAGGTCGCTCAGGACCTTGAGCCGCTTTTCCGCCCCATCGGTCATCGAACGGTCGCTGGCGGTCGTCAGATAGGCATAGGCGCGGGTCTTGGCGCGACCGACGCGGCCACGCAACTGATACAGCTGGGCAAGGCCGAAGCGATCGGCGCGGTGAATGATCAGCGTGTTTGCGCTCGGGATATCGAGCCCGCTTTCGACGATGGTGGTCGAGAGCAGCACGTCATATCGCCGGTCGTAGAACGCCGACATGCGCTCTTCCACCTCGGTTGGCGACATCTGGCCATGCGCCGTGACGGCGCGCACTTCGGGCACCTGACGCGCGAGGAACTCCTCGATATCGGGCAGATCGGCAATGCGCGGCACGACGAAGAAGCTCTGCCCGCCGCGATAATGCTCACGCAGGAGCGCTTCGCGCAGCACGACCGGATCCCACGGCATCACATAGGTGCGCACCGCGAGGCGATCGACCGGCGGCGTCTGGATCACGGAAAGTTCGCGCAGACCCGACATTGCCATCTGCAGCGTGCGCGGGATCGGCGTCGCGGTGAGCGTCAGCATGTGGACGTCGGTCTTGAGGCTTTTGAGCTTTTCCTTGTGCGTAACGCCGAAGCGCTGTTCTTCATCAACGATCACGAGGCCGAGCCGCTTGAAATCGATTCCCTTGGCGAGCAGCGCGTGCGTGCCGATCACGATGTCGAGCGAACCGTCGGCAAGGGCCGTCTTGGTATCCTTTGCTTCCTTGGCGGGAACGAGGCGCGAGAGGCGACCGATGTTGAGGGGGAACCCCTGAAACCGTTCGACGAAGGTGCGGTGATGCTGGCGCGCGAGCAAAGTCGTCGGGCAGACCAGTGCCACCTGATGCCCCGCCATCGCGGCGGTGAAGGCCGCGCGCAGGGCGACCTCGGTCTTGCCAAACCCGACGTCGCCGCAGACCAGCCGGTCCATCGGCGCGCCTTTGGCGAGGTCGCCAAGCACGTCCTCGATCGCGCGGTCCTGATCGTCGGTTTCCTGATAGGGAAAGCGATCGACGAATTCGGCAAAGCTGCCATCGGGCGCAATGACATCGGCGGGCTTGAGCGCGCGTTCGGCGGCGACCGCGATCAAGGTGCCCGCGATCTCGCGGATGCGCTCCTTCATCTTCGCCTTGCGCCGCTGCCACGCCTCGCCGCCCAGCCGATCGAGCGCGACGCCCTCGCTGTCCGAACCGTAGCGGCTGAGGACGTCGAGGTTTTCAACCGGCACATACAGCCGGTCGTTCCCGGCATATTCGACCGCGACGCAGTCGTGCGCCGCCTGCTGCACAGGAATTTGCGTCAGCCCGTCGTAGCGCCCGATGCCATGATCGCGGTGCACGACCAGATCGCCGATACTCAGCGTGGCGAGTTCGCTTAAGAACGCATCGGCGCTCTTCTTGCGGCGGGCGCGGCGGACCAGCCGGTCGCCGAGCAAATCCTGCTCGGTGACAAGCGCGAGCGACGGTGCGACGAACCCGTGATCGAGCGGCACCACTGCGAGCGCGAGTTTGCCGCGCGCGGCAATGCCCTGTGCGTCCTGCCACGTCGCCGCCAATGTCCCGTCAAGGCCGTGGTCGGTGAGGAGGCCTGCGATCCGCTGGCGCGACCCGGTCGAATAGCTGGCGAGCACGAGGCCGCGCTTGCCGAGCGATCGTGCATAGCCCGCCAGAGCGTCATAGACGTTTTCGGTGCGGCTCCGTTCGGGGCCGAAATCGCGCGGGCCATCGATCGCGAAATCGATCACGCGGGTCGATCCGGGCTCGTCGAAGGGCGTCGTTAGATGAACTGGCGCGGCGGCAAGTGCTCCATCCCATTCACTGCGCGACAGATAAAGCGCGTCGGGCGCGAGCGGGCGGTAGGTTCCCGGTTCGCTGGCGGCGGCGCGCACGCGGTTTTGATGATAATCGGCGATCGCCTCGAAGCGCGCTTCTGCAGCGCCCGTGCTGCCGGCATCGCGCACGATCAGCGCGTCTTTGCCAACATGGTCGAACAGCGAGGCGAGCTTCTCCTCGACCAGCGGCAGCCAGTGATCGAGCCCGGCCTGCCGCCGCCCTTCGCTCACCGCCTGATACAGCGGATCGCCTGTCGCCGTTGCGCCGAAGCATTCCCGATACCGCGAGCGGAATCGCTTGATCGCGATCTCGTCGAGCAGGGTTTCGGAAGCGGGGAGGAGCACAAAGCTCGCGATCCGCTCGATTGTCCGCTGATCGGCGGGATCGAAGGCGCGCAACGACTCGATCTCGTCGCCGAAGAAATCGAGGCGCAGGGCGTGCGGCTCGCCGGCGGGATAAAGATCGACGAGGCTGCCACGCACGGCATAATCGCCCGCGTCTGCCACGGTATCGCTGCGGACATAGCCATTGGCCTGCAGTAGCTGGATCAGCGAATCGCGATCGATCCGTGCTCCGGGCTCGAGCTTGGCGCTGAGCGCGCGCAGCCGGAAGGGTGTCAGCGTGCGCTGCGTCGCCGCATTGACCGTCGTGACGAGCAGCTGTGGCCCGCTCGCCTTTGCCTGAAGGGCAGCGAGCGTCGCCATCCGCTCGGATGTGACGCGCAGGCTCGGCGACGCGCGGTCGTAGGGCAGGCAATCCCACGCCGGAAAGGCGAGCACGTCGAGCTCGGGCGCGAACCAGTGTGCGGTGTCGACGACGGCACGCATCGCGCTTTCGTCCGCTGCGATCAGCACCGCCCGGCCCGTCGCGGCGCGGGCAAGATCGGTCATAAGCCACGGCAGGAAACCGTCGGGAACGCGGGCAAGCGTGAGCGGCGAGGTCGCCCGCGTGATCGTCTGGAGATCAGTCACTGCGGCAGCGCAATGTAGTCGAGGCGCTGCATCGCGGCGATCATCCGCCCTGCAAATTGCGCGGGAACCGGCGCACTGCCGATCGCCCAGGCCATGATATCGACATCGTCTTCATCCATCAGCGCTTCGAACCAGACAATTTCGGCGTCGTTCCAGCCCTGCGCATGGGTATCGAAAAAGCCGCCGATGATCATGTCGGCTTCCTTGGTGCCGCGATGATGGCTGCGGAAGTGCAGGCGCTTCAGGCGGGTTTCGCGATCGATCAAGCTTGCGTCTCCAACGCCGAACGCCTCCCCGCGACAAACGCGGGGAGGGCGGCTAGACCGTCACCTAGCCATGCGCCCCGATCTGCTCAACCCGCTCTTTGCCGAAATCGATGCGCTCAAGGGCGTCGGCGCGGGGTTGGCAAAGCCGCTCGCGCGCCTCGGGCTCGCGCGCGTCGTCGACCTGCTGTTTCACCTGCCTACAGGATCAGTAACGCGACACCGGGTTGACCGGCTCGACGATGCGATGCCGGGCGAGCAGGTCGCGATCGTTGTCACCCCGGTCGATTACAAGCAGAGCGGGCAGCGGAGTCCCTTGCGCGTCCACGCGACCGACAGCGCGGGCGATTATGTGAGCCTCACCTATTTCGGGAGCAGCACGGGCTACGCGAAGAAACTCCTGCCGCTCGGCGCGCCGAAGCTCGTGACCGGCAAGCTCGAACGCTACGGGCAGGAGCGGCAGATCGTGCATCCCGATCAGCTGCTGGCGCCCGACGATCCGCTGCCGCTGAGTGAAGCGATCTACCCGCTGTCCGAAGGGCTGACCGCGCGGCGGCTTGCAGCACTGGCCGAGCAGGCGATCGCGCGCGCGCCCGATCTTCCCGAATGGATCGAGCCCGGATTGCTTGCAAAGAACGGCTGGCCGGGCTGGCGGGCGGCGGTCGCGACCGTGCACCATGCGCCCGACAACGGCAGCGCGCGCACGCGCCTGGCCTATGACGAGCTGTTCGCCAATCAGCTTGCGCTGATGCTGGTGCGCGCATCGGCGCGGCGGCGGCGCGGCGCGGCGCTGATCGGCGATGGTCGGCACCGGAGTGCGCTGCGCCTGCCCTATGCGCTGACGGGCGCGCAACAGCGAACCATCGGCGAGATCGAAGGCGATCTGGCGCAATCGACGCCGATGGTGCGCCTGCTGCAGGGCGACGTCGGTTCGGGCAAGACGCTGGTGGCGCTCCACGCGCTGCTGGTCGCGGTCGAAGCCGGCGCGCAAGGGGCGTTGCTCGCGCCGACTGAAATCCTCGCGCGCCAGCATTTCGATACGCTCGCGCGGCTCCTCGCGCCCACGCAGGTTCGGATCGCGGTGCTCACGGGGCGCGACAAGGGCAGGGTGCGCGAGGCGACCCTGATGGGCCTTGCCGACGGCAGCATCGATATTCTCGTGGGCACGCACGCAATCTTTCAGGACACGGTCAGCTACCGGCGGCTGGGTTTGGCGGTCATCGATGAGCAGCACCGTTTCGGTGTCTCGCAACGCCTGTTGCTCACGAGCAAGGCGCAGGTTCCGCCGCATCTGCTGGCGATGACGGCAACCCCGATCCCGCGCACGCTGACGCTCACCAACTATGGCGAGATGGACGTGAGCCGGATCGACGAAATGCCGCCCGGTAGGACCCCGGTCGAAACGCGGGTGATCGCGCTCGATCGCCTCGATGAGATTGTCGACGCGCTGGCGCGACACATTGGTGAGGGCAGGCAGGCTTTCTGGGTGTGCCCGCTGGTCGAGGAGAATGAACTGGCCGACCGCGCGGCGGCGGAAGCGCGGGCGGCGGCGCTGCGCTTGCGCTTTGGTGATGCGATCGGCCTTGTCCATGGGCGCATGAAGGGGCCCGAGAAGGACGCCGTGATGGAGGCGTTTTCAGGGGGCGCGGTAAAGGTGCTGGTGGCGACGACGGTCATCGAGGTCGGCGTCGATGTGCCCAATGCCTCGCTGATCGTGATCGAGGAGGCCGAGCGCTTCGGGCTTGCGCAGCTCCATCAATTACGTGGGCGGGTAGGGCGGGGCGCCGAGCGCTCGGTGTGCCTGTTGCTTCGCGGCGCGATGCTCAGCGAAACGGCGCGTGCGCGGCTGGCCTTGATGCGCGAGACCAATGATGGCTTTCGTATTGCGGAGGAGGATTTGCGGCTGCGTGGCGCGGGTGAAATTCTTGGGACGCGGCAGGCGGGCGAAGAGCGTTTTCGCCTTGCGACCCCGGAGCAGGTCCAGGACCTGATCGGTGCTGCGCACGACGATGCGCGGCTGCTGGTCGATCGCGATGGCGGCTTGAGCGGTCTGCGCGGGCAGGCGGCGCGAGTGGCGCTCTATCTGTTCGAGCGCGATGCCGCCGTGAACCTCTTGCGGTCGGGTTAGCCGAAGATCCGCTGAAAGGCTGCGAATTCCTGCAGATCAATCGGATCGCGGAACTGCGCGCCGACGCGGTCGCCCAAGACCCAGACGATGTCGGCACGCAACCAGCCGATCGTCGGCAAATCGATGCGGATCGCGTCATGTTCGCACAGCGGGGCTTCCACCTGCGCCATGACGCCGCCGTTCGAGATGTTGAGAATGCGTGCGCTGAACGTGTGGTTCTCGCGGTCGCACATCAGCGTTTCCAGCGCATAGTCGTTGCGCGTCAGCTTGCGCCGATCGCTGGCGATAACGTGTTCGGCGAGGTGGTGAGCAGGAGCGTTCATAACGACTATATCCATGCGAAGCGTGTCAGATTGCGTAAAGGACTTTGGTTGACGGCTGATTACCGTACAATCAGCCCGTGCAGTTTCTTGCCGGCGGACACCCGCACCGGATCGCTTCCGGGGGCGATCAGCGCATCCTCACCGACCTTTTCGCCATCCACCCGAGCGCCGCCACCGGTGATCAGGCGACGCGCTTCGCCTTTCGAAGCGACCAGGCCGAGCGCGACCAGCGCATCGACGATTCCAATCGCATCGGTCGCGATCGCATGGCGCGGCAGGTCTTCCCCGGCTCCGCCCGCGAATGTCGCCGCAGCTGTGGCGTTGGCCTGTAGCGCGGCTTCTGCGCCGTGCGCCAGCGCTGTCGTCGCGTCGGCGAGCGCCACCTTGGCATCGTTGATTTCAGCTCCCTCAAGCGCTGCAAGCCGCGCAACTTCCCCCAGCGGAATATCGGTAAACAGGCGGAGGAACCGGCCGACGTCGCCGTCCTGCGTGTTGCGCCAGAATTGCCAATAGTCATAAGGCGCGAGCATGTCGGCATTGAGCCAGACCGCGCCCGCCGCCGTTTTGCCCATCTTGCCGCCGTCCGCCGTCGTGATGAGCGGCGTCGTCACGCCGAAAACCTGCGTGCCATCGATCCGGCGGGACAGCTCGATACCGTTAACGATGTTGCCCCATTGATCGCTGCCGCCAAGCTGCAAGCGGCACGCGGCGCGGCGCGACAGTTCGAGAAAGTCATAGGCTTGCAGGATCATGTAGTTGAATTCGAGGAAGCTGAGCGACTGCTCGCGATCGAGGCGGAGTTTGACCGAGTCGAACGACAACATCCGGTTGACCGAGAAATGCTGACCGACGTCGCGCAGGAAGGGAATATATTCGAGCGCGTCGAGCCACTGCGCATTGTCGAGCATCATGGCATCGTTCGGCCCGTCGCCGAAGGTCAGGAATCGCTCGAACACCTGCTTGATGGATGCGATGTTGGCAGCGATTGTTTCCGCCGTCATGAGTTTGCGGGCTTCGTCCTTGAAGCTCGGATCGCCAACTTTCCCAGTGCCGCCACCAATGAGCACGATCGGCTTGTGCCCCGCTTGCTGAAGGCGCCGCAGCAGCATGATCTGAACCAGGCTGCCGACATGAAGCGACGGCGCGGTGGGATCAAAGCCGATATAGCCGGGAATGATCTGCTCCGCTGCAAGCGCGTCGAGCCCCTCAGCGTCAGTAATCTGGTGGATATAGCCGCGCTCATCGAGCAGCCGCAGCAGCGTGGACTGGTAGGACATGGAGCGTCCCATGCCGTCCGCCTCGGTCCAAGTCGAGGGGGTTAACCTGTGTGGCGCAATCGCTAACGGGCCATACACCTCGTCTTTACGCGGTTCGGTATAGGTCTCTCACGCAAGGGAGTGCGTGGGGTGCTCAGGGAGTATTGGTGGTTATGCGCGGACACGTTCAGCAGCAGGCGGCCGCGGCGGATTGCGCTGACGCGTTGATCGCGCTCGTGCGCGCCGAAGGCACCGCGAGCCATCAGCACCCGACGAGCGAAGCGCTCGTTCGCGGCCCCGAGGCGGCGCGCAACGTCGCCGATATCGTGCATCTGCTCTGCCTGCTGCACGGGCGGCAGCCCGGTGTGGTCGATCATGCCGCCATCCGCGCGACTGATCTCAAGATGCGCAGTTTTCTGAACGCCGCTGTCGATGCCTTTGCCGAAGAACGGCTCATTCTCACGCGTCTCGTCGTTTCGTCAGGGCCGATGCCGAGCACGACCGGGCAGGCCGAAACCGAAGCAACCGTCCTCTCCCAGCACCATGCCCTCGAAATGCTGGCACAATCCGATCGCAGTGGATGTGCCACGGGTGCCGCGCTTGCCCTGCTGGCTGACTGGGCGGCGATCCGACCGTTGCTGAATACGACCGCGCAACGCCTCGGCCTCGAAGTGCCGCGCTCGCGCTTGCCCGATACCGCCGGCATCGCCGCCGTCATGCGCGCCAGCGAGACCACACCGGCGATCGACCGCGCCATGCTGTTCGGTGCACAGCAGATCGTGGCGCAGCACCGGGGGCTGTGGGACTTGCTTGAAGCGCGCGGGGTTGCGCGCTCGGCTTACTGAATTCCGCTTGCGGCATCGGCGAGCGCTCGCCAAGGGTTTTGACGTTAACGTCAAAGGCTCTGCACATGAAGTTCACCGGCACGTCTGCCTATGTGGCGACGGACGATCTCAAGGTCGCGGTCAATGCGGCGGTCACGCTGCGGCGACCGCTGCTTGTCAAGGGCGAGCCGGGCACGGGCAAGACTGTTCTGGCGCATGAGATCGCCAAGGCGGCAGGCGCGCCGCTCATCGAATGGCATGTGAAATCGACGACCAAGGCGCATCAGGGTCTTTATGAATATGATGCTGTCGCCCGCCTTCGCGACGGTCAGCTCGGCGACGAACGCGTCCACGACATCCGAAATTACATCCGCCGCGGCAAATTGTGGGAGGCGTTTACGTCGCCCGTGCTGCCGGTGTTGCTGATCGACGAGATCGACAAGGCCGATATCGAATTTCCCAACGACCTGTTGCAGGAACTCGATCGCATGTCGTTCGACGTTTACGAGACGCACGAGACAGTCACCGCCGCCGAGCGCCCGATCGTCGTGATCACGTCAAACAACGAAAAGGAATTGCCCGACGCGTTTCTGCGGCGGTGTTTTTTCCATTACATAAAGTTTCCTGACAGGGACACGATGCAAGCGATTGTCGATGTTCACTTTCCGGGCATCCAGAAAATCCTCGTCAGCAAGGCCATGGACATATTTTATGATGTCCGCGACGTGCCTGGCCTCAAGAAGAAGCCTTCGACGAGCGAACTGCTCGACTGGCTGAAGCTCCTGCTTGCCGAAGAGATGCCGCTCGATGTGCTGCAATCACGCGACCCGACCAAGGCCATTCCGCCGCTGCATGGCGCGCTGTTGAAAAACGAACAGGATGTGATGCTGTTCGAACGGCTGGCGTTCATGGCCCGCCGCCAGGGCAGTCGCGCCTAATTGACGTAGGCGATTTCGAAATTGCCCCAGCGCGTCCCGCCAAACCACAGCGGGACAAAGCAGTTTTTGACCGCGCGATAGCCCGCAGCGCCAAGATCCTGCCGATAAGTGGTCAGCATGAATTCGGCTTCTGACTTGATCGCGCGCGCTGTTGCCGCGTCCATGAAGATGCGGCGATTGCGGCAGTTGAGCGCGTTCCACGCCGCGTCGCCCTTGCGCTGCGGCTGCGATTTGCTGCTCAAATGGGTCGGCAGGTAGCCGTTGATGTCGGTCACCGCTGCGCCAATGATGCGCGGATCGATTTGCGAGAGCCGATCGAGGATCGGACGCACATGAGCGTCGGCAAAGGCGTTGAAGCGCGTCTCGAATTGCGGCGGATCGGATGCAGCGACAGGCACGTAGGTGCGATCGAAAATCGTTGTCCGGTCGAGTGCACCGCCCGCCAGCGCGGTTTCCAGAAGCAGCATGACCTCCTGCGCACCGTTGAGCGCGATATCGACGAATTTGCGGTCCTCGCCCGCCAGGCCTGAATGCACGATACTGTCGAGCATGTCGTTGGCGCTCGTTTCAAGGTCTGCCATCTGGCCGGTCGCTTGCATGAGCTGCGCGCCATTGGCCTTGGCGGATACGATGAAATCGTCGAGGGCATTGCCCACACGGCACACGCTGTCGTGAATCAGGCTGGTGGACCGCGCGATATCGTCGGTCTGCCGATCGACCTGATCGACGAGCCGGATAACATCGTCGACCGTGTCGTTGATCCGGCCGAGGCCGGTCTCGGCTGCGCGGCTGCGCGCCATGCCATTCGTGATCTCTTCGACGAACGTTGCGCCTTCGGCCGTAAGCGAATCCATCGTGACGCCAATTTCTTCGGTCGCGGCGCGCGTGTCATGCGCGAGCTTCTTGACCTCGGCCGCCACCACCGCAAACGTCCGCCCGGCATCGCCCGCCTTTTCAGCTTCGATCGCGGCGTTGAGCGCCAGCATGTTGGTGGTCCGCGCAATGCCGTCGATGATCTGCGTGGTGCGACGAACCTGCGTCATGGCGGTCGAAAAATTGGTCAGCTGGCTGCCAAGCCGGTTGACGAGCGCGGTCAGCTCGCGAAATTCGGACAGCGATCCGCTGATGATCGTCGCCCCTTCGCGCAAGCGTGCGCGCGCACCTTCGGAAAGCATGCGCGCTTCGTCGGTCGCGTCCGTCACCTGGCGCTGATCGGTTTCGAGGCTCTGCATCACGGCCTGCAGTTCGGCGAGCACTTCGGCCTGATTTGCGAGGCTGGCGGTAACCGCCTCGATCTGCCCTGCAACGTCGGTGCAGCCGATGGCGATGGCGCCGCTCTGGCGCGCGGCCACGTCGAGTTTGGCGGAATGGGCGGGTTCGATGCGGGTCTGGAACATGCGATCGGGTGGTAGGGCTAAGGCGTTGCGAACGCGTTAACCACGCAGCGCTTGCGACAGGCATTTGGGATGCGCATAGAACTTCAATGCTATTCAACTTCCTCGAGGAACTGCGCGCAGCCGGGATACCGGCGAGCATGAAGGAGCATCTTGTGCTGCTCGAAGCGCTCGATCGCGACGTGATCGATCGCACGCCCGAGGCCTTCTACTTTCTTGCCCGCGCCACCTACGTCAAAGATGAGGGGCTGATCGATCGGTTCGATCAGGTTTTCGCGAAGGTTTTCCGCGGCATCTCGACGACTTTTGGCGAGCAGGGAGTTGAGGTGCCCTCCGAGTGGCTGAAAGCGGTTGCGGAGAAATTCCTCACTCCCGAAGAAATGGCGGAAATCGAAAAGCTCGGCTCGTGGGACGAGCTGATGGAGACGCTTAAAAAGCGGCTCGAGGAGCAGAAAGAGCGCCACGAGGGTGGCAACAAATGGATCGGCAC
This sequence comes from Sphingomonadaceae bacterium, assembly GCA_046153865.1. Taxonomy (GTDB): domain Bacteria; phylum Pseudomonadota; class Alphaproteobacteria; order Sphingomonadales; family Sphingomonadaceae; genus Sphingomonas_O. The sequence goes on from JBJXFA010000067.1 coordinate 140,374, forward strand.
GGGCGGAACATCGCCCTACGGCAACGGCGGCTACAATCCCGAAGGGGTGCGCATCGGCGGCGAATCAGTGCACAAGCGCGCGGTCAAAGTGTGGGACAAGCGCGAGTTTGCCAATCTCGACTCGACGAAGGAACTTGGCACGCGCAATATCAAGATTGCGCTGCGCAGACTGCGCAGATTTGCTCGCGAAGGCGCCGCCGACGAGCTCGATCTCGATGCAACCGTGAGCGGCACCGCTCGGCAGGGCTGGCTTGATATCCACATGCGGCCCGAGCGTCACAATGCCGTCAGGCTCCTACTTTTCCTCGATGTCGGCGGATCTATGGACCCGCATGTCAAGCTGTGCGAGGAGCTGTTTAGCGCGGCCACGGCCGAATTCAAAAATCTCGAGTTCTTTTACTTTCACAACTGTCCCTACGAGGGCGTGTGGAAAGATAATCGGCGGCGCTTCACCGAACGGACGCCGACTTGGGACGTTCTTCACAAATACGGGCATGACTATAAGCTCATCGTCGTCGGTGACGCGTCCATGTCCCCCTATGAGATTTCGCATCCCGGCGGCTCAGTCGAGCATTTCAATGAAGAGGCAGGCACGGTGTGGATGAATCGGTTGACAACAACCTATCCGGCGGCGGCGTGGCTCAATCCGGTCCCCGAAGCGCATTGGGGATATTCACAATCGATCGCCATGATGCGCGGATTGATGAACGATCGCATGTTTCCGCTCACGCTGGCCGGGCTCGATGATGCGATGCGGACGCTGACACGGAAAAACTGAACCTGTTCAGCCTGTAAGGGAAAGGTCCCGCGCACGCTGTGCAAAGCTTGCTGCGAGCGCTTCGCGACGCTGCCGCGCCGCTGAAGTGACCGCGCGCGAGGCTGCAACGCGCTCTTCCGCAGCCCGGCGAACATAATATCGCAGGTCCGATTCCATTCGGATCCCCTCCATTGCGACCCAATCGTTACGATTGTGCATAACAATGGTTTACGATTCGTAAAAGTCACTTTTGCGCAACAATTGAGGACGATTGACCGTGCCCGCGCAACGCCATATCGGCGCGGCGCGTGCCCCGGTAGCTCAGCAGGACAGAGCAACGGTTTCCTAAACCGCAGGTCGGGAGTTCGAGTCTCTCCCGGGGCACGGTCGAGAGGGTCGTCTAGAACCGGAACCCGGCCGCAATGCCGTAGCGCCGCGGCTCGAGCGTGAAGGCGTTTGTAAAGAGACCCGACGATTGATCGGTAACGTAAAGCCCGGTGATCGCATTGTTATTGGCGAGGTTCTGGACGAAACCGCGGACGAACCAGCGATCGCCTGCGCCGTTCAGCTGGATTTGCGCATTCATGATCAAATAGCCCTGGATGCGATTGATATTCTTGTTGAAAATGCTGCCGAAATAATTGCCGGTGTACGCGAGATCGAAACGAGGAACGAGCGACATGCCGTTGCTGAATTCCCCGGTGTATTGAATGCCCGACGAGAATTTATACTCGGGCGACTGCGGCAGCGCATTGCCGCGGATATTGACCGGAACGCCGCTGCTGAACACGGTAAAGGGCAGCGGCCCGGCCGCCGGCGACCCCGTGAACGTGAAGTTGAGAAATTGCTGCGGAGTCAGGCCGCCCAGCGCCGGGTTGGGCGCTGCCAGTGCGGCGCTTGCCGCACCGATATCACCGGCAGCGGCTGCCTGCAAAATGCCGCAGACGCCGAATGCGCCGGTGGTCGTCGTGCCCGGCAGCGGGGTGGGTGCTTGCAGGCTTAGGAACTGGTTGACCGTGCCCACGAAACCGTTCGATGCCGCAGCGCTTCCGCCGTTCGAGCCGACGGCGCAGTTTGACGCGTTGGTCAGGTCCTTGATGATGACGGCATCGGCGCGCCCGCCCGAGGGATCTTGTGGATTTCCAAGGAATTTGTCGGTGACGACCTTGGTTTTCAAATAGCTGAAATTGAGATTGACGAGCAGGTCGCGTGCGGGCTTGACGATCGCCTCTGCCTCAAGGCCATAAATCGAGGCATCGACATTGTCATTGACCGACGTTCGCGCAACGATCCTGCTGAGCTGCAAATTCTTGTATTTGTAATAGAAAGCCGTGAGATTCAGCCGCAGCGTTCCGCCGAGAAACGTATTCTTCGAGCCGATTTCAAACGCGTCCACGGTTTCCGGACCGAACGTGTTCGGCACGTCGAAAATAGGGGATAGCGGCGGATTGATGCCGCCCGATTTATATCCACGCGAGTATGACAGATACACGAGATTGCGGGGCGTGATCTGAAAATCCAGCACCGCGCGTCCGGTCAGCCGACTGAAGCTCACGTCATTGTCGGCAAACTCCTGTCGACCGGGGCGAGTCGGATCGAAGTCGAGCGCGGCATAATTCAGCGCCTGGGTGAAGTTGGTTGCGCCGAACGGGACCGCGGCAAAAACTGTCGTCGCGCCCCCGTTTGAATCTTGATAAAGCGTCGTCCGCGCCGACAGCGCCTTCTTGTCGTTATTATAGCGCAGGCCCACGGTGAGCTTGGCGCGATCCGAGAAATCGACATAGGCTTCGCCAAAGATGCCGTAGGATTTTAGTCCGAAGCGTCGGGAGTCATTGTCGAAAAATGGCGTACCGAAGTATGCGGCCCCTCCGGTCGATCCCGCACCAAGCACGCCACCGGCGTAATCGAGCAGGAATGAATTGACGTAGTAATCATTGTTGCGCGCTTTGTAATCGAGATAGATTCCCCCGATCAGAAAGTTGAACGCGCCGTCGAATTTGGTTTCCAAAATGCCTTCGACCGACCACTGGTTCGAATAGATCGTCGACCGATCGAAATCGAGGCTGGTGGGCGCGCAGATGGTGTTTCCGCCATAGACGCCGGTGCCGCTTTCGGTCGCCGTTGACTGACAGAACGGTCCGCCCGGCCCCTGCGGGATGAGCGCTGCGGCAACCGGCGCAAAGGGCGAGCCGGGCAGCGAGGCGGCACCGGCCAGCGTCAAAATGCCCGGATTATTGGCAAGCGGTGCCTGAATCCCGAGATTATAATCGACTGAAGAATCCGTGAATCCCTCAGTGTAACTGCCTGAAATCGATAGGCCGACGCTTCCGAAATCATGTTCGAGGTGCGCCAACACCTGCCTTTCCTCGGTCTGGTTGCGCGGTTCGAAATCAACTCGCACGGCGCGCAGATCAGCCGGATTGACAAAGCCCGCATAGCCGTCGGGTCCATAAACGCTGCCGAGCGCGAAGGGTGCCAGTGCGGGATTGTTGAGCGTGAAGAATTCGCGGGATGTCAGCACATTGGCAAGCGTGGCGTTGCCATTGAGCTGACCGAAATCGAGGCGATCGGGCAAACAGCCGAGGATGCCTGAAGGGTCACGGTTGCAAAGCTGCTTCTGGTTGCGTGACCGGTCGCTTTTCTCGCGATACCAGTGCGCAACGATATCGAACGTCGTGTCGGCCGTCGGCTGGAAGCGGATCGAACCGCGGATGTCGAATTGGTCGCGCCCGTCGATCAGCCCGCCTGTCGCAAGGTTGCGCGTGAAGCCGTCGCGTTTCAGATAATAGCCGGCGAGCCGGACACCAAAGACATCGCCGAGCGGCAGATTGACCATGCCCTTGACGCGGATGCTCTCGAAGTTTCCGTATTCGATTTCACCCGAAGCGCCAAAAGCTGAAAGATCGGGCTTTGCCGTGATGAAGTTGATGACACCGGCAGTGGCGTTGCGTCCGTAGAGCGTGCCCTGCGGGCCGCGCAGGACTTCGATGCGCTCGACGTCGAAATATTCGCTTTGAAAGATCGGCGACCCGATGACTGGCACGTCGTTGACATGGACGGCGGTTGCATTGTCGCAGGCGACGCCAACGCAGAGGTCGCCGATGCCGCGGATCGTGAAGCTCGACGATGACGTGAAGTTGTTTTTCGAAAAGGTTATATTGGGGAGCGTCAGTTGCAGGTCGCTTGTGGTGTTGATCTGCTGTTCGCGCAGGGTCTGGGCGCTGAACGCCGAGACTGCAATGGGGACGGTTTGCAGCGTTTCGGCCTGGCGCTGCGCGGTGACGATGATGTCGCCGATCACGGTTTCGTCATTTGGTGTCGTCGGCGATGCAGCGGTTTGCGCAAACGCGGGCGTGACGCAGGCGGACAGCGCGGTGGCGGCAAGAAATGCGACTTTGTTCATGATTGATCCCCTCGATCTCCGTGCCTTTTCTGGCTGAGCGCCACTTTGATGGCGTCTCAATATGGCGAGGATCGCTCGCCAGCCGGGTGCCGTCAACCTGCGAATTCGCGACAATCCACAACGCTGCAAACCGTAACGACAAGCCGCCGCTTTTCATTTTGCGCTTGCCGATGAAACCAACGCGGCTACTGCAGAGGGATGTTGGATTCGATTTCAAATATCCTGCCCGAAGATGAGGGCAAGATCGCCGTGCCCGATGATGTTGCTGATGCAATCCGGACGCTGATCCGCTGGGTCGGCGAAGATCCGTTGCGCGAAGGTTTGCGCGATACGCCAAAGCGGGTGGCACGCGCGTGGCGGGAATATTGCCAGGGCTATGAGGAAGACCCGGCGATGCACCTCGCGCGGACGTTCGACGAGGTGGGCGGTTATGACGAGCTGGTGCTCTTGAAGGACATTCCCTTCCAGTCGCACTGCGAGCATCACATGGCCCCGATCATCGGCAAGGCCTCGATCGCCTATATGCCAGCGAACCGCGTTGTCGGCATTTCGAAACTCGCGCGCGTTCTCAACGGCTTTGCGCGGCGGCTCCAGGTGCAGGAGCGGCTGACGGCGCAGGTCGCGGAGTGCATTCAGGAACATCTGCATCCGCAAGGCGTGGCTGTCGTGATCGAGGCGCAGCATGGCTGCATGACCGGGCGGGGCGTCCGCACGCCAGGTGTCGGCATGACGACGTCACGGTTGCTCGGGTGCTTCCTCGAAGACCATCGGAGCCGCGCCGAAGTCCTCAAGCTGATGGGCTATTGAGCGCCGTCAGGTGATGACGATTTCGGCGAGGATGCTGTCGAGAACCAGCATGCCGGCTTCGGTCGCGTGCAGGCGCTGATCCTGCTGGCGGAGCAGGCCATGTGTCGCCAGATTGGTGGTGGCACGGGGATCGACCAGAGTTGCGAGGCCGGTGCGTTCCGTGATGCGCGCAAGGTCAACCCCTTCCTTCAGACGCAGGCCCATCAGTAAGGCTTCGGTCGCTTGCTCGCGCGGGCTCAGCGGATTTTCGGCCTGGAGGCCATGGCCATTGCGCACGACCGCCGCGAGATAGGTCTCAGGCTTTTTGTGGCGAACTGTTGCCATGCCGCCGCGCCGCCCGTGCGCGCCGGGGCCAATGCCGACATAGTCGCTGTAGCGCCAATAGGTGAGGTTGTGGCGGCTCTCGGCATGCTCGCGGGCGTGATTGGACACCTCGTAAGCGGGCATATCAGCCGCTGCCATCTGCGTGCGCGTCTGCTCGAATAGCGTCGCGCCGTCGTCGAGGGACACCGGCTGCAGCGCACCCTGCTGAACCAGCATCGCAAAGCGCGTGCCGGGTTCGATCGTCAGGTGATACAGCGACAGATGTTCGGTCCCGAACGAAAGCGCGCGCGCCAGTTCGGCTTCCCATGCGCGGGGAGACTGGCAGGGACGGGCATAGATCAGATCAAAGCTGACCCGCGCAAAACTGGCCTGCGCGGTTGCGAGCGCCGCAATGCCTTCCTCAGCGGTGTGCGCCCGTCCAAGGAAATGCAGCGCCTGATCGTCGAGCGCCTGAAGCCCGAGCGACACCCGATTGACGCCCGCACTTGCAAGATCGGCAAAGCGCGCGGCCTCGACCGAGGATGGATTGGCCTCGAGCGTGATTTCGATATCGGCGGCGGGTGACCATGCTGCGACCGCAGCATCGATGACCGCTGCCACCGTCGCAGGTGGCATCAGCGAGGGCGTGCCGCCGCCGAAAAAGATCGAACCAAGTTGCCGCCCCGGCAGCAATTGCGCCTCATGTGCCAGATCGGAGAGCAGCGCTGCGCGCCACGCATCCTGATCGACACTCGCGCGGACATGACTGTTGAAATCGCAATAAGGGCATTTGGAAACGCAGAACGGCCAGTGCACATAAAGCGCGAGTGGCTCTATTCGGCTGGCGTTCAGCCGCGTGTCGGAAAGCGAAACGATGGTCATGCGATTGCTTCTCCTTACGCTTGCGCTGCTCGTGCAGCCAGCGTTTGCGTCGAGCCGCTTTCAGAGTGGCACCACGCCGTGGGACGGCAGGCAAGCGACGCGAAATGCGACGCTGCTGCGTTCGGCGATGCTCAAGGGGCACAACGACGCCCGTCGCGCTTATGGCGTGCCTGCGCTTGGCTGGAGCGAACCGCTGGCCCGCGACGCTGCGGTCTATGCACGGCGATTGGCTGCAACGGCCCCGTTCGCACATGATCCCCAGCGTGGCGTCCGAGCACCTCAGGGCGAAAACCTCTTCAAGGGCACGCGTGGTGCCTACAGCTACACAGCGATCGTCGGGCTTTGGGTCGATGAACGGCGCTGGTTCCGCCGCGGTCGCTTCCCCGATGTCGTCACCAGCGGGCATTGGTCGCGCGTGGCGCATTACACCCAGATCATCTGGCCCAGCACGCGCCAGTTCGGCTGTGCGCTCGCCGTCAATGCACGCGAGGATTTCCTGGTGTGCCGCTATCTGCCCGCGGGCAACTATTTCGGTGTAATGCTGCGCTAGAAGACGGCGGCGACGAGCTTGGCGAAGGCATCAGCGCGGTGGCTGATGCGGTGCTTTTCGTCTGGATCGAGCTCGCCAAACGTCTGCGTACGGCCATCGGCAACGAACATCGGATCATAGCCGAACCCGCGTGTGCCGCGCGGCGGCCAGACGAGTGTGCCCTCGACCCGGCCTTCGAACAGCGCGTCGCTGCCATCGGGCCAGGCGAGCGCAAGCGTGCAGGTGAAATAGGCGCGGCGCGATACGTCCTTGCCCAGCGCCTGCAGCCGGTCCTCGACTTTGGACATGGCGCGCATCCAGTCGCGATTGGCAGAAACGCCCGGCTCGGCCTCGGCCCAATTGGCCGTGTAAACCCCCGGTTCGCCGCCCAGCGCCTCGACGCACAGCCCGCTGTCATCAGCGAGCGATGGAAGGCCCGACAGATCGCAGGCCGAAACCGCCTTGAGCAGCGCGTTGGCGGCAAAGGTCGTGCCTGTCTCTTCGGGCTCGGGCAGGTCGAGCGCCTTGGCCGAGACTGGCTCGATCCCGAACGGTGCAAGCAGCGCGCGGATTTCGCGGACTTTGCCCTCGTTATGGCTGGCGATCACCAGCTTGCCGGGCGCGAGTTTATTCATCGCCCCGTCGCGCGGTCCTGCGCCGCAAAGATCTGGGTGCAGCCGATGCGCGCGAGGCGCAGGAGCCGCAGCAGAGCTTCTTCGTCATACGTCGCGCCTTCGGCTGTTGCCTGCGCTTCGGCGATCTTGCCATCGTCAAGCAGGACGAAATTGGCATCGGCATGCGCGTTCGAATCCTCGATGTAATCGAGGTCGAGCACCGGTGTGCCCTCATAAATGCCGCAGCTGACGGCGGCGACCTTTTGCCGGATCGGCTCGGCCTCCAGCTTCCCGTCCTTCAGCAGCCCATCGATCGCGAGGCGCAGCGCAACCCATGCGCCCGAGATCGAGGCGGTCCGCGTGCCGCCATCGGCCTGGATCACGTCGCAGTCGAGCGTGATCTGACGTTCGCCGAGCAATTTCATGTCGACCACCGAGCGCAGCGATCGGCCGATCAGCCGCTGGATTTCCTGTGTCCGCCCCGATTGCTTGCCCTTGGCGGCTTCGCGGCTGCCGCGCGTATGCGTCGCGCGCGGGAGCATCCCATATTCGGCGGTCACCCAGCCTTCGCCCTTGCCACGCAGGAACGGCGGCACGCGCTCTTCGAGGCTCGCCGTCACCAGCACGCGCGTGTCGCCGAAGCTCACCAGCACCGATCCTTCGGCGTGCTTTGTGAAACCGGGTTCGATCGAGATGGCGCGCATTTCGTCTGGCGCGCGGCCGGATGGTCGCATGGGGGGCTTGTCCTTATGGGTAAGGCGAGCGCATCTAGCGGCGCGGACCGGCAATCGCCAGTCCCATCGGGAGTGCGCCATGAAGTCCGTCCTGTTTGTTCTTGGTGTGCTGGCGACGCTGATGGGGTTGCTGTGGGTGGGGCAGGGCCTTGGCCTGATCCTGTGGCCTGCTTCGAGCTTTATGCTGGATCAGCGCATCTGGTCGCTGTGGGGTGCGGTGCTCGCGGTCGTCGGGATCGCGGCAATCTGGTGGTCGCGGCGGCGCTAGCGATGGCGCAGGCCCCCGTCACCGAGCTGACCGATCGCGCGCGCGATGTGTTTCGCATCGTCGTCGAAAGCTATATCGATTCGGGGGCACCCGTGGGGTCACGGACGATCGCCAAGCTGTCGGGGTTAAACCTTTCGCCCGCTTCGATCCGCAATGTGATGCAGGATCTGGAGGAAATCGGGCTGCTCGCAGCGCCGCATACCTCGGCGGGCCGGATGCCGACCGAAAGCGGGCTGCGGCTGTTCGTCGACGGCATGATGCAGAGCGCCGAACCCACAGCCGAGGAACGCGCGCTGATCGAGGCGCGCGTGGGCGAGCGGGGCCCGGTCGAGGATGCGCTCGCGGCCGCGACGACGGCGCTGTCAGGACTGTCGGCGTGCGCCGGGCTGGTCATGGTGCCCGCGCGTGAGGTGCGCGTCAGCCAGTTCGCATTCGTGCCGCTGGCGCGGGGGCAGGCGCTGGCGGTGCTCGTGGGCGATGACGGATCGGTGGAAAACCGGGTGGTCGATCTGCCGGGAGACATGTCGCCCGACGCGCTGGCGCAGGCGTGCAACTACATGAGTGCGCGGCTGACCGGACTGACGCTGAGCGAGGCGCAAAGCCGGATATACGACGAGTTGCGATCGGGCCGCGCCGCGCTCGATGCCGTCTCGCACGATCTTGTCGAGCGCGGGCTTGCCGTCTGGTCGCGCGACGGGGCGCAGCGCGCCGTCTTGATCGTGCGTGGCGCTGCCAATCTCCTCGACGGCAACGATCTGGCCAGTCTGGATCGGGTCCGTCAGCTGCTCGACGAGATCGAGGGGCAGGAAGCGATCGCGCGCCTGCTCGATAGTGCAAGCGAAGGGTCGGCGACCAAAGTGTTCATTGGTGCTGAAAATAATCTGTTCGCGCTCTCCGGGTCATCGGTGATAGCGGCCCCCTATCGCGGGAGGGACGGGCGCGTCGTTGGCGTGGTGGGGGTGATTGGCCCCACGCGGTTGAACTATGCGCGCGTCGTTCCCATGGTGGATTTTACCGCAGCAACACTGACGAGATTGATGGGATGAACGAACAGGAAGACCTTGCCGCCGAAGAAGACATGATCGCCGAAGGTGCACCGCCCCAGCCCGATTCCGAGGAGCGGCTCACGGCGCTCGAAACCGAGCTGGCCGAGTCGAAGGCGGCGGTGCTTTATGCACAGGCCGAGACGCAGAATGTGCGGCGGCGGCTGGAAAAGGATGCGCAGGACGCGCGCGCCTATGCCGCGACCGGCTTTGCGCGCGATATTTTGTCGGTCGCCGACAATCTTTCGCGTGCGCTTGAGGCAATTCCGGCCGCGCTGCGCGAAGACGAGAGCATGAAGGGGCTCGTCGTGGGCCTTGAAGCGACCGGTCGCGAACTCGACAGCGTCTTCGCGCGCCACGGGATCACGCGTATCGAAAGCGTCGGCCAGCCGCTCGATCCCAACCGGCATCAGGCGATGATCGAACTGCCCAGCGCCGACGTCGAGCCGGGGACGATCCTTCAGGAAATGCAGGCTGGCTACATGATCAGGGACCGCCTGCTGCGCCCGGCGATGGTGGGGGTGGCGAAGGCGGGTGAGCAAGCTGCTTGAGCTGATTGGCAAGGCTTCGGAGCGCCTGCTCGGCGTCTTTTAAGTCATCGATGGTCAGCAGCGAGAATTGAGGCAAGTCGATTGCGGCATCGGCTGCATTTTGAAATGCCGCCTTTGCCACGCCACGGTGGTGCGCGAGTGTCATCTTTCCATGAACGATGTCGTTTCTGATCCGTGAAAGGCGGCTGAGCTCGCGACTAAGGCCTCTGAACCTGTCGGTCGCCTTTTTGGATAGCGGCGGGCTTGTGAGCTGGGCAAGCGTTTTCAACTTCAGATTGAATGGGCTCGACAGGTCGAAATCAATTGCGTGGGCTGAGAGAATTTTTGCAATCGTTACTTCGAGGCAGACGAAACCCTCGATCATGGCGACGCGGGCGAGAGCAAAGTCATCTTGCGTCGGGTGCACTGGCGGGATTGCGAAGTCAGTCGGCTCGGGTCGATAGGTCATCGCGATCAGCCATTGATCGCATCGATCCGCACTCGCGCATCGCGCAGGATCAGCAGTGCCTGATCGCGGTAGGGATGCTCGGCTGGGCGCTTCAGATTGACGCGCACGTCGCGCAGCGCGGCGCGGATGGCGGCCAGTCCTTCCGCATCGGGGTTGAAATCCGGGGTGAACGCGGGACCGGGGAAGCTCATGGCGCTGCTGTGCCACGGCATGGTTAAGTGGTCGTAAACGGATTTGCAGTCCGCGCCCCTGTGGGCAAATTCGATTGCCATAACCCTTGCACGGGCGTTACGACCTTGCCGAGCGCACTGCGCGCCAATGATCATTCCAGGGGAACTGCGATGGACAAGAACTGGGCCGCCGACGTCAAGAAATTCGTGCCGGACGCCGATGATGCGGTGATCGCCGGCATCGTGCGCTATTGCGGGATTGCCCTGCAAAAGCAGGACTCGTCGCTGGTGTCGATGTCGGATCCGGTCGAAACGGGGCGCGTTCGCGAGAACTTCCTCAAAAAAAAGCTGGGCCTGACGGACAGCAACGAAACGCTCGACGCCATCATCGCCAAGGTTGGTGAGCGGATGAAGGGGGTCAACTTCAAGAACCGCGTGACGGTTTATTACCTGCTGCTCGAAGAACTCGGTTTGCTGCATCTGTTCCGCAAGGGTGATGCGGCTCCGAAAGCGGTCGCTTCGGCATCACTGCCTAGTGATCCGGTCTTGCCTGCAGCGGGTGCGGCGCTTGCCGCCGTTGGCACGGGTGTGGCGGAGACTGCCAGTTCGACCGGTGAAGTTGCGACGGACGCAGCCGCCGCAACGGTCGGCAGCGTGGCGGCGGTTGGCGCGACGGCAGCGGCGATTGGCGGTGCTGCGGTGACAGGCGCAGCATTAGCTTTCGAAAGTGTCAAAGACGGCGTTTCAGGCGCGACTGGAAGCGTTGCGTCGGGCGTGGGAGCCGGTGTTGATGCGGTGCGCGATGGCGTCGGCGCGGCTGGAGCGGCGGCAATGGGCGGCGCGGCGGCGCTCGCATCGGGCGTTCAAGCGGCAACGGCGGCTCCGCTGCGCGCCGTGACGTCAGGCTTCGGCGATGACGACGCGGACAAGAAAGGCGGCATGGCTTGGCTGTGGTGGCTGCTGCTCGGACTGGGTGTGCTTGCGCTGCTCTGGTGGCTGTTCCTGAGGACGCCCGCTCCCGTGGCTGAGACCGCGACCGTTCCCGTCGAAGCGGCGGCACCGGCTGCTGTCGAAGCCGACGCCAATGTCGCAGCTTCGGGCGGAGCAACCGAAACGGCGGCACCCATTGCCATCCCGAGCGGGGCCGGTGTCATTTCCGAAACGCGCGATGGCAAGCCGTTCGTCCGGGTCTTCTTTGATACCGCCAAGGCTGATGTCGTCCCGGCATTCACGCCTGCGGCCGAAGCGGTGAAAGCCTATCTCGACGCCAACCCGGCGGCCGCGCTTGCGGTTTCGGGCTTCAACGATCCGCGTGGCGATGCCGCTGCCAATGCCTTGCTGTCGAAGCAGCGCGCTGAAGCCGTCAAAGCCTCGCTGGCGGCGGCGGGGATTGCCGGTGCCAAGATCGAGCTAATCAAGCCCGAAGCGACGACGGACACCGCAGTTTCGCTCGAGGGGGCCCGGCGCGTCGAAGTTTCGATCAAATAGGCCGGAAGGGCAGGATCGAGTGATATTGCGAAAGCGGGGGCGCGCCGGAAACGGTGCGCCCTTGCCGCAACAGGAACGCGTGCTTCACGATTTCGGCCTGTTGCTCGATCCCGTAGCGCCTGAGCGGCCAGCCGGGTTTCAGCGCGTAGGAATAGCGGCAGAAGGGATGCCGCGCGATCGGCAGAAAGATGCCCGATTGCCGCTGCCAGACGTGCGTCATTTCATGAACGAACAGGGCCTGTTCGTCGGAGTCGGCCGCGCAGAAATCGTCGCAATAGAGCCCGCCTTTGGGATGAAACCAGAGCTGGCCGTCAGGCGCCATGGCAACATGGCGCGGCTGGAACACGATCCATTTGGCGTGATTGATCCGCACCCGGTCATAATCGATCGCTTCGCCGAATACCGATTGCGACAGGCGGAGTTCGGCTGACGTCAGCGCTCTCGACGTCATTTATCGCCCTGGCGGAATACCTTGGCCTCGGCGACGAGCTGCTTGCCACTGGCGAAGCTGAAGTTGAGCGTGAGCGTGCGTGGCGGCACGATGCCGGGGTTGACGTTGTAGAGCATGACATGCTTGCCGCCCGGCTTGAATTCGACCGTGCTGCCCTTGGGCACCGGGACACCGTCCTTGAGCGGAGCCATCCGCATCATACCGCCCTCCATGCTGCTTTCGTGCAACTCGGTCTTGATGACGACCGGCGAAAACACGAACACCAGCCGGTCGTCGGCGGGGCCACCCTTGATCGTGAAATATCCAGCGGCCGGATTGGCGGGCGTCGCGCCGAGCCGGACCCACGCGTCCTCGACCGTGACATCGGTGGCCGGGCGTTCACAGGCGCCGAGCAGAAGGAGTGGCAGGGCAAGGCTGGCGAACTGCAGACGCATGGATTGGCTCCGTTGATGAGGTGTTGCCTAGCTAAGCACCGACAAAGGTTGCGGCAAGCAACATGCCACCTATATCGGCCAGTGAAACAATCTCGGGTGCCGCGCGGCGGGCCCCTCAGACACAGGGTAAGAAGACACTATGGCGAAAGTTATCGGGATCGACCTCGGCACGACGAATTCGTGTGTCGCGGTCATGGAGGGCGGCAAACCCAAAGTGATCGAAAATGCCGAGGGCGCACGGACCACCCCGTCGATCGTTGCGTTCGCCAAGGACGGCGAGCGGCTGATCGGCCAGCCCGCCAAGCGCCAGGCGGTCACGAATTCTGAAAATACCATCTTTGCGGTAAAGCGCCTTATTGGACGTCGTTACGACGATCCGATCACCAAGAAGGATACCGAACTCGTTCCCTACGCGATCGCCAAGGGCCCCAATGGCGACGCCTGGGTGAAGGCGGCGGGCGAAGACTATTCGCCTTCGCAGATTTCGGCCTTCATTCTCCAGAAGATGAAGGATACCGCCGAGGCGTATCTCGGCGAGACAGTCACGCAGGCGGTCATCACCGTGCCGGCCTATTTCAACGACGCGCAGCGCCAGGCGACCAAGGACGCCGGCCGCATCGCAGGCCTCGAAGTGCTGCGCATCATCAATGAGCCGACCGCAGCGGCGCTTGCCTATGGGCTTGAGAAGCAGGACGGCAAGACCATCGCGGTCTATGACCTTGGCGGCGGCACGTTCGACGTCTCGATCCTCGAGATCGGCGACGGCGTGTTCGAAGTGAAGTCGACCAACGGCGACACGTTCCTGGGCGGCGAGGATTTCGATGGCCGGATCGTCGAGTTTCTGGCCGAAGATTTCCGCAAGGCCGAAGGCATCGACCTGACGAAGGACAAGCTGGCGCTGCAACGGCTGAAGGAAGCCGCCGAAAAGGCCAAGATCGAGCTGTCGTCGGCCGCCACCACCGAGGTCAATCTGCCGTTTATCACCGCTGACCAGAACGGCCCAAAGCACTTGGTCAAGGCGATCAGTCGCGCCGATCTCGAAAAGCTGGTCCAGCCGCTGATCGACCGGACGCTGGAGCCGTGCCGCAAGGCGCTCGCCGATGCCGGGCTCAAGGCCGAAGACATCAGCGAAGTCGTGCTCGTCGGCGGCATGACGCGGATGCCGCGTGTCCGCGAAGTCGTGAAGCAATTCTTCGGCAAAGAGCCGCACACGGGCGTGAACCCCGATGAAGTCGTCGCGATGGGTGCGGCGATCCAGGCGGGCGTGCTGCAAGGCGACGTCAAGGACGTGCTGCTGCTCGACGTGACCCCGCTGTCGCTCGGTATCGAGACGCTGGGTGGTGTGTTCACGCGGATGATTGATCGCAACACGACGATCCCGACGAAGAAGAGTCAGACCTATTCGACTGCCGACGACAATCAGCAGGCCGTGACCATCCGCGTGTTCCAGGGCGAGCGCGAGATGGCGGCGGACAACAAGATCCTTGGCCAGTTCGACCTGATCGGCATTCCGCCTGCGCCGCGTGGCGTCCCGCAGATCGAGGTGACGTTCGATATCGATGCCAACGGCATCGTCAACGTCAGCGCCAGGGACAAGGGCACCGGCAAGGAGCAGCAGATCAAGATTCAGGCCTCGGGCGGCCTGAGCGATGCTGACATCGACCAGATGGTCAAGGACGCCGAGCAGTTTGCCGAAGAGGACAAGAAGCGGCGCGAGGCGGCGGAGGCGAAGAACAATGCCGAGTCGCTGATCCACACGACCGAGCGGCAGCTGGTGGACAATGGCGACAAGATCGATGCCGCGCTGAAGGCCGAGATCGAAGCGGCGGTGGCTGATGCAAAGAGTGCCGTCGAAAGTGGCGATCCCGCTGTGATGACCGAGAAGACGCAGGCGCTTGCGCAGGCAGCGATGAAGATGGGCCAGGCGATCTACGAGAAGGAACAGGCGAGCGCCGCCTCGCCGCAGCCCGAGACGGCGAAGGCCGACGACGGCGTCGTCGATGCCGAATTCTCCGAGGTCGATGACAACGCGAAGGCCTGATTTTGGTGTCAACTTCGTGTCAACTTCGCCGCTCCGGTCCTGAATCGGAGCGGCTGAGTTTGAGGGGCGGCGTGTGAGCGACGATTATTACGAGCTGCTCGAAGTCGAGCGCAGCGCGGACGATGGCGCAATCAAGGCGTCGTATCGCAAGCTCGCGATGAAGTTTCATCCCGACAAGAATCCCGGCTGCGCACAGTCGGAGGCGCGCTTCAAGGCGATTTCCGAGGCGTATGACGTGCTCAAGGATCCGCAAAAGCGCGCGGCCTACGACCGGTTCGGCAAGGCCGCGTTCCAGAATGGCGGCGGGGGGCAGGCGCAGGGCTTCGAGGGCTTCTCGGATATTTTCGACAATATCTTCGGCGAGTTCATGGGCGGCGGGCGCGGGCGTCAGGCCAGTCCGCGCCGTGGTGCGGACCTGCGCTATGATCTCGAGATCACGCTCGAGGACGCCTATCATGGCAAGGCGACCGAAATCACGGTCGACGTCTCGACGCGCTGTCAGCCGTGCGACGGGTCGGGCGCGAAGCCCGGCACGTCGGCACGCCCGTGCACGACCTGTGGCGGGCGCGGGCAGGTGCGCGCGCAGCAGGGCTTTTTCGTGGTCGAGCGCACTTGTCCGTCATGTCACGGTGCAGGACAAGTGATCGCCGATCCGTGCCCGTCGTGCCGTGGCGAGGGCCGTGTCGACAAGGCCAAGACTTTGAGCGTCAACATCCCCGCCGGTGTCGACGATGGCACGCGCATTCGGCTGACCGGCGAAGGCGAGGCCGGGCCGCGCGGTGCCCCTGCGGGCGATCTCTACATCTTCTTACACGTTACACGCCATGCGTTGTTCGAGCGCGAAGGCACGACGCTGTTTGCGCGGGTTCCGATCAGCTTTACGACGGCTGCGCTCGGCGGGACGATCGAAGTGCCGGGGCTTGACCGCGCGGTGCATGAAATCCGCATTCCGGCCGGTATCCAGTCGGGCAAGCAACTCCGTCAGCGCGGCGCGGGAATGCCCGTGCTCAACGCGCGCGGGACGGGCGATCTGGTCGTCCAGATCGAAGTCGAGACGCCGACCAAGCTGACGGCCAAGCAGCGCGAACTGCTCGAGGCGTTTCGCGCGACCGAAACCGGGGCCGAGTGCCCGACGTCGCAAGGCTTTTTCGACAAATTGCGTGCGGTGTTCGACGATATCGTATAGTCTCTTCGCAAAGGGGATGCGTGATGATCCGTTCGATAAAGGGCTTGGCTGCGACGGTTGCGATCGCGGCAGCATCTGTCGCTTTTGCGCAGACACCCCCGGCAGAGGTCACGATCCGCGTCGAAAAGATCGTGCCGGGCGTCGCCGTGCTGTTCGGACAGGGCGGCAACATCGGCGTGAGCTACGGACCTGACGGCACCGTGCTCATTGATGATCAATTTGCGCCGTTGACAGCGAAGATCGCAGAAGCGGTCGCCAGCCTCGGTGCTACGCCGGTCAAGTTCCTGATCAACACGCACTGGCATTTCGATCATACCGGCGGAAACGAGAACTTCGGCAAGGCGGGGGCCGTGATCATGGCGCACGACAATGTGCGCGTGCGCATGATGGCGGGCGGAACCGTTGTCGGCAACATGATCCCGCCGGCTCCCAAAGTCGCACTACCCATTGTAACGTGGCATGACGGACTCTCGTTGCATCTGAACGGCGACGAGGTTCGCACCCGGCACCTTCACAATGGGCATACCGACGGCGACTCGATCGTGCACTGGAAAGCGGCCAATGTCGTTCACATGGGCGACCTGTTCATGAACAAGGTCTCGCTGCCGTTCATCGACATCGCTTCGGGTGGCACTGCGACGGGCTTTCTGGCCGCGATCGAAAAGACGCTGACGCTGATCGACGACAAGACCGTCGTCATCCCCGGCCATGGACCGTTGGCGACCAAGGCGGACCTCACAGCCTTTCGCGACATGCTGCGCGTCGTCATCGGCAAGGTTCAGACGGGGATGGGCGAAAAGAAAACGCTGGCGCAGATTCAGGCCGAAAAGCCTGCCGCACCTTATGAAACAAAGGGTGGCTTCATCAGCGGTGACGCCTTCGTAAAGGCGATTTACGAGAGCCTTAGCGCGCCGCGCACCGATCATCAGCACGGCAGCGGCGGGCATGTTCACGAATGAGCGGCAATGCGCCCGCTCCGAATGCGGAGCGGGCGGTGCCCGTTTGCTGAAGGTCAGACTGTTCCGACAAATGCGATGCTGGCGATGACCAGCAGCTGGGCGAGGACGGCGACTGCAAAACTTGCAGTCGTTTCAACGCGTGCCATGTTAGCCTCCTGAAGCGCGATGTTGCGCTGCAGCACCCGTAGCAATGCGAAACTGTAACGCAAACGGAAGGATTGCAAACGCGGTTGCAGTTTGCGCAATCAGCGGTTTGGAAAGACGCGGGCGAAGATCGTATCGACGTGCTTGAAGTGATAGGCGAGGTCGAATTCCTGTGCGATCTGGTCGGGAGTCAACCATGCGGTGACCGCAGGATCGGCCGTCAACAGCGCTTCGAGCGACAACGCACCGTCGGATTCCCAGACCTGCATCGCATTTCGCTGCACCAGCGCATAGGCGTCCTCGCGGCTCGCCCCGGCCTGCGTGAGCGCGAGGAGCACGCGCTGCGAATGGACGAGCCCCCCCATGCGATCGAGATTTTTCTGCATCCGTTGGGGATAGACGAGCAGTTTATCCACAACCCCGGCGAGCCGCGCGAGCGCGAAATCGAGCGTGATGCAGGCATCGGGGCCGATGAAGCGCTCGACCGATGAATGCGAAATGTCGCGTTCATGCCAAAGTGCCACATTTTCCAGCGCGGGCGTCACGGCGCTGCGGACCATGCGCGCCAGGCCCGTCAGGTTTTCGGTGAGCACCGGATTGCGCTTGTGCGGCATCGCCGACGAGCCCTTCTGGCCGGGCGCGAAATATTCCTCGGCCTCCAGAACCTCGGTGCGCTGGAGGTGGCGGACCTCGGTTGCGAGCCGCTCGATCGACGATGCGATGACGCCGAGCGTGGCGAAGAACATGGCGTGCCGGTCGCGCGGGATCACTTGTGTCGAGACCGGCTCGACCGTCAGGCCGAGCTTGGCCGCGACATGCGCTTCGACGCGCGGATCGATATTGGCGAACGTGCCGACCGCGCCTGATATCGCGCAGGTCGCCACATCGGCGCGGGCCGCAACAAGCCGGCTGCGATTGCGCGCGAATTCGGCATGCGCCTGCGCCAGTTTCAGGCCGAATGTTACAGGTTCGGCATGGATGCCGTGGCTGCGCCCGATGGTCGGAGTCAGCTTGTGTTCGAACGCGCGCCGTTCGAGCACGACAAGCAGCGCATCCAGATCGGCAATGAGCAGATCGGCGGCGCGCGCCAGCTGGACAGCGAGACAGGTGTCGAGCACGTCGCTCGAGGTCATGCCCTGATGCAGGAAGCGGGCCTCCTCGCCGACGTTTTCGCTGACCCAAGTGAGGAATGCGATCACGTCATGCTTGGTCACCGCCTCGATCGCGTCGATCCGGGCGACATTGATCGTCGGCGCGGTTCGCCACCATGCCCAAAGCGCGTCAGCCGCACTTGCCGGGACGGTGCCCAACGCTGACATGGCGTCGAGCGCATGCGCCTCGATCTCGAACCAGATGCGAAAGCGGGATTCCGCTGACCAGATGGCGGTCATTTCGGGGCGGGAATAGCGTGTGATCATGGGCGGCGCGCTAGCAGGGACACACCGGTGCGGCAACGCGTCGGGTCGAGCAACGTCGTTATAGCCCCATCCGTTCTATTCGGTGGAACGCCCCGAGCGTCCTGTAATTTCGGAGTATCAAGTGATGAAAACGTTCTTGATGGGTGCTGCGGTCGCCATGCTCGGTTCGTCTGCGATGGCGCAGGTCATGGATCCCGCACCGTCTCCTGCTGCGCCTCCGGCGGCACCCGCCGACGCCCGCGCCATCGTCGCGTCCGAATTTCCATCATATGATAAGGATTCGGACGGCGCGCTCAGCAAGGCCGAGTTCGATGGGTGGATGACTGCTATCCGCGAGCGATCGGGCGAAACGCCGATGGCCGAGAAAGAGCAAAACGCGTGGCTGAAGGGTGCGTTTGCAACCGCCGATGCTGACAAGAGCAAATCGGTGTCGCAAGACGAACTGACGACGTTTCTCACCGCCAAGGGCTAAGTCCTGACGGTCGCAAGGGCGGGCTGCTCCTATCGCGGGAGCAACCCGCTTTGACCCGCGACCGTTTAGCGCGGGCGCTCTCGCTCGTAACGCAGGGCGTCGAGGATCTTGGCACCGGCGAGGAATACCGCGCCGCTGCACGCCCAGAACAGCAGCCATCCACCGACGCCAGGATATTCGACCAGATAGGCCTTGCCACGCTGCATCGCGCCCGTCGCCAGCGCGAAGATGATCAGATAGGCCTCAAAGCGGTTCTTGATGACGAAAAGCCGAGCGAACTTGCGAACCATGAGAACTGCACAGCAAGGTTTGGGCCAAACGCGGAAAAGCGTTAACGAGAGGTATTCAGCGAGGGTTAGCTGTCAGTTAATCCGACAGTTCGCCGAGCTGCAGCAGATCGAGCAGTGACTGGCGCGCCGCCTGGACATCGCGGATCAGTGCGCCGCTTTCGAGATCGCCCGGAGCGATACTCTCGGGCCAGAACCGCGTCACGACATCGGCGATCTGGTCGAGTTTGGAGGCATCGACGAGAAATCCCGGGTGAATGCGCGCCGGATCGGCCACGACGCGTAGGCGCAGGCAAGCGGGCCCGCCGCCGTTTGCCATCGATTCGCGGACATCGACGGTCTCGAGCCGCCGGATCGGGCTATTGCCCGCCACAAGCGCTTCGAGCCAGCCCCAGACACGGGCATTGTCGCGCGCTTCGGTCGGCAGGATGAGCGCCATCACGCCATCGGGCAGCGTGACCAGCTGCGCATTGAACAGATAACTCGACACCGCATCGGCCAGCGACACGATCGAATCGGGCACTTCGATAATGATCGCGTCGGGCAGGGCGTCGGTCAGTTGCGCATAGAACCCCGCCTTGTCGGCGAACGCCAGTTCGTGCGTGAACAGGACATTCTCGTTCGCCACCGCGACGACATCGTTGTGGAACGCCCCTGCTGCGATCGCGGCCTCAGACTGCGCCACGAATATCGGATTGGCGACGCCGTGACGCCGGGCGACCGCCTTGGACGCTTCGAGGTGCTGCCGCGCCGGAAACGCGCCGCCGCGCACCCCGTAAACGAACACCTCGACGCCGGGCAGGCCATGCGCACGGGTCAGGCGCATGTGGTTGGCAGCGCCCTCGTCACCGAACGGGGCCAGCACGGGGTCATGCACGGCAAACCTCGTTTCATCGGAAAATGCGAGGCGCAACTGGCGCAGCGTTTGCGGCCACTCGTGCGACCGGTGCGGCATGGTGACGAGATTGGCGACGGTCAGATGGCAGCGTCCGTCATGTGTATCGGGCGCGGGCGAGACGGTCGCGGCATTGGCGGCCCACATCGCCGAGGCTGACATGGCGGCGGCCAGCATGTGTGGCTCGGCCGTGGTGACATCGGTGGCCAAGCTTGTGAGCCACGCCGCATCGGGGCGCGAGTGCGGCAGGAGGATACCCTGGGTCAGGCCGAGATCGAGATTCGCCCGCATCTTGGCAATGCCCTGCAGCGCGGCGGCGCGCGGGTGCGCGACGGCGCCGGCGTTTTTCGCCGACGCCAGATTGCCCGGGCTCAACCCGGCATAATTGTGGCTGGGTCCGACGATCCCGTCGAAATTGATCTCGACGAGGCTCATCGCGGCGCAATCACGACATCGCACCCGCGCTCGACGCCGAGGAGGCGCGCGCCGTCCGGGTCGATCGTTCCGTCCTCGGTGACGGACGCATAAGCCGCGACGAAATCCGCGAGCCGACCGGTGGCGACGATCGTGCGGATGGCGTCGTTGGCGGCGATGCGCTCGATCCTTACGGTCTGCGATCCGGCAATGCTCTTCACCCGGTCGGTGCGTGTGTGCATCGTCGGGCCGCCGTCGAAAATGTCGATGTAGAAATCCTGCACAAAGCCCTCGTTTTCGAGCATTCGCATGGCCGCTCGCCCGCTCGAATGCGGCACGCCCATCACGAGGCGGGCGCTGTCGGGCAGCAACGCGGTGTAAACCGGGTGCTTGGGCATCAGGTCCGCGATCATCTGATGGCCGTTGATCGCATTGAACGCGTCGGCTTCCTGGAAGGTCATGCCGAAGAACTTGCCTGCGAGCCCGTCCCAGAATGGCGACCCGCCGCCCTCGTCGATCACGCCGCGCAACTCGGCGAACAACCGGTCGGCAAAGCGCGCCCGGTGCTGACCAATATAGAGATAGCGGCTGCGCGCGATCAGCAGCCCGAGGCCACCGGCACGCTCATTGGGATGGAGGAACAGGCCGCCGACCTCGCTCGCGCCCTCGAAATCGGTCGAGAGGGTCAGCAATTCGGCGCGGAAGGTGCGGTTCAACTCTTTCGACGTCTGGGTTAGCGTGCCGAGCCGATAGCTGTAGAACGGCGCGGTTTCGCCGATCTTGCTGAAGATCTGGCAGGTTCCGCGGACGTGTCCGTCGTCGACGTTTTCGAGCATGAGCGCGACCCGGTCGTCCGCCACCGTATCGTCGGCGCGCGCCAGCGCGGCAGCCGAGGCTTCGAGCTTGGCGGTCAGGTTCTTGCGATCGGGCGGGAGATTGGTGAAGCCGCCGCCGGTGAGCTTCGCCATTTCATACAGCGCGGGCAGATCGGAAGGCCGCGCGGTGCGCATTCGGAAAGTCATTCAGAAAGCCCCGTTGGCAATGCGCGACAGCGTGAGCACGCTCAGTGCCGCGCGCTCCGCCAGTGATTCCACGATCAGATACTCGTCCGCCGAATGAATGGCACCCCCGCGCACCCCCATCGTATCGACGACGGGGACACCGCATTTGGCGATATTGTTGCCATCACACACTCCGCCCGAGGCTTGCCAGCCGATCGTCTGGCCAAGATCGGCTCCGCAATCGCGGACCAGCCCGAACAAGCGCTCAGACGTCGCATCCATCGGCTTGGGCGGACGACCAAAGCCGCCGTGGCAGTGCACGGTCACGCCGTGCTGCGCGGCGATTTCGGCGATAAGTGCATCGAGCGCTGCGCGCGCCAATGTTTCGGCCTCGGGCGTGGCAGGCCGCATGTTCACGCGCAGGATGGCATGGTCGGGAACGACATTATTCGGACCGCCGCCCTCGATTTTTGCCGGGTTCACCGAAAGGTCGGGCGTGCGCAGCGCGGCGAGGCGCAGCGCGAGGTCGGCAGCGGCGAGGACGGCGTTGCGCCCGTCCTGCGGGTTGCGTCCGGCGTGCGCTGACCGTCCGGTGATGACGATGCTGAAGTTGCCGCTGCCCGGACGTGCGCCTGCCAGCGTGCCGTCGGGAAGCGCTGCAGGTTCGTAGGTGAGCGCGGCGCGCTTGCCCTGCGCCAGTTCGGCGATGAGCGCCGCCGAAGTTGTCGAGCCGGTCTCTTCGTCGCTGTTGATCAGCACGTCATAGCCCAATGCCGATGCGTCAGGGGTCGTTTCGAACGCGATGAGCGCGGCGAGCATCACGGCGATGCCGCCTTTCATGTCGGCAACGCCGGGGCCGTTGATCACGCCCGGTTCGATCTCGGTCAGCGACTGGAACGGATGATCGGCGGCAAACACGGTGTCCATATGGCCAGTGAGCAGGATGCGGCGGTTGGCCCCGGGGCGGACCGCGACATGCAGGTGCTGGCCGCGCGCCACGCTCCGCACGGTTCCGTCAGGCCCCACGCTCTCCTCGATCGCGGGTTCACACAGCCGCACCGCGCCCGGAAGCGCGGAGAACGCGTCGGCCAGCAATTCCGACATGGTGGCCAGCCCGGCAAGATTGCCGGTGCCGGTGTTGATCGATGCCCAGTGCGCCACCTGTTCGCCCATGGGAGCCGCAGTGGCGCGATCGACCAGCGATTGTTCGTGCAGACTGAGCATCGACGTGCCTTAGCGCGGCGCGCGCCGCTTGTCGAAGGCTGCCCGGCGCGGCTAAGCGCCCTTCCGCGCACGCGCTGCAACAGGAGCTTTCATGACCACCACTCTCGACCGTTCCGGGCTGCAGATTGCTGACGACCTTGCGGCCTTCATCGAGGACGAGGTGCTGCCGGGAACGGCGATCACGGCCGAAGCCTTTTGGGCGGGCGCGGCCGACCTGTTCTCGCGCTTCGTTCCGGTCAACCGGGCGCTGCTCGCGAAGCGCGATGCGATGCAGGCGCAGATCGATGCGTGGCATGATGCGCGCGCTGGTCAGCCGTTCGACCCCGAAGGCTATGAGGCCTTCTTGGGCGAGATCGGCTATCTCGTGCCCGAGCCTGCGCCGTTCACGATCGAGACGACCGGGGTCGATCCCGAAGTCGCGACGATGGCCGGGCCGCAACTCGTTGTGCCCGCGCTCAATACCCGTTTCGCGCTGAATGCGGCGAATGCGCGCTGGGGGAGCCTTTACGATGCGCTTTACGGCACCGATGTGCTCGATGCGCCGCCCGCGCGACCGGGTGGTTATGACGAGGCGCGCGGCGCGGCGGTGATCGCTTACGCCAAGGCGTTTCTCGATGCGGCGATCCCCGGCTGGCGCGACGATGCGCACCTTGTCGGCACGGTCAAGGGACGCAAGCTCTTCCGCAATAACGGCTTGCATATCGAGATCGTTTTCGACTCCGCCAGCGCGATCGGCGCGAGCGATCCCGATGGCGTGTCTGACGTGATCCTCGAATCGGCACTGTCGACGATCATCGATCTTGAGGATTCGGTTGCGGCGGTTGATGCGCAGGACAAGGTGGCGGGCTATCGCACCTGGCTCGGGCTCATGAAGGGCGATCTGACCGCGACGTTCGACAAGGACGGGCGAGCGATGACGCGCGCGCTCGATCCTGATCGCTCATGGATGGGCCTTGACGGTGCGCCGTTCGCGCTGTCTGGCCGCAGTCTGCTCTTCGTCCGCAATGTCGGGCATCTGATGACGAATCCGGCGGTCCTGCTCGGCGATGGCAGCGAGGCTCCCGAAGGCATTCTCGATGCCCTGGTGACGAGCCTCATTGCCTTGCATGACAAGGGAGCGAACAGCCGCGCAGGCAGCATCTACATCGTCAAGCCCAAGATGCACGGCCCGGAAGAAGCGGCGTTCACCAACGCTCTGTTCAACGCGGTCGAAGACCTGCTCGGGCTAGCGCGCCACACGATCAAGGTCGGCGTGATGGACGAGGAGCGCCGCACCTCGGCCAATCTCGCCGCGACGATCCATGCCGTGCGCGGGCGGATCGCTTTCATCAACACCGGGTTCCTCGATCGCACCGGCGACGAGATCCACACGTCGATGCGCAGCGGCGCGATGATCGCCAAGGCCGCAATGAAGGGCAGCGTCTGGATCAAGGCTTATGAGGCGCGCAATGTCGCGATCGGGCTGGCCTGCGGGCTCTCGGGCAAGGCGCAGATCGGCAAGGGCATGTGGGCCGCGCCCGACCGGATGGCGGACATGATGGCGCAGAAAATCGGGCATCCGATGGCGGGCGCGAATACCGCCTGGGTGCCGTCGCCGACGGCGGCCACGCTACACGCAATGCACTATCATCGGGTCGATGTGTTTGCGCGGCAGGCCGAACTGACGGCGATCCCGCCGCTCGCCGAGTTGCTGACGATCCCGCTGGCGCAGGGCCACAACTGGTCGGCGGCTGAAATCGAGCGCGAGCTCGACAATAATGCGCAAGGGATTCTCGGCTATGTCGTGCGCTGGATCGATCAGGGGATCGGCTGTTCGAAAGTGCCCGATATCGACGATGTGGGGCTGATGGAGGACCGTGCGACGCTGCGCATATCCTCGCAGCATATGGCCAACTGGCTTCTGCACGGCGTGTGCACTGCCGAGCAGATCGATGCCGCGCTGACGCGGATGGCGGCCAAGGTCGATGCGCAGAATGCGGGCGACCCGCTTTACCGGGCGCTGAAGCCGGATAGCATTGCCTTCCAAGCGGCGCGGGCGCTTGTCTTCGAAGGAACGACGCAGCCCAACGGCTATACCGAGCCGCTGCTTCACCGGTTCCGGCAGGCGGCGAAAGCGAGCTACTCGTCCTGAAGGCGAGCGCCGTGGCGGACGTGGAGGATTTCGACGTGCCGTTCGTTCACGCGATAGCGGATCAGATACGGCCAGATATTCGACATCTCGCGCGTTCCGTTGTGTGATGGTTTGCCACGATCCGGGAACTCGCAGAGACTTTCGGCGAGGTCGATGAGCCTTTGCCCAAGGCGAGTTGCAGCAGACGGATTGAAGACCTCTATATAAGCGACGATTTCTTCGAGATTGTCGAGCGCCTGATCTGTCCAGACAATTTTGAATACCTTAGTCACCGATCTGCGGGCGAGGCAGCCGCTTGCCCGTCCCCCAACTCAACAGCCATTTCTTGACCGCTTCATGGCTGATCACGCGACCGGCACCGGCGTCGGCGATGCCACGTTCGAGCGACGCCATTTCGGCTTTGGGGTCGATCTGCTCGAAGATGTTGGGTTTGTGCTGCATATGGTAATAAATAGCACAGCTTGGTTGTGGTGCCAATCTGCGCTCATCCGCCCGGCGGCGGCGTAAGCCCGATCATGCGCATGAGCGTGGCTTGCAGGAGCATTGCGGCCAGCCAGTATCCGGCATCGATAGCGATCGCGCGCCAAGCGAGGCCGCGCAGCCGGTAGCTCGCGGCGAGCGCCGGGAGCACGAAGCCGATCCAGATGATGAACGCGCTGCCGATCGTCATCGTCCAGACGTCGCCCTTCGGCGGCGCGAGGATCAGCGCACCAGCGAGGATCGCGCCGAGCCAGAGATGCGCGGCGATGATGGTGAGCAGCGTCGGCGTCGAAACCGGGCAGCGATACCAGAGTGCGCCGAGGCCGACAGCGGACAACGCCGCGACTGCGATCGGCCACGCGTTCAGGACGATGTAGATCATGCCGGTCTTGCTGGCAGGTGCGCGGCGAATTCGGCGAGCACGTCCTCATAGAGCTGCTTTTTGAACGCGACGATCAGCTCCGGCAGCCGCCAGGGATCGACCCACATGAACGCCTTGAACTCGGGGTGTGCGGTGTTCAGATCGATGTCGGCATCGTTCCCGAGGAAGCGCGCGAGGAACCAGCTCTGCGACTGCCCGGCATAGCGCCCGCCCCACATCTTCCTGCGCAGTTCGGGCGGCAGATCGTAAAGCAGGTCGCGCGGGGCACGGGCGATGATTTCGACGAGACGCGGGCCGATCCCGGTCTCTTCCTCAAGCTCGCGCAACGCGCCCGCCTGCGCCTCCTCGCCGGGATCGAGGCCGCCCTGCGGCATCTGCCAGGCATCGAGGCTCGAATCGATGCGCTGCGCGACGAACACCTTGTTGTCGGCATTGAGCAGCATGACGGCGGCAGCCGGGCGGTAGGGGAGTTGGGTCATAGTTGTCGCGCGGCCTCGGCGATGATCCTCTTCAGCACGGCCAGCGCCCCTGCAATGTCGGCCTGACCTGATGCGATCGCTTTGCGCAGCGTGATGAAGCCGTGGATGTTGCCGACGGCTTCGCGGAAGGTGACCGGCACGCCTGCGGCGGCCAGCGCGCCCACATAGGCGCGGCCCTGATCGCGCAGCGGATCGAGGCCTGCGGTCATCACCAAAGTCGGTGGCATGCCGCGATGATCGGCCTTGAGCGGAAAGGCGCGGGGATGGCCGGGTTCGGCGGCATAGGCGGTTGAGAAATATTCCATCGAGTCGAAGGTCAGCAGCTTGCCCTCGCCGTGTTCGGCGTGGCTGGGCCAGTCGGGGCTGTCGTCGACAACCGGATAGATCGGGAATTGCGCGATGACCGGAACGGCGGCGGGGGTGTCACGCAGGGCCGTCGTTGTGACGATCGTGAGATTGCCGCCAGCGCTGTCGCCTGACGGGACTATGCCGGTCACGGTGCGGCCGAGTTCGGGCGGGCTGGTCGCGATCCAGCGCGTTGCCGCTTCGCAATCGTCGGGCGCGGCGGGCCAGGGATGCTCGGGCGCGCGGCGATAGTCGATCGCGATGACAGGGATATCGAGCGTCCGTGCGACTTCGGCACAATAGGATTGGTGCGTATCGAGATCGCCGATCACGAAGCCGCCGCCGTGATAGAACACCATTACCGGGCCGGGATCGCGCGTTTCGCGCGCATCATAGAGCCGCGCTCCGATCGTTCCGTGCGGAGCGGAAATGGCCAGATCGCGGATCACGGCGAGCGGGCCGACTTCGACGTCGGCAATCGCATGGAGCACATGCATCGTTTGTCGCGCGGCGGGGGCTTCGAGCTCGTGCAGCTTGGGGCCGGGCACCGTATTGATGTAGCTCAGAAACATCGCGACGTCGGGACGAACGAAAGGAACGGCCATGAAGGTCTCCACCGGGGTGCTGGCCTTCAAGCACAGCGCTCCTATCTTGGCCAGTCATGCTTCATGTCGTCCATCACCCCGACTATGTCGTCCACGCGGAGAGTGGCGCGCACCGGTTCGACAAATATGCGCTGGTGATGGACGCGTTGCGGGGCGATGGCGGCGCGATGATCGAGGTGCGCCCCGAGCCGATGCCGCGCGTCTGGCTGGAGGCGGCGCATGCGCCCGACTATGTGACGGCGGTGCTCAACGCCACGGTCGATCCCGCGATCGAGCGGCGGATCGGCTTTGCGGTGACGCCTGCAGTTGCGCGACGCGCCGTGCTCAGCCCGGGCGGGACTTGGGCAGCGGCAAAGCTGGCGCTTGATCATGGCTTTGCAGCCAACGCGGCGGGCGGGAGCCACCATGCCATGCCTGCGAGCGGGGCGGGCTATTGCGTGTTCAACGATCTTGCGGTCGCAGCGCTGAGACTGATCGGCGAGGGCGATGCACGGCGCATCCTGATCGTCGATCTCGACGTGCATCAGGGCGACGGGACCGCGACGATCCTGGCCGAACACCCGGCGATTTTCATGCTGTCGCTACATGCCGCGCGCAATTTCCCGGCGCGCAAGGCGCGGTCGACGCTGGATGTCGCGCTGCCCGATGGCACTTGCGACGCGGATTACATGGCGGCGCTGACGCCTGCGCTGGCAAGCATGATCGAGTGCGCCCGGCCCGATCTTATCCTTTATCAGGCCGGAATCGACGTGCATCATGACGATGCGCTCGGGCGGCTTGCGCTCAGCGATGCGGGCATTTCCGCGCGGGATGCCTTGGTTGCGACGACGGCGCGGGCGCGCGGGATCGCGCTCGCCAGCACGATGGGTGGGGGTTACGGCAGCGATGCTGCGATCATTGCTGCGCGGCACGCGCGGACGATGCGCACGCTCGAGGCTGCCTATTTCGATTGAACCGCGCAACAGAATTACTATTTTGCTCAGGCGATCGCCGGTGCATAGACCGCGCCTCCACGAGACAAGCCAGGACCACCAATGGCCACCGCCGCCCGCGAACTGACCCCCACCGAAGCCGACGCGCACCCCGACCCCGAAAACATCGTCGTCCGCTTTGCCGGGGATTCGGGCGACGGCATGCAGTTGACGGGGGGACAGTTCACCTTGTCGACCGCGCTTGCGGGCAATGATCTCGCGACTTTCCCCGATTTTCCCGCTGAGATTCGCGCGCCGCAGGGGACGTTGTTCGGCGTCAGAGCTTTCCAGATCAATTTCGGATCAACTGCGATCGAGACAGCAGGCGACGCACCTGATGTGCTCGTCGCGATGAACCCGGCGGCGCTCAAGACCAACGTGGGCGATCTGAAGCCCGGTGGTCTTGTCATCGCCGATGAAGGCGAGTTCGGCGTGCGCAACCTTGCCAAGGCGGGGTATGACGTCTCGCCGCTGACCGATGGGTCACTCGCCAAATGGCAGGTGATCGCATTCAACATTTCGCAGCACACGCTCGATGCCGTGAAGCCGTTCGGCCTGGGGAACAAGGAAGCGCTGCGCTGCAAGAACATGTGGACGCTGGGACTGGCGCTGTGGATGTTCGGGCGGCCGCGCAAGCCGGTGATCGATTGGCTCAACGCAAAGTTCGCCAAGGCGCGCGTGCTTGCCGATGCCAATATCGCCGCGCTGAACGCGGGCCATGCCTACGGCGAAACCGCCGAGCTGGGCGCATCGGTGCGGCAGCATGCGCTGGCACCCGCGCCCGCCGAGCCGGGGCTTTACCGGACGGTCACCGGCGCGGAGGCACTGTCGCTTGGGCTGGTAGCGGGGGCCAAGCTCGCCGATCTCCCGATGTTTTTCGGCGGCTACCCGATCACGCCGGCCTCGGCGATCCTGCATCATCTGGCGCGCCTCAAGGAATTCGGCGTCACGACCTTTCAGGCCGAGGACGAGATCGCTGCGATCGGCGCGGCGATCGGCGCGAGCTATGCCGGGCAGCTCGGCGTGACGTCGTCATCAGGGCCGGGGATTGCACTCAAGGGCGAGGCGATGGGCCTTGCGGTTATGACCGAGCTGCCGCTGGTCATCATCAACTCGCAGCGCGGCGGGCCATCGACCGGGTTGCCGACCAAGACCGAACAGTCCGACCTCTATCAGGCGGTTTATGGGCGCAACGGCGATACGCCGATGCCGGTGATCGCGGCGCGCTCGCCTGCCGACGCGTTCGAATGCGCGATTGAGGCGGTGCGGCTGGCGGTGCAGTTCATGACGCCGGTGATGCTGCTCACTGACGGCTATATCGCCAATGCGGCCGAGCCGTGGAAAGTGCCGCATCGCGACGATTTCACGGCGTTTCCGGTCGAATTCCTCGATCATGTGCCCGAAGGCGGTTTCAAGCCCTACAGCCGCGACGGCAAGGGTGCGCGGCCCTGGGTCAAGCCCGGCACGGCGGGGCTGCTGCACCGGATCGGCGGCATCGAAAAGCAGGTCGATACCGGGCACATTAATTACGAAGCGGCGAACCATCAAGCGATGACCGACCTGCGCAAGGCCAAGGTCGACGGGGTTGCGGACCATATTCCCGATCAGGACGTGGCCATGGGAACCGCTTCGGGCAAGCTCGTCGTTGTCGGCTGGGGCTCGACCTTTGGACCGATCCACCAGGCCGTCCGCCGCGCGCGGAGCCGGGGGCTTGACGTCAGCCATGTCCATATCCGGCATATCTGGCCGTTCCCGAAGAATTTGGGCGCGCTGCTGCGGGGGTATGAGCATGTCCTCGTTCCCGAGATGAATACGGGGCAATTGAAGACGCTGCTGCGCGATCAGTTTCTGGTCGATGCGCGGCCGCTCAACAAGGTCTCGGGTCAACCCTTCCGCATTGCCGAAATCGAAGCGGCGATTGAAAGTGCTCTCGCATGAACGACATGACCCCCATCCGCACGACCACCCCTAAGGACTGGGAAACCGACCAGGAGGTCCGCTGGTGCCCCGGCTGCGGGGATTATGCGATCCTCAAGGCCGTGCAGCGCACCATGCCCGAGCTTGGCGCGGACCCGGCGAATACTGTGTTCGTGAGCGGCATCGGCTGCTCTTCGCGCTTTCCCTATTATATGGAGACTTACGGCTTCCACACGATCCACGGCCGCGCGCCTGCAGTCGCGACGGGGGTGAAGCTCGCCAATCCGCACCTCGACGTCTGGATCATCACCGGCGATGGCGATGCGCTGTCGATCGGCGGCAACCACACGATGCACCTGCTGCGCCGCAACCTCGATTGCCAGATCCTGTTGTTCAACAACGAGATTTACGGGCTGACCAAGGGGCAATATTCGCCGACCAGCCGCGAGGGGACCAAATCGCCCTCGACCCCGTTTGGCTCGGTCGATCGGCCCGCGCGGCCGTGTGCCTTTGCGCTGGGCGCGGGCGCGCGCTTCGTCGCGCGCGGGATCGATGTGCACAAGAAGCTGCCCGAAGTGCTCAAGGCCGCCTATCGCCACAAGGGCACGGGCTTTGTCGAGATTTTCCAGAACTGCATCGTTTACAATGACGATGTGTTCGCCGAGTTCACCGACAAGGCGAACGCCGACGGGCATCAGCTGTGGCTCGAGCACGGGCAGCCGATGCTGTTCGCGCGCGGGACCAAGGGGATTGCGCTCGATCATGCGACGCTCAACCTCAAGGTTGTCGATGTCGAGGGTGGCGATTGGGCGGCTGCCGACGTGATCGTCCATGACGTCACCAATCGCGCGGTGGCGCACATGCTGGTTGAGATGGTGTTCGGGCCGTTCCCGATGGCTTTGGGCGTGCTTTACGACGATCCGCGACCGACCTTCGACGAAACGCTGCTCGCCAAGGATGCGGCGACCGCCGATGGCAAGGTCGCCGACCTGCAGGCGCTGATGGAGCGTGCGCAGACCTGGCAGGTCGACAAGGAACCGCACGTTATCTAGCGCGTGGGAATGGTTGCGCCCTCGATCCTCTGGTTCCGCCAGGACCTCCGCCTTGCCGACAATCACGCGCTGATCGCGGCGGCGGGCGCGGGACCGGTGGTCGCGCTTTACGTGCTCGACGACGAAACGCCGGGGCTGCACGCGATCGGCGGCGCGCAGCGCTGGTGGCTGCATCACAGTCTCGGGGCGCTGAGAGAAGCGCTGGCTGCCAAGGGCGTCACGCTGATCCTGCGGCGCGGCATCGGCGAAGTGGTTATCCGCGACGTCATGGCCGAAACCGGCGCGACCCGCGTCAATGCGACGCGGCTTTACGAACCCTGGTTCAAGGCACTCGATTCCCGGCTCGACGATGTCCTGACGCTGCACGACGGCAATCACCTGATGCCACCCGCCACGGTGAACACCGGCAGCGGTGGGCGCTACAAGATTTTCACGCCATATTGGAAAGCGCTGCTCCAGCAGATGCCGCCGCCGCTGCCCGAACGCGCGCCTGTCGCAATTGAGGGCGTTGAAGCGCGAAGCGAACGGCTCGAGGACTGGGGGCTGCTTCCGACCAGGCCAAACTGGGCAACCAGCTTCGACGTCTGGACGCCGGGCGAGGTGGGTGCGCGTGCCAATCTGCGGACCTTTCTCGATCGCGTCGACGAGTATGAGCAGGGCCGTAACCTGCCGTCACAGCCGCGCACCTCGCGCCTGTCGCCGCATCTGCATTTCGGCGAGATTTCGCCTGCGACCGTGTGGCACCATGTCGCCAAGCGTGTCGGCAAGGACGGCGAGCCGTTTTTGCGCGAACTGGGCTGGCGCGATTATGCGGCGAATACGATCGATCAGTTTTCCGATTACGGCACGGCCAATGCCCGAGCGCAGTTCGACGCGATCGTGTGGCGCGATGCCGAGGCCGATTTCGCGGCCTGGACGCGGGGCGAAACCGGCTACCCGATCGTCGATGCCGGAATGCGCGAGCTTTGGGCGACGGGCTGGATGCACAATCGGGTGCGGATGATCGCCGCCTCGTTTCTGGTGAAGCACCTGCTGATCGACTGGCGGCGCGGCGAGCGCTGGTTCTGGGATACGCTGGTCGATGCCGACTATGGCTCGAACGCAGTAAACTGGCAGTGGATTGCGGGCACCGGTGTCGATTCGAACATGTTCGTCCGGATCATGGCGCCGTTGAGCCAGTCGGAAAAATTCACAGCGGGGGACTATATCCGGAAATGGGTGCCCGAGCTGCGGGCGCTTCCGGACAATGCCATCCATGATCCGCACGGTCTGGGGGAGGCACCGGCTGCCTACCCCAGGCCGCTGATCGGACACCGCGAAGCGCGCGAGCGTGCGCTCGCGGCCTATGCGGCGCTGCGCTGAGCGCTATTGATACCGGCTGACAAGGGCGTCGTGCACGGCAGGATTGAGCAGGGTGGCAAAGGCACAGCCGACCACGCCCTGATGGTTCCAAATGACTTCGGCCTGCAACGCCATCAGCCCCGGCAGCGTCAGCCAGCAGACCGCACCCGAGCGTAGGCCCGTGACGGCCTCGCAGGAAAAGCCGCCGAGCGAGAGATCCTTCACGACTGTGGCAAAGGGCCGGTCCCCCGCGGCGCGGAGCATGGCGGGGATCGACAGGCGCGTGCGCGGTGCGCAGCGATCTTCCTGCGCCGCGATCGCGTAGAGGTCGTTTGATGTGAGAGTCGTCATGTTGATCCTCCTGTCCGGATTTGGCTCCCCCAAGGCCAGGTGGTCCCCAACGACCGTTGTGAACGAGGCCGGTTACCAGCCGCTTATCAGGACTGGTTAACGGCGATCCGCACACCAGTTTCGAACGGTTCCTCAACCAGTGCCGCAATCCGCGCCGCAACCGCCTCGGGCGGTTTGATGCTGGCCGGGTCTTCACCGGGAAATGCACGCGCGCGCATGGCAGTGCGTGTGGCACCAGGATCGACGATGGCGATGCGGACGCGGCCGATGTTGCGCGTCTCCTCGGCATAGGCGATCAGAAGTGCCTCGAACGCGGCTTTCGAAGCGCCATAAGCGCCCCAATAGGCGCGCGGGGTTGCGCCGACGCTGGAGGTAACGCCGATCACGCGCGCGTTGCCATGTGCGCGCAGCAGCGGATCGAATGCCGCGATGAGAGCTGCCTGCGCGGTGGCGTTGAGCGCGAGGGTCTTGGTAAATTCCTTGCCGTCGATATGCGGCACCGGCGACAGCGTGCCCAGCGACGCGGCGTTGAGGACCAGCGCATCGAGCGCGGTCCAGCGGCTTGCGATTGCCGTGCCGAGACGCGCGATCGCGTCGCTATCGGCCAGATCGAGCGGGGCGATCGTCGCGCTGCCGCCGCTCGCATGGATACGTTCCTCGACCGCCTCGAGCCCAGCGACAGTGCGCGCCGTCAGGATCACATGCCATCCGGCCGCTGCGAGCGCTTCGGCCGTGGCGGCACCGATGCCGCGTGACGCGCCTGTAACAAGCGCGAGTTTAGCTGGACTGCTCATCGGCAACCTTTGCCGGGTCGATCGACGTGCTGCAAGGCGCGGCTAGCTCTTTGCCCTGACCGGGCCAAGTTTTGACGCTTCGACGGCGCAATCATAATTGAGACGGGGCTCGGCGCAGAAATCGGGCCATTGTTTGCGCGCGACCCACGAGTGCACGAGGCCGAGCTGCGCCATCTTGCGGAAGAAGGCAGGTTCAGAGCGCAGTCCGGCAGCATCGGGCCAAAACAGCAGCGACCATTGGTGATGGGCGTTGTCGACGGGCGCACGCGCGAGCCAGTCGAGCGCCGCGCGCCGGTTGCCAGTCCTTTCATGGAGGCGCGCGAGCATGTATGCCACGTAGGGGTTGGCACTCACCTCATGCTCGTACTTGCTGATGGTGTCATGATCGGCAGCGCGATGCGCTGAGACATCGACCACGATCCGCGCCCGCATCGCCATCGCGCTCGGATGACCGGGCCATAGTCGCTCGTTCTCGTCCTGAAGGCTCAAAGCTTCGGTCACGCGCCCGGACGCAGCCAGTCGGCGCACGGCGACGTCGCGACTTTTCAGCGAGCTGGGTTCGCCCCGATACGATGCCATGGCCGGGGCCACGCTGGCCTGCACATAGCCGAGATTGAACAGGATCACGCTGCGCCAGTTTAGCAGCCAAGGATGGTCGGGATGCGTTTTCAATGCGTTGTCAACGATTACGAGCGCCTCAGCTTCGGCAGACCCTCTGGCCGTCACGGCCGCCCGTGCGATCGTCGTCGCAACGCTTTCCGGTGCGATCTCAAACGCGCGCCGGGCATGCGCCCGGGCCTGTCTATGCAGCGAAGTTTCGCCGTCGGCGATGAGGTTGCTCTCTGCAATTGCGAGCATTGCCCATCCGAGTGCGACATCGGGCTGTTGCGCCGTCAGCTGACGTGCATGCGCTTGAACGGTGGTCCAGTCACTGCTTTCGGCAGCCTGACAAACACTCATGATGTAAACCAGATCCGCAGGGCCAACCTTTGGTCGCTCGGCTTCCAAACCACCGAAGCTGCACCGCAAAACGCCAATGACATTGGCGGCCACGCGTTCGCGTAGCGCAGACAATGCCGGTCCCGATTGCTCGAATCGCTGGGTCCACAGTATCGCACCGTTATCGACCGCAACCAGACGCGCATGCACCATCAGCTTGCCGTCTGCGCGTTCAATTTCGGTGCGCACGGCATAATGTGTGCCGGGTACTGCGCCCGGTTCGCGTTCGAAAACCGCCAGATTCGCACTCGCATTTGCGAAACGGGCAAGATCTGCCGAAAGCGCCCGTCCGAACTCGATCGTCGCGGGAGCAGCCGTCGATGACGCGACAACAGCGATGGTGATTGGCACCTTGGCCGATGACGGTGCCGTTCCGGACATCGCCAATGCCGCCAGCCCGATCGCCGCGATGCCCGCCAGTGCAACAGGTAGCCATCGACGCACGTCGATGGTCGTTGATGCAAACCGCGCGACGGGATCGGCCGTTGCAATCGGCTCGATCATATGGCGCGCGCTTTTGTCGTCACTCGCCAGCCATTCGTCGAGCTCGGTGCGAAGCGCAAAGACCGTCCCGGTTCGCCCGCCGGGAACGCGATGCACCGGCAGTCCGCGCTCCTTTGCCCAGCGAATCGCCGTCGTGCGCTCGCGGCCGAGAAAGTTCCCGATCGCCTTCCATCCGTTGAGCCGCTCGCCGTCTAGCATCGTGCTACTCCGCGCGACCGAAGCATGCCGCAAGTTACCACAATTTACGACGCGACTGGAAGGGGCTTTTCGCAGACACTTTGTATGGCAACGGAACCGCCGTTCGCGACCCGAAGGATCACGATATGCACCCTCAAAAACCGAACAGGAAAGCCGGTCTCGCAACCCTCAATGCAACCAACCTGCTTGCGACGGCACTGCTGGGCGCAACGCCCGCGAGCGCCGCGATCACGATCAACAGTGACCCGATCCTCTACTGGAACGATATCGCGATTACGCTCGCAACGGCCTTCACGCCCGGCGGCGCGCCCGCCCAGGCGCGCGCCTATGCGATGGTCAACATCGCGATGCACGATGCAGTCAACGCGACGCGCGGCAGTCCCAATCGCAGCTACCTGACCGGGGTCAGCAATGCCGGCGGCGACAGTCGGGCCGCCGCCGCGCAAGCCGCACACGACGTGCTCGTCGCGCTCAACCCCGTGAACGCCGCCCAATATGCAACTGCACTCACGAACAGTCTCGCGCTCGTCGGCAATGGCACTGCCAAGACCAACGGGATCGCGACCGGCGCGGCCTATGCAGCGGCGATCATCGCCAATCGCACGGGCGATGGATCGGGCGTCTTTGCATCCTACACATCGACAAACCTGCCTGGGGACTGGCGCCCGACGCCCCCCGGCAATGCGGCTGCGGCATTACCGGCCTGGGGGAATGTTAAGACATTCGTGCTGTCCTCGGTCAACGACGTCCCGGTAATCGCGCCGCCTGCGCTGAATAGCGCCGCCTATGCTGCTGCGTATAACGAAGTGAAGGATATCGTAATCGAACTCCAGGGTGCCAACCTGACCCCTGAACAGCAGGACCAAAGGAACAGTGCGTTTTTCTGGGACGTGTCCAACGGTGGCACCTGGATCCGCGCCGGACTCGCGATCGCCGAGGACGAAGGCCTCGACACGCTCGGCTTCGCCGAGGTCTTTGCATTGCTGGCCGCCGGCATCTCGGACGCATCGGTTGTGATCTTTGATTCGAAATATGATTACCGGCTGTGGCGACCGATCACCGCGATCCACCTGGGCGACACCGACGGCAATGCAGCGACGATCGCAGATCCCAACTGGAGCTCGTTGTTTCCTGCGCCCCCGCATCCATCCTACCTCTCGGGGCATTCGGGCATCTCGGGCGCAGCCTCGACGATACTGCAGTCCTTCTTCGGCGACGACGAAGCCTTCCAGTTCAGCATCGGACCGGACACGCGCTCGTTCACGAGCCTGAGCCAGGCCGAGCTCGACGCGGCGAACAGCCGCTTGTGGGGCGGCATCCACTTCCGCTTCGACAATGAGGAAGGGTTGCGCGTCGGCCGACAGGTCGGTGCGCTGGCATTGCAGAACGGACTCGTTCAGCCAGTACCCGAACCATCGACATGGATCATGATGATCGCGGGTTTCGGCCTGATGGGCAGTGCGATGCGCGCAAGGCGGCCGAGGATCGGCAAGGTCAGCTTTGGCTGAGCGCAGCTAGACCACCCGTTCGGCCAGCATTTCGAACTGATCGTCGACCGCGCTTTCGTCATGGTCGGTCAGGCGGGTGGGATAATCGCCGGTAAAACAGGCATCGCAATATTGCGGGCGGACGGCGGCGCGGTTCGCTTCGCCCAGCGCCTTGTAAAGTCCGTCGATGCTGACGAACGCGAGGCTGTCGGCATGGATGAAATCCTGCATGCCGCCGACATCGAGCTTGTGCGCGAGGAGCTTGGTGCGCTCGGGCGTGTCGACGCCGTAAAAACAGCTGTGCCGCGTGGGCGGGCTGGCGATGCGCATGTGAACTTCGGCAGCACCCGCATCGCGCATCATCTGGACGATTTTTAGCGACGTCGTGCCGCGCACGATCGAATCATCGACAAGGATCACGCGCTTGCCCGCGATCAGCGCGCGGTTGGCATTGTGCTTCAATTTGACGCCGAGATGGCGCACCTGATCGCCCGGCTGGATAAACGTGCGCCCGACATAATGCGACCGGATGATGCCGAGCTCGAACGGGATGCCCGAGGCTTGCGCATAGCCGAGCGCGGCCGGCGTGCCCGAATCGGGGACGGGGACGACGAGATCGGCGTCGACCGGGTTTTCGAGCGCAAGCTGCGCGCCGATCGCTTTGCGCACGGTGTAAACGCTCGACCCGTCGACGATCGAATCGGGGCGGCTGAAATAGACATGCTCGAAGATGCAGGGCCGCGGACTGATCGCGGCAAATGGCGTGATCGAGCGGATGCCCTGGGCAGTGACGATCACGATCTCGCCGGGGTGCACATCGCGCTCATAGGTTGCCCCGACCACGTCGAGCGCCACGGTTTCCGAGGCGAAGATCGTCGCTTCCCCGAGCTTGCCCATGACGAGCGGGCGGATGCCGAGCGGATCGCGGCAGGCGATCATGCCCTCGGGCGTCATGCAGATGAGCGAATAGGCGCCCTCGACCTGCTTGAGCGCATCGATGAACTTGTCGAGCAGGGTCCGGTAAGTGCTCGTGGCGACGAGATGGATGATGACTTCGGTATCGCTCGTTGACTGGAAGATCGAGCCGCGGCGCACGAGGTCGCGGCGCACCGCCATCGCGTTCGAGATATTGCCATTATGCGCAACTGCAAAGCCGCCCGAAGCGAGATCGGCGAACAGCGGCTGCACGTTCCTGAGCGCGGTCTCGCCGGTGGTCGAATAGCGGACGTGGCCGCAGGCGACGCTGCCGGGCAGCGCGCGGATAATCTCGTCGCGGTCGAAATTGCCGGCGACATGGCCCATGGCGCGATGCGCATGGAAATGCTGGCCGTCCCAGCTCGTGATCCCGGCGGCTTCCTGCCCGCGATGCTGGAGCGCATGCAGACCGAGTGCCACGAGCGCGGCGGCGGTATCGGCACCGCAAATGCCGAAAATGCCGCACTCCTCGCGGAGCTTGTCATCGTCGAAAGGAACAGTGGTGAGCATGAGCGAGAGACTCGGCGGCTGCGGCGACGCTCGCGCCTATAGGGGGGCTGGCGCGGCTTGTCGCGCATTTGTAACAGCGCGGGCATGACTGATCGCGAAACCGGCATCACACTCGATCCGCGCTGGGATGCGCAGGGGCTGATTACCGGGGTCGTCACCGATGCCACGACAGGCGCGCTGCTGATGGTCGCGCACCTCGATGCCGAGGCGCTGGCACTGACGCAGACGACGGGCGAGGCGCATTTCTGGTCGCGCAGTCGGGGTCGGCTGTGGCGCAAGGGCGAGGAGTCGGGGAACGTGCTCAAGGTCGTCGAACTGCGCATCGACTGCGACCAGGACGCGCTGTGGATAATCGCCGAACCGGCGGGCCCGGCGTGTCATACGGGGGCTGCGAGTTGTTTTTACCGGCGTGTGGAGGGCGGCGGTCTGGTGCGCGATGAATAAGCTCCGGATTGTCGAATTCCGGGACGATCTTGCGGACGACTTCTACGCGATCAACGCCGAATGGATCGAAGCGATGTTCGTGATGGAGCCGCACGACCGCGACGTGCTGTCCGATCCGCGCGCGCACATCATCGATACGGGCGGCGCGATTCTGTTGGTCGAGGCCGACGGGTTCGGAATCGTCGGGGCCTGTGCGCTGATGCCCCTGCCTGACGGCGCGGTCGAGCTGACCAAGATGGGCGTTCGGGAAGCGGCGCGCGGTCGGAACGCTGGCGATTTCCTACTCGCCGCCGTGATCGCGCGGGCCGAGGTAATGAAGGCCGATCCGCTCTTCCTGCTGACCAACCACATCTGCGCGGCCGCAATCCATCTTTACGAAAAGCATGGCTTTCGCCACGATACCGCGATCATGGCGCAATACGGCGCAACCTATGCGCGCTGTGATGTCGCGATGCGCTACAGTCCGGCGTCGGTCTTGCCCTTTACGTTCACGTAAACTAAATGCGGTGCATGGCCGACCTTGGATCGCACGCGACGCTGCACACGCCGGATCATCGCGACCGGCACATTTATTCGATCTCGGATTTGTCCGAAGAGTTTGAAGTGACGGCGCGGGCGCTGCGCTTTTACGAGGACGAGGGGCTGATCGCGCCCATCCGGCGCGGCACGACGCGAATCTATACGAAGCGCGATCGTGCGCGGCTGGCGTGGATCCTGCGGGCCAAGCGCGTGGGCTTCAGCCTTGCCGATATTCGCGAGATGATCGATCTCTACGATCTCGGCGACGGTCGCGCGACGCAGCGCCATGTGACCGTTGAAAAATGCCTCGCCCGTATCGATCTGCTCAAGCGGCAGCGGACCGATATCGATGCGCATATCGATGAACTCAAACGTTTTGTTGCCACCGTTCAGGCGGTGGAAGACGCCGCGCACTAGTCTTTTTTTTGCCTCGAAGGGTCGATTGACATGCCGCACTATACCGCTCCCGTTCGTGATACGCGCTTCGTGCTCGATGCTGTCGTCGGGCTCGATCGCTATACCAATCTGCCCGGATTCGAGGCGGCGACGCCCGATATTGTCGAGGCGGTGCTGACCGAGGGCGGGCGGTTTGTGGCGGAGACGCTCTTTCCGCTGAACCAGAGCGGCGACCTTGAGGGCTGCACGCGCCATCCCGATGGCTCGGTGACGACACCGAACGGCTTCAAGGAAGCCTATACCGCGTTTATCGAGGGCGGTTGGCCGACGCTGGGCATGCCGACCGAATATGGCGGGCAGGGGCTTCCGCACGTCGTTTCCACGGCGTTCGAGGAATATCTGATTTCGGCCAACATGGCGTTTGCGATGTATCAGGGGCTGACGATGGGCGCAGTTGCCTCGATCCTCGTCAAGGGTTCCGACGCGCAGAAGGCGACCTATCTGCCCAAGATGGTCAAGGGCGAATGGGGCGGAACCATGAACCTGACCGAGCCGCAGTGCGGCACCGACCTCGGCCTCATCAAGACCCGCGCCGAGCCGAACGGCGATGGCAGCTGGTCGCTCACCGGCACGAAGATTTTCATCTCGTCGGGCGAACATGACCTGACCGAAAACATCATCCATCTCGTCCTCGCCAAGACGCCCGACGCGCCCGATACCGTGAAAGGCATCAGCCTATTCATCGTGCCCAAATTCCTCGTCAACGACGATGGTTCGCTCGGCGCGCGCAACGGCGTGAGCTGTGGCTCGATCGAGCACAAGATGGGCATCCACGCCAATTCGACCTGCGTGATGAATTATGACGGCGCGACCGGCTATCTCGTCGGCGAGGAGATGAAGGGCCTCGCCGCAATGTTCATCATGATGAACACTGCGCGGCTCGGCGTGGGGCTGCAGGGCCTCGCGCAGGGCGAAGTCGCGCAGCAGAATGCGGTCGCCTATGCCAAGGATCGCCGCCAGGGCCGCGCGCTGACCGGTGCGGCCGAACCGGGGGAAAAGGCCGATACCTTGTTCGTTCACCCCGATGTCCGTCGCATGCTGATGGAAGGCAAGGCGCTGACCGAAGGGCTGCGCGCGCTGTGTCTTTGGGGTGCGTTGCAGGTCGATCTGAGCCACAAGGCGCAGACCGAGGAAGAGCGCCAGCGCGCCGACGACCTGATCTCGCTGCTCACGCCCGTGATCAAAGGCTATGGCACTGACAAGGGCTATGAGATCGCGACAAACAGCCAGCAGGTTTATGGTGGCCATGGCTACATCGCCGAATGGGGGATGGAGCAATATGTGCGCGATGCGCGGATTGCGATGATCTACGAAGGCACGAACGGCATTCAGGCGCTCGATCTGGTCGGGCGCAAGCTTGCCAAGGACGGCGGGCGCGCGATCCAGCTGCTGTTTGCAATCGTGGCCGAGGAATGCGCGGCTGCCAAGCTCAACGCGCATACCGCAGCGTTTGCCACCGCGCTCGAGACGGCGCTCGGCGAGATGCAGGCTGCCACCATGTGGCTGATGGCGAACGGTCTGGCCAATCCCAACAATGCGGGCGCGGCGGCCGTGCCGTTCATGCATCTGACGGGGATCGTCGCGGTTGGGCTGATGTGGCTGCGTATGGCGGTTGCGGCGCGGGCACAGCTCGATGCGGGGCAGGGCGATGTGGCGTTTCTCGAGGCCAAGCTGGTGACCGCGCGCTTCTTTGCCGAGCGGATCATGCCCGATGCCGGCGCGCTGCGGCGCAAGATCGAGGGTGGGGCCGAAAGCATGATGGCGCTGCCCGTCGCGATGTTCGAAGCCGCCTGACCCTGCAAAAGCTGGCCGCAATTCAAGGCGCGTTCATCGCGCAATCGCCACTGCGCGTGCTTGTGCGGCCGTCGGGCCGGGGCTAGTCAGGCAAAAAAGGCGCGCAGGTGTCGCCATCGGCCTGCAAGGAGGATTGCAAGATATGACGCTTTTCAAGTCGCTGGCGCTCGGCGCTGTTTTGATGGCCGGTGGAACGGTGAGCGCACCGCTCGCGATCGCCAAGGAAAAGGCGGCGGCCGCGCCGTCGCTGAAGCTCGGCGGACCGTTTCGGGCCGCTGCGGCTCCGGCACAGGCGGCGCTGAAAGCAAATGATGCAGCAGGCGCGGGTGCGAAGATCGCTGCTGCCGAGGCTGCGGCAACCGCGCCTGACGAGAAGTTCGTTGCCGCGCAGCTGCGCCTGCAGCTCGGGAGCCTGCTGAAGGACCAGGCGATGCAATCGGCGGCGGTCAATGCGATGCTCGCTAGCGGCAGCGCGGGCGCGACGCCTGACCTTCCGCGCCTGAATTTCTTTGCAGGTCAGTTTGCCTATCAGGCGAATGATTTTCCGAAGGCGATCCAGTATCTGACAGAGGCACAGCGGCTCGGGTATGAATCGCCTGATGGGCATCTTTTGCTGGCGGAAGCGCATTTCAAATCGAAGCAGGTTCCGCTCGGTCTCACCCATGTCGAGAAGGCGATCGCCATGAGCAGCGCGGCCGGCACCAAGCCGCCCGAGAGCTGGTATGCGCGTGCCGCCTCGCAGGCCTATGCGGCCAAGCTGATGCCCGAGGCGGCGAAGTGGACGCGCGATCAGGTGCGCGCCTATCCGACCGCCGAAAACTG
The DNA here is from genome assembly GCA_046153865.1 of Sphingomonadaceae bacterium. GTDB lineage: Bacteria > Pseudomonadota > Alphaproteobacteria > Sphingomonadales > Sphingomonadaceae > Sphingomonas_O. The sequence continues at coordinate 182,853 of JBJXFA010000067.1, forward strand.
GCGCAGCGCGCTGGTGATCTTTCGCGACAGCACGCAGCGTGAGGGCGGGCAGTTGCTCGACATTTTCCGGCTGATGCGGATGACCAAGAGCCTGGCGGGCGAGCGCGATTATTACGAGTTTGCGGCGCTGTCGTCCGAGCGTGGCCTGCCGGGCGAGACCAAGGCGGTGATCGACGAAGGCATGGCGATCAGCGCCATTCCGGCGAAGAACGTCACGCTGGCCGGGCTGCGGACGTCTGCGGCTGGAAAGATTGCGGCTGACCAGGCGTCGCTGGCGGCAGGCGAACGGCAGGCTGCAGCCTCGGCGACGGGGCGACTGGCCGCGAATACCGGTGACGCCTATCTGGGCTATGCGCAGGATGCCAAGGCCATCGCGCTGTATCGCACTGCGCTGACCAAGGGCGGTGTCGATGCCGATGCGGTCAATACGCGGCTCGGTATTGCGCTGGCCCGCAGCGGCGACAAGGCGGGCGCGCGCTCGGCGTTTCAGGCGGTCAAGGGCGCGCGTGCCGACATTGCGGCCTTCTGGCTGCTATGGCTCGACCAGCAGGGCGCCTGAACTCAGGCGCTCTCGGGCACGGGCACGCCGGGCAATAGCTTGGCGGTCCGGATCGTGAGCGATGTCTTGACGCTTGCGACATTGGGGGCGGTCGTCAGGGAAGAGGTGAGAAAGCTCTGAAACTCCTGAAGATCGTGCGCCACGATCTTCAGGACGAAATCGATCTCGCCGTTGAGCATGTGGCATTCGCGCACCTGATCAAGTGCGGCGACATGCGCCTCGAACGCGCGAAGGTCGGGCTCGGCCTGGCTCTTGAGGCTGACCATCGCGAACACCGTGATCGCATAGCCAAGCAGCGCCGGATTGAGCGTGGCGTGATAGCCGAGGATCGCACCGCGCTCCTCGAGCGCGCGGACCCGGCGCAGACAGGGTGGCGCGGTCAGGCCGACGCGGCTGGCGAGCTCCACATTGGTGATCCGGCCATCGGCCTGAAGCTCGGCGAGGATTTGCCGATCGACCGCATCGAGCATGTCATTCGGCATCGGCGCAATGTCCCTTCTCAAACGTGCGTTCCGACATAACTTTATTGCGGGGTTTTGCAATTGTGCCACAATGTGACGTGCCATTTCGGGCGCTTGGCGCGAGTCACCCCGAGGCGTATTCCAAGCCTAGAGCTGCGCCGACGACGGCAGCCTAGGGAAGACAGTGCGCTACGAACCGATGATCGCGACAGCTATGGCGCTGCCCGAAAGCGATGCTCCTGCGCGCGTCGCGAAATGGCGCCAGCTCGTCGATCTCATGGCGCAGGCGGGCGACGGGCTCGACCGGCCGCTGCATGACGCGGTGATCGCCGCGATCGACGCGATGCGCAGCGATGTTCCGCGCGACCAGCGCCGCCGCGCCGCCGAAGCGCTCGCCGGACGCGGCGCTGGGGTCGTTTTGTTTGCACGCGACGAGCCGAGCGTGGCCGCGCCGGTGCTTGCCCGGGCGGTGCTTTCCGAAGACACGTGGCTTGCGCTGGTTCCGGCACTGCCGCGACCGTCGCGCGCGGTGTTACGCAACCGGCGCGATCTTCCGCTGGCCGTGGTGCGCTGTCTGGAAAGCTATGGCCCGAGCGATCTGGCGCTTCCCGATCCGGGCTTTGCGGCGGACGCAACGGTGGCCGCAAGCAGCCAGATCAGCAAGCTGGTTGCTCGGATCGAGGCGTTCCGCCAGGCGCAGCCGCGTCCCGATTTGACGGCGCCGGTGGCCGACACGTTTGTTTTTGCCACGCTGGCCGATGGTACGATCGATTCGGTCGCAGGCGTGATGCGTGCGCCGCTGATCGGGCTTGTCATCGCCGAACCCGCGCCCGCCGGTGGGTTCGGCGTCGATGGCCAGGCCGCAGGCGCGTTTCGCCGCCGGGCTCCATTTCGCGACGCCCGGCTGCGCATCCCCGGCGCGAGCACGGCGGCGGGCGACTGGCGCATTTCCGGCAGCCCGGTCTTCAATCCGCGCGACGGCCGGTTTGCGGGCTATCAGGGCTCGGCCCGGCGGCCGCGCGCCGAAGAGGAAGCCGGTCCGACCGCGACGCTGGCCGGGACCTCGCTTGCCGTCGATCCGCTGCGGCAACTGATCCACGAACTGCGCACACCGCTCAACGCGATCCTTGGTTTTGCGTCGATGATCGACGGGCAGGTTCTCGGGCCTGCTGCCAGCGCTTACCGGAACCGCGCCACCGGGATCGTTCGCGAAGGGCAGCGGCTCGTCGAACTCGTCGACGATCTCGATCAGGTCGCGCGCGGGCAGCGCGGAGACGTGATTGGCGACCCGGTCGATGATCTTTTGCAACTCGTTCAAACGGTGTCAGAAAAGCTGGACGGGAGCCAAGTTTTCGTGATTTCGGGAAGCGGCGCGGTGCCGATCGCCGCTCCCGGCGCAACTGCGCTCGAACGGATATTGATGCGACTGGCCGGGGCGGTGAAGTCGCTGGCCGGGGAGGGCGAGACGATCGCGATCGGGGTTGCGCCGGTCGGCTCATGGGCTGAAATCACGATGGCGCGACCGGTGCGCCTCGCCGGATTGAGCCTTGCCGAGCTGCGCAATCCCGCGCCCGACCCCGATGGCATGTCAAGCGACGCGCGCCTGCTGGGGCTTAGCTTTACGCTGCGGCTGGTGGAAACCGTCGCGCGGACGGCGGGCGGGCACCTCACGGTCCTCGCTGATCGCTTCGTCGTGACGCTGCCATCCGAGGCCAATCGCGACAGCGGCGTGCGCTAGGGCGTTTTCCGGACGCGGATTTACCTTGGTGCGTGTGCGAGTGAAATAAGTGACGGCCGGCGCGTTCCCGCCACGGGCATCCGGGCTGGACCACTTGGGTGGGAAAGTCAGTCAGGCTTCCCAGCGTCCGGACTATGGTTTGGTCGCGACGGTGGATCTGCTCCCGGACTGATCGCGTCCGGACTTCGATGGCGACGTGCAGGTTTGGCGCAAGGCCAAGCCTGCGCCCCGCAAGCGGGCGATCCCAGTTTTTCGACGCGACCGACTGTTGCGAAGCTTCGGCATGATCGCCGGATGACTCCGCGCCGGTCGTTTGTCCCATTCCAGCGGGAGCGCATATCTCATTGACAGGCTTATAACCAATATGTTTCGTTATGTCAGGCGGATGCGGATCGCGTGGGCAGATGGCTTGGCGTGCGCTTCGCGCCTCGCTATCGCTGGCCACGCGCGGGGGGCCTGTAGCTCAATGGTAGAGCCGGCCGCTCATAACGGCTAGGTTGCGGGTTCGAATCCTGCCGGGCCCACCGCGCGTTGCTGCAGACTGCAGGACCGATCGGCTATTCGGCTGCCGACCGGGTTGGCACCGTCGCCAGAGGTGAAAGCTGGGCCGCCAATCGCCGCCGCCTGCGCCACCAGAACAGGATCAGGCCGGCGATCGGCAAGACAAACAACGCCAGTCCCTGAAGAATGATAACGCCTTCACCGAACAGACCGAGCACCCGGCCATTGTGAAGTTCGACCAGATAGGTCTGGATCACATCGCCGCTGCGCATTGCTTCGGGTGTGCGAGCGAACAAAAGCGTGCCGCATTTTGCGTCAACGATCGCCTCGGCGTCGCCGCGCGCCGGGACCGTGCCGTCAGCCGGGCGCATCCAGACGGTGTAGACGTCGTTGCCCTCAAAAGGCAGAAACAGCGCGCCCAGCTCACGGCCCGGAAAACGCTCTCGCGCGACGGCCAATGCGTCGCCTGCGGAAACTGCGGCGCGCGGCAAACAGCGACCAGGCGGGACAGCGACGGGATCAAATTCGGCCGACTGGCCGAATGGCGCAGTGACGGCTTCCTGCACATCGCCGCGCGCCAGCAACAGGCCGGTAAAGGCTGCCAGGATCAGCAACGGCGATGCCCAGAAGCCGATTGCGGCGTGGAAGCGGCGCAGCGAAACCGGGCTGCGCGGATTTGGGATCGCCGCCGCCGCGCGGAGCCGACCGCGTCCCGGCCACCAGAGGTAGAGCCCCGACACGCCAAAGCCGAAGAGCAGCACCGCGAGAATCACCGTCGCCCAGCTCGCCGCCTCCTCGGGCAGGAACAGGCTCAGATGGAGCCAAAGTGGCACGAACGACCAGCTATCGTCGGCAATGAAATGCGCAAGCGGCTCTCCGCTGTAAGGATCGACCGTGACGATGCCGTGCTTGTGCGTGCCGGGGGGCGTATAGACGATCGTCGGCGCAGAAATTCGCATCGGCGTCGCGCGTGGCCCGAAAAAGCCTTCGACCGAGGCGAGCTTGCCATATCTGGCCTCGGCTTTGGCAAGCCAGACGTCGGGCCCCACATATGGTGCGTCGCGCATCGCAACCGAAACTGCGCTGTCGCCAAATTCCCAACCATAAAAGCTGGTCGAGAACACCATGCCGATGCCCGAAATCGCCACCAGCGTCAGCCACAGACCGGCGATTACCCCCGTCCATCGGTGAACCGAGCGGATTGCGCCGCGCATCAGAACCGCGCCCGCACCGCAGCGCCGAACGTGCGCGGACGTCCGGCATTGCCGAATTCGAACAGCTCGTCGCGGCTCAACAGATACTTCTTGTCAAACACATTCTCGACATAAGCGAACAGTGTGTACCGCCCGAGCGCATAGCTGGCGCGGACATCGAGCAGAACGCGACCTGCAATCCGGCTGCCCGGCGTGTTCTGATAGACCGAGAAATAGGGACCGTTGTAGCGCACATCCGCATCAAGCGTCAGCTCCTCGAGTGGTGTGATCTGTGCAGCGAGCCGCCCGGTCGCCTCAGGTGAATTGGGCAGGCGGTTGCCGTTGTTAAGGTCGTTCGACGGATCGCCACCGAAGCGCACGATTTTGGCATCGAGGAGGCCGATTGCGCCGGTCAGCGTCACCCACGGTGCCGCGCGCCATTTCACCTCCGCCTCCGCACCGCGATAGCGGGTCTTGTCGGCGTTGATGATGATCGAATCGGCTGGTCCCAGCAGACCGGCGCCGCTGATCTGTTCATCATTGTAAACGCTGCCGAAGATGTTGGCGTTGATCGTTACATCGCCGCGGCGGAGCCGCCAGGCGAGCTCGACCGAATCCGAGGTTTCGCGGCGGAACTGGTAGGGCGTGAAGGTCAGAAAGCTGACTCCCGCCGCCGCCGGGCTATATCCGCGATAGTAGAAAGCCGTCACGGTGTGGTTGTCGCCGATATTCCAGCGCAGCCCGCCCTTTGGCAGGAAGAGACTCTGGCGAATATCGACATCGAGCGCGAGGCCGAAATCGGCGAGGAACGCACGGTCCTGCCGTTCGCGTTCCCAGCGGCCCCCGGCGAGGATGTCGAAATCACCGAATGGCACGACCGCATCGGCGAAAACCGCGATCGTGTTCCCGCGATCGTCGGCATCGTAAACGAACGCACTGCCCGGCCTGCCGCCCTCGTTGCGATCACGATCGAAATGGAATATCCCGGCTACGGCCTTGAGGCGCGACCCGGGATCGGAATAGCTGATGCGCGCTTCCTGGCTGAATTCCCTGGCATCGGCGAAGACATCGAGCGACGATCCGTTGTCAAAAATCGGCAGCCCGCGCTCGCGCGAATTCTGATATGCAGCAATGCCATAGGCCGTCCAGCCGCCACCAAGCGGCACGTTCGCCTCGAACGACACGAGCTCGTTGTCGAGTTCGAACACGGAAATGCTGAACGGATCGTCCTGTTCGTAAAAATCGCCGAGCAAGCCGACCGAATCCTCGCCGGACGGGCGGCGAACATGCTGCTTCTCATAGGCCAGCCGGAACGAAAGATCGTCGTCGAAACCATTGGGCCGGAAGGCGAGCTTGGCGCGCAGGCGATTGCCATTGTCCTTGTCAATGAAGGCGTCGCGCGGGGCGAGTGCACCGGTGTAGCTGATGAAATTCTCGCCCTCATAGCCGTCGGCGGAAACGCGCAACGCGAGCCGGTCTTCGACAAGTGGCACATTGATGAGTGCCGCCCCGCTATAGCGGGTTTCCCGGGTGCGAATGCCCAGTTCCGCCGCGCCCTCAAGTGTATCGACCGGATCGCTGGTTTCGACGACGATCGCACCGGCAATGGCGTTTCTACCGATCGCGGTCGATTGTGCGCCGCGATAAAATTCGAGCTGCGCGATGTCCCACGTTACCGGGACGCCATTGGGCAGAAACGAATAGCTGCGCGGGACGCCATCGACATAAGTTGTGATCCGCGGGCGCCCGCCCGATACGGCACCATTGCCTCCCGCCGCGACACCATTGCCATCGACCCCTCGGACTGCAGGCAGGAAGCCGCCGCCGCTGAACGTGACATTGGGGATGTCGCGCAGAAAATCGTTGATGTTGACATAGGCTGGGTTGTCGATTTCCGCGCCCGTGGCAATGACAACCGAATTGGGCGTGTTGGCGAGTGTCTGGCCCAGTTTTTGGCCGGTGACAATGATATCGCCGTGCGGGATGCGTCGGCGTCGGGCGAGTCTTCAGCGAGCGACGGCGCGGAAAACACCAGCGCACCCAGCGCCGTCGAGATGAGCAAAGTGTTTCGAATCACGAATATCCCCGGCGATGGCATCAGTCATTGCCGGGCCTAACGGTATTGCGAATAGTTATCAATAGCGAAAAACGCTGGTCGTCAGCCATGCATCATGCGCGGTGCCGGCGGAGAGGCTTGACGGGCGATCGGGCAGGATCGACTTCGCGCTGCAACGAACGACAACGTGGCTTTGCCACGGCGCTCTCGGATTTCAACTTGCCCCGCCGCGGCAAAGCCGCGTCGTCAGTCATAGCTGCGCTATGCTGGCCGGGCGCGATTTGCGTCTGAAACAGCTTTGCTGTTTCACGTCCAAATCGCGCCGTCGGGGAGACAGGATTCGAACCTGCGACCCTCTGCTCCCAAAGCAGATGCGCTACCAGCCTGCGCCACTCCCCGGACGGAACGCGCCCGATAGCCGAGCCAACGCAGCGAGGCAAAAGAAAAGGGCGCGCGCTCGATTGCCGAACGCGCGCCCCGACCAAAACAAGCAAGCCCGATGGCTTACTTGGTCATGTTGTCCGCCTTCATTTCGGCAGCCGCTTCGACGTTATCAGCCATCATTTCGGCGTTGTCAGCAGCGTTCTCGAGCGCTTCGGCGACGTTGCCCGTGGCATTGTCGGCAGCAGCTTCGAGGTTGTCGGCCGTGTTCTCGAGCGCGGCAGCGGCATTGTCACCGGCGTCGATCACGTTCTGGGCTTCGGGGGTGTTGGTGCACGCACCGAGGACGATCAGGCCGGCAGCGGCGACGGCGAGGGTCAGCTTCTTCATAGTCAAATAACTCCCGAAAGGGTCAAGCACGCAACGGCGCGGGTGCCTTTGCTGCGTGCCTTAATAGCGCCACATTCTGCCGCGTCAATGCCCTAGTTCGGTCCATCAAAGAGCGTAAGTCACTGCTTTTGCTACCATTCCCGAAAACCCTAGAAAAATAGTATGTTTTTGTTTCGTTGTGCGATTCCAGTGCCCGCGCAAGCGGTTTGCCAACGCGTCCGTCGCCCCCTAAATGCGCGGCAATCCTCCCTGTTCCTGCCTGAAAGACCGCATCGCATGGCCGCGCAATATTCCTATGTCATGAAGGGCCTGACCAAGACCTTCCCCGGCGCGCCCAAGCCGGTGCTCAACAACATCCATCTCCAGTTCCTGCCCGGAACCAAGATCGCGATCATCGGCGTCAACGGCGCGGGTAAATCGACGCTGATGAAGATCATCGCGGGCTATGACACCGAATTCAATGGCGAGGCCTGGGCGGGCGAGGGCATCCGTGTCGGCTATCTGGCGCAGGAGCCGCAGCTCGATCCCAACAAGACCGTGCTCGAAAATGTGAAGGATGGGGTTCGGCCGGTTGCCGACATGGTCGATCGCTTCAATGCGATCTCGGCTGAAATGGGCGAGGCCGACGCGGACTTCGACGCGCTGATGGCCGAGATGGGCGACCTGCAGGAAAAGATCGACGCGGTCGACGGCTGGACGCTCGACAACCAGCTCGAAATTGCGATGGAGGCGCTGCGCTGCCCGCCCGGGGACTGGGGCGTCGAAAGCCTCTCGGGCGGCGAGCGCCGCCGCGTCGCGCTGTGTCGGCTGCTGCTCGAAAAGCCCGAAATCCTGCTGCTCGACGAGCCGACCAACCACCTCGACGCCGAGAGTGTCGCCTGGCTCGAACAGCACCTCATCAACTATGCCGGCAACGTGATCCTGGTGACCCATGACCGCTATTTCCTCGACAATGTCGTCGGCTGGGTGCTCGAGCTCGACCGGGGCAAGGGGCTCCCGTTCGAGGGCAATTATTCGGCCTGGCTTGAGAACAAGGCCAAGCGCATGGAGCAGGAGGACCGCGAGGAGGAGGGCCGCCAGAAGGCCATAAAGGACGAGTTGCAGTGGATCCGCCAGAGCCCCAAGGCGCGGCAGACCAAGAGCAAGGCGCGCATCCGCGCGTTCGATGAACTCGTCGAAAAGCAGGCCGACCGGCGGCCAGGCGCAGCGCAGATCCTGATCCAGATTCCCGAGCGGCTCGGCGGCAAGGTGATCGAGATCGAGGGCGTTTCAAAGGCCTATGGCGATAAGCTTTTGTTCGAGGATCTGAGTTTCACGCTGCCGCCGGGCGGCATCGTCGGCGTGATCGGACCGAACGGCGCGGGCAAGTCGACCTTATTCAAGCTGATTACCGGGGCGGAAACGCCCGACAGCGGGCATGTCGATATCGGCCCGACGGTCAAGCTCGGCTTCGTCGACCAGTCGCGTGACGCGCTCGATCCCAACAAGAACGTCTGGGAAGAAGTCTCAGGGGGCAACGAGCGCTTCTATTTCGGCAAGCACGAAGTCAACACGCGGGCCTATGTGGGCGCGTTCAACTTCAAAGGCGGCGACCAGCAGAAGAAGGTCGGCCAGCTCTCGGGCGGCGAACGCAACCGCGTCCATATGGCGAAGATGCTGGCGGCCGGCGGCAACGTCCTCCTCCTCGACGAACCGACCAACGACCTCGATGTCGAAACCCTGCGCGCGCTCGAAGAGGCACTGGAGAGCTTTGCGGGCTGCGCGGTGGTCATCAGCCATGACCGCTTCTTCCTCGACCGGCTGGCGACGCATATTCTCGCCTTCGAGGGCAACAGCCATGTCGAATGGTTCGAGGGGAATTTCGAGAGCTATGAAGAGGACAAGCGGCGGCGGCTGGGCGATGCGGCGGATCGGCCGACGCGGCTGGCTTACAAGAAGTTGACGCGGTAGGCTTCTGTAGTTACATAAGGCATGGAGATCGAGTTCGATCAGGCGAAGCGTGACGAGACGCTGGCCGAGCGCGGGCTCGATTTTCTCGATGCGCCAAGGCTGTTCGAAGGTACGTTCCTCACCGTCAACGATACCCGGTTCGATTATGGCGAGGAGCGGTGGCGGACCTACGGCTGGATCGGCGACGTCGCAATCGCCGCAGTTTGGACGCTTCGAGGCGATCGGCGCAGGATCATATCAATGAGGCGGATGCACGATGAAGAAGTTGCCGAAGTCGGACTGGATCGACCCTGACGACGCTCCGTTCCTGACGAAGGAAATGGCGGAGATCGCTCAGATCAATCACGGTCGCAAGGTAATCAGACCCGCGACCGGCGTTCTGACAAAGGACGGTTTGAAGCGAAATGCCCCTTTCGTGATCCCGGTTTTCGGTCGGCCGCCACAGGGCGATGAACCCAAGAAGCAGGTGACGTTGCGCCTCGACGCCGACATCCTCGCCCGCTTCCGCGCGGGCGGGCCGGGCTGGCAGACGCGGATCAATGAGGCGTTGCGGAAGGCGGTGGGGGGTTGAGTCTCGTATTGAGTCACCGAAGCCTGAAAATCAGGCCCATAGCGAAACTTCGGGCGTCACGACCCTTCTGACTGGAACCTCCAGCTATTATTTTGAAGCCTGTAAAACAGGCCACTTCTTAGCCGAGCCGATCCATTGCGCACGATGTTGTCTAAATCTGGTGTCTGTGATCCGCCAACAATGCCGAATTCAGCATAAAATGCGCATTTAAATATGGTGGCAGAAACGGGCTGACATCCGGCGGACTCGAAATATGCAACCCTTCCAATACCAAATGAAAAATTCTCTGGTGCAGACTCAAATGCAGTCTTCATTTCTTGGGAATTCGGACCGGAAGACGTCTGGGGCAACACTGAAGCCCCACCGATCATTGAAACGAAAATCAACAAAGTGCCTGCGACGGCAGTTGCGACAATCATTATTTTGGCAGGTCGGCCGAGGCTCGAAAAGTATTCAATCCACGTACGAGCATTCGAAACTTCCAACGACCGATCGGCGTTTTTTTTGGGTTTCAAATTTACAGTTGCATTCGCAATTTGATTGGGATGTCCGCAATTTGGACAGGCAGTTGCAGCGTCGGATATGTCTTTGGCACACTCCGGACATTCAATGAGCATTTTTATCCCCATCTGATCCGGAAACCGATAACGGTCGCGTAAAATGTGGCAGTTCCCGTTCCGCCAACGCCAATACTGCTGCTTCGATCACCGTCAATCCATGAGACGCAAAGCTTTCGTTCGGCCCTAGCGAGTGAGATGCCGGTCAAAGCCCACCCAAGCTCAAACCAACGCCCACCCTCGGCTACATATCGCCGCAGCACCCGGTTGATCTCGGTCTGTTACCCCCGCCCTCCGTTACGTTCCTTGAGCCAGTCGAGCACGTCGGCGTCGAGGCGCATCGTGACGTGGCGCTTGATGCGCCGATAGCGCCTCGGCCGAGGTGCCATCGCCCAGTTTGCGCGCACAGCCGCCTTTTCAGGATTTGTGCCGTGCGCGCGCCCGGTGTTGCGACCCGCCGGGATGGTGTCAGATCATGGTCGTGAGTTCGGTAAGCCAGGCGGGTGATGCGCTGACCACGGCACTTTCGACGACCCGATCGAGGCCGGTAAAGATCATGATGCCCACGGCAAGGAGCAGGCCGCCCAGCACGCGCTTGCCGCCGCCGCCTGCCGCCATCATCCGGCCGCGCCAACGGGTGAAGACCGACCGCGTGGCAAAGGCGATTGCGACCAGCACGGTGGCAATCCCCAATCCGAAGGCAAACATGACAAATGCGACCTGCGCGAGGTTCTCGCCCTGTGCTGCCAGAACCGTCGCCGCACCCAGCGTCGGCCCGACGCACGGGCTCCAGACCAGGCCGAGCAGAACACCAATCGCAGCCTGACCGGCAAGACCGAAGCGTTCGAGACCCTGCTGGCGCTGGCTGGCCCAGTTCGCCAGCGGCGTGGCGACGCGGGTCAAGACCGCTTGCGCTGCAGGCACGAGCAGGAAAACACCGGCGAGCCCAAGCAGGATGGCGCCGAACAGCCGCACATTTTCACCGTCGAGCCCTGCCGAGGCGCCGAGCGTCGCAACGGCAAACCCCACGATCGTGAACGACGCTACCAATCCCGTTGCGAGCGCGAGCGGCCCGAAACGGTGCTGCTGGGCCGCGCTGCCGAGCACGATGGGGACCAGCGGCAGAACGCACGGCGACAGGATGGTCAGCGCACCGGCACCAAAGGCAAGCAGGGGCGAAAGGCCGTCGGCCATGTCCGGTGCCTAGCCCTGCGTTAGCGCGAGCAGGTTCTGGATCTTGGTCTTGTCGGTAATGTAAGAAACGCGACCGACTTCACGACCGTTCTTGAAAGCGATCAGTGTCGATTGCTTGGTCACATTAAATCGTTGCCACTCACTTTTCTGCGTATCGAAATCGATCCGCAGGATGAGCAGCTTGGAATAGGCCGGATCGGCAACGGTGGTCTGGATCGTTTTGGCCTGCGACGCGCAGACCGGGCACCAGGGCGCATTCACTTCGATCACGATCGGTCGGCCGGTGGTTCTTGCGGCTTCAAACACTGCCTGGCTGAACGGCTTGAACTCGGCAGCCTGCGCCGCCGTGGCAAAAACGGCGGACGTTATCAATGCGAGGGTAAACGGGGCTGCGCGAAACATCGGGCGATCTCCTGAACAAGCATCGACGTGTTCGCTGGGAGGCGGCGAAAGGTTACAAACGACGCGATGTGTCCCGAAAGCAGGGGTCGCTCTTCGGCAACCCTGCGGCTCATGGGATGACCCAGCGACCGTGCCAGTCCGAACCGTTGTGCACGAACTGCGCGCGTCGGTGCCCGGTGGCCGCGAGGTGCAGCCAGTCGATGTGATCGGCGGTGAACAGGACGACGGCGAAATTGGCGCGGCCGCCGTCGGACTCGGCGGGGCTGGGCAGGCGGGTTTCGAGGTTAGCGGGCAGGCCGGAAGTCGGCTCGGGGACAGTGGTGCCGGGACCGGGGGCGGCGAGATAGCAGCGGCGGCTCGACAGGCTGGCCGCCGCCCAGGCGGCGTTCGCTGCCGGGCCGACAGCCTCCAGCATGGCCGTGCCGGTCAGCCGGAGCTGGATGCGCGCCTCGGGATCATACCCCAGCACCGAGGCCGGTCCCGCATGAGTGCATTTTCCCGACCGCGCATCGGTATGGAAGCGCAGGCTCGCCTCGCCGCGGTCAGCGGCGCGCAGCACCATGATGCGGGTCTGCGGCACGCCATCGGCATCGACGGTGGCGACACAGGGCGTGTGCAGCGGCGACTTTCGATCGGCGATCGCGCGTTCCCAGCGCGACCAGACGTCGGCGATAATGTCGTCCAGTAGCATTGGCGCGGCCCTATCAGGTCAGGCAACGACGCGACAGTCCGATTGACCGGGCGGCGGCGCTTCGCCAAAGGAGACGCCAGTTTCCGGGGGTTACCATGGCCGTCAATGCCGTCGATTTCGCCAGCCTGCTTGCGTCGCGTTTGTGTCATGATCTGCTCAGTCCGGTCGGGGCCATGAACAACGGGCTTGAGCTGCTTGCCGACGAAACCGATCCGGAAATGCGCGCGCGCTGCCTTGAACTGCTGGCCGAAAGCGCGCGGGCTTCGGCCAACAAACTCAAATTCTTCCGGTTGGCCTTTGGCGCTGCAGGCGGATTTGGCGATGTCGTCGATACGCGCGAGGCGAAAGCGGCGATCGAGGGGCTGCTGGGCGACAATGAGCGGATCGAGATCGGCTGGCTGGTGGCCGAGGCGACGCTTTCGAAAACGGCGATCAAGGTCTTGCTGAACCTTGTGCTGATGGCGGGAGACTCGCTGGTGCGCGGCGGTCGCCTCGATGTGGGTGCCGAAGTTGTCGGCGGGACGACTGAGATTGTGGTGCGCGCCGAGGGTGTGCGCCTCGTGCTCGATCCGGAATTGCGGCTGGCGCTGGGCGGCGAGGCCGATGAGGCGGGGCTAACCCCGCGCGCGGCGGCGGCGTGGCTGGTTCATCTGCTGGCGACCGAAAGCGGCGGGCATGCGCAGGTGTTGGCCCCCGATCCCACGGTCCTGCTGTTCGGCGCGACGCTGAACCGGGCGTGATCCTAACGCGTCCTTAACCCTGTCGGTGCAATGCCGTGTCCACGTGAGCGGGGCCCGGCAACGATGGACGATCTGATCGGCGAATTTGTTGCCGAAACACGCGAGACGCTGGAAAGTCTGGGCGGGCAGCTCGTCTCATGGGAAGCCAATTTTGGCGATACCGAACGGCTGGATGCGATTTTCCGCTTTGTCCACACGGTCAAAGGCAGTTGCGGTTTCCTCGATCTGCCGAGAATTGCCGCACTCGCGCATGCCGCCGAAACCGTGCTGGGGGCGATGCGCAACGGCGAGCGGCAGCTGGATCGGGCGCTGGTCTCGGCGCTGCTCGCGATCATCGACCGGATTTCCGCGCTTGTCGAAGCGCTCGACAGTGGATCGGCATTCGAGGGGGTGCCACTCGATGGCACGTTGATTGCTGCGCTTGACGGCGAGGTGCGGCTGGCACCCGTCGCGCCTTCGCGCGCCGAGCAACCTGCAGTCGCGCCGATGCGCACCGTGCGCGTCGCGATCGAACGGCTTGAGGCGCTGATGAGCCAGGTCTCGGACCTTGTACTTGCGCGCAATGAACTGGCGCGCAAGCTGCGCGATGGATCGGCCGGGGCGGCAAGCGATGTGGCGCTCGAACGATTGTCGAGCGCGATCGGCGATGTGCGTGAAACGGTGGCCCGCACGCGGATGCAACCGATCGAACGGCTGTTTGCCAAGCTGCCGCGCCTCGTCCGTGATACGGCCGATCAGCTCGGCAAGCGCGCCGAGCTGATCATCGAAGGCGCCGATGTCGAGATTGATCGCGAAATGGTCGAGGCGATCCGCGATCCATTGACGCACATCATCCGCAACGCGATCGATCACGGCATCGAAAGCCCTGAAGAGCGGCGAGCGGCTGGCAAGCCTGAGCATGGCACGATCACGGTGACGGCCGAGCAATCGGGCAATCAGGTTTCGATATGCGTTGCCGACGACGGTCGCGGGATCGACTTGCACCGGCTGATCGCCAAGGCCGTGACCGCCGAGGTGATCGATCCGAGCCGGGCGGCCGGGCTGTCGGCCGAAGCTGCGCTCGATCTCGTTTTTGCGCCGGGCCTGTCGACAGCGGAGACAGTGACGTCGATCTCGGGGCGCGGAGTGGGCATGGATGTCGTGCGCGCCAATGTCGAGCGCCTGGGCGGCACGATCGTGCTTGCCAACAGCCCCGGACAAGGGCTGAAGATCAGGTTGCGGGCGCCGCTGACACTGAGCATTATCAACGCGTTGCTGGTGGAAGCGGGCGGGCATGTCTTTGCAGTGCCACGTGCGGCGGTCGAAGAAATCGTCCAGGTCGGCTCGGCGGCGGTGCGGTTCGAATCGATCGGCGGCAGCCATGTCGCTATCTTGCGCGCGCAGATGCTCTCGGTCGTGACGCTCGAGTCGATCCTTGGTCTTGGCGATGACGTGCCGACCCAGCTGGTGTTTGTCGAAGCGGCGGGCGGCATCCGCTTCGCGCTTGGCGTCGACCGGGTCTGCGATACCGAGGAATTGGTCGTCCGCCCGATCGCGCCGCAGCTCGCCGCGCTTGAGCTTTATGCCGGGCATGCGCTGCCGGATAGCGGCACGCCCGTCCTGCTGATCGACCCGGGAGCGATTGCACGGCGGGCGGGCATTGACGGCGCAGCATTGCGCGCCGGACCTCTGCGCTCCCCCGCCGAAGCGACCGCGCGCGGCGCTATGGTGGTCGTTTTTCAGGGGCTCGACGGCGTCTGGCGAGCGATCCGATCGAGCGCGGTCCAACGGATCGAGGATGTTGCGATCGACCAGATCATCCGGTTGGGCGACGCGAGTTTCGCAACGATTGACGGCCGTATCGTGCGCGCGGTGATCGACGGCGTGCTCGCAAAGGATCGACCGATGGTAGGCTTGCGCTTGAACGCCGAAGATGGCGAGCCGGTCATCTACCCGGTCGCAAATGTGCTTGACCTGGCTCCGTTGCAGACTCTGGTTCCGCTCGAAAGCGACAGTGTCGAGGGGATAACTATGATCGATGGGGCGCCCGTTGAGGTGCTGCGCTGGCCGCGGAACGTCGTTGCGAAGCAACCGATGGAAGCGGCGGCATGACCGAACTCGTCCTCGTAGCAATCGTCGCTGGCGACCGGGTGGCGTTCGAGGCCGCTGCTGTCGAGTCGGTGGTCGATCTGTGGCAGGTCGTGCCGGTACCGCGCGCACCGGATCATCTGATCGGGCTTTCCGCCGTTCGCAGCCGGGTGGTGACCGTCGTCGATACGGCGGCCTGCGTCGGGCTTCGCGCAAAGCAGACCGGCAATCGGGCGATCATCCTCGAAGACGACGGGCATCGCTATGCGCTGCGCGTCGATGCGGTCCTCGATGTGGTTCCGGCGCGCCGTTTGACCGCAGCGCATGAAGCGCCGGTCAAAGCGGGCTGGTCGCGCGTGGTCGCCCGCCTCGTCGATACCGAATATGGCTTTGCGCTCGTGCTCGATCCGCGTCGTTTGCTCGGCGGCGCGCAGGCGATTGCGGCGTGAGCGGTTAACGGCTCGAACATTTCTGCGCGCTAAGCTGACGTTGGTTCGCAAAAAATAGGATGGTTGGGATGAAGACCTGTCTGGTCGTCGATGATTCGAAAGTGATCCGCAAGGTCGCGCGGCACATTCTCGAGGGACTTCAGTTTCGCGTCGCCGAGGCGGCTGACGGGCGTGAAGCGCTCGAAGCCTGCGCGCGCGAGGTTCCCGACGTGATCCTGCTCGACTGGAACATGCCGGTGATGGGCGGCATGGATTTCCTGCGCGCGCTTAAGGCCGACGCGACGATGCATCCCAAGGTCGTTTTCTGCACGACCGAGAACGGGACGGCGCACATCCGCGCCGCGCTCGATGCCGGAGCCGACGAATACATCATGAAGCCTTTCGACCGCGAGACGCTTGCGGCAAAGCTCCAGATCGTCGGCATCGTCTGACCGGTGTTGCACGGCGCGATCAAGCAACGGAAATCCCTTAGCGGCGCGCGCCCGCTCCGCGTTCTGATCATCGATGATTCCGCCGTCGCGCGCGCAGCCCTCTCACGAATGCTGTCAGGAGAAGCCGATTTCGAAGTGGTTGCGGCGCTCGATGGCGCGCGCCGTGCGATCGACTGGCTGGCAACGCATCGCACCGATATCATCCTGCTCGATATCCAGATGCCCGGACTCGACGGACTTGCCGCGCTGCCGGAGCTGATCGCGGCGGGCCATGGCGCGCATATCCTGATCGTCTCGACGCTTGCCGAAACCGGCGCGCGGGCAACGATCGAAGCGCTGGCGCTGGGGGCAACCGATACGTTGGCGAAGCCTGCGGTCGGCGAACTCGGCGGCCGCTTTGCGGCGCTGTTGGTCGATCGGCTCCGGCGTCTCGGCGAAGCCGCGCCGCGCGAGGCTGGCGATCCAGGCAGCGAACCGTTCATTCTGCGTCCGGTTTCGCAAGCGCCGCTGGCTTGTCTGGCGATCGGTGCCTCGACGGGCGGGCTTCATGCACTCGCAGCGTTTTTCGCGACGCTTCCTTGCGATTTTGATCCGCCGATCCTCGTGACACAACACTTGCCGACGGCGTTCATGCCGTTCTTCGCTGAACAGCTCGCGCGCATGTCGGGACGACACTGCACGGTCGCGGCAGACGGCGCGCCGCTTGTTCGCGGCGCGATTCTGGTGGCTCCGGGCGACGCGCATCTCGGCTGTGTCTTACGTCGGGGCGCAGTCCGCGCCGAATTGCTTACGCATGCCGTCGCTTCACGGTGTCGCCCGTCGGTCGATCCGATGTTCGAAACCATGGCGGTCGTGTTCGGCAGCGCGGCCATGGGCGTCGTGCTGACGGGCATGGGGCGCGATGGGGCGAGCGGCGCGGCAGCGATCGTCGAGGCAGGGGGCAGCGTGATCGCACAGGATGCCGCCTCGTCGGCCGTCTGGGGCATGCCAGGCGCGGTTTCGCGAGCCGGGCTGGCCAGCGTGATCGCGCCGCCTGCGAAACTCGCCCGTCACGTCGCGCAATGCGGTGTGCGTTCTTGAGCCTGCACCCCAATTCGGCGGCGGTGCGCATTCTTGGTGGCATGCTCGAAGCGCGGACCGGCCAACATATACCGGTCGGGCGGACGTGGCGTGTCGAAACCGCGCTTAAGCCGATCGTTCGCGAACTCGGGCTGGGCAGCATCGATGCGCTCGTCGGACGGATCACGCAGCGCCGCGACGCAGCGCTCTCATCCCGGATCGTCGAAGCGCTGCTGAACAACGAAAGTTCGTTTTTTCGGGATCCCGGCGTTTTTGCGCTGCTGGGCGGACCCGGGCTCGACCGCCTCATTGAAACGCGCAACCGCGTCCGCCGTCTGCGCATCTGGTGCGCCGGCTGTTCGACCGGGCAGGAGCCATATTCGATCGCGATGATGCTTCGGGAGCCTGATCACCTTCCGGCGGGCTGGACGGTCGAGATTGCGGCAACCGATGTCTCAGCAGCTGTGATCGCGAAGGCGCGCAGCGGACGCTATTCGCAGTTCGAGGTTCAGCGCGGGTTGCCGGTGCGGACGATGCTGCGCCATTTCGTGCAGCAGGGCGAAGACTGGATCATTGAACCGCCGATCCGCCAGGCGGTCCGTTTCGCGACGCATAACCTGCTTGATCCGGCTCCCGGAAAATTCGATCTGATCCTGTGCCGCAATGTGATGATGTATTTCGGGGCCGAAACACGGACGAAGGTTTTTGACCGGCTTGCCGCAGCGCTCGAACCCGGCGGCATTTTGATGCTCGGCGCGGGTGAAACCGTGCTTGGGCAGACCCAGCAGTTTGTTTCCGATCCCAATATTCGCGGCCTCTATGTGGCAGCGGGCGAGGTTGGACGCAGGGACAAGCGCGTCGCGACCGGTTAAAAGCAGGGAACAGTCCCCTGCGTGCCATTTGGAATCTTGCCCGTGCGCTCTATGGTGCCGTGCTTGCGGCAAAGGGCAGCGGCGCGGCGCGGGAGCAAGACATTTGATCGAAACGCCATCGCCCAATTTCGACGAACGGACGCTGCCGGTGTCGTTGCTGGTGCTGCACTACACGGGCATGCGCGATGCCGCATCGGCGATTGCCCGGCTGAGCGACCCGGACGCCAAGGTTTCGTGCCACTATCTTGTCGCCGAGGACGGGCAGGTGGTGCGCATGGTGCCCGAGGAAAAGCGCGCCTGGCATGCCGGCAAATCATGGTGGCGGGGCATCGACGATGTGAATTCGGCGAGCGTCGGCATCGAGATCGTCAATCCGGGCCATGAATTCGGCTACACGCCGTTCCCGGAAGCGCAAATCGATGCGCTCGTGCCGCTGGTTGCGGATATCGTTGCGCGGCACCGGATCACGCGCGGCAATGTCGTGGGGCATTCGGATATCGCGCCTGCGCGCAAGCAGGATCCGGGCGAACTCTTCCCATGGCATCGGCTGGCCAAGCTCCGCCTTGCCCTACCGCGCCCGACCAAAGGGCTGATGGACCCACACTGGAGCGATGCCGGATTCCTGCTCGCGCTGGAGCGCTTCGGTTACGACGTTGCCAACCCCCTTGCCGCCGTCGTGGCGTTTCAGCGGCGTTTTCGACCTGAACTGATCGACGGGACGATCGATGGCGAGACGCGCGCGATCCTGCTCGCACTGCTCCTTCCCAAACCGACCGGGGATGATTAAGGCGGTAGGTGCCAGAGGGTCGGGCGGCCGCGTGGCAACACGAGGAAAGTCCGGGCTCCGCAGAGTAACGGTGCCGGGTAACGCCCGGCCGGGGCAACCCGAGGGACAGTGCCACAGAAAATAGACCGCCCCACCTTCGGGTTAAGCCTTCGGGCGGGCAAGGGCGAAACGGTGCGGCAAGAGCGCACCGCGGTCCCGGCAACGGGAACGGCACGGCAAACCCCACCGGGAGCAAGACCGAATAGGGACGGCGCATGGCGTGGCTCGCGTCTGTCGTCCGGGTTGGTTGCTTGAGAGCGTCGGCAACGGCGCTCGTAGAGGAATGGTCGCCCTTCGCTTTGCGCGAAGACAGAACCCGGCTTATAGACCCTCTGGCGCTTTGAAGGACGTTTTACGTTGGCTGACATCCGAATTTTTCCGAAAGGCTTTCCGCTGGCGGAGCATCTCGGGTCGCCAGCCAGCAAAGCCGATTTGGCTATCGTCGTTTCGCAGCTTTTCAAGCTCTGCCAAGCCCAGCAAGCCGCGCTTGACGCCTTCGCTGCGGGCAATCACGAACTTTACGGGAGCCTTCGCGCTTCTGCTGCGCATCAGCTCGACGAGCTCTATTTTCTTCTCTCGCACGAAAGCGCGTAACGGTGGCTCTCGACGATCGCCTCAACCGGTTGGTGCAAATCGAAGCGCGCATTCAGGCGATGCACGATGATTTCTTGAAAGGCGGCGACGGAGGGGGCACTTCAGGCGGTATGGAGCCACGCATTGCCCGTCTCGAATCGGACGTCGATCACATCAAGAAGACACTCGACCGCCTCGATCGCGGGGTAGAGGGCGTGCGCAACGATGTCGTGTCCATCAAGACCGACGCATCCGCGATGAAGGAACAGCTTCGGCATTTGCCCAGCGTCGCGCAGATGTGGCTTGCAGCGATGAGCATCGTTGCTGCGTTGGGCGGCATTGTCGCTTTGGCGGTGCGTTTCATTCCGCCTGCCAGCTAAGGCATGCCCCGTTCATCATCCCGTTCGCTCGATTGGGGCTTTCCGCGCTGGCGGGGGTATGGCTCGGAGCGCGCGGCGGCGACAATCCGGCTGTGCGATCGGCACAATTGCGAGGCTCCCGGCGATAAACCGGCCCCCAAATCGCCCAACAGCCCCGAGCGCTGGTATTTCTGCGAGAAGCATGCCGCTGAATATAACGCGGGGTGGAATTACTTCGAAGGGCTAAGCGCCGAGGACGCAGCGGCGCGCGAGGCCGAGGAGAGCGGCACGGCATCGGCCTTTGCCAGCGCATCGCATTATGGCTGGGGCGGTCCGGGCGACGGGACGCGGTCGCGCGACGAGATGCGGGCGCTTGATGTGCTTGAACTCGGGAGCGATGCGAGTTTCGACGATGCGCGCACGGCTTGGCGACGACTCGCCAAGGGCAACCACCCCGATCTGAAGCCGGGCGATGCCGCTGCGGCCGAGCGCTTTCGCGCGGTGCAGGCGGCGTGGGACGTTTTGCGCAGCGCCGAAGAGCGCCGGGCCGGCTGATGTTTCCGATCGCGAAATCGAACTGGGAGCGGACGGCGCTCGTCTGCGCGAAATGTTCGAAGCGGATCGGTGGCGGCTTTGGCAAGAAGGGCAGCACCTCGCTTGAAAAAGCGCTCAAGAAAGTGCTCGGCAAGGGGCGCAAGGCGGACTTCGGCGTTGTCGGGACCAAATGCCTCGGGGTCTGTCCGCGCGGCGCGGTCACCATGATCGATCCGCGCCGCCCGCGCGAATGGATGATCGTGCGCGCCGGAACGCCGGTGGAGGAGGTCATCGCGGCGCTGAGCGATCCGATCGATGCGGCGGAGCCTGCGCTTGAGGGCGCTACGCTATAAGGCGTTCGGCGGTCGCCTGGATCAGCGCGATCATGTTCGGAATGCCTTGCGTCCGGTTCGAAGACAGCTGGTTGCGCAGGTCGAACGGTGCAAGTTCGGCAGCAATGTCCGTTGCCGCAATCGTCGCTGCCGGACGGTCCTGCACAGTCGCGAGCACGAGTGCGATGATGCCTTTCGTGATCGCTGCGTTCGAATCGGCGAGGAAATGGAGGCGGCCTTCGTCGGTCGTCGTCGGATAGACCCAGACGCTCGCCGAACAGCCGCGCACCAGCGTGGCATCAGTCTTCAGCGCGTCAGGCATCGGCTCGAGCTGGCGCCCGAGATCGATCAGCAGGCGATAGCGATCGTCGGCATCGAGGAAGGTGTATTCGTCGAGGAGGTCGGCGAGGGGTGTCATTGCGTGCGCCTAGCACTCCCTCTCCCATCTTGGGAGAGGGCCGGGGAGAGGGCACTCAGGATTAGGTGCCAAGCGCGTTTTCCCTCTCCCGGCTCGGCGAGAGGCCGAGTCGCCCTCTCCCGGAGGGAATGGGGTTAGATATCCACGCCCGCCGCGATCGCTTCCAGTTTGCGGATCCGCTCCTTCAGATCGGCGATGTCGATGCGCTGGCTGGTGGTCGGCACGCCCGGATGGCGCTGATGCAGTTCGGCGTGCTTCAAGTCGATCCAGGCGCGGAAGGCGCGGAGAGCGATCATCGCGAGGATCGTCGTTCCCGCAAGCGCGGTCAGCGCGATCCCGGCATAGAGCAGGAGCGTGTCAATCAACGGTCTCCCAGCCGCAGCTTGTCGATCTCGCGATCGAGATCGACGGCGCGATTGTTGTCGGTGGCGAGCCGCTCGAGCACTGCGATGCGCTCCTTGAGCGCCCTGACGTCGTCGCGCAGCCGCGCTATGTCCGGATCGGCGGCCAGGCGCTGATTGCCGTCTTCGTCTTCGAGGATGCCGTGCCGCGCCTTGTAGCGGGCCTTCAGGACGCTCGCGATCATCACGATCGTGATGATGGCGATGATCATGATATGCGAGCTTTGCATTGGAAACTCTCCCTAGTTCGCGGGTTTGCCGCGCAGCATTTCGATCTCGCGATCGAGACCGTGTGCGCTGTCAGTGACGATGCGTTCGACGTTGGCGAGCCGGTCTTTGATTGAACCGAGCTCGGCGCGGAGCTGGGCGTTTTCCTGGCTGAGCAGGCGCACCCGCTCGACCGCCTCGTCATTCTTCACCGGATAGACCGCCTGGCCCCATCCGCCTTCGAGCGGATAGCCGTTTTTGACGCGCAGCCAGGTGGTGACGACCCATCCGCCGACCGAGATCACGACGATCGCAAGAATGGCCGGCAGTCCATCGGTCAGCACTGCCATGAAAGTAACATTGTCCATCTTGGCGTTCCTTCTCAGCGCAGGGTTTCGATCTCGGCGGCGAGCCGCAGCGGCTTGTCGGTGGCGATGCGCTCGAGCACCGCGATGCGATCCTCGAGCCGCAGGATCAGCCCCTGCTGCTGCTCGTTTTCGGTCGACAGCAGTTCGATAGCCCGATCGGTCTGCGGTTCACGGACGGCAGCGAGCCTTGCTTTGCGACGCCCATAGGCCTGGATCAGCAAGGTCGCGACCACACCGAGGATCATCCCCATGATGAACATCGGCGCGGCCAGATCGTTCTGCGGGCCGTCCTGAAGCGCGGCCATCGCCAGCTCGAATTCGTGTCGGTCCATGACATGTCCCCTGTTTGGCAGCGCCTAGCGCAAACTGTCGATCTCGTTGGCGAGGCTCGAGTTGCGGCTGGTGTAGTAGGTCTCGACGTCAGCGAGGCGGCGATCGATGTCGCGAAACTTGGCGCGAACGTCGCGGGTGCTGCGCGCAGGGCTTTGGCGGACGCCTTCCCAGAATTTGGCGTCCTCGGGGCTGTCGTAAAGCCCGAGCGGCTTGGGATTGGCGACCCAGGCGGCGACCCAATAGGCGACCAGCGTCCATGGAAAGCCGCCCATCAGGGTGAGCACGACGGTGCCGACGCGCACCCAGGTGCGATCGATGCCGGTGTAATCGGCGATCCCGGCGCAGACGCCGAGCCATTTGGCGTTCTGCTTGTCGAGGTAGAAGGAAGTGCGACGTGCGGTCATTGCAGGTCTCCTGTTCGGGCGCCCTTAAGCGCCGTGTTTCCAGTTGGGGTTGTCGGCCGCCATGATCCGCTCGATCGTAACGAGCCGGTCTTCGAGGCGGCGGGCGGTGTCGTGCATGTCGTCGAGCAAGTTCTCGTCGTCGACGGTCAGCGTCTTCGCCTGCTTCCACTTGGTGATGTAGTGAAACACCAGCCAGGGAAAGCCGATAAAGATCGAGAAGATCGCCAGCAGCGGTATCAGGATCGTCCAATCGTCCATCTCATGCATCCTTGGCGGCAGCGCGCGCCTTCAGCGCTTCGAGCGCGGCATCAACCTTTTCCGACGTCCGCAGCTCGGCGATTTCCTCGTCGAGCGTCTTCACAGCGCCCAGGCCCAAAGCCTCGGCGCGGCCCTCGACGAGATCGGCGCGGCGCTCGAGCGTCTCGAAGCGCGAAAAGGCATCCTGCACGCGCTCGCCGGCATAGGCTTCGCGGGCCCGGACGCGCGTCTGTGCGTTTTCCATGCGCGCAACGATGCTGTTCTGCCGCGTGCGGGCCTCGCGCAGCTTGTTCTGGAGCTTGGCGATATCGCCTTCGGACGCCTTCAGCGCATCGTCGAGCACTTCGATCTCAACGATCAGTTGCTCGGCCATGTCGGTCGCTTTCTGGCGTTCGACGAGCGCGGCCTTGGCCAAGTCCTCGCGGTCCTTCGACAACGCGAGTTCGGCCTTCTCTTCCCAGCTCGTTTCAAGCTTTTTGAGCTTTTCGATGTGCCGCCGCATTTCCTTCTGGTCGGCAATCGTGCGCGCAGCGGTCGCCCGGACCTCGACCAGGGTTTCCTCCATCTCGAGGATGATCATGCGGATCATCTTGGCGGGGTCTTCGGCCCGATCGAGCATGTCGGTCATGTTGGCGGCGATGATATCACGCGTGCGCGAAAAAATTCCCATGTCAGTTCACTCCAGTCTTGTCGTCGATGATCGTTCGCCGGGGCGGGCCGTGCAAGGGGGCCAAGCCCGCCCCGGTCACGATGCGCTCAGCCAATGGGCTGCGCGGTCGTCACGGTTGCCTGCAGGCGACGGCTGTCGCTGCGCAGGCGGGCAATCTGCTGAACGGCGGCGACACGCTCCGAAGGCTTCACGTCGCGGCCGAAGCCGAGCACCATCGCGACGGTGCGCGCGGCACCTTTGGGATAGCTCACAGCGTTGGCCGTACGCAGCGCCTCAAGGTCATAGGCGGCGTTCCCGCTCGACTTGGCGATCTCGGCGCTGAGCACCGAACCGTCCGCGGCGATCTCGATCGCGACGGTTGCGACGCCGCGGACACTACCCATGGGCAGCACCATCGTTTGGGAGATGCTCCGCTCGACCTGCGTCGTGAACGCGGCGCGATCCGAAGCCTGGACGGGCGTGGTCGCGATCGCGAAACAGACGGTGGTGGCGAGGAACGAAGCAGCGATGGTGGTGGCAGTGTTGCGGAACGGGGTCGTGGTGAACATGGCGGGTCTCCTTGAACCGGGTTTGAAACTGTTACCCGACGGACCTTCCGGCGGGACATGAACAGTTTTGCAGGAACCGTGCCAGTTTCAGAAATCGCAGATTTCCGTCATTCTCACCATAGTGAATGCGTTTTACCTTGACAACAGTTGGGAAAAAACGCCAATAGTTGGCAATGGAACGAACGCAGCAGGTCGTCGGCCAATCGCCTGCCTTCCTCGATGCGATCGAGCGCGCGAGTGCCGCGGCGGCGCTCAACCGTCCGGTGCTCGTGATCGGCGAGCGCGGGACGGGCAAGGAGCTGATCGCCGAACGCCTGCACCGGCTCAGCCCGCGCTGGGCGGCGGCGCTGGTCACGATGAACTGCGCGGCGCTCGCCGAGACGCTGATCGAGGCCGAACTCTTTGGCCATGAGGCGGGCGCGTTCACCGGCGCGACCAAGGCGCGCGAAGGGCGCTTCGAAGAGGCTGACGGCGGCACGCTGTTTCTCGACGAACTGGCGACGCTTTCGGCCGGGGCCCAGGAGCGGCTGTTGCGTGCGGTCGAATATGGCGAAGTGACGCGCATCGGCGCGAACAAGGCGTTGCGGGTCGACGTGCGGATCGTGGCGGCGACCAACGAGAATTTGCCGGACCTCGTTGCGAGCGGCCGCTTTCGTGCCGATCTGCTTGATCGGCTGGCGTTCGAAGTTGTGACCTTGCCGCCATTGCGTGCGCGCGACGGCGATGTGGCGGTGCTGGCGGATCATTTCGGCCGCCGGATGGCGAGCGAAATGGGGTGGGGGAACTGGCCGGGGTTTTCGGACGATGCGAGCACGATGCTTGCGCGCTACGACTGGCCCGGCAACGTCCGCGAATTGCGCAATGTGGTCGAACGCGCGGTCTATCGCTGGCCCGACGAGGATGGGCCGGTGGCCACGATTGAGTTCGATCCGTTTGCATCGCCGTGGCAGCCTGCCGCCGCGACTCGGGAGGCCCCGGCTCCTGCCGTGGTGACGCACGCGGCGCGACCGGAGGCGGGGGTGACGGACCTGCGCGCTGCGGTCGATCAGCACGAGCGCATGATCGTCGAGGCGACGCTCACCCGTTGTCGCTACAATCAGCGCGAGGCGGCAAAAGCGCTGTCGCTGACCTATGATCAGCTGCGCCATTGTTTGCGCAAACACGGGCTGCGGGATAAAAATGCCGCGTGACGCGTTAACGGTGTGAGCATCACCGGAGACCCCCATGGCTTTCGCACTTCCCAAGCTTCCCTTCGCGCCTGACGCCCTTGCGCCGTACATATCGGCCGAGACACTCAGCTTTCACCACGGCAAGCACCACAAGGCCTATGTCGACAAGACCAACGAGCTTGCGGCCAAGGCGGGCCATGACGACAAAGGGCTGGTCGAGCTGATCCAGGCTGCCGGATCGGGTCCGCTGTTCAACAATGCGGCGCAGATCTGGAACCATAGTTTTTACTGGCTCGGGCTATCGCCCGAAACCAAGACGCCGACGGGCGCGCTCGCTGAACGGATCATTGCCGATTTCGGCTCGACCGAGGCGCTGATCGAAAAGCTGGCCGCCGAGTTGGTGGCGCATTTCGCCAGCGGCTGGGCGTGGCTCGTGCTCGAGGGCGAGGCGATCAAGGTTACGTCTTATCATGACGCCGATACGCCGATCGCGCACGGCGAGGCCCCGCTGTTCACGCTCGATGTGTGGGAGCACGCCTATTATGTCGATTATCGCAACGCGCGCCCCAAATATGTCGAAAGCGTTTTGACGAACTGCATCGATTGGGATTTTGTGGCGTTGAATCTCGATGGGCAGGGTGCCTCGCGCGCCGATCAGCCCGCTGGCGGCGTTTCCGGCGGCTCCTGACCAAGGCCCTGCTTCGTCATGAACGGGATGTGCGCGAAGGCGAAGACGAAGGCGAGGATCGGGAGCACCCAGACCTTCACGGTCAGCCAGCGATCGAAGTCGAGCGTCGCGCGCAGGCCTTCGTTGAGCAGTGCCATGGCGGCAAAGAAGATTGCCCAGTTGCGCGAGAGCACGAACCAGCCATGATCGCTGAGGCCGTCGTAGCCCGCTTCAAGGACGTATTTGAGGAGCGGTTTTCCCATAAGAAGCCCGCCGAAGAGAAGCGCGGATAAAAGAGCATAGACCATCGTCGGCTTCAATTGGATGAATTTGGGATCGTTCAGCCAGATCGTCAGGCCTCCGAAGCCGATGATGAGGATCGTCGAGAGCCAGAGCATCGGCGAAACGCGGCCCAGTCGCCACTTCGAGATGATAAGCGCGATGACGGTTGCGACCATGAAGACGCCGGTTGCGCGGATGATGGTTTCAATCTGCGCGATCGGGCCGGTTCCGGTGCCTGCAAACTTATAGACCAGGAAGAAGATGAGTAGCGGGCCGTAATCGACCGCGAGGCTCCAGCCGGGATGGGGCTTGGTCTTGGCATCAGTCATGCGCGTACTCCAGCGATAGCGCGGGCGAGTTCGTCGGCGTCGAACGGGCGAAGATCGTCGAGCGTTTCGCCGACGCCGACCGCGTGGATCGGCAGGCCGAACTGTTCGGCAGCGGCGACGAGAACGCCGCCGCGCGCGCTGCCGTCGAGCTTGGTCATGACGAGGCCGGTGACGCCCGCGACTTCCCTGAAGATATCGATCTGGCTGAGCGCGTTCTGCCCGACGCCGGCATCGAGCACGAGCACGACATCGTGCGGCGAGGCGGGGTTGATCCGCCCGAGCACACGGCGGACTTTGGCCAGTTCGTCCATCAGCTCGCGCTTGTTCTGCAGCCGTCCGGCGGTATCGACGATGAGCACGTCTGTGCCCGCCGTGGTCGCCGCCTTGACCGCATCGAATACGATTCCGGCCGCGTCGCCGCCCTCGGGGCCGCTGACGACGGCCACGCCCAGGCGGTCCGCCCAGACCT
Source organism: Sphingomonadaceae bacterium (assembly GCA_046153865.1). GTDB lineage: Bacteria > Pseudomonadota > Alphaproteobacteria > Sphingomonadales > Sphingomonadaceae > Sphingomonas_O. The sequence goes on from JBJXFA010000067.1 coordinate 210,262, forward strand.
TGAGCTGGCCAATCGCGGCGGCGCGGAAGGTGTCGCCTGCCGCAAGCATCACAGTATAGTCCTGCTCGATGAAGCTGTACGCCAGCTTGGCGATGGTCGTGGTTTTGCCCGAGCCGTTGACGCCGATGACGAGGATCACGTGCGGGCGGGGGAAAGCGTCGATCGCCAGCGGTTTTGCGACCGGGCGCAGCACCCGGGCGATCTCTTCGGCCATTACTGCGCGGACCGATTGGGCATCGGCACCGCGCTCGAAGCGTGTATCTGCAAGGCGCGTGCGAATCCGCGCGGCGGTGGCGGGGCCGAGGTCGGTGGCGATCAGCGCATCCTCGACCTCGTCGAGCGTCGCTGCATCGAGCACGGTCGCGCCACTGCCAAGGTTTCCGAGATTGTCGGTCAGTTTTTCCGAAGTGCGCTTCAGTCCGCCAAACAGGCGCTCGCGCCAGCTTGGGGCGCTCATGCCGGAACTCCGGTCAGCCGTTCGCCATCGCTCCCGATTATGCGCACGGTCGCAATCGCGCCCGGCGTGCGTGGTTCGAAATGAACCAATGCGAAGTTTGCGGCATGGCCGCTGGTGCCGGAGCGCTCGACGAGCACCTGTTGCGTCGTGCCGATGAGCGTCTTCAGCCAGCGCGCTTTTCGGTCTGCGGCGGCTGTGCGAAGGTCGGCTGCGCGCATTTTGGCGATGGCGGGGGGCACCTGCGGCATTCGCGTGGCCGGGGTGCCGGGTCGCGGCGAATAGGGAAAGATGTGCGCGAAGACGATGTCGCAATCGTCGATGATGGCGCGGCTGTTGGCGGCCATCGTGTCCGTTTCGGTTGGGAAACCGGCAATGAGGTCGGCGCCGACTGCGATTTCGGGCCGCTCGGCCTTGAGCCGTTTCACCAGATCGATGGCCTGGCTGCGTGAATGGCGGCGCTTCATCCGCTTGAGGATCATGTCATCGCCCGCCTGCAGCGAGAGGTGAACATGCGGCATGATGCGTGTCTCGCCGACCAGCAGATCGAAGAGCGGCGCATCGACCTCGGCCGGATCGAGCGATGACAGGCGCAGGCGCGGAAGATCGGGCACTGCATCGAGGATGTGGCGGACAAGGGGGGCAAGGCCACCTTCGTAACTCGTGAGATCGACCCCTGTGAGGATCACCTCGTGCTGACCTTTGGCCACGACCGCCTGGATCGCCGCGACGATCGCGTCGGGGGAGGCGGAGGCGCTGTTTCCGCGACCGAAGGGGATGATGCAGAAGGTGCAGCGATGATCACAGCCCGTCTGGATCTCGATGAAGGCGCGTGCGTGGGCCGCGCCGCTCACAACCGGGGTGGGGCGAGGCGATGTGGCGAAGATATCGGCGACGCTGCCCGCGCCGTCATAGGCGGTCGCATTGCGCTTTTCGCGATTGCCAATCACGCCGGACACGCCTGGAATGGCCGACCAGCGCGTCGGATCGATCTGCGCCGCGCAGCCTGTGACGATGATCCGGGCCGACGGACGCGTGGTTGCTGCACGGCGGATGGCCTGGCGTGCCTGTCGCTCGGCTTCGAGCGTGACGGCGCAACTGTTGATGATGACGAGGTCGGATTGGCTCTCCGTCGCCTGTCGAATCGCCTCGCCCTCGGCAATGTTGAGGCGACAGCCGAAATTGATGACGTCGATGGTCATGCCCCGAAACGGTCCCAGTCCGCTTGACCTGTAAAGACGAGGACGGCGGGACCGGTCATCCGGATCGGTTCGCTTTCGGTCCAGTCGATGACGAGGTCACCGCCGGGAAGCGTCACCGTCACCGGGCTGGTCACGCGCTTCTGGCGGATTGCGATGACGGCGGTTGCGCACGCGCCGGTGCCGCACGCGCGGGTCAGCCCGGTGCCACGTTCCCAGACGCGCAGGCGCAGCGATCGGGGACCGGTAATCGTCGCAACATTGACGTTGATCCGGGCGGGGAACAGGGGATCGGTTTCGATCGCTGGTCCGCAGGTTTCGAGATTGATCGCATCGCAATCATCGACGAAGAACACGACGTGCGGGTTGCCGACGTTGACAGCGGCAGGGGTGGCCAGCCCGTTCCACGCGACGGGCATTGCCGCTGTATCCATCGGGTAAGCGAGCGGAACTGCGTCCCAGGCAAACTTCGGCTGGCCCATGTCGATCGTGGCCCCGCCGTCGGCGAACGCGATGCCGACGGTGCCTCCAGCCGTTTCAAGCGTGGCTGCGTGCCCCAGAAGCACGGCAACCGCGCGTGTTGCGTTGCCGCAGATTTCGGCTTCGCTGCCGTCGGGATTCCACGTCCGCATGCGCGCGTCGGCGCTCGGCGAGGGGTCGAGCACGATCACCTGATCGCAGCCTATGCCGGTGCGCCGGTCGGCAATGGAACGCGCGCGGCCGGGCGACATGGCGACCGGCACCTCGCGCGCGTCGATCACGACAAAGTCGTTGCCGAGGCCGTGCATCTTGTAAAAACCGCCAGTCATCTGGCGGTGCATCTAGGAGCGGCGGTGCCCCAAGTCCATCAAGCCGAGCGGCGCAGCACGACGTCGGGATCGAAATTGGCCATGTCGATATGCGGTGCGGCGTCGGGCACGCGGGCATGCGCCAGCAGGTTGCGGTCGGCAAGCAGCGTCCGTGCCGCAGCCATCGGCAGCGGTCGCCCGTAAAGCCAGCCCTGGCCCTTGTGGCAACCGAGCTGCCGCAGTTTTTCCTCGATCGCCTTGTCCTCGATCCCCTCGGCAGTCACCGGGAGCCCGAGGCTTTCGCCGAGCCGCGTGATGGCGGCAACGATCGCGGCGCTCTCTGCGTTGTCGCAGATGGTTGTCACGAAGCTCTTGTCGATCTTGATCCGGTCAAACGGCAGGGCGCGGAGATGCGCGAGCGACGAATAGCCGGTTCCGAAATCGTCCAGCGCGATCCGGATGCCCTGGTTTTTGAGGCTGCCGAGGATCGATTGCGCGAGCGCCAGATTTTCGAACAGCGAGGTCTCGGTGATCTCGACTTCGAGGCGCGTCGGCGGGAAGCCCGTTTCGGTCAGCAGCTTGACGAGCTTTTGCGCAAGCCATGGGTCCTTGAGCTGGACCGGCGAAATGTTGACCGACAGGCTGACGGACGGATCCCAGTTGCGGGCTTCGACAAAGGCCTGCCGCATGACCGAGAACGACAGATCGGAAATGGCACCGGTTTCTTCGGCGATGGCAATGAAATGATCGGGCAACACCAGCCCGCGGGTCGGGTGATCCCAGCGCGCCAGCATCTCGAAGCCGTGGAGCCGATCGGTCGTGAGATCGATTTGCTGCTCGAAGTAAGGGACGAACTCGCCCTTGGGGATGCCGATCCGCAGCCCTGACTCAGTGTCGTTGCGGGCCTGCAATTCGCGTTCCATCGACACGTCGAACCAGGCATAGCGATTGCGGCCCTGATGCTTGGCGGCATACATGGCGATATCGGCACGGCGCGTGAGGATGTCGATGGTGTCGGCGGCGCTTTCGCTGCGCGCAATGCCAACCGAGGCCGAGATATGCACGAAGGTTCCGGCGGCATCGAAGGGCTGGCCGAGCCGGGCAACGATCGCCTGCGCAATCCGCTCGACAATTTCCGGATTACCAGCGTCATACGCGAATGTGCAGGCAAATTCGTCACCACCGAGTCGCGCGCAAACTGCCGATGGCGGGACGACGGCTGCAACTTCGGCGGCTACGGACTTGAGCAGGGCATCGCCAACAGCGTGACCATGGACGTCGTTGACGTTCTTGAAATGGTCGAGATCGAGCATCAGGACCGCAAGCGTCTTGTCGCGCTTGAGCGTGCGCGTCAGCAATTGTGCGCCTTGCTCGGCGAGCGCCCGGCGATTGAAGAAGCCGGTGAGCGGATCGCGCGACGCAAGCATCTGGGCGCGCTGCTCGGCTTCGGTGCGCTCAACGATCTCGTTCGACAAGTCCTTGTAACGCCGCCATCCGAACAGGATCAGCGCGATATTGAGGAGAACGGCGATGCTCAGCGTGCGGTCTGCGCCACCGCCGACGCCGCTCAGCGCATCGACCACGTCGGCGACGACCTGGCTGCCCGTGCCGACAAACATGATGAGCGCGGCGACGACGACGCCGCCGGTAACGATATCGTTGCGGGCGTTGGACACGCGCGAGCGCTTTCCGGACATTTCCAATTCGATACTCACTTTGGCACAGCCCCCAACTGTTCCGGCAGTCGCAGAGGCTTAGCGAGGGAGGCGTGAAGAAGAGCTTAAGTCTGCCGACTTGACCGCGATGGCATCCTCAACTACGCCGCCAACATCGATCAAGCACCAGACACGGTGCAGCCAGCCGACGAGGTTTCGTCCGCTGGCTCTTTTTGCGTTGGAGTAAGGCTGGCATATGTTTGACACGTTGAGCGACCGGTTGGGCGGCGTCTTCGCCGGACTGCGCGGTCGCGGCGCGTTGAGCGAGGCCGATGTGCGCGCCGCAATGCGCGAGGTGCGGATCGCGCTGCTCGAGGCCGATGTTGCGCTTCCCGTCGTCCGCTCGTTTGTCGATAGCGCAACCGAAAAGGCGGTCGGGCAAAATGTCTTGCGCTCGGTCACGCCCGGGCAGCAGGTCGTCAAGATCGTCAATGATGCGCTGGTCGAGATGCTCGGCAGCGAAGCGAGCGAGCTTGATCTGAACGTGACGCCGCCCGCGATCGTCATGGTGGTCGGCCTCCAGGGCTCGGGCAAGACGACGACCACCGCCAAGATCGCCAAGCGACTGACCGAGAAATCGGGCAAGAAAGTGCTCATGGCGTCGCTCGACGTCAACCGGCCGGCCGCGCAGGAACAGCTCGCCGTGCTCGGCACGCAGGCGGGCGTCGCGACGCTGCCGGTCGTTGCCGGGCAGCAGCCGGTCGAGCTCGCGCGGCGCGCGCTGACCGCCGCGAAACTCCAGGGCTACGACGTGCTGATACTCGACACCGCAGGCCGTCTGCATGTCGATCAGGCGCTGATGGACGAAATGCGCGCCGTGTCGCAGGTGTCGGCACCGACCGAGACGCTGCTCGTGGTCGACAGCCTGACCGGGCAGGACGCCGTTAACGTCGCCAAGAGCTTCGGCGAGCAGGTGGCGCTGACCGGCGTCGTGCTGACGCGGATGGATGGCGACGCGCGCGGGGGTGCTGCGCTGTCGATGCGCGCGGTGACGGGCAAGCCGATCAAGTTCGTTGGCACGGGCGAAAAGCTGGATGGGCTCGATGTGTTTCACCCGGCCCGTGTCGCGGGCCGCATTCTCGGCATGGGCGATGTCGTCAGCCTCGTGGAGCGCGCCGCTGAATCGATCAATCTGGAAGATGCCGAAGCGACTGCGGCCAAGATGGCCAAGGGCCAGTTCGATATGAACGACCTGCGCCAGCAGCTGAAGCAGATGCAGAATATGGGCGGCCTTGGCGCGCTGGCCGGCATGATCCCGGGCATGAAGAAGGCGCAGGCGGCGATGGCATCGGGCGCGGTCGATGACCGGCTGCTTGTCCGGCTCGATGCGATTATCGGATCGATGACGCCGCGCGAACGCACCAAGCCCGAACTGCTCCAGGCCAAGCGCAAGATCCGCATCGCCAAGGGCTCGGGCACCACGGTGCAGGACGTCAACCGGTTGCTCAAGATGCACCAGGAAATGGCCAATGCCATGAAGAAGCTCAAGAAAATGGGCGGCATGGGCGCACTCGCGAAAATGATGGGTGGCGGCGGCGATCCCATGGCCGCAATCAGCGGAATGCTCGGCGGCAAGGGGCCGCCCGGATTTATGAACAATTTCAAGAAATAAACGAAGGAAGAAGACACTATGGCAGTTGCAATTCGGTTGTCGCGCGGTGGTTCGAAGAAGCGCCCTTATTACAAGATCGTCGTCGCTGACGCGCGGTCCCCTCGCGACGGCAATTTCATCGAGCGGATCGGGAGCTACAACCCGCTGCTCGCCAAGGACGATGCCAACCGCATCGTGCTGAACACCGAGCGCGCCAAGCACTGGCTGGGCGTGGGGGCGCAGCCGACCGATCGCGTTGCGCGTTTCCTCGATGCGGCAGGCCTGCGTGAGCGCGCCGCGCGCAACAATCCGAACAAGGGCAAGCCCGGCGAAAAGGCGACCGAGCGCCGCGAAGAGCAGGAAAAGAAGGCCGCCGAAGCCGCCGAGGCCGCAGCCGCAGCGGCGGCGGTTCCTGAGCCAGAGCCAGAGCCCGAAGCCGAAGTCGTGGCCGAAGAGCCCGCCGCTGAAGAAGCGCCCGTCGAGCAGGCGGCTGCCGAAGAGCTGGCCCCGGTCGAAGACGCGCCTGCCGAGCAGGTTGCAGCCGAAATGCCCGTGACCGCCGAGGAGGCACCGGCTGAAAGCGTGTCCGCTAATGCGCCCGCCGAGGGTGCACCGGAAGGCGATGCTGCGCCGCAGGCCGAAGCCGCCATCGACACGGCTGCCTCGGATCCCGCCGAAGGTCCGGCCGAGGAAGCAGCGCCCGAGCAAGCACAGGCCGAGGAAGCGCCTGCCGCCGAGCCTGCCGCGGCTGCTGACGAAGAAAAGCAGGCCGACGCCTGAGCATGGACCCGCACCGCCCCGTCGTGCTCGCGGTCATCACCGGCGCGCACGGCGTGGGCGGTGAGGTCAAGCTCAAGGTCTTTGCGCAAGACCTGTCCGCACACCAGACCTTCAACGGTGGCGCGCTGACCCTGAAGACCTTGCGCGGCCCGATTGGCCGTTTCGCCGAAATTGCCGATCGGACCGCCGCCGAACGCCTGCGCGGCACCGAACTGACCGTCCCACGCTCGGCGCTCCCGCCGCTGGGCGAAGGCGAATATTATCATTCCGACCTGCTCGGCCTGCCTGCGGTCTCGACCGAAAACGACGATCTCGGCCGTGTCGTGATGATCGAGAATTTCGGCGCAGGCGACATCCTTGAGATCGAACGGCTTAATGGGTCGCGCTTCATGGTGCCGATGCAAGCGGTGCTGGAATGGAGCGAGCGGGTCGTCGTTGACAAGGCTTATGTCGAATAGTATATACGTGCCGTGTATACGGAGGTGGCGATGACCGAAGAGCGTAGTGAATGGCAGGGTAAAACTTTCAAGTCGGGCAATTCGGTTGCGCTCCGCCTGCCCAAGGGACTCGGCGTGCCCGAGGGCGTTGAGGTCAAGCTGGTGCGCGAGGCCCCCATGTCGTTCCGGTTCGAACCCATCGATGCTCCCAAGCGCAAGATCGACGTCGATAGCTTTTGGGGCAAGGCGGCGGGAATGGTTCACGTGCCGACGACGCGCGAGGACTTCGAGCCGCGCCCGAGCGCGCTGCGATCGGAGCGGTGACTCCCTTTTTGGTCGATGCCGATATCGCGATATTCGCCACAACTGGCCAGTTTCCGGCGATCCGAGACCGCATGGCCGAATGTGTGCCCGGTGACCTGGGCTTGTCGGCGATAAGTTACGCCGAGATTGTGCTGGGCATGGAGCAAGGGAAACCGCCGACGCCTGCGGCGCTGGCCGCTTTCGTCGCGATCGTTCCGGTGCTGCCTTTCGACATGGCTGCCGCCGCGGCCTATGGCAAAATGCCCTTCAGGCGCGCGCGGTTCGACCGGTTGCTGGCAGCGCATGCGCTAAGCATCGGGGCGGTGGTCGTGACGAACAATGAGGATGACTTCGCTGATGTGCCGGGGTTGAAGGTCGAGAATTGGACCTTCTAAAGTGCTCGAAACGGTTTCGCATTTAATGGCAAATTCGACGGGTATAAGCGCATTGGTCTGGCTTTTCGTGGCATTTGTTGTCCGGTCTGTCTCAAGTGTTCGGCTCCGATATTCAGTCGGGTTGCCGATTTCGCTCTACTGCATTGCTTATCTTCTAATGTTCAGCCCATTGTTCAATGTTTTCGAGGGTCTATTGTTGTTCACGATGTTGTTTTTTCCGGTTGTCGTTTCGACTGCCGCCTTGGTGATGATCATGGAGACGGTCTTTGGGACTTGGGCTAGATGACCTTCGCCGCCCAAATCCTCACACTCTATCCAGAGATGTTCCCCGGCCCGCTCGGCACGTCGCTGGCGGGGCGGGCGCTTGCCGAAAGCAAATGGTCCTGCACTCCCATCCAGATCCGTGACTTCGCGACTGACAAGCACAAGTCGGTCGACGACACCCCCGCAGGCGGCGGGGCAGGGATGGTGCTACGCGCCGACGTGCTGGCAGCGGCGGTCGATTTCGCATCAAGACTAATCCTCCCCGGAACGGGGAGGTGGCCCGAAGGGTCGGAGGCGCCGCGTGGAACGAGTCCCGCCGCCGCAGCTTTGGAGCGCGCGCCAATCGACCCCTCCGTCACGCTTCGCGCGGCACCTCCCCGTTCCGGGGAGGATTTAACCGTTCTCGCGCTCACCCCGCGCGGCACGCCGATCACCCAAGCCCGCATCCGAGAAATCGCCTCGGGCTCCGGCGTCACCATCCTCTGCGGCCGCTTCGAGGGCTTCGACGAGCGCCTCTTCGACGCCCGGCCTCAGATCGAACAGGTCTCGCTCGGTGACATCGTCCTCTCGGGCGGCGAGCCTGCCGCAATTGCCATCCTCGATGCTTGCATCCGCCTGCTTCCCGGCGTAATGGGCGCGCCCTTGAGCGGTGACGACGAGAGCTTCGAAACGGGGCTGCTCGAATATCCGCACTATACCCGCCCCTATGAATGGGAAGGGCGCACGATCCCGCAAGTGCTGCGATCGGGGGATCATGCGAAGATCGCCGCCTGGCGGAAACGGCAGGCGGAAGATGACACACGGTTACGCAGGCCGGACCTTTGGGAGCGCTATTCAGGCGCTCGGGTCCAGCCTGCCTCTGGCGCGCGGCACGAGAAGGACGAATGAGATGAATCTCATCCAGCAGATCGAAGCCGAAAACATTGCCAAGCTCGTCGAAAAGCGCGCGATCCCCGAGTTCCGCCCCGGCGATACGCTCAAGGTCGGCGTCCGCGTCGTCGAAGGCGAGCGCACCCGCGTTCAGAACTATGAAGGCGTGTGCATCGCGCGCTCGAACAAGGGCATGGGCAGCAACTTCACCGTGCGCAAGATCTCGTTCGGCGAAGGTGTCGAGCGCGTTTTCCCGCTCTATTCGCCGAATATCGATAGCATCGAAGTCGTCCGCAAGGGCGCGGTGCGTCGGGCCAAGCTCTATTATCTGCGTGGTCGCCGCGGCAAATCGGCGCGCATTGCCGAGCGTCGCGATACGCGCGGGGACGCCCCGCAGGGCTGAGGCAACGTTTCAGAAACTGCTTTCCTGCAGCCCATGTTCCTCTTATGTTCAATCTTGAACGATTCGGGGGCATTGCGTGAAGCTGTTTCTGTCACTGATGCTGATGCTGCTCGGAGCGCCAGCCGTGGCTGACGAGTCGCCAGTGCCCCGGCTCACGCTCGAGCGCGTGTTTGCCTCGCCAAGCCTTGCGGGGCCGACACCACGAGCGCTCAAGCTGTCGCCCGATGGTCGCTTGCTGACGAGCCTGCGGCCGCGCACGGACGATCGCGACCGGTTTGACCTGTGGGCGACCGATACGACGACCGGCGTCGCGCAGATGCTCGTCGACTCGACCCGCTTCGGGGGTGGCGAAGTGTCCGAGGCCGAAAAGATGCAGCGCGAACGCGCCCGCATCGGCGGCACGCGCGGGATCGTGGCGTATGATTGGGCTCCCGATGGCCAGTCGCTGCTCGTGCCGCTGGATGGTGATCTGTTCGTGGCACGGCTCGACGGGACTGTCCGTCGGCTAACGACGACGTCGCAGGGCGAACTCGACGCGACCGTAAGTCCCAAGGGCGGCTTTGTGAGCTTCGTGCGTGACCAGAACTTGGTTGTCATCGATATGGCCACCGGGGCCGAACGGCGGATGACCCGTGACGGTGGCGGGGCGCTCAGCTGGGGTCTTGCCGAATTCGTTGCGCAGGAGGAGATGGACCGGAAGCGAGGGCATTGGTGGTCACCCGACGATGCCCGGATTGCAGTCGCCCGTGTCGATGAAAGCAAAGTCGCGGTCGTCAGCCGCGCGGCAATCGGGGCTGAAGGCACCAAGATCTATGAGCAGCGCTATCCGCTGGCGGGCACCGCGAACGCAGCAGTCGATCTTTATGTGATGCGCAACGACGGGTCACAGATCACCAAAGTCGATCTCGGTCGCAATCCCGATATATATCTGGCCCGGGTGAACTGGGCACATGACGGCAAGGCGCTTTTCGTGCAGCGCCAAAGCCGCGACCAGAAGACGCTCGATCTGTTGCGTATCGACCCGGTGACGGGCGCATCGGCGATCGTGTTTACTGAGACCGCCAAGACCTGGCTCAACTTGCACGACAATTTCCGCGCGCTCGAGGATGGCAGCCTCCTCTGGTCGTCCGAGCGCGACGGCTTCAGCCATCTCTACCGCTGGACGGCGGGCAAATGGAGGCAGCTGACCAAGGGCCAGTGGATGGTCGACAGGGTGATCGGCATTGACGAAGCCAAAGGCACGGTGACCTTCACCGGCAACCGCGACGACGCGACCCTGCAGAACATCTACCGCGTTGGCCTGACCGGCGGACCGATCGAGGCGCTGGGCGAAGCCGGCTGGTGGACCTGCGCGAGCGGCCGCATCGAAAGCTGCGCAGCGGGTGGCGGCCGGATGATCGTAACGCGGTCGCGCCCCGACCAGCCCGATCAGGCCTATCTGGCCGACAGCGACGGCAAACGGATCAGCTGGATCGAGGAAAATGTGCTGACGGCCGCGCACCCTTATGCACCGTTCCTGGCGGGCCACGTCGCGCCAACCTTCGGAACGATCAAGGCCGCCGACGGCCAGACGCTGCACACCAAGCTTCTGCTCCCCAAGCTGGCGGCAGGGCAAAAGGCCCCGGTGTTCGTCCAGGTCTATGGCGGTCCCGGTGCGGGCCGTCAGGTGCTCGGCAACTGGGGCGGCGCGCTGCAGCAATATCTCGTGCAGCAGGGCTGGGTGGTCTTCTCGCTCGACGGGCGCGGAACGCCCGATCGCGGCAAGGCCTTCGAGGACCCGATCTACCGGGCGATGTCGACCGTGGAGGTTGCGGACCAACTGGCCGGGGTCGATTGGCTCAAGGCGCAGCCTTTTGTCGATCCCGATCGGATCGTCGTTTACGGATGGTCCTATGGCGGCTATATGACGCTGCGGCTGCTCCAGTCCGCACCGGGGGTGTTTGCGGCCGGGGTATCGGGGGCGCCGGTAACCAAATGGGAGCTATACGACACCCATTACACCGAACGCTACATGGGCATGCCACAGGACGGTGACGCCTATGTGCGGGCCAATCCGATTTCCTACGCGAACGCGATCACCGATCCCTTGCTCATGATTCACGGGATGGCGGACGACAACGTCGTTTTCGAACATTCGACACTGATGATGGCGAGGCTTCAGGCTCAGGCCAAACCGTTCGAATCAATGGTTTATCCAGGGCAGACACACCGGGTTGGCGGACCCGGCGTGAGCGTTCATCTCTGGGATACGATTTTGCGGTTTCTGGATAGGCATGCCCGGCCGCAGGCGGCGTCACCGCCAGACTGACACGGGACGTTTCAATGACATGCGGGATTGGACTTGACCCGTGTCAACGCTATGCCGCGCCGCAGGCAGGAGACGCGTAATGGGCTATCGGGTGGCAGTGGCGGGGGCGACGGGCAATGTCGGGCGCGAGATGCTCAACATCCTGGCCGAGCGCGAATTCCCGATCGCCGAGATTGCGGCGCTCGCAAGTTCACGCAGCCAGGGCGACGAGATCGAATTCGGCGAAACCGGGCGGATGCTCAAGGTTCAGAACATCGAGAATTTCGATCCCGCAAGCTGGGACATGGCGTTGTTTGCGATCGGCTCGGCGGCCACCAAAATCCACGCGCCGCGCTTTGCGGCGGCCGGGTGCACCGTGATTGACAACTCGTCGCTCTACCGGATGGACCCCGACGTGCCACTCATCGTGCCCGAGGTGAACCCGGAGGCGATCGCGGGTTATGCGCGCAAGAACATCATCGCCAATCCGAACTGCTCGACCGCGCAGATGGTCGTCGCGCTCAAGCCGCTGCACGATTACGCCGTGATCAAGCGTGTCGTCGTCGCGACCTATCAGTCGGTGTCGGGCGCGGGCAAGGAAGGCATGGACGAGCTGTTCGAGCAATCGCGCAACATCTTCGTCGGCGACACGGCCGAAGCCAGGAAATTCACCAAGCAGATCGCCTTCAACGTGATCCCGCATATCGACGAGTTCCTCGATGACGGATCGACCAAGGAGGAATGGAAAATGGTCGTCGAGACCAAGAAGATCCTCGATCCCACGATCAAGGTGACCGCGACATGCGTGCGCGTGCCGGTGTTCGTCGGGCACTCCGAAGCGATCAACATCGAGTTCGAACGCGAGATTTCGGCGAAGAAAGCGCAGAGCATCCTGCGCGAGAGCCCCGGCATCATGCTGATTGACAAGCGTGAGGACGGCGGATACGTAACCCCAGTGGAGTGCGTCGGCGACTATGCGACCTTCATAAGCCGCGTCCGCGAAGACCCAACGGTCGACAGCGGGCTGTCACTTTGGTGCGTCAGCGACAATCTGCGCAAGGGGGCCGCGCTCAATGCCGTGCAGATTGCCGAGCTGCTCGGGCGGCGGCATCTGAAAAAGGCGGCGTAAATGGGGTGCCGACCGCTCTGGAATGACGATCAACCAGCGCCCGTGCTGCCATTGTTCGATGCCACCAGCGCCTAGCCTGCACCGCTTCCGGTCGTTCGACGGTATTGAACTCGTCTGGCAGGAAATCGGCGCGGGTACGCCGGTCGTCCTGCTTCACGGGCTTTTTTCCGACGCGCAGACCAACTGGATCCGCTATGGCCATGCCGTCGCGATTGCCGATCAGGGCTTTCGCGTCATCATGTCCGAACTGCGCGCGCACGGGATGAGCGCAAAGCCGCACGCGCGCGCTGCTTATCCGGCCGACGTTCTCGCGGACGACGGCTTTGCCCTGATCGCGCATTTGGGCCTCACCGAATATGACCTTGGCGGCTATTCGCTGGGTGGGCGGACGGTGGTGCGCATGATGGCGCGTGGTGCGCGGCCCCGGCGTGCGATCGTGGCGGGCATGGGACTTTCGGGGCTGACCGATACCGGCCCGCGCACCGAACATTTCAAACATATTCTCGACAATATCGGCACCTTCGCGAAATTCTCGCCCGAATGGAATGCGGAAGCGTTTCTTAAGACAACCGGCGGCGATCCGGTCGCGCTGCGGCTTCTGCTCGATACGATGGTCGATACGCCCCGGGATTTGCTCGCTGCGATCGATGTGCCGACGCTGGTCGTCTCGGGGGTCGATGACGAGGACAATGGTTCGGTTGCGGCGCTCGCCGAGGTGCTGCCTGATGTTGCGCTCGTCCGCACGCCGGGCGGGCACATGAGCGCTGTGACCAAGCCGGAGCTCGGGCAGGCGATTGCGGAATTTCTGGCTGCGCCATGAGGATATCTTAGTCGCATTTTAAGACGTAATATGATTGTGTGCAGACATGTTTCCGCTACGCCTCTGGATCGAGAACCGCTATCGTCCGTTCACGGCGCTCGATGCCATTCGCAAGCTGATCCGCAACAAGGAGGACACCGCGCAAGTGTTTCGCCTGCTCGTCGCGTTGCGCGGTATGTCGTTCGTGCGCAATGTCAGGCGGTTCCAGAAGTCGCCGGTCGGGCAGCGCGTCCTTGCCGAGAAGTGCGATCTCGTCGATGTGCTGAGCAATCGCGGCTATCTCGAGGGGCTTCCGGCCGGGAGCCTTGGCCGCGAATTTATTGCTTTCCTCGACGGGTGCGGGATTACGCCGCAGGGGCTGACCGAAGCCGCGCGCGAAGCCGGGCTCGACGATTATGAACTGAGCGAGGATGCGCGACGCTATGAAATGCGCGTGCGCGTGCAACATGATATCTGGCATGTCGTGGGCGGCTATGGCTGCGACGGCTTTGGCGAAGTGTGCAACGTCGCCTTCTCTTATCCGCACACGCGCAACATCGGCTTCATGGTGATCGCGATTGCGGGCGGTTGGAACTATGCCAAGGCCTTCCCCGGCGAGCCGATCATGAGCGCCATGTGGCAAGGGCTGTGGCGCGGATATCGCGCGACATGGCTGCCAGGTGTCGATTGGGAAGCGATGCTGCCGCTGCCGCTTTCCGAGGTGCGCCGCGAACTCGGGGTGCGCGATTTGCCGACGCGCTACCTGGCCGCGCCCAAAGTCATCGAGAAGTCGTTTACCGCGTCGCCGGTTGCCGTCTAGCACCCCGTTGACCTGAGCCGTGCGGGCGTTCAATCACTGCGCCATCACAGCTTTTCAGGCGCGAGGTATGCCATGACATTTCGTTTCGTTTCCACGATTGCGCTCGCCGTTGCCATTGCCACACCCGCCGCGGCGCAGACGGCCGCCGAGGCCGATGCCTTCATCGCCAAGGCCGAGAAGGAATTTGCCGATTTCAGCGTTTTCGGGTCGCAGACCGCGTGGGTGAACAACACTTATATCACGGATGACACCGACGCGCTCAATGCGCGGATGGGAACGCAGGGCACCGAAATGTCGGTTCGGCTGGCAGGCGAAGCCGCGAAATTCGCGCGCGCACCGGGACTTTCGGCGGACACCAAGCGCAAGCTCGACATTCTGCGCTCGGGCCTCGTTCTGCCCGCGCCGACGACGGCGGGCGCGGCAGCCGAACTCAACGTGATCACGACGCGGCTCAATTCGAACTACGGCAAGGGCAAAGGCACGCTGAAAGGCCAGCCGATCAATGGATCGGACATCGAGGCGGCGATGGGCACGAACCGCAATCCCGACGAGCTGAAGGAAATGTGGGCAAGCTGGCACGACACCGTCGGCGCGCCCGCCAAAGCCGATTATGTTCGGATGGTGGAGATCGCCAATGCCGGGGCCAAGGAACTGGGCTATCCCGATGTGGGCGCGATGTGGCGTTCGCAATATGACATGACGCCCGAGCAGTTCGCGGTGCTCACCGACAAGCTCTGGGGCGAGGTCAAGCCGCTCTACGATGCGCTGCATTGCTTCACGCGCGCAAAACTCAATGCGAAATATGGTGACACGGTTCAGCCTGCTACGGGTGCGATCCGTGCCGACCTGCTCGGCAACATGTGGGCACAGGAATGGGGCGATATCTACGAGATCGTGGCCCCGGCGGGCGCCGGTGACGTGGGCTATGACATCGGCGATCTGCTCAAGGCGAAGGGCTATACGCCGACCGACCCGCGCGAGACCGACCCGGCGAAGATCGGCAAATGGGAAACCGAGATGTTCAAGATCGGCGAGGGATTCTTCTCCTCGCTGGGCTTTGCGCCGCTGCCCAAGACGTTCTGGGAGCGCACCCAGTTCATCAAGCCGCGCGACCGCGAAGTGGTTTGCCACGCCAGCGCCTGGAACCTCGACAATGTCGAGGACCTGCGCGTCAAGATGTGCACCAAAATCAACACCGGCGATTTCGTGACGATCCATCACGAGCTTGGGCATAATTATTATCAGCGCGCCTACAACAAACAGCCGTATCTCTATCTGAACGGGGCCAATGACGGTTTCCATGAGGCGATCGGCGATATGCTCGCGCTTTCGATCACGCCCGAATATCTCGTCCAGATCGGCCTGCTCGACCGCGCCAAGGTGCCGGGCGCTGACAAGGACATCGGGCTGTTGCTGCGGCAGGCGATGGACAAGGTGGCGTTCTTGCCCTTCGGCCTGCTGATCGACAAATGGCGCTGGGGCGTGTTTGCCGGGCAGACCGCACCGGGCGCATACAACACGGCGTGGAACGACCTGCGGCTGCAATATCAGGGCATCACGCCGCCGGTCGCGCGCGACGAGACGCAGTTCGATGCGGCGGCCAAATATCACATTCCGGGCAACACGCCCTATACGCGCTACTTCCTGGCGCGGCTGCTGCAGTTTCAGTTCTATGAAGCGGCGTGCAAGCAGGCGGGGTGGAAAGGGCCGCTGCACCGTTGCTCGTTTTACGGGAACAAGGAAGTGGGCAGGCGGCTGAACGCGATGCTCGAGATGGGTGCGTCCAAGCCCTGGCCCGACGCGCTGCAGGCGTTCACCGGCTCGCGCGAAATGAGCGGGAAGGCGATGGTCGCCTATTTCAAGCCGCTAATGACGTGGCTGCAGGCGCAGAACCAGGGCAAGACCTGCGGGTGGAGTGGCCCGGGCGCGCGGTAACAACGGCGCGCCCGGCTTGGTGTTGACCGGGATCGGGCGTAGTCCGTCGCAATGGTCCTCGACAATTTCGATGCTGCCGCATTTCTGCGGGATTATTGGCAAAAAAAGCCGCTTCTGATCCGGCAGGGCTGGGCTGAATGGCGCAATCCGCTCGCGCCTGACGAGCTTGCCGGTCTCGCCTGTGAAGACGGCGTCGAATCGCGCCTGATCACGCAGGCGCGCGCGCGCTGGGAGGTCGAGGCGGGGCCGATCCCCGAGGTCCGGTTCGGCAAGCTGGGAAAGGCCCCGTGGACGCTGCTCGTGCAGGCGGTCGATCATCATGTTCCTGCAGTCGCCGCTCTGCTCGACGCGTTTCGCTTCATCCCGAACTGGCGGGTCGACGACGTCATGGTAAGCTATGCGACCGATGGCGGCGGCGTGGGGCCGCATTTCGATCAGTATGACGTGTTTCTCGTGCAGGGGCTTGGTCAGCGGCGCTGGCAGCTGGGCGGGTTCTGCGACGCGGATACCGCATTGCTCCCGCACGACGATCTGCGCTTGCTGGAGCATTTCGAGCCAGAGGCCGAATGGCTGCTCGAACCCGGCGACATGCTGTATCTGCCGCCGCGCATTGCGCACAATGGCGTGGCGGTCGGCGATGACTGCATGACCTATTCGATCGGCTTCCGTGCGCCTGCGCGCAGCGAACTGATCGCGCATTACTGCGATCATCTGCTGGCGGAATTGGATGATGACGATCGGTTTAATGATCCCGACCTGCCGATGCAGCCCAATCCCGGCGAGATCAGCAATCATGCGCTCGTCAGACTGCGATCCATGATCGCTGATCAGCTGGCCGATGAGGTCAGTTTCGCGCGCTGGTTCGGCAGCTACACCAGCCAGCCGAAATACCCCGAGATCGACTGGTCGCCCGAGACGCAGGTGACTGCCGCGGAGGTCGCGGAGCGGCTTGGTGCGGGGGGCGCGCTGCGCCGCAATCCGGCCAGCCGGTTTTCCTACGTGCGCCAGGCCGGGGGTGGGCTTCTACTTTTCGTCGATGGTGCGGTGCATTCATTGGCTGGCGCGCTGGTGCCGCTCGCCGAGGCGCTGTGTGCTTCGGCGCAGCCCGCCATCGGCGATGTGGTTTTGATCGATGCCGCCGCCATCGCGCTGCTGACAGACTTACTGAACGAGGGTAGCCTTGCTTTCGCCGATGACGTCTGAATGCGGACGCGGCTGAGCGCCTGCGCACGAAAGCTGCGCTTCCCAACTGAGGGTGAGGCGCTGGTCGCCGCGCAGGGCAGCATGATCGATCTGCGGCCTTATCGCTGTGATCGATGCCGGCGATTTCATCTCACCAGCCGTACCAAGGGCAAGCGCGTGATGCGGCCCAAGAGTTAACTTCTGTTGCGAGTAATCAAAAAAAGCCGTTCGGGCTGAGCTTGTCGGAGCTACGTTCTTTTTTTGCGCCGTCGGCAAAAGGCAGAACAGCCCTTCGACAAGCTGAGGGCGAACGGTTGTTGGAGGTTCGACCCGACTGAAAACGAGTCTAGCTGCTGCCTTCCACATCGCGCCACGTGCCGACAGGGAGATCATCGAGCGTCCAGTCGCCAATGGCCCAGCGGACCAGCCGCAGCGTCGGATGGCCGACGGCAGCGGTCATCCGGCGCACCTGCCGGTTGCGACCCTCGCGGATCGTGAGCCGCAGCCAGCTATCGGGGACGGTTTGGCGCATGCGGATTGGCGGATCGCGCGGCCAGAGCGACGGGTCTGAGATGTGCTCGGCCTCGGCGGGCAGCGTCGGCCCGTCGGTCAGCTGGACGCCGTTGCGAAGAGCCGCCAACGCCGCTTCGCCAATCTCGCCCTCGACCTGAACGAGATAATTTTTCGCCATCTTGTGCCTGGGGTCGGCGATCTGCGCCTGGAGGCGGCCATCGTCGGTCAGCAGCAACAGCCCCTCGCTGTCGCGGTCGAGCCGACCGGCGGGATAGACACCGGGCACTGCGATGAAATCGGACAGCGTGGGTCGGGGCGAGGGCGATCGCGCATCAGTGAACTGGCTGAGCACACCAAAAGGCTTGTTGAAACGGATCAGCCGCGCCATGACCATGCGCCCCGGCCGATCACGAACGTTGCACCCCCGTGTCGCCTCCACCATATAGCGTTCATGACAATATCCTATCCCGTCCTCCCTTTGCGCGACATCGTCGTGTTTCCGCAAATGATCGTTCCGCTGTTTGTCGGCCGCGACAAGTCCGTGTCCGCGCTTGAGGCGGCTATGGCGGCGGACAAGGAGATTTTCCTCGTCGCGCAGCTCGATCCGGCGAACGACGATCCGGGCCGCGACGATCTTTACGATCTGGGCGTGATCGCCACCGTGATGCAGTTGCTCAAGCTGCCGGACGGCACAGTGCGGGTACTCGTCGAAGGGCAGCGCCGCGCGACCCTGGCCGAACTCGATGCGGGCGGCGATCACCTTGTTGCGACGATCACCGATGTCGCGGATGTGGAAGCAGTCGGCAATGAAATCGAGGCGCTGATGCGGTCGGTCGTCAGCCAGTTTGAGAATTACGCCAAGCTTAATAAGAAGATGCCCGCAGAAACGACGACGCAACTCGCCGATATCGAGGATGCGGCGCGGCTTGCTGATGCGATTGCAGCCAATATTTCGGTCAAGGTGGCGGACAAGCAGGCGCTGCTCGCCGAGGCCGATCCGGGCAAGCGGCTCGAGATGGTGTTCGCCTTCATGGAGGGCGAGCTGGGCGTGCTGCAGGTGGAGAAGAAAATCCGCAGCCGTGTGAAGCGCCAGATGGAGAAAACGCAGCGCGAGGATTATCTCAACGAGCAGCTGAAGGCGATCCAGCGCGAGCTCGGCAATGAGGGCGAGGACGGCGACACTGACGAGCTTGCCGAGATCGCCAAGAAGATCGAGACGCTCAAGCTGTCGAAGGAGGCCAAGGGCAAGGCGACGTCCGAGCTGAAGAAACTCAAGTCGATGCAGCCGATGTCGGCCGAGGCAACCGTTACGCGCAACTATCTCGATGTGCTGCTCGGCCTGCCGTGGGGCAAGAAATCGAAGCTGAAGAAGGACATCGCAGCGGCACAAGCGGTGCTCGATGACGATCATTACGCGCTCGAGAAGGTCAAGGACCGGATCGTCGAATATCTTGCGGTGCAGGCGCGGACGAACAAGCTGAAGGGTCCGATCCTTTGCCTTGTCGGACCGCCAGGCGTCGGCAAGACGTCGCTCGGGCGCTCGATCGCCAAGGCATGCGGACGCGAATTCGTGCGCCAGTCGCTGGGCGGCGTGCGCGACGAAGCCGAAATCCGCGGCCACCGGCGAACCTATATCGGCTCGCTGCCGGGCAAGATCGTCGCCAACCTCAAAAAGGCCGGAACGAGCAACCCGCTGTTCCTGCTCGACGAGATCGACAAGCTGGGGGCCGATTTCCGTGGCGATCCGGCCTCGGCGCTGCTCGAGGTGCTCGATCCCGAACAGAACGGCAAGTTCAACGATCATTATCTCGAGATCGACATCGATCTCTCGGACGTGATGTTCGTGACGACGGCCAACACGCTGAACCTGCCGCAGCCGCTGCTCGACCGGATGGAGATCATCCGGCTGGAGGGCTATACCGAAGATGAAAAGGTCGAGATCGCCAAGCGGCACTTGATCGCCAAGCAGATCGAGGCGCATGGCCTCAAGTCCGACGAATTCGTGCTGACCGAGGAAGGGCTGCGCGCGCTGATCCAGATGTACACCCGCGAAGCCGGGGTGCGCACGCTCGAACGCGAAATCGCCAAGCTCGCCCGCAAGGCGTTGCGCCGCATTCTTGAAAAGAAGACGACCAGCGTGACGATCACGCCCGAGAATATCCATGAGTTTGCAGGCGTCCAGAAATACCGCCACGGACTGGGCGAGGAAGAAAACCAGATCGGTGCCGTGACCGGACTTGCCTGGACCGAGGTTGGCGGGGAACTGCTGACGATCGAGGCCGTTACGGTGCCCGGCAAGGGAATGGTGCGTTCGACGGGCAAGCTCGGCGACGTGATGGGCGAATCGATCCAGGCGGCGCTGAGCTTCGTGAAGGCGCGTGCGCCGTCCTACGGGATCAAGCCAAGTGTGTTCGCGCGCAAGGACATCCACGTCCATCTGCCAGAAGGCGCGGTGCCTAAGGACGGCCCGTCCGCCGGCATCGGCATGGTGACGGCGATGGTCTCGACGCTCACCGGCGTTGCGGTGCGCCGCGATGTCGCGATGACCGGCGAAGTGACCCTGCGCGGTCGCGTGCTACCGATCGGCGGCCTCAAGGAAAAGCTCCTCGCAGCGCTGCGCGGTGGGATCACGACGGTGCTCATCCCGCAGGAGAACGAGAAGGATCTGGTCGAGATCCCTTCGAACATTACCAGCAATCTGCAAATCGTGCCCGTGCGCCATGTCGACGAGGTGCTTGCGCTCGCGCTGATCGAGCCGCTTGCGCCGATCGAATGGAGCGAAGCCGATGATCTGGCGGCGCAACCACCGCAGGGCGCGTTGCTCCATGAGGAGACGCTGCGGCACTGAGGCGGCGTCGCCCGGGGCGCGCATCCTATCGCAGCGGCCACGAATTTGCTTTGACAATGGCAGTTTTGAGCGCCTTTACTCTCGCGAGCGGTGCAGGCGATTCCGCCTGCAATCAAAAACATCACCCGGGGGTGCGGTAATGAACAAACAGGATCTCATCGGCGAAGTCGCTCATGTTGCCGGATTGTCGAAAGGCGATGCCTCGAAGGCAGTCGAAGCGGTGTTCGACACGATTTCGGTGGCTCTCAAGAAGGGGAGCGAGGTTCGCCTCGTGGGATTCGGAAGCTTTTCAGTGACAAAGCGCAAGGCCTCGACCGGTCGCAACCCCCGCACCGGCGAGCCGATGGCGATCAAGGCTTCGAGCCAACCGAAATTCCGTCCGGGCAAAGCGCTCAAGGACGCGGTGAACTGAGCGGGCTTTACACGCGGCGTACGGCGCTGCTAGTGATCGAAGGAGGGCGGCGGTTGTGCCGCCCTTCTTTTTTGCGGCGGGTGTCCCGAAATGGGGCGCGTAGCTCAGTGGTAGAGCACACCCTTCACACGGGTGGGGTCGTAGGTTCAATCCCTACCGCGCCCACCACGCCGTTTGATCCAGGGCCGCAGCTTCAGGTAATTCCTTGCGCCCGCAACGTATCGCGCACGCATTGTTCGCGCGCGAGATCGCCTTCAATGGCGCGGTTGCACTCCTTGCGGGCGCGCTCTTCGGCCTTGCGCACTTCGCGGCCGCGATTGCGATCGGCCTCATCCTGGCTTGTCGTCGCCCAGTCAGCGGCCTGACCGACAACTTTGAATGGCGCGGTCACGACGCTGCTGACCGCGCTGACGCAACCCGACAGGGCAAAGGGAATGATCAACAGGGCCGTGCGCATCACCATGCCATGCGCTCTACAGCATTAATGGCCCGTGATCGAGATGCGGGAGAACGTGCCGGGCGAAAAGATCGGCTTCGGCGGCGTGCGGATAGCCCGAGAGGATGAACGCTTCGATGCCTTCAGCTTGGTAGGCGCGCAGCTTGGCGAGCACCTGATCAGGATCGCCGACGATTGCAGCTCCGCAGCCCGAGCGTGCGCGACCGATGCCGGTCCACAAATTGTCTTCAACAAAGCCCTCGTCACCGGCGGCAGCGCGGAGTTCGGCCTGGCGCTGGACGCCGATGCTGGTCGAGTCGAGCGACTTGGCACGGATAGCGTCGCCGGTCTCGGCATCGAGCCGCGATAGCAAGCGTGACGCATAGGCGCGCGCTTCGCCTTCGGTTTCGCGAACGATGACATGGGCGCGGTAGCCGAACTTGAGCGTGCGGCCGTAGCGTGCCGCCCGGGCGGTCATGTCGGCGATGATGGCGCGGACCGCGGGCATGGTATCGGGCCACATCAGATACACGTCGCAGCCGCGCGCGGCGGCATCGCGCGCATCCTCGCTCAGCCCGCCGAAATAGAGCGGCGGGCATTTGCCCGAAACCGTCGTCATGCGCGGCGGCGCGATGTCGAGCGTCCAGAACTCGCCCTCATGTTTCAGATGTTCGCCGTTCAGCAGCGCCTTGAGGATCGTCATAGCCTCGACCGTGCGGCGATAGCGCGGCGCGCTGGCGAGGGTTTCGCCGGGCAGGTCTGACGAGATGATGTTGATCGTCATCCGCCCGTTCGCAATCCGGTCGAGCGTCGCGATCTGGCGGGCAAGCTGCGGCGGCCAGCTCTCGCCGACCCGCACCGCCATGAGCAGCCGGATCCGCTGCGTCACGGTGGCGATGGCGGCAGCAAAGGCGGTCGTGTCGAGCCCGAGCATGTAGCCCGACGGCAGCAGGACATTGTCGAACCCGCCTTTTTCGGCAGTCAGCACGATATTGCGGCAATGCTCCCAGCTCGAGGCGAGCATCGGATCGGGCTGGCCGAGAAACTCATAGTCATCATCGCACAGCGCCGAAAACCAGCTGACTTCGCAGCTCATGGCAGTTTCTCACCGCGTGCGGCGACCAGAACGTCGTACCAGCGCGTCCGGGTCCAGTGCACCTTATAAGCGTCAGCGGCCTCGCGGATGCGATCGGGATGCTGCGAGCCGACGATGGGGATCGGGCGTGCCGGGTGCGCCATGATCCAGCTATACGCGGTTGCCGTACGCGAAACGCCGTGTGCCGCGGCCACGACATCGAGCGCCGCTGCGACGGCATGATCGCGCTCGCTGACCGGCGCTGCGATCCGGCCACCGCCGAGTGGCGACCAGGCCAGCGGAGCCAGATTTTGCTGAAGCGCCATGTCGAGCGTGCCGTCGGTCAGCGGCGCGATGTGCAGCGGGGAAAATTCGGGCTGGGTCGTCGATACCGGAAGGCCGTGGCCGTGGACGAACGCGAGCAGCGCCGCCGTTTGCGCAGGCGTATAGTTGGAAATGCCGAAGGCACCGACCTTGCCGAGCGCATAAGCCTTTTCCATCGCGCGCACGATTTCATGCGGATGGGTGAGGATATCGGGCCGGTGAATCTGGTAAAGATCGAGCCGCGCGACGCCAAGCCGCCGCAGCGACGCATCGATCGCGCTCTCGAGGTAGGCGGGCGAACTGTCATAGGGCAGCGGCGGCGCGATGCCGCCCTTGCTGGCAAGGACCATGCGATCGCGCAGGCGCTTGTTTTCAGCAAGGACCTGGCCGAGCAGGAGTTCGGCATCGCCGAAGCCTCCCGAACCGTCGAAGCCATAGATGTCTGCCGTGTCGAACAGTGTGATTCCACTGTCGAGCGCGGCTTCGACCAGCGCGCGCGCCTCGGCGACCGGCCGCCCGGCAAAGCGCCACATGCCCCACGCCATCGACGACACGATAATGCCGCTCTTGCCCAGCAGGCGCGTTGGCGGGGCGGGAAGAATACTGCTCATCGCGACTTGGGCTCCGGCGTATGACAACGCTATCTTATTTGCGCGGTGAAGCGCGAGGGGTCAAGCCGCTGAGAGACGCGGTGTCATCGCACTCGTCCCACACTCGCGCGCTCGACTAGCGTATGCTGGAGACGCCGGTGCTCGACACTCCCATGCTTTTCAAAAAGGAGGCCTGCAGCTGCATAGGCGAGATCGCGCGTCGGTTGGCGGATCGTCGTCAGCGGAGGCCAGACGAGCTGGGCAAGCGGCGTATCGTCGAAGCCGGCGACCGAGAGGTCGTCGGGCAGGCGCAGACCCCGTGCGTGCGCGACCGTGAGCACACCCGCCGCCATATCATCGTTGCTCGCAAAGATCGCCGTCGGCCGATATTTGCCGGCGAGCAGGGTGTTTGCGGCCGCGACGCCGCTTGCAAAGTCGAACGCGCCCGGGTGAACGAGGCCTGGTTCATATGCGATCCCTGCGCGATCTAGCGCGCGACGATAGCCGAACAGGCGCTGCTCGCTCGCCATATGATTGGGATGGCCGACCACAAAGCCGATCGCACGGTGGCCGAGATTGATGAGATGCGTCGTCATGTCGTCGGCGGCCTGAACGTCGTCCATGAACACCGACGAGGTCAACGCGTGGTTCGTGCCGGGCGAAATGCGGACGAAGGGGATGCCGCGCCGCTCGAGTTCGGTGAGCACCGCCGCCGAGTCAGTGACGGGGGACGACAGGATAATGCCGTCGACATGCGTTTCGTCGATCAGCCCCGCCACTTCGGCCACCAGCGTCGGCGAAGCGACATCGGCGGGTTGCGCGAGCATGCGCATGCCTTCCTTGCGGCACCGGGCCCATGCGCCCTCTTGGATCGCATGAATATAATAGGGCGAATGATTGTCGTAGATCAGGGCGATCTGGAAGGAGCGCCGCCCCGCCAGCGTGCGTGCTGCCTGGCTGGGCGAAAACGCGAGCGCGGCCATGGCCGCCTCGACCTTTTCGCGCGTGTTCTCACGAACATATCGTTCCTTGTTGAGAACGCGGCTGACCGTTTTGATCGAGACGCCGGCGGAGCGTGCGACGTCGCTGATGGTGTTGCGTGATGCCATGTCCGCCCTTTGGCATTTGTTGTAGCCCGGCCACACCGACACAGCAATGCAGCGAGGCCTCTTGCGAGGCCAAGGGCAAACGTGCCAAACATGTTCCGACACCGCTGTCATAAGCTGTGCGGGAGGAAGTTTTGACGCTGCGCTACGGACTTGTCGGCACCGGCATGATGGGCGTCGAGCACATCAGGAACGTGGCGGCCGCTGTCGATGCCGAGATTGTCGCGCTGGCCGATCCGGTCGATAGCTCGCTCGGCTGGGCAAAGGCAGCGCTCGGGAGCGACGCGACGCCGACGATCTATTCCGATTCAGCGGCACTGGCGAAGGCCGAACTTGATGCGGTGATCGTGGCGACGCCCAACTTTACTCACCGCGCCGTGCTCGAGCCGCTGTTCGATGCGGGGCTCAACATCCTTTGCGAAAAGCCGCTCGCGACGACCATTGAAGATGCGCGCTGGATTGTCGAGCGGGCGGCACAATCGCCCGGCATTTTCTGGACGGCGATGGAATATCGCTACATGCCGCCCGCTGCGGCGTTCATCGACCAGGTGCATGGCGGACGGATCGGGCAGCTCCGGATGCTGTCGATCCGCGAGCATCGCTTTCCGTTTCTCCCTAAGGTGGGCGACTGGAACCGGTTTTCGGCCAACACGGGCGGGACGATGGTCGAGAAATGCTGCCACTTTTTCGATCTGATGCGGCTGATCGTGGCGAGTGAAGCGGTGCAAGTCTATTGCTCGGGAGCGATGGACGTAAACCATCTCGACGAAACCTACGACGGGAAGCGGCCCGACATCATCGACAACAGCTACACGACGGTCGATTTCGCCAATGGCGTGCGCGCCATGCTCGATCTTTCGATGTTTGCCGAGGGCGCGGAAAATCAGGAAGAAATCACGGCGGTGGGCGATGCCGCGCGGCTGGATTGTTTCATTCCGGGCGGCGATCTGGTTTACAGTCCGCGCACGGGCGCCGGGCAGCCGAAAGCCATCGAGCGGACGCATGTCGCGGTCGATCCGGTTGCGCTTGCGGCAGGGCACCACCATGGCGCGACCTATTACGAGCACCAGAAATTCTATAATGCACTGACCGGGGCTGGCGAAATAGATGTCACGGCGCACGACGGGTTGATGGCAGTGGCAATCGGAACCGCCGCCGAAATCAGCGCGCGCGAAAAGCGCGTCGTGGAAATGAGCGAATTGGGATTTTGATCACCGCGACGGCGCACAGGCCGCGCATGAACGCAGGAAGGACGAACGAGATGACGAAGACCTGGATGCTGGCGGGCGTTGCCGCCTCAGCACTGATTGCAACGCCTGCGCTGGCGCAAACCGACGCGTCCGCTGCGGCGGTTGATGCGCCTGCAGAAATCGTCGTGACCGCGCAGAAGCGGACTGAGCGGTTGCAGGACGTTCCCGTGGCGGTTTCAGTAATCTCAGGGGATGCGATTGCGGCGCGCGGGGCTGTGACCATCGAAAATGCTCAGTATCTCGTGCCCACGCTGAACTTTCGTAAATCTGGCGCGGCTATCAATCAGTCGCTTTTTTTGCGCGGTGTTGGCACATCAACGTTCTCGATCGCCGGCGAGCCGAGCGTTTCGACCGTGGTCGATGGGGTGGTTTACAGCCGTGCCGGCGAAGCCTTCAGCGACCTTGTGGACATTGAGCGCATCGAAGTCCTTCGCGGACCGCAGGGAACTCTGTTTGGCAAGAATGCCAGCGCGGGCGTGGTAAATATCGTGACTAAAGATCCCGGCAACACACTGTCTGCAGCGCTTGAAGCAAGCTGGTTTGAGGGCAACGAGTGGCGCGGCCGC
The DNA here is from genome assembly GCA_046153865.1 of Sphingomonadaceae bacterium. Lineage (GTDB taxonomy): Bacteria > Pseudomonadota > Alphaproteobacteria > Sphingomonadales > Sphingomonadaceae > Sphingomonas_O. The sequence goes on from JBJXFA010000067.1 coordinate 236,733, forward strand.
GCTACAGTCAGCATCCCGTTCGGTGATGACGCCGGTTTGCGTGTCACGGGATTTTACGGAAAGTATGACGGCAACATATTCAACGTTGCATCGAATGTGAATCGCTACGTGAACGGCTACGAGCGCTATGGTGTCCGCGCGAAGCTGGTTGCCGAGGTCGTCCCCAATTTGCGCGCAACGGTCATTGCGGACTGGCGCCGCGCTAATGACGAATGCTGCGCCGAAGTCATTGGAACTGCGCCAGGCACGATTAACTTGAGTGCTACAATCGGTGGTGTTCCAAATACGGTTTATGCGACTATTCCGGCGGCAACCGTTCAAACTGCCTTGGTCGGCACCCAGTTTGAGAGGGCAGGCTCTAGGCGGATTCGCCAGAATCGAGTGACTGAAAGCCGCCAGGAAAGCTACGGCGGATCGTTGCAACTCGACCTCGATGCAGGCGGTGTCACGGTGACCTCGATCACGGCGCTCCGCCGGTTCGACGAGAGTGAAATACGCGACGGCGACTTTATCGATCAGGCGTATGCGGGCATTGTCCAACTCCATGATGTCGGGCCGCAGACCGGTAAGACATTCACGCAGGAACTTCGGCTAACTTCCAACGGACGTAATTTCATCGATTACGTTGTGGGCGGCTTCTATAGCGCCGCAGATACCCGGCGTATGTTTACGCGCAACGACATCGTGTGCAATCCGCCGGTCCCAACGACTTTGCCTGTAACGCCGATCATTTACTCCACGCTGGTTCCATGCGGAACGGCGGGCGCGCCGCCATCGACCTTTCCAAATGGAACGGCAGACTTCGGTTCAATTTTCAAGAATTTAGCCTTTTTCGGGCAGGCAACGCTCAATCTGGACGACAATATCCGCCTGATCGGCGGGCTACGCTACACATCCGACCAGCTCGATGTCGATCTCGTCCGTCGGACAGGTCTCGCCGGGCCAGGAATCTCAGGTAATTTCGATGCAGGCGTTTATAATGGCGGCGCAACGACAACCAACCCGACGACAGGCGTGGTCACGTTCTTGGCTGGCCCTTCAAACGGCATTCCCTTCACGAACAAGACGACCAACACCAATTGGTCAGGCAAGGGTGGCGCACAGTTTGACATCAGCCGCAACCATACCATTTACGCAACCTATTCGCGCGGCTATAAAGGTCCTGCGTTTAACGTGTTCTTCAACCTGGCATCGAACGGCGCTGCGCCGATTGCTCCTGAAACGTCGGATGCTTATGAAATTGGCCTGAAGAATACGCTTTTCGGCGGACGTCTCGTTCTCAATTTGGCAGCATATTATGCCAAGTATAACAATTTCCAGGCGAATAACCCGGATATCATCGCGGGCGTCGTGGTGACGCGCTTCACCAACGCCGGTGAAATCTCAACGCGGGGCGGTGAACTCGATTTCGTGTTCCGGCCATTCGCCGATCTTTCGCTGTCAGGCGGACTTGCATACACTGACGCGCGCGTCGATGCCTTCCGGGTCGTCCCGGGTCAGGTGTCGGTGCCAAACGGCACGCGCCTCGCTTACGCGCCAGAATGGAAGGGCTCGCTCGCAATCGATTATCGCCTGCGGACGAATTCGGGCTTCGATTTTGCCTTTGGCGCGCAAGGTTCGTTCCAATCGAGCCAGATTTCGCAGTTCGACGTGAATGCTGCGGTTCGCGCGGCGACGACCATAGGCGCTTATAGCTTGGTTGACCTCTCCGCCGGGGTTCTGTCGAGCGACGACCGTTTCCGTCTGACGTTCCAGGTCAAGAATGTATTCGACAAAAGCTTTGCTTCCGCGATCACGAGCGGCGGGCCCGGCGGCAGCTTCCGCTACATCATCCCGCGCGAGGCCGATCGCTACTTTGGCGTGACGGCCGCCGTGAAGTTCGGCAACTGATGCAGCCGTCCGCGAGACCGGGGCAGGCGACGATCCTGACCCCGGTCCGCGTCTGGACGTTGTTCGGGCTGCTGTGTGTCGCGGGTATCTTCAACGCGATGGATCGGCCGATCATCGCGATATTGAAGCCCGACATGTCGGCCGAGATGGGCTGGAGCGATGCCGATTTCGGCAATCTCGCGGCCGTCACGCAGTTCGCCGCTGCGCTGTCGTTTCTCTTTACCGGCTGGCTGGTCGACCGGCTGGGCGTGCGGCGCGGGATGGTGGCGGGCGTGTCGGCGTGGAGCTTTGCGGCGATGGCGCATGGCTGGGCCGTGACGACCGCGCATGTCGTGTTCGCGCGCGTCGGGCTGGGCGCGACCGAAGCGGTGCAGACACCGCTGACCATCAAGACGGTCGCGACGCTGTTTTCGCCCGATCAGCGTTCTTTTGCATTCGGGCTGGGCACGGCAATCGCCAGCACGGGCACCATCGCACTGCCGTTCTTCATCCCCGTGCTTGCCGAGAACTTCGGCTGGCGCGGCGCGCTCATTTTCGGCGGGATCGGCGGCTTTATCGTGCTGGCGCTGTGGCTGTGGCTGGCACGGGGCATCCGCTTTGACGACAGCGCCGAAGACGCCAGCCGCGATTTCTCCGACGATGGCGCGCCTTACGGCCCGATTCTGAGCGAACGGCGGACCTGGGCGATCGTGATTGCCAAGGCGCTGTCGGATGCGACCTGGTGGCTGCTCAATTTCTGGCTGCCCGATTTCTACCGGAAAGAATACGGCCTGACGACGAGTGAACTGGCGGTGCCGCTGGCGCTTGCCTTTGCAGGATCGGGGCTCGGTGCGTTTGTCGCGGGCTGGGTATCGACGCGGCTGCTCGAGCGGGGCTGGGCGGTCGATCGCGTCCGCAAGACCGTGATGCTGGTCTCGGCGCTGGCCGTAGTCCCGGTGCCGTTCGTGCTTCAGCTCGACAGCTTCTGGCCGGTGGCGGTCATGATGGGCGTGGTGCTTGCGGGCCATCAGGGCTTTTCGCTCAGCCTGTTCTCGATCATCACCGATGTCGTGCCGCGCGCCAAGGTCGGTCGCGTGACGGCGTTCGGGGCGTTTTGCGGTAACATCGGCGGCATGGTGATCGTCTGGATCACGGGCCAAGTGTTGGGCGCGGGGATCGGCTACACGCCGTTGTTCGTCTTTGCCTCGCTATCGTATCTGCTCGCGCTGGCCTGGCTGCATCTGCTGATGCCGACGATCCGGCGGACCGGTGGCGCCGCGCTCGCTGGCGCGTGACATGAACGACCTGGGGCGCAATCTGCCTGCCGCCGCCGATCTGTACGGTGATCTGCTCGAGGTCGCGCCGAACGCAACGCGAAACTGGCGCGACTATTGGCCGGGCCTCGTCATCACGGTCGTGGCAGCGTTGGCGGCTGCTTATCTCTCCGAGCATTACGGCGCACCGCTGATGCTGATGGGGCTGCTGATCGGGCTGGCGTTCAACTTCGCCAATTCGGACCGGCGGCTGCATGCCGGACTGAGCTTTGCCTCAACGACGCTGCTGCGCTGGGGGATCGTGCTCGTCGGACTGCAAGTGACGTTCGCGCAAATTGTGGGGCTCGGCTGGGAAGTGTTCGCAGCGATCGCGATCATGCTGGTTCTCGTGACGCTGACGGGAACCTGGATCGCGCGGATAACCGGCATGGGATCGGCGTTCGGAACGCTGGCGGGCGGTGCCGTCGCCATCTGCGGTGCCTCCGCCGCACTCGCGCTGGCCAGCGTGCTCGGCGAGAAGCGCGCCACGCAGGCGCAGTTGACGCTGGTGCTGGTGTCAATTTCAGCGGCCAGCGCGCTCGCAATGTCAATCTACCCCGTTTTGGCGGCAATTTTCGGGTTGAGCGATACCGAGGCGGGCTTCTTGATGGGCGCGGCGATTCATGACGTCGCGCAGGCGCTTGGCGCGGGCTATTCACATTCGGAGCTTGCGGGCCAGAATGCCTCGATCGTCAAGCTCACGCGCGTGGCACTGCTGGCACCCACGCTTGCGGCCGTCGCGTGGGCCTACCGCCGGGGCGGCAGCGGAGTCGGGCGCATTGGCGTTCCCTGGTTCGTCTGGGGTTTTCTGGCGATGACCGCGCTGAATTCGAGTGTCGCCTTGCCTGAAAAACTGCTCGACTTAGCGCCGACCGCCGCATCGGCGCTGCTGCTACTGGCCGTTACCGCAACGGGCATCCGATCGCCGATGCAGCTTTTGCTCGAGCAGGGATGGCGTTCTTCGCTGCCCGTGGTGGCCGCCACACTCGCATCGCTGGGCCTTGCACTCGCGGCGATTGCCATACTGCGCTGACCATTGTTGACAATGTTACGCTGTAGAAATGAATAATCCATAATGCAGAATTAAATCTGTAACAAAACTGGCCTAGCGAAATCGAGGGGTGGAGACAGGGTCAACGAGTCGGCCATATCCGCCCCCTTTGTCCTTTATCATGCCGGTGCGCCGGGAGCGGAGATATTCATGGCCGTGTTCAATCGCCTCAACAAAATCCTCCTGTTGGGCGCGTCATGCGCCGTCCTCGCCGGTTGCGACGGGGCCTCGAACATCGCGTCGCCTGGTACTGGCAATGTCATCATCAATCCGCCCGCGGCCCCCGCGCCGACGCCAACGCCAACGCCGCCTGCGGCAATCACGGCAGCACAGTTTGCTTCGACCGCTAGCCAACCTGCCACGATCACGATTACGGTCGAGGAGCAGTTGGCCTTGCTCACCACGGCACCCAGCAGCGACACGAATGCGAGCGGGACACGGGTCTTTGCGCAGGCCAGCGGTCCGGTCGTCGCGTTGCCGGTCTTCTCGGCGCTGACCCCGGTTCCGGCTGCGGCCAACCCGACGACGCTCGGCAGTTTCTTTCAGGCGGGCTCGTTCCTCGGAGCGTTCAGCAGCCCGAGCGACACGGCATTCCAGCAGTGGACATGCAATTCGCCTTCGGCCAATTTCGGTTCCGCGAGTGCCTCGTGCAATGCGCCACCACTTGTCGTAGCATCGGGTGCAACCCCCGCCGCGACTGCCTGCCCGACGGGGACGACCGATGCCGGGACCAATACCAACGTTCGCCTCTGTCGACTTCCGAACGCCATCACCGCCGATCTGACGCTGCCGCAGATCACCGGCGTCGCTTATCTGTTGAGCGGCAACGTCGAGGTCGGAACCGATGTCGGCACGACCGGCACGCCCAACGGACCGACGCTGACGATCGCAGCTGGTGTCACGGTCGTCGCCGATCCGGTCGATCCGGCAAACGACGTGCTGCTCGTCAATCGCGGCGCGCGGATCGATGCAGTCGGCACGCCAAGCCAGCCGATCATCTTCACCTCGCGGCAGAATCTTTCGCCGACCGGCACCTCGGATTCGACCCAGGGTCAGTGGGGCGGTATTCTCGTTCTCGGTCAGGCACCGACCGGCGTCTGCCGCACCGGCACCGGCCCGAACGACGCTGCCGGATCGAGCACGACCTGCGAAAACACCGCGGAGGGTCTGGTGACGCCGCGGCTCTATGGTGGCCCGAACGTGGCGAGCAACAGCGGTCGCATGCAATATGTGCAGATCCGCTTCACCGGCGTCGATATTTCGGCGGGCGGCGGCAATGAATTGCAGGGCCTGACACTTGCGGGTGTCGGCACGGGTTCGCTGTTCAGCCATATCCAGTCGCACAACTCGGCAGACGACGGCATCGAGGTGTTCGGCGGCGCACAGAACATGCGCTATATTGTCGTGACCGGTGCCGATGACGACGGCTTCGATTACGACAATGGCTATCGTGGGTTCATTCAATTCCTCGTCGTTGCACAAAAACCCGGCGGTGCGACCAGCGACTCGTTTGCCCTCGAAGTCGACTCGAACGGTAGTGAGGATTTGCTGCCGCGCACTTATGCACAGATCGCCAACTTCACCTTCATCCAGACCGCCAACGCGCCGGCTGCGTTGCGCATCCGTGGTGGGGCGGACACCCGGCTGGTGAACGGCATCCTGCAGAGCACGGGGCCGTGCCTGAATGTCGTCGCGCAGCAGGTTTCGGCAACCGATCGATCGACGATCCGCGCCGCAAACTCGACGCTTCAGGATGTCGGCCCGCCGATCTTCAGCTCGATTTACTTTGCGTGCAGCAATCGCTGATAAAGAGCGGGTGATTAGGCAGCGCCGGATGCAGGATTTCGATCCCTTTCGGCGCTGCCCAGTGACGAACCCATTGAACTGGATCGCGCCATGAGCAATCGACTGCGCCTGAATACTCTGCTTCTGCTTTCGTCGATGCTGGTTGCGCCCGGCGTGCTGGCGCAAACGCCGGACGCACCTGCGGCTCCACCATCGACGCCGCCGACGACGACCGCGCCCGACGAAGTGGTGCCCGAGGTGGAGGAAGAGGTCGAGATTTCGGCACCGGGCGCAAGCGCGGGTGCGGGAGACGAAATCGTCGTGACGGGTCGGCGGTTCACGCCCAACTCAGTGCGCGCAACGCCGCAAATTATCACCGTTTTGAGCGCTGAAGACATCGCACGGACCGGCGAGGGCGATATTGCCGGGGCACTGTCGCGCGTGACGGGCCTGTCGGTCGTCGGCAACGGGTTCGTGTTCGTTCGCGGCCTTGGCGATCGCTATTCCTCGGCGTTGCTCAACGGCTCGCCGCTGCCATCGCCCGAGCCGCTGCGCCGCACCGTGCCGCTCGACATTTTTCCGACTTCGGTCGTCAGCTCGGCGGTCGTGCAGAAGACCTATTCGGTCAACTATCCGGCCGAGTTCGGCGGCGGCGTGATAAACCTCACGACGCGCTCGATCCCGCGCGAGAGTTTCCTGACGATCGGCGGGGGTGTTTCGGCCGACAGCGCAACGACCGATAATTTCGGCTACACCTATCGTGGCGGCAAGCGCGACTGGACGGGCTATGACAGCGGCACCCGGCGCGTTCCCGACTTCATCACCGCGACGGGGATCGGCGGCACGCGCATCGGCGCGGCGCAGACGGCGCAGCTCAACAATCTCGAAACCGTCGTCCTCCAGAGCACGAACTTCATCCCGGTCAACTTTTCGGGCGAACTGAGCTTCGGGCATACCGCCGATGTTTTCGGCGACGGGCGGATCGGCGTGATCGGCTCGGCGAGCTTCAGCAACAACTGGCGCACGCGCGACGCGATCCAGCAGGATACCAATTCCGAAGACGGCGCGCTGCGCAGCGATTTCCGTTCGGTCATCACCGATAACCGCGCCGTTGCGAACGCGCTGCTGGGCTTCGGCCTCGACATCGCCGATCACCAGATCCGGTGGACCAACGTCTATATTCACGACACCAACAAGCAGGCGCGCGGCGCGTCGGCGACGATCTACCCGAACACCTCGGGGTTTGAGCGCTTCGATCAGAGCACGGCCTGGTTCGAGCGCGAGCTGCTCAATACCCAGCTCGTCGCCGAGTTTGATTTCGGCGATTTCGAGGTCGATGGGCGCGCGAGTTACGCCAATACCCGGCGCGACTCGCCATATGAGCGCACGTTCGTCTCGCGGTTCGACCCGACGTTCGGTGCGTTCGTCAACGCGCTCAATGCCTCGACCGAACAGGCGCAGGTTTCGTTCAGCGAGCTCGACGAGAACCAGTATAGCGGCCAGCTCGATCTGTCATACAAGCTGCCGACGCCGTTCTACGCGCAGGTTTCGGGCGGCTATTTCTACAACGACTCGCAGCGCACCTCGTCGCGCTTCACCTTTGCGTATCGCTACGACCCGACCGGCGGCACCGGCGGCGGCTCGAGCGGTGCGCTGCCCCTGCAATATCGCTTCCTGCGCGCCGATCTGCTGCTGTCGCCGGCGGTGCTGGGGGCGATTGACAGTGCGCTCGGCGGTTGTCCGGGCGGGTTGTGCATCGTGCTCGACAATGTTTCCGGCGGGCAGGGCGCTTCGATCTACGACGCGTCGCTGAGCATTCACGCGGGCTATGCGCAGATCGAGGCCGAGCCGATCCCGGGAGTGCGCGGAACGCTGGGCATTCGCTACGAAACCGCCAAGGAGCGGGTGGCCACAAACGTTGCCGGCGGCGACACTGTGCTCGACAATGATTATTTCCTGCCTGCAGCGACTGTGACCTGGAGCTTTGCCCCGGATATGCAGTTGCGCTTCCACGGCTCGAAGACGATCGCGCGCCCGCAGTTTCGCGAGCTCGCGCCCCAATTTTATCAGGATTTCGACAGCGACCGGCTGTTCTTCGGCAATCCGGCGCTGGTCGATTCCAGGCTGCTGAATTTCGAGGCGCGCTACGAATGGTTCTTCGCGCGGAACCAGCGCCTGACCGCAGCAGGTTTCTACAAGCGGATCGACAATCCTATTGAGCAGGTCTCGGCCTTCCCAACGCTCGACTCACGGATCACGACGGGCTTTTCTTACGTTCCTTCGGCGACGCTTTATGGTGCCGAGATCGAGCTGCAGAAGTATTTTCCGCTCGATGGCCTTGGCAGCCCGTTCTTCGAGACACGTCGTCTGCTCGTGATCGGAAATTACACCTACACCCAGTCCGAGATCAAAGCTGACAATACACCGGTTCCGGACATTAATGCGGGGCCAGGCGGGATCGTGCTGCGGCCGGCTAATCTGCTGTTCCGCGACGGCGCGCCGCTGACCGGCCAGTCGGATCACCTCGTCAACGTCCAGATCGGCATCGAGGATACCGAGAGCACGTCGCAGGCGACTTTGCTCTTCACCTATGCGAGCCAGCGCGTCACGGCGCGTGGCGCGTCGAACGCGTCGGGCGTTGGTTTTCTTCCCGATGTGTTCGAGCGGCCCGGCTATCGGCTGGACTTTGTGGCGCGGCAGGGGATCAAGGTGGCTGGAACCGAGCTCGAGCTGAAGTTCGAGGCGCGCAATCTGACGGGCACGAAGTATCAGGAATTCCAGACCTTTTCGAACGGAACGCGTGTCGATATCAATCGCTATGAGGTCGGTACGTCGGTTGCGCTGGGATTGTCGGCCAAGTTCTGAACCCTGCGCTCGCGAAACCATTTGGTGATGACGTATTTGCGCCCGGCGCGGACCTTCATGCCCTGATGCAGCGTCGCGCCGTTGGGCGCGCCTGACGCGATGCGGTTGTTCCAGAGGACGAGCTTGCCGGTTTCGGGCTCGATCGTCTTGGCGATGGTCTTGAAGCGCGTCGCGCCGCCCGCTTTGGGTTCGTTGAGATAGACCATCGCGGTCCAGGTGCGCTGGCCGAAATGCGTGCAATGCGCGTCGAACGTCATGCTGTTGGGTTCGAAATAGTCGGTGTGGAGCTTGAACTGCTGGCCTTCAAGGTAGCGCTGCCCTTGCGTGGTTTCGGCAAAGGCCATGTCGATACCGAGTGCGTCGGCGATCTGCGCATCGAGCGCTGCGACGATCGGCTGATGCGGAAACAGATCGCAGGTTTCGCTGGTGCGGAATTCGGGATCGCCATTGTCGTCGGTGATCGTCGAGGGCCGGATATCGCTGTCGATCAGGCCGATCAGCGCCGCGCAGGTCGCGGGATCGATGAAGTTGCGGACGACGAACATCTCGATCCGGCGATCGGCAATCTGCTGCGCGTGCGGAAACTTTTTCCGCAAAGTCTCAATCATGGCAACCGCCCGGTAAGGGTTTTGCTATTGATAGTTAAAGCGTCGGTGCGGCGCGAGTGGGATTATGGTTAACGCCTTTCAAATTTCGGTCTCGCGCCCGTCGTCTTTCCGTCATAAAGCGCGCCTAGCGAACAGGGTTAACGCGCGAGGGAACGGGATGAAATTGGCACTGGACCCTCGGGCGATGCGCTGGCTGCGACGGGTGCCGGGTGGCACTGTGTACAGTGTGGTGGAGATTGCGCTCGTCGCCTTGGTCGCCATCGTCACGGCGCGCCTCCTGTGGGTGATTGTCACGCCGCTCGGCCCGGTCGGTGATTGGCGGGCCGCCCGCAGCAGCGTTGCAGCGGACCCGGGCGTATGGGCGCGCTTCGATCCGTTCAACCGCCTCGGCGGCGCTGTCGGCCCCGCAGTCGTGACGAGCCTTTCGGTGCAACTGTTCGGCGTCCGGCTCGATAGCGCGACCGGACAGGGATCGGCAATTCTTGCCGGGCCCGATGGCGTGCAGCAGAGCTTTGTCGTCGGCGACGCGATCGTCGCCGGTGTCACGCTCAAGGCGGTTCGCCTCGATGGCGTGACGCTCGATCGCGGTGGCGCAGAGGAGCAGGTCTATCTCGATCAGTCTGGCGCGGCACCGGTGGCGGCACCTGGCGGGCTGCCCGATGTCGTGCCTGCGGTGGCAGGGCCGGGTCCGGCTGCGCGTCCGCCTGCGCGGCTCGCCGAGGCGGTTGCATTTGCGCCTTACGTCCAGAAGGGGTCGGTGACCGGTCTCGTGCTCCAGCCGCAGGGTGATGGCGAAGCCTTTCGCGCGGCGGGGCTGCAACCCGGCGACGTGCTCAAACGGGTCAATGGTCAGCCGATCAGTGGCGGCACTGACGTCATCGGTCAGTTGGGGAGCCTCGCGCCGGATGCGCCCGTAAAACTTGAGATCGAGCGGGCTGGCAAATCCGTGTCACTCACGACGAAAGCGCGCCCGTGAAGCGTCTGTTGCTGGCAAGTGCACTGATCTGCGTCACTATGGCCCACGCACAGCAGACGCTCAACGTGCGCGATGCCGATATCCGGGCCTTCATCCAGGATGCGTCGCGCGTCACGGGACGGACGTTCATCATCGACAACCGGGTGCAGGGCAAGGTTTCAGTCGTGACCGAGCGGCCGCTCTCGCGGTCGGAGTATTTCGAGGTCTTCCTGTCGACACTGCGCGCCAACGGGCTGGTCGCGGTGCCGTCGGCCGGAGGGGCGTTCCGCATCCAGCCGCTTGATACCGCTGCCAGCCAGCCCGGCCGCGTCGGCAGCGCGGGGGCGGCACGCAACCAGTTCGTCACGGAAGTGATCCGCCTGCGCTCGGTCGATGCGGCGAGTGCCGTCGAGACGATCCGGCCGCTGGTCAGCCGCGAAGGTTCGGTGACGGCGAACCGCTCGGGCAACAGCATCGTCATCGCCGATTTTGCCGACAACATCCGCCGAGTGCGCGATCTCGTGCGCCGGATCGATACCGACAATGTGCTCACGCGCGTGATCCCGCTGCGCAACGCCGGGGCGCGCGAGATCGCGACTTCGCTGTCGGCGCTTGCGGCGGGCGGCGGGCAGGGGGCGACCCCGGTTGCGGTGACGGCGATCGATTCGTCGAACAGCATTGCCCTGCGCGGCGATCCGGCGACCGTTTCGCGGTTTGCGGACATCATCGCCGATCTCGACAAGCGCGCGGCGACGGGCTCCGAAATCCGCGTTGTTTTCCTGCAGCATGCCGATGCCGAGAAACTGGTGCCTGTGCTGCAGCAGCTCGTCGGACAGGCGACCGGCAGCGTCGTGCCGCAGGTCGTGTCGGCCGAGCGGCCGTCGCTGCCTGGCACGAGTCGCCCGCCCGCGCCCGACGGCGGCGGCGCGAGCGGTGGAGCAATTTCGATGGGCGGCGGCAAAGCGGTGATTGCGCGCTATGAAGGTGCGAATGCCGTGATTGTATCGGCCCCGTCCGATCTCCAGCGCACGCTGGGCGAAGTGATCCGGCAGCTCGATACGCGGCGCGAGCAGGTTCTGGTCGAGGCAATCATTGTCGAGATTTCGGACACCGCGGCGCGTCGGCTCGGCGTTCAGTTCCTGCTCGGATCGACCGACGGCAGCGTGCCCTTTGCCGCGACCAACTATTCGAACGCGCAGCCCAATATCCTGACGCTCGGCGGCGCGGTGCTCTCGCGCGAGCTCAACAACACGACGACGACAGTCAACGGCACGACGACCGTGACGACAAGCGGCTCGGGGGCGAGCGATACGCTGACCTCGGCGGCGGTCAGTCAGGTGCTTGGCGCAGCTGGCGGCCTCTTCGGCTATGGCACGACGCTGGGTGGTGGCGGCGTTTTCGGGACGATTCTCAATGCCGTGAGCCAGGACAACAAGTCGAACATCCTGTCCACGCCGTCGGTCGTCACGCTCGACAATCAGGAGGCCAAAATCCTCGTTGGCCAGGAAGTGCCGATCACGACGGGCCAGGCGCTCGGCGGCAACTTCGACAACGCGTTCCGCACGGTGACGCGCCAAAACGTCGGCATTCAGCTCGAGGTCAAGCCGCAGATCGGGGAGGGTGGCGCGATCAAGCTGTTCCTCCGCCAGGAGGTCAGTTCGATCGCGGGCGCCGTTTCGAACAGCGACAGCGATCTCATCCTGAACAAGCGCGAAATTTCCACGACGGTGACGGTCGACGATGGCCAGATCATCGCGCTCGGGGGTTTGCTCGACGACAACGAGCGGCGCACAATCGAGAAGATCCCGCTGCTCGGGGATGTGCCCGTGCTCGGCGAACTGTTCAAATCGCGCTCCAAGGCGCGCACCAAGACCAATCTGATGGTGTTCATCCGTCCGACGATCATGCGCAGCGCCGCCGATGCCCAGCGGCTGGCGGCGCAGCGCTACGGCTATATCCGCGACCGGCAGCTCATTGCCAACCCCAAGACCGAGCCCTCGCTCGACGAGCTCGTGCGCGACTATATGGGCACGGTTGCGCCGACCGCGCCTCTGCCGACCGATACCGTCGTCGTGCCCGGGCCGACCGCTGGCCCGGTGCCGACGGTCGTCGTTCCTGCCGGCAAACCTGTCATCATCATTCCCGAAGTGCGTTCGTCGACCACGACGATCCGCCCCGTCGATGTCCCGCCATCGAAGGCGCCGCCGCGATGATGGCTGCGCCGCTCGTCAATATCCCATACGGATTTGCGCGGCGGCACGGCGTCGTGCTCCAGGGCGGCGAAGGGGCGGGGCTCACGGTTGCGCTCCGCGAGGGCAGCGACCCGCGCGTGCTTCTCGAAGTCCGGCGCTATCTGGCGCAATCGTTCGACGTGACGTTCGCGAACGCCTCGGCGTTCGATCGGCTGCTTTCGGACAGCTACAAGATGGACGGTGCCGCCGCCGCGATGGCGCTGGGTGCCGACGATCTCGACGTGCTGGCGGGCGGCATTCCGAGCGCGGAAGACCTGCTCGACACCGCCGACGATGCGCCCGCGATCCGGCTGATCAACGGCATCATCGCCGAAGCGGTCCGTCAGGGCGTGTCGGACATCCATGTCGAACCCTATGAGACGGGGCTCGTCGTGCGGATGCGGATCGATGGCATATTGCGCGAGACGCTGCGTATGCCGCCGCACGTTGCCCCCGTGATCGTCAGCCGCATCAAGGTGATGGCGCGGCTCGACATCGCCGAGCGCCGCGTGCCGCAGGACGGGAGGATCGCGCTGACTTTGGGCGGCAAGCTGCTCGACGTGCGCGTGTCCACGCTGCCTGCCAATGCCGGTGAACGTGTCGTGCTGCGCATTCTCGACAAGGAAAACGCCGGAATCGATCTTGACGTGCTCGGCATGACCGGCGACACCAATGCTCTGCTGCGCGAGGCGTTCAACGAGCCGAACGGGATCATCCTCGTGACCGGGCCCACCGGCAGCGGCAAGACGACGACGCTCTATGCCGGGTTACGGCTGCTGAACGACGGCACGCGCAATATCCTGACGGTCGAGGATCCGGTCGAATATGCTGTCGAGGGCGTCGGGCAGACGCAGGTGAACGCCAAGGTCGGATTGACCTTTGCGGCCGGGCTGCGCGCGATCCTGCGCCAGGACCCGGATGTCGTGATGGTCGGCGAAATTCGCGATCGCGAGACCGCCGACATTGCCGTGCAAGCCTCGCTGACCGGGCATCTCGTGCTCTCGACCGTTCACACCAACGACGCGATCGGGGCGATCACGCGAATGCGCGACATGAAGATCGAGCCGTTCCTGCTCGCTTCGACGTTGCGGGCGATCGTGGCGCAGCGGCTGGTGCGGCGCTTGTGCCCGGTCTGTCGGCGCGCCGTGCAAGCCACGGTTTCGGTGCGCGCGCTGCTGGGCCTCGATGCGGGCGTCATGATTTACGAACCTGTCGGCTGCGACACGTGTGGGCATACCGGTTTCAAGGGCCGCATCGGTGTTTTCGAAGCGGTGCGCATCGACGATACGATCCGGCGTTTCATCAATGATGGTGCCGATGAGACGATGATCGCGCGCTATGCGTTTCAGAGTGCGCCAAGTCTGGGTGCAGCGGCGCGACAACTCGTGCGCGATGGCCTGACCACGCCTGAAGAGGCCGTGCGCATCTCGCGACGCGACAGCGACGATGGCTGACTTCGATTATCTCGTGCTCGACACCGGCGGCCGCGAACGGCGCGGGCAACTGGCTGCCGAAACGCTCGAGGGGGCACGGGCCAAGCTGGCGCAGCGCAAATATTATATCGTCCGGCTCGAACCTGCGACGCCGGGCGCGCCGCGTGCGCCCGCGCTGCTCAGCGTCGGCGGCCTCGCGCGGCGGCGGCTGAATGGCAAGGCGCTGACGATGTTCACGCGCCAGCTCGCCACCCTCGCGCTGGTCACGCCCCTCGAAGAGGCGCTGCGCACGATCGGGCAGCAGAGCGAGCGGGCAACGGTGCGCGATGTCGTCGGCCGGGTGCATGGCGGCGTGCTCGAGGGGCGGCGGCTGTCGGACGCGATGGGGCGCGAACCTCGAAGCTTTCCGGCGCTGTATCGCGCGATGGTCTCGGCGGGTGAAAGTGCGGGCACCCTCCCCGAAATCCTGGAGCGCCTTGCCGCGCTGCTCGAGCGTCAGGCGGCGATGCGCGGCAAGATCACGAGTGCGATCGCTTACCCGGTGGTGCTCGCGTTTGTCGCGCTGTTCGTGGTGGCGGCGCTGATGATCTGGGTCGTGCCAAAGGTCGTCGAGCAATTCGATACTGTGGGGCAGGACTTGCCGCTGCTGACCCGGATCGTCATGGGGCTGTCGGCCTTTCTGGCGAGCTATTGGTGGGCTATCCTGCTTGCCGGGGCTGCGATTGCGCTGATCGCGTGGCGCGCGTTGCAGGACGAAGCGGTGCGGCTGCGTTTCGATACCGCCTGGCTCAGGCTCCCGTTGATCGGCCGCCTGACGCGCGATCTGCATGCGGCGCGAATTGCGCGGACGCTTTCGACGATGGTCGCCAGCCGCCTGCCACTGCTCGAAGGCCTCGCGCTGACCGGGAACACGATCCACAACCGGCGGCTGCGCCTTGCGTCGGACGACATTGTCGAAGCTGTGCGCGGTGGCGGAAGCCTGTCAGGCGCACTCAAGCGCGCGAACATTTTCCCGCCGCTGCTCGTTTATCTGGCGGCTTCGGGCGAAAGTTCGGGGCAGCTCGATGCCATGCTCGAGCGTGCCGCCGACTATCTCGACCGCGAGTTCGACCAGTTTACCGCGACCGCGCTCGCGCTGCTCGAACCTGCGATTATCGTCATCATGGGCGGAATTGTGGCCACGATTGTGCTATCGATTCTGCTCCCCATTCTGCAACTGCAACAACTCGCCGGTGGTTAAATGAAAACGCGTCGTGTTCCCGTCCCCAATAATGGTTTTACGCCCCTGAGGCGTTCCGCCGAAAACGGCTTCACACTCGTCGAATTGATGGTCGTCATCGTGATCCTCGGGTTGCTGACGACCGTGGTTGCGCTCACCGTTCTGCCCAATATCGGCAAGGCGAACTCGGCCAAGGCCAAGGCGGATATCGCGATCCTCGAACAAGGGATCGAACGCTACCGGCTCGACATGCTGACATTTCCGTCGACAGCGGATGGCTTGCAGGCGCTGGTCGCGCCGCCCGCGTCGCTCGTCGATAAGAGCCGCTATCAGGCTGAAGGCTATATCAAGAAGCTGCCGCAAGACCCCTGGGGGCGCCCGTATCTCTACGCTGCGCCGGGGCAGAACGGAGCGTTCGACATCTCGACGCTGGGTGCCGATGGCGCACCCGGGGGGACAGGCGAAAATGCCGATATCGGCAACTGGCAGTAAGCGCGGCAAGCATTGGCCGGGGCAGAGCGCCGGCTTCACGCTGGTCGAGCTGATGGTGGTGGTCGCCATTCTTGGCGTCGCTTCGGCCGTCGTCGTCGTCACATTTCCCGATCCGCGCGGGCGGGTCGTCAACGATGCCGAACGTCTGGCGGCGCGCGCCAAGGCAGTGCGTGACGCGGCAATGATCCAGTCGCGCGATACGCGGCTGTGGATCACTGCGGGGGCTTATGGCGTCGAGCGCTTTCGGCGCGGGGTCTGGCAGCCGCTGACCGACCGGCCGTTCGAGCCGCGGCGCTGGTCCGACGGCACGCAGGCGCAGGTTGCCGAGAATGGCCGGATCGTGGTCGTGTTCGACACGACCGGCATGCCCGCGACACCGACCACGATCGCGCTGGAACGCGACGGCGAGCGCGCGAGTGTTTCCATTGCGGGCAATGGAGCGGTTCGTGTCGGACCGTGAACACGGCTTTACGCTCATAGAAATGGTCGTCGCGCTGGCGATTTTCAGCCTGGCCGCGCTCGCATTGCTGCGGCTGGAGGGGGCGACCCTGTCATCCACCGCGCATCTTGCCGACCGCGCCGTCGGCCAGATCGTCGCGCGCAACCTCATGGTCGAGATTATGACCGATTCCCGCGCGCCGACGATCGGCACGGCAAACGGCACCGTCGTGAACGGCGGGCGCAGCTGGCGCTGGACGCGGCGGGTCAAGCGCACCGATGACGTTCGCATCGTCCGGGTGGACATCGCCGTGACTGACGCGATCGGTCGGCCTAGCGGCGCGCTCTCGTTTGCGCGGACGACGGTGCAATGAACAGATTGAAATTATTCAGAGACGATTCCCGATCGTGCCGCCTTCCCGAGCGAAGCGAGGGACTTTGTCGAGCGGAGCGAGGCGTGCACAGCTTGTGGGGTTCTCGCTGCGCTCGAATTGGCCCCTCGCTTCGCTCGGGGAGGCGGCCTTGGTTTGCTTCACGTTTTCAACCGGCCGGCTTCACGATCGTCGAACTGATGGTGTCGCTGTTTATTTTCGGCATGCTGGCAGCGGCGGGGACGACTTTGCTCGCGTTCAGCGTTCGATCGCAGGCAGCGGCGGCGATACGGCTCGAGGCCGTCGCGGACGATGCTCGCTTGGCATCGCTGCTGGCGAGTGACCTTGCGCAGGCTGTCCCGCGACGCGCGCGCGACAGCGCCGGGGCAACGCTCGCCGCATTTCGCGGATCCAATGGCGTGGGTGCCGCGCCGGTGCTGCACTACGTGCGCAGCGGCTGGAGCAATGCCGAAGATGCGCCGCGTGCTTCGCTTCAGCGGGTCGAAATCGCCGTCGTCGAGGGGCGGCTCGAGCGGCGCAGCTTTACGATGATCGATGGCACGGACGCCGGGCTGTCGGTCGTGCTCGCCGATGGCGTCGAGGGCGTGCGGTTGCGCTACCGTGACAAGGCGGTGTGGCGGTCCGACTGGAGCGATCCCAACCCGGCGGCGCTCCCGCGCGCGGTCGAACTGATCGTCCGCCGCGCCGGGCAGCCGCCGCTAATGATGGCGTTTCTCGTCGGGGTCGGGGCATGAAAGTCCCGCGCCATGAGGAGGGGGCTGCGCTGCTGACGGTGCTGCTGCTGGTCGCCGTCATGACGATCCTGTCGGTTGCCAGCCTCGAAAAGCTGAAACTTGCGACCAAGCTCTCGACCAATGGCGCTGCGATCGATCAGGCGCGCGCCTATGCGATGGCCGCGGAAACCGTTGCGCTTTACCGGATCGGCGATCTCATCCAGCGCGACGGCGCGCGCACCACGTTGCAGGGCAACTGGGCGCGGCGCGAGACGAACTTCCCGATCGATGGCGGCATTGCGACGGCGCGGCTGGATGACGGCGGCAATTGCTTCAACCTCAATTCGACTGTGATCGACGATGGGCAGGGCGGATACAGCACGCGAAACCAGGGCATCGCCCAGTTCGAACGTCTCATGTTGCTCGTCGACGTGCCGCCCGCCGAGGCGAGCCGCATTGCCAGCGCGACGGCCGACTGGATTGATACCGACACGATCCCGCTCCCCAACGGTGCCGAAGACCCGGCCTATCGCGGCTATCGCACGGCCAACAGCCTGATGGCCGATCCGTCCGAATTGCGCGTGGTTGCCGGAGTGGGGGCCGCCGCCTACAGTCGCGTGCGACCTTATCTGTGTGCGTTGCCAGTGACCGATCTTTCTCCCATCAATATCAATACGCTGGCGGCGGAGCAGGCGATCCTGCTGGCGATGCTCGTGCCGGGGCTGAATCCCGCGCGCGCGCAGGCAGTTATCGAGGCGCGGCCGCAGACCGGCTATGAGAATGCGACGCGTTTTTGGGACCAGCCGGCACTTGGCGGCGCGCCTGCCGAGGCCAAGGCGCAGGTGTCGCTGAAGTCGCGCTGGTTCGATCTGCGGGTGCGGATCGAACTGGCCGGAGCAGAATTCGAAGAGCAGGTTCTGCTCGATGCGGCCGTGAAGCCAGCCCGGCTTGTTCGCCGCAGCTATGGCGCACCCCAATGAGCGAGGCGCTGATCCTGTTGCTCGGCGAGCCGCTGCGGTGGTTGCGCATTGCCGATGGCGCGATCATCGATCGCGGGCAAGGCACCATCGGTGCGCATGGCGACGCGCGGGTGGTTGCGATCGTTCCGGCAGCCGATGTTGCAATTCATCGTGGCGACTTGCCTGATCTTTCCGAAGCGCAGGCACGTGCGGCGGCGCGGCTGCTGATTGCCGAGCAGTCGGCTGCGTCGATCGATAGCCTGCATGTCGCGATTGGCACGCCTGATGGCGACGGTGGGCGCACGCTGGTTGCCATCGACAGCGGACGCATGGCGGCTTGGCTGACTGCGGCTGCCGGGCATGGCTTCGACCCGGACGTAATGCTGGCGGCGCCATTACTCCTGCCGCGCCCGGTGAGCGGCTATGTGAAGGGCGACATCGGGCCTGAGACTGTCGTGCGCGGAGCCGATAGTGCCTTTGTCGATGATCCGGTCTTGACCCCGCTGGTGACCGGCGGCACCGAGCGTCGCCTTGACGCAGCCGAGGTAGAGGCAGCTGTCGTTGCAGCAATTGCCCATCCTGAAGTCGATTTGCGGCAGGGACCGTTTGCGAAACGGCGGAGCTGGGGGCTAGACCGGTCGCGGTTGCGGCGGATCGGGGCGCTCGCCGCAGTCCTTCTGGGGATCGTGCTCCTGACGCAAATCGTCCAGCTGATCCGGCTCGATGGGGCTGCGCGCAGCCTTGAGGACAAGAACAAGGTTCTGGCACGCGCCGCGCTGCCCCCCGGGACGAACGTCAACGATCCTGTGCTCCAGCTACGCGAGGCGCTGGCGGCGCGACAGGGACCGGGGGGCGGCTTGCTGCCGCTCGCAAGCGCGATTGCCGGTGCGATCGAGGCGACGCCCAATGCCGAACTTGGCGCGCTGGTGTTTGATGGCGGCGGCACGCTGCGAGCGACCATCCGCGCGACGACCCCCGCCGATCTTGCGGCGCTCGATGCGCGGCTCGCGGCATTGGGTCTTGCGGTCGCGCCGGGCACGACGATGGTGGATCAGGGCAAGCAAGTCCGCGACACGACGGTGTCTGCGCGATGATCGATAACCTGCGGACAATATGGGAGGAGCGATCGTCGCGCGAGCGACGGATGCTGGCCGTGATGTTTGGTCTGATCGCGATTGCCTTGCTCTGGTTTGCCATTCTCAGCCCGCTGTTCGGCGCGACGGCGGCAGCGCAAGCGCGGCTTGACCGGGCTACGCTCGATGCGGGCGAAGTCGCCGCCGCCGCCGCCGACTTGCGTGCGTCTGCTCGAAATGCCCCGCCACCGCTTGCAACGACAGTTCCGCTGGCGGTGAGCCAGTCGGCTGAAAGCGCTGGTTTCACGCTCACCGCCGTCGATCCGCAACCCGATGGCAGTGTTTCGATCGCGATCCCCGCCGCACGAGGCCCCGCTGTGTTCGGCTGGATTGCCGACATGAGCCGACAGGGCATTCGGATCGAGCGGCTGACGGTGCGCAGCAATCCGGATGGAACGCTGGGCGTAGAGGCGGGATTGCGGGGGCCGCAGTGATGACGCGACGCGCGCTTCTCGGCCTGTTTGCGGCAGTCCTCATCGTTGCGCTGATCGCGCTGATCCCGCTGCGCGTAGCGATCGCAGCGCTCAGCCTCGACGAGCGCGGTTTTGCAGCGCGGGAAGCGACAGGGCTGATCTGGTCGGGCGGGTTCACCGACGCCCGCCTCGGCGCGGTTGCGCTCGGCAACCTGCGCGCTGCCGCCGATCCCTTCCCGCTACTGCTCGGTCGCGCCAATATCGCAATGGGCGGTCCGCTCGGTGACGGCTGGGTTACCGTTACGCGCGGAAGCCTTGGCGTCGGCCGGATGACCGCTCAGCTGGCGACCGGCGCGCAATTCGCGCCGCTGCCGCTTTCCGCCATAGCACTTGAGGATGCGACGATCCGCTTTGAACGCGGGCGCTGCGCTGAGGCGCAGGGACGCGTCAGGGCAATTTTTTCCGGCGACGTGGCCGGGCTGTCGTTGGCGCGTGGGATGAGCGGAACGCCGCGCTGCGAAGGCGGTCGGCTGGTGCTCCCGCTGATCAGCCAATCGGCGATGGAACGCATCACTCTGCGCATCGCGGCCGACGGCGCCTATTCGGGCGAGTTCGTCGTCAAGCCCGGCGACCCAGCGGTAGCAGCACGGCTTGTGTCCGCTGGGTTTCAGGTGGCGCAGGGCGGCCATGTTATGCGACTTTCAGGAACGCTCTAAAGCCGTTGCCTGCGTTCGGCTTCGGGCTTATGGACTTCGGATTGGGGCGCGTGGCGGTCGTAGCTCAATTGGTTAGAGCGCCGGTTTGTGGTACCGGAGGTTGCGGGTTCAATCCCCGTCGATCGCCCCATCTTGCATCGTGACGACGCAACACTATTACCGCGCGTTGAAATTTTATGACGCGAGGCGGCAATGACTGGGCTTTGGAACCTGCCCGATTTCGACGATCATGAGGGCGTCCACCTGTTTCACGATGCGCGCTCGGGGCTGGCTGCGATCGTCGCAATCCATTCGACCGCGCTGGGACCAGCGGCTGGCGGCACGCGCTTTTGGAGCTATGCAGCAGCGGACGATGCCGTGACCGATGCACTGCGACTGTCGCGCGGCATGAGCTACAAGAATGCGATGGCCGGGCTTCCTGCCGGGGGCGGCAAGGCCGTGATCCTCGCGCCGCCCGGTGGTGCAAAGTCCGAGGCTATGCTGACGGCCTTTGCACGTTGCGTCGACAGCCTCGGCGGTCGCTACATCACAGCGCAGGACGTGGGCATGAGCGAAGCCGACATGGTGGCGCTGTCCGCGACGACTCGCCATGTTGCGGGGCTTCCGGGGCTTGGCGGCGATCCTGGCCCATCGACTGCGCGCGGCGTGTATCTCGGGATTTGTGCGGCCGCGCGTCGAGCGTTGGCGCGGGCGAGCATGCACGGTGTTCATGTCGCGATCCAAGGCGTAGGCAGCGTCGGCGGCGGGGTCGCGCGGGCGCTCGCGCAAGATGGCGCTCGGCTGACCATCGCCGATACCGATGCGGGGCGCGCAAACGCTCTTGCAGGCGAACTCGGCGCTAAGGTCGTGGCCGTCGAAGCCATCATGTCAGTTGAGGCCGACATCTTCAGCCCTTGTGCGCTCGGGGCGATCCTGACGGCTGACAGTATCGCGGGACTGCGTGTGGCCGCCGTGGCCGGTGGTGCCAACAATCAGCTCGCGACTCCGCACGATGGCGATGCCCTGCTGGCGCGCGGCATTCTTTACGCGCCCGATTATGTCATCAACGCAGGCGGCATCGTCAACGTGCTGCGCCATCTCGACGGTAGCGACGACACCGCAATCATCGCACGCGTCGCCGAAATTCCCGGACGACTCGAGGCCATATGGGACGACAGCGCTGCAACCGGCGAGGCACCCGCCCGCGTCGCCGATCGCATGGCCCGCGCCCTGATCGGCCGCTGACCGCTTTACATCGTGTAGAAAAAGCGTTCCTCGACGATCTTGCCGTCCTTGACCGTGTAAAGCGCGTCCTCGTCCATCTGCATCCGCTGGCCCGATGGCCGGTTCGTAACGTCCATCTTGAACCGAAGGACGAACTGATCGCCGTTGATGTTCGGGCCGCTCACTTCAGCCGAGTGAATCTCGTGGTTTTCATACCACCACGCGCCTTTGTCGCGCACGGCATCAATGCCGCGTGAGACCGGGTCCATGCCCTCAGCGCCCCCGGCTTCGACGCTTACGATATCGGGCGACCAATATTTTTCGCCTGCTTCATCGAATTTGCCTTCCTTGCACAGCGCTGCAAAATCATGGGCAATGTCATTGGTCGTGGTCATAGCGTTCTCCCTCCGCCGGCACGGTATAACGCGTTTGTGACCGATGTGCGAAGCCACTTTGCGGCGGCGGAATGCTGCGCTAATGAACGGGCACGATGCACGCTCTGGCGAATCCGACGCGATTCCTGAAACTGGCCCGGCCGATCACGGCAATCTGCGGCATTGGTGGCGTGCTGATGATCGCGATCGGATGCTATGCGGGATTGTTCATTACCCCGCCCGATTATCTGCAGGGCGAAACCGTGCGCATCCTCTACGTCCATGTGCCAGCCGCCTGGTTGGGCATGGCGGGCTGGTCGGGGATCGCGATCGCGAGTCTGGTGCAGCTCGTCTGGCGGCATCCGCTTGCGGGGGTGGGCGGCCGCGCGGTGGCCCTGCCCGGCGCGGTATTCGCCGCGATCTGCCTCGCAACCGGCTCGATCTGGGGACGACCGACATGGGGAACCTGGTGGGAGTGGGACGGGCGGATGACGTCGATGCTCGTGCTTCTGTTCCTGTATTTCGGCTATATGGCGCTGGCCGATGCGAGCGAGGAGCGCACGAGCGTCAGCCGCGCGACCGCGATCTTCGGGATAGTCGGCGCGATCAACCTGCCGATCATCAAATATTCGGTCGAATGGTGGAACACGCTGCATCAATCGGCGTCGATCACGGTCACGGGCGGCTCGAAGATCGCGCCCGAATTGCTCTGGCCGCTCGGCTTCACGACGCTCGGCTTCACGCTGCTGTTTGCGAGCATCGTCCTGATGCGGATGCGGACAATCCTGGCTGCCGCAAAACTCGAGGCGCGCTTTGCCCGGATGGCACGCGCATGAACCACTGGAGCTTCGTCATCGCAGCCTATGTCGTCACGCTTGGCGGCACGGGCGCGCTCACGCTTTGGGCATGGCTCGCCATGGTGCACGCGGAGCGGGCGACGCGGCGATGAAAGCGAAGCATCAGCGCCTGACGCTTGCGATCGCGGCTCTTGTTGCGATCCTCGGTTCCAGCGTGCTGGCCATGTCCGCGATCGGCGATCAGGCGAGTTATTTCTACGCGCCGGGAGACGTGGCGCGTGCCTCTCCGTCCGATGGCAAGGCGGTGCGGCTGGGCGGGATGGTCCGCACCGGCAGCATCGCCCATGCGGCCGACGGCGTGACGCTGAATTTCGTCGTGCACGACGAAGCGCATAGCGTTCCAGTCGTCTTCCGCGGCATCCCGCCCGATCTGTTCAAGGAAGGCTCGGGCGTCGTCGCGGAGGGATATTTTGCGAACGGCACGTTCGTTGCGACCAATCTGCTCGCCAAGCATGACGAGCGCTACATGCCGCCCAAGGCCGATGGGACGCAGCACAAGACGACATCGCTGAAACAATGATCGCCGAAGCCGGTCTGGCCGCGCTGTGGATGGCCGCAGCGCTTGCACTCCTCCAGTTCGGTCTGGGGGCGATGGCAATTGCCGAGACGCGTGCGGAGTATCGCCAGGGCGTGCAGACGGTCGCGGTCCTGCAGGGGGTGTTCGTCGGCATCTCGTTCTGGCTGCTGATCGTCTGTTTCATGCGCTCGGACATGTCGGTCGCGCTGGTCGTCGCGAACAGTCATTCGCTCAAGCCCTGGCTTTACAAATTCGCCGGGACATGGGGCAATCACGAGGGCTCGATGCTGCTTTGGGTCGCGGTGCTCGGGGTTGCCGGGGCGGCAGTTGCGCTGTTCGAGCGTCGGATCAAGGCGCGGCTGCTCGCGGCGACGCTGGCGGCGCAGGCGTTGATCAGCTTCGGATTCTACGGGTTCTTGCTCTTTTCGTCGAACCCGTTTGCGCGCATTTTTCCGGCCGCCAGCGAAGGGCAGGGGCTCAACCCGCTGCTGCAGGATCCTGGCCTCGCTTTCCATCCGCCGACGCTTTATTTCGGCTATGTCGGCATGTCGGTCGCGTTCAGCTTTGCGGTCGGCGCGCTCATCACCCGCGATGTCGATCGCGATTTCGCGCGGGCAATGCGGCCGTGGGTGCTGGCGGCATGGGTGTTCCTGACGATTGGCATCACGGCGGGAAGCTATTGGGCCTATTACGAGCTGGGCTGGGGTGGCTGGTGGTTCTGGGATCCTGTCGAAAATGCCTCGCTGATGCCGTGGCTGGCGGCAACCGCGCTGCTCCATTCGGTGACCGTACTAGCGACGCGCGACGGCCTTCGCGCCTGGACGATCATGCTTGCCGTGGTCGCGTTTTCGATGTCGATGGTTGGCACGTTCCTCGTTCGATCAGGTATCCTTACGAGCGTGCATAGCTTTGCCGTCGATCCCGAGCGCGGCGCGTATCTGCTCGCTTTGCTTGTCCTCTACATCGGCGGCGCGCTGCTGCTGTTTGCGCTCAGGATCGGCACGGTCAAAGAAGGCTCGCAGTTCGATCTGGTCAGCCGCGAAGGCGCATTGGTGGCCAACAATCTTCTGCTGTCGGCGATCCTGGGCATCGTGCTGATTGGCACGCTGTATCCGCTCGCGGCCGAAGCGGTGACGGGGGACAAGCTCTCGGTCGGGCCACCCTATTTCAATCTCACGGCCGGGCCGCTGACGCTCGCGCTGGTTATCATCATGGCGCTCGGCCCGCTGACGCGCTGGCGGCGCGACGAACTGCCCAAGGTGCTGCGCCGGATTGCGCTGCCGACGGCGCTGACGGGTGCTGCGCTGTTCGCGATCATCATGGTCGCGCCGGGGATCGGCATTCTGCCGCTGCTCGGGCTGGTGCTGGCGATCGGCGTTGGCGTGGCGAGCCTTGCGCCGCTGTGGGGCCGCAACCTGCGCCGCACGCCGCTGTTTACCTGGGGCATGGTGATTGCGCATTTCGGGATCGCGGTCGCGCTCGCAGGTATGGCCGCGGAAACCGCCTTCGTGAAGGAGACTTTGGTCGCCAAGCGGATCGGCGAAACCGCGCAGGTGGGCCCCTACACGATCCGCTTTGTCGGCATCGAGCCGCTGGCGGGTCCGAACTGGACGGCGATCGAGGCGACGCTCGAAGCGCAGCGCGGCGAGGGGACGCCGTTCCGCCTCAAGCCGCAATCGCGAATGTTTTCGTCGCCCGTCATCGAAACCAACGAAGCCGCGATCGCGACCCGGCTCGACGGGCAGCTCTATCTCGTGATCGGCAAGCCCGATGCGAGCGGGCGCTGGCAGTTGCGGCTGTGGTGGAAGCCGCTGGTCACGCTGATCTGGGCCGGCGGCGGACTGATTGCGCTCGGCGGACTGCTCTCGCTGATCGGCCGCCTGCGCCGCGACGGTGCCAAGGCCGAACGGCGCGAATGGGCGATCGCTTGAAGCGCGGCTGGCTCTGGCTGCCGCTGATCGCGTTTGCAGCCATCCTCGTGGTGGTCGCGACTGGCCTGATCCGCCCCAGCGACGGCAAGCTGGCATCAAGGATGATCGGCAAGCCGCTACCGCAATTCGCGCTGCCGGCCGCCGCGTCCGACCGCCCCGCGCTGTCGCGCGCCGATTTTACGAGGCAACCTCGCCTGCTTAACATCTTCGCCAGCTGGTGCGTGCCGTGCATCGCCGAGGCACCCGTGCTGGCAGCAATGGCGAGGCAGGGCGCGATCATCGAGGGCGTGGCGATCCGCGACACGCGCACCGACGTTGATAAGTTTCTGGCAAAACACGGCAATCCCTACCGCGCGATCGGCGCGGACGTGGACTCGTCGATCCAGTTCGCGCTTGGCTCGTCGGGCGTTCCCGAAACCTTCGTGATCGACGCGCGCGGGATCATCCGCCACCAGCACATCGGTGACATTCGCGCCGACGATGTCCCCGAACTCCTCCGCAAGCTGCGCGAAGCGCAGTGAAGCTCATACTTCTACTTCGTGGCTTCGTGGCTTCGTGTGAGACACCTGTTCTTTGCCGAACTGTCGATCAGAGCAGGAGCCTCACACGAAGCCACGAAGCCACGAAGGGGTTTTGGCAACTGCTGTGCGTTCTGTTCCTCTTGGCACCCACTGCGCTTTCAGCGGATTCGAAGATGCCTGCGGCACCGCTGGCCAATACGCAGCTCGCCGATCCCGAGCAGGAAGCGAAGGCCAAGGCGCTCATGGAAACCGTCCGCTGTCTGACGTGCCAAGGCCAGTCGATCGCCGATTCGGATGCCGAGATGGCGGGCGACATGCGCTCGCTGATCCGCAAGCGCATTGCGGCGGGCGAGGAGCCCGAGGCGATCCGCATCTGGCTGATCGAGCGCTATGGCGGCTGGGTGAGCTACAAGCCGGTCGTCGATCCCGCGACAGTGCCGTTGTGGATTGCGCCGATCGTGCTGCTGGCTATCGGTTTCCTGCTGGCGCGCGGACGTTTCAAGCGGCGTCGCGGCGCGTGAGCTGGGTTATTCTGGCGGCGTTCGCCGTGCTCGCATTTGGCGCGCTCTGGCGCTTCGCAGCGCTGCCGCGCAGCGCACTGGAGCTTGCGGGTGCGGCACTGCTCGTCGGGATCGTGGGCTATGCGCTGCAGGGCAACCCCGCCCAGCCGGGCAACCCGGTCTCGTCGCGCGAGGCGGGCACGCCGGTCGATCCTGCGCTCATCACGATCAGGCAGCAAATGACCGGGGGCTATGGCGATTCGGCGCGCTACCTCAGTTTCAGCGAGACGCTGATCGGGTTTGGCAAGACGCGCGAGGCGGTGATCGCGATGCGCACGGCAATTGCCAAAGAGCCGCGCAACGCCGACGTATGGCTGGGCCTCGGCAATGCGCTTGTCGCGCACGGTGACGGGCAGATTTCGCCCGCCGCGGTCTTTGCCTTCGAACAGGCCGCGCGGCTGTCGCCCGGGCATCCGGGTCCGCCTTTCTTCATGGGGATGGCGCTGGCTCAATCGGGACGGATCGAGGACGCGCAAAAAGCCTGGCAGGGATTGCTCGCGCGTGCGCCCGCCGACGCGTCGTGGCGTCCCGAACTTCAGGCGCGGCTGGCGGCGCTTGCGGCGGTGTCGGCGATGGCTGAAGGTGTGCCGCCTACTGGACCCGCGACACCCTGAAGCCGCGCTCCCTCAGCAAGGCATCGACCGACTCGTCGCCCGCCAGATGCCCGGCACCGACTGCCACGAAGACCGTTCCGGGCGCATCCATGCGTTCAGCGATCCACGCCGCCCAATTGCGGTTGCGCTTGCGCAGCAGATTTTCGGTCAACTCGGGCGAGAGCTTCAGCTCGTCGTCGAAGGTAAGCGCGATCGTCTTGACGTCGCCCGTGCCCCACGCGGCGATCATCGCGTCGAATTCCTTTTGCATGTTGGAACTGTCATCGGCGAGGCTGGCGAGAAACTGGCGTTGCGCGGCTTCCGGCAGGCTATCGAAAAAGCCGAGCTGCTGCGCCGGGGTCTCAAGGCCGGAGACCGGCTTGTTCGCCTTGGCGAATGCGCGGGTGAGCACGGGCTCTGCGCCAAATTCGGGGCTGACGGCCAGATCCTTGAAACTTGCCGAGGCAAGCGTCAGCGCCGCCGCCCAGGTTTCGAACCGGTCGAGCACGGCAAGCGGAACACCCACCTTGTCGATCATCGCGCGCAATCCGGCCCGCTTGTCTTCGGGCACGCGTTCCAGAAGCGGCGGCAATCCTGGCGACATACCAAGCTCACGCATGAGCGCGCCGGACTTTGCCGGATCGTCCGCAATCACCGTTTCGAGCACCAGCGCATCTGACTGCTCCATCGCCGCGGCAATCTTGGGCGATTGCCAGTCGAGCGTTTCGGGCAGCAGGTGGATCGTCCCGAACAAATAGATCGTGGTGTCCGCATCGGCCACTTTCCACAGCGCAGGGCGCACGGGCTTTGCTTCGGTTGCGGTCGAGCGGCAGGAAATGAGGGCGAAAACCGCAAGCGCGGCAACAACAATATTTTTCATCGCGACAATGCCTAGCCCAATCCTTGACCCGCTGCGACCCCTAAGCCAAAGCCCGCGCCCGTGGGCATGCCTTTCCAAACCCTGATCCTCACGCTCCATGATTACTGGAGCCGGCAGGGCTGCGTCATCCTCCAGCCCTATGACATGGAGATGGGCGCGGGCACGTTTCACCCGGCGACGACGCTGCGCTCGCTCGGCCCCGATCCGTGGAAGGCCGCCTATGTCCAGCCGTCGCGCCGCCCGACCGACGGGCGCTATGGCGAGAACCCCAACCGGCTCGGGCATTATTACCAGTATCAGGTGATCCTCAAACCCAGCCCGGCCGACATGCAGGCGCTTTACCTCGGCAGCCTCGAGGCGATCGGGCTGGACATGGCGCTGCACGACATCCGCTTCGTCGAGGACGACTGGGAAAGCCCGACGCTCGGCGCCTGGGGCCTCGGCTGGGAAGTCTGGTGCGACGGGATGGAAGTCACCCAATACACCTATTTCCAGCAGATGGGCGGGTTCGATTGCAAGCCGGTTTCGGGCGAGCTGACCTACGGGCTCGAGCGGCTGGCGATGTATATCCAGGGCGTCGACAGCGTGTACGATCTCGATTTCAACGGCGCGGGCGTGACCTATGGCGACGTGTTCCTCGCCAACGAGCGGCAGATGTCGGCCTATAATTTCGAGGTCGCGAACACCGAAGTGCTGTTCGACCTGTTTCGCAAGGCCGCCGCTGAATGCGAGGCCTGCCTCGAGCGCGACCTGCCGATCCCGGCCTATGAGCAGGCGATCAAGGCGAGCCATATTTTCAATACGCTTCAGGCGCGCGGCGTGATCTCGGTCGCCGAGCGGCAGGCCTATATCGGCCGGGTGCGCGACCTGGCGAAAGGCGCGTGCGCGAGCTGGATGACGACCAACGGGTGGTTGAAGCCCGAGGTCAGGATGGAAGACAACCCGCTTTGGGGAACCTTCTGATGACTGACTTTTTGCTCGAGCTTCGCTCGGAGGAAATCCCGGCGCGGATGCAGGTCAAGGCCAAGGAGGATCTGGCGCGGCTCTTCGAAGCCGAGATCGCCAGAGCCGGGCTGAAGGCCGCGAGCATCGAGACCTTCGCGACGCCGCGTCGGCTGGCGCTGATCGCGCGCGGGCTTCCGGACGCGACTGAGCCGGTCAGCGAGGAAACGAAAGGCCCCAAGGCCGGTGCACCACCGCAGGCGCTCGAGGGCTTTCTGCGCAAGACCGGACTGACGCGCGAAGAGCTGACCGAGCGCGATGGCGTGCTGTTTGCCGTGATCGACAAGCCCGGCCGTGCCACGGCGGACGTGCTCGGCGAGGCCATTCCCGCCATCGTGCGCGCATTTCCCTGGCCGAAATCGATGCGCTGGGGTGCAGCCTCGACGACGATGGAGAGCCTGCGCTGGGTCCGCCCGCTGCAGGGGATTGTCGCGCTGCTCGGCCATGACGTCGTGCCCTGCACGATCGACGGGATTGCGAGCGGGGCGGACACCGTCGGCCATCGTTTCCATCATCCCGGCGCGGTCACGATTGGTAGCGCCGACGACTATGTCGAGACATTACGTGCGGCACACGTGATCGTGCATCTGTCCGAGCGTGTGGCGCTGATCCGCGAGGGCGCGGCGCGGCTCGCGGCGGACGCTGGTTGTGCGCTGGTCGATGACGAGGGCCTCGTCATCGAGAATGCCGGGCTGACCGAATGGCCGGTGCCGCTGCTTGGGCGCTTCGATCCGGCGTTCCTGGCTGTTCCGCCCGAAGTGATTGCGCTGACCGCGCGGACCAACCAGAAATATTTCGTGATGCGCGATGCCGCGGGCGCGCTCGCCCCGCAATTCGTGTGCACCGCCAATATCGTGGCGCCCGATCACGGCGCGGCGATCGTTGCAGGCAATGAAAAGGTGCTTGCGGCGCGGCTTTCGGATGCGAAGTTCTTCTGGGAAAACGACCTCAGGGTGCCGCTCGCGGCGCAGGCGGAAAAGCTCGCGCAGATCGTGTTCCACGAAAAGCTCGGCACCGTCGCCGACAAGGTCGAGCGCGTGGCGAAGCTCGCGCGGTGGCTGTGCGAGGAGGGGATCGTCAAGGGCGATGCCGACCTCGCCGAACGCGCGGCGCGGCTGTGCAAGGCCGATCTCGTGACCGGCATGGTCGGCGAGTTTCCCGAGCTGCAGGGCATCATCGGCGGCCACCTGGCGCGCGCGCAGGGCGAGGACGCGGC